>NZ_JAJSOK010000100.1 GCF_021283305.1 Pseudonocardia kujensis
GAGGGCGGTCCGGCGGCTCGCCCAGCGCCTCGCCCTCGCCGCCGGCCGCCGGCTCGACGACGCCAGCCCCTACGTCGACGGCTGGCTCGCGGGCGGTCCGGACGGGGCCGGCGCTGCTCGTGGGGTGCGGCTGCACGCCGTGCTCGCCCCCGTCGCGGTCGACGGGACCGGCCTCTCGCTGCGGGTGCTGCGCCCCGCCGCACACGACCTCGGCTCCCTCGCCCGTCTCGGCACGCTCGAGCCCACGGCCGAACAGCTGCTCCGCGCGGTCGTCGCGGCCCGGCTCGCGGTGCTCGTCTCGGGTGGCACCGGCTCGGGCAAGACCACGCTGCTCGCCGCCCTGCTCGGCGCGGTCGACCCGGCCGAGCGGATCCTCACCGTGGAGGACGCGCAGGAGCTCCAGCCCCGGCACCCGCAGGTCGTCCGGCTGGTGGCACGGCCCGCGAACATCGAGGGTGCGGGCGGGGTGAGCCTGCGCGACCTCCTCCGCCAGGCGCTGCGGATGCGCCCGGACCGGGTCGTCGTGGGCGAGGTCCGGGGCGGGGAGGTCTGCGACCTGCTGTCGGCCCTGAACACCGGTCACGACGGCGGCGCGGGCACGGTCCACGCCAACTCGGTGCGCGAGGTCCCGGCCCGGCTCGAGGCCCTCGCCGCGCTCGGCGGGATGGAGCGGGCCGCCCTGCACAGCCAGCTCGCCGCCGCCGTGCAGGTCGTGCTGCACATGCGCCGCACCTCGCGCGGCCGGGTGCTCGAGGCCGTCGGCGTGCTCGGGCGGCAGGGCGCGACCGGGCCCGCCGAGGTCGTCGTCCGGCCGGTGTGGGAACGCGGCCGGGGCTGGACCGCGGACCGGGACCACCTGGGCCGGCTCCTCGCCGAACGGGGCGTGCCGGCGCCGTGGGGCGCGTCGTGAGCGCGGCGGTGCCGGCCCTCCTCGCCGCAGCCCTCGTGTGCGCTCCCGGGTCGTCCGCGGCCCGTCGCCTGCGGGTCCTCGTCCCGGCAGGCACGACCCGCACCTCGGTGGTGCCGCCGTTCCGTGTCCTGGTCGTGCTCGGCGGGGCCGGGCTCGGTCTGCTGCTCGGCGGCCCGGCCGGTGCGGCTGCCGGGGCCGCGGCGGCCGAGGTCGTGCGGAGGCGCCGGGCGCGGGCCCGCGCGCGGGCGGGAGCGACCACGGCCGCGACCGAACTGGCCGAAGCGGTGTCCCGGATCGTCGAAGAACTCCGCAGCGGGGCGCATCCCGCCACCGCCCTCGACGGGGCCCGGGCGGACGGCCCCCTGGCGGCGCAGGCGCTGGCTCCGGCGGCGGCCGCCGCCCGCCTGGGCGACGACGTCCCGGCCGCGCTCCGCCGCGCTGCGGGCGCCCGGGCCGACCTGGTGGCCGCCGAGCTGCGCCGCCTCGCGGGGGCGTGGTCGTTGGCCGACCGGCACGGTGCCCCGCTCGCGGACCTCCTCTCCGGCACCCTCGCCGACCTGCGCTGGCGCCTCGCCTTCGAGGCGCGCGTCCGCGCCCGGCTCGCCGGTCCGCGGGCGACGGCCGGAGTGCTGACGGCCCTGCCGGTGCTCGGGCTCGGCCTGGGGCACCTGCTCGGGGCCGACCCACTCGGCGTGCTGCGCGGCAGCCTGCTCGGTCAGGTCCTGTTGGTCGTCGGGTCCGGCTTGCTCCTTGCCGGCCTGCTCTGGAGCGATCGGATCGCGACGGGCCCGGTGACCCGATGACGACGTCGACGACGCACCTGCCCACCGGTTCGCCCACGTCGCTCGCCGTCGCCCTGGTGTCTCTCGCCCTCGCGTTGCTGGTGGGCGGGGCTCCGGACGCCCGGATCCGGCTGAGTGCCCTCGTCGCCACGACCGCGGCGCCAGCGGACGGCGTGGTCGCGCCCCTCCGCCGCGGCTGGGCCGTGGTGGGTGGGCTGGCCGTGGCCGTCGTCGTGTGGACGGTGGCGGGCGGCTCCGCCGCTGCGGCCGTCGCTGCGGTCGTCGTCGGTGCGGCCGGCGCCGTGGGCCTGCACCTCCTCGTGGCGCGGGCCGCGGCGCGACCGGGTCGGAGGGCGGATGCCGGCGGGCTGGCGGCGGGCTGGGAACTCCTGGCCACGTGCCTCGAGGCGGGCCTCCCGGTCCCCTCGGCGGCCGAGGCGGCGGCTCTGCGAATCGAGGGTGAGGTCGGCACCGGGCTGCGTCGGGCGGCCGGGCTGCTCGAGCTCGGGTCGGCGCCGGCCGAGGCGTGGGCCGCGGTGGCGACCGTGCCGGGCCTCGAGGCGTTCGGCCGCGCCGCGCGCCGGTCGGCCGACACCGGCGCCGGCCTGGCACGGGTGGCGCGGTCCGAGGCGGCGCGGCTCCGCGCCGGTCTCGCCGACTCCGCCGAGGCGAAGGCCGAGCGGGCCGCCGTGCTCATCGCCGCGCCGCTCGGCGTGTGCTTCCTGCCGGCCTTCCTCGCCCTGGGCATCGCCCCGGTCGTCCTCGGGCTCGCCGGGGAGGCGCTGGCGCGATGGTGACCGTCCCCGGAGCCGCCCGGCCGCCCCCGCGTCCCGCGCCCGCCGATCCCTCAGCACCCGATCCCTTCAGGAGGACCGATGTCCCTGCCCGCACTCGCCCCGCCCCGTCCCGAACCCCGCTGCCACGCGCGGACCCACCGGCGGCCCGGTCCGCGCAGCGAAGTCCTGCACGCCTGTCCTGCGCCCGACGTCCGCCCCGCGGGTGTGGCCGAGCAGGGCGTGCCGGCCGACCCCGGCCCGCCCGACCGGAGCTCGGCACGCCGCCTCCGCCGGATCCGTCTGCGGATCACCGTTCTCCTCCACTCCCTCGCCGCCCGGCTCACGGCGAACGACCGCGGCATGTCGACGGTGGAGTACGCCATCGGGACCCTGGCGGCCGCCGCGTTCGCGGCGGTGCTCTACACCGTGATCAGCGGCGACTCGATCGTCACGGCGCTGACCCAGCTCGTGCAGCGCGCGCTGTCGGTCACCTTCTGATGCGCCCGGCCGAGCGCGGCGCGGTCACCGTGGAGGCGGCGATCGCGCTGAGCGCGCTCACCCTGGTGGTCCTCGCCGCGCTCGGCGCCGTCGCCACGGTCGCCGCCGCGGTCCGGTGCACCGACGCCGCCCGCGAGCTCGTCCGCCTCGCTGCCCGGGGTGAGGCGGATCGCGGACGTGCCGCGGCCGCGGCGCTCGCCCCGGGCGGCGCCGTGATCGAGCTCAGCACGACGGCGGAGGAGGTCCGTGCCGTCGTCAGTGCGGCACCCGTCGGCCCGCTGCCGATCCGCGTCAGCGGCAGGGCCGTGGGCGCGAGGGAACCCGGCGCCGCCCTCTCCTCCGAGGCGGCGGCATGAGCAGCCCCGGCGGGCCGGCGGACCGGGGGTCCGCCACGGTCTGGGCGGCCTTCGCGGCGGCGGCGCTGCTGGCGGTGACGGCGTTCCTCGTCGACGTCGGCGGCGCCGTGCTCGCCCGGCACCGGGCGGAAGCGGCCGCCGATCTCGCCGCGCTCGCCGCGGCCGGCGACCCCGTACAGGGGGAACACGCTGCCTGCGCCGCGGCGCGGCGGGTCACCGACGCCATGGCCGCCGAGCTCGTGCGGTGCACCCTCGACGGCTGGAACGCGCTCGTCGAGGTGCACGTACGCCGGCCGTGGAGCCTGCTCGCCGCCGGGGCGGCGACGGGCCGCGCGCACGCCGGGCCGGTGCCGGAGACCGCAACCACGGCACCCGGCGAGGCGCCACCGGGCGGCCACCCGGTGAACGGTCGGAGCGGCCCGGTGAACGGTGTCACGGCCCCCGCCGCCACCACCTGCAGCCGCCCGGACGACGGCTGCCCGTCGATCGATCCGGGCGCCCTCGCTCGTCGTGGGACGGGCACCGATCGGCGACCGCGTCTGGCGGGTCCCGCGTGGACCGGGCCTACTGAACACAGCACGGCGCGGTCGACCCGCACAGCGGGGTCGGCAGCACCGTCCACGAGCACGCTCCCCAGACCGCGGTGGGACCGAGGCGCTCCGTCGCCGACCCCCGTACGGACCCACCGCCCGCTGGCCGCCGCCGGCCGGTCCGGCCCCCGACGGGCCCGCCGGCGGCGGCCGACGACGACCGCGCGTCGCAGCAACTCGCTCCGCTCAGCCCACTCGGCCCGCTCGACCCGCTCGGCTCGGATGCCGTGCGAGCGCCTCGATCACGAGGTCCAGCACGCGGACCGCACCGGCCTTGTCCAACGGGTTGTTCCCGTTGCCGCACTTCGGCGACTGCACGCACGAGGGGCACCCGGTGCGGCAGCCGCAGTCGCGGATCGCCTCGCGGGTCGCCCGCAGCCACCGCTCGAGCACCGCATGCCCCCGCTCGGCCAGGCCGGCTCCGCCCGGGTGGCCGTCGTGGACGAACACCGTCGGCAGCCCGGTGTCCGGGTGGAGCGCGGTCGAGAGGCCGCCGATGTCCCATCGGTCGCAGATGGCGAAGAGCGGAAGCAGGCCGATCGCGGCGTGCTCGGCCGCGTGCAGCGCGCCGGGCAGGCGCGCCGGCTCAATCCCGGCGTCGGCCAGCACGGAGTCGTCGATCGTGTACCAGACCGAGCGGGTCTCCAGCGTCTGCGCGGGCATCTCCAGCGGGACGGTCTCCAGCACCGTCCCGTCGGGTGTGCGGCGCTGGTAGCCGACGACCTGGCTGGTCACCCGCACGTCGCCGAAGAACACGGAGACCGGCCCGTGGTCGCTGCGCGCCCGCACGGCCACGATCTCGACGTCCGAGCTCGAGCGGGCGTCCGTGCGCCAGTCGGGCTCCTCCTGGTGCACGAGCGCGACGCCGGCGTCGAGGTCGAGCTCGTCGACCACGTAGCTCTCGCCGCGGTGCAGGTAGACCGCCCCGGGGTGCGCGGTACCGGGCGCGGAGGCGCCGTCGACCGTGCCCAGCATCCGCCCGGTCCCGGCCTCCACCAGCGCCACCTGCCCCAGCCCGGAGCCGCGGATGTCGACGGAGGCGGCGGGCTGTTCCCGGGTCGTCGGCCAGAACCACCCGGCCGGACGCCGGCGCAGCACGCCGTCCTCGACCAGCTCGGCGAGCACTTCCTCCGCCACGGCCCCGCCGAAGACGTCCGCCACGTCCTCCTCGGTGAGGGGCAGCTCGGCGGCCGCGCAGACCAGCTGCGGCGCCAGCACGTAGGGGTTGCCGGGGTCGAGCACGCAGCTCTCCACCGGCGCGCCGATGAGCGCGCGAGGATGGTGCACGAGGTAGGTGTCCATCGGGTCGTCCCGCGCCACGAGCACCACCAGTGCCTCGTCGCCCGCGCGGCCCGCGCGGCCCGCCTGCTGCCAGAAGGAGGCCCGGGTCCCCGGGAACCCGGCCACGACCACGGCGTCGAGCCCCGCGATGTCGACGCCCAGCTCGAGGGCGTTGGTCGTGGCCACGCCGAGCAGCTCGCCGCGCATCAGCGCGCTCTCCAGCGCCCGGCGCTCCTCGGGCAGGTAGCCGCCGCGGTAGGCCGAGATCCGCGGCACCAGATCCGGGTCGACGTCGGCGACGAGGCGCCGGGCGCCGAGCGCGGTGACCTCCGCCCCGCGCCGGGAGCGGACGAACGCGAGGCTCCGGGCACCCTCGACCACGAGGTCCGCCAGCATGCGGGAGGACTCGGCCGAGGCGGGCCTGCGGACCGGGGCGCCGTTCTCCCCGCGGAGCTCGGGCAGCAGCGGCGGTTCCCACAGCGCGACCGTCCGGCCCGCGCTCGGCGAGCCGTCGTCGGTCACCGCGCGCACCTCGCGGCCGGTCAGCCGACAGGCGAACTCGGCCGGCCGTGCCACCGTCGCCGAGGCGAGCACGATCGTGGGGCGCGCGCCGTAGCGCCGGGCGACGCGCAGCAGGCGGCGCAACAGCAACGCGACGTGCGAGCCGAAGACCCCGCGGTAGGTGTGGCACTCGTCGACCACCACGAACGCGAGGCGGCGCAGGAAGCCGGCCCAGCGGCCGTGCCGGGGCAGCACCGAGCGGTGCAGCATGTCCGGGTTGCTGAAGATCCAGCGCGCGTGTCGGCAGGCCCAGTCCCGCTCGTCCATCGGGGTGTCGCCGTCGAGCGCCGCCGGTCGGACGTCGGGCAGGCCGAGCTCGCGCAGGGCCCGGAGCTGGTCGGCGGCCAGCGCCTTGGTGGGCGAGAGGTAGAGCGCCGTGGCGCGCGGCTCGGCGGCGAGCCGCGAGAGCACGGGCAGCTGGTAGACGAGGGACTTGCCGGAGGCGGTCCCGGTGGCGACCACGACGTCCCGGCCCGCGTGGGCCAGCTCCGAGCCCTCCGCCTGGTGGCTCCACGGCCGGGTCACGCCCGCCCGGCGGAACGCCTCGACCACTTCGGCCGGGGCCCAGGCCGGCCAGTCGACGGCGCGCCCGGCACGGGGCGGCAGCCGTACCGCGTGGCGCAGCGGGTTCGTCGCCTCGGCAGGGTCGAACTCGTCGAACTCGTCGTCGAGCTCGGCCGGCTCGGGTGGCAGCGCCCCGTCGGCCCCGAGCTCGACGACGGGCACGTCCGGGTCGACCCCCGATCCCGCGAGCACCCGGTTCAGCAGCTCCAGCCCACGCGCCGACCGGGGCGCCGACGCCGCGGGCCCGACCGGGTCCGGCGGCCCCTCGACGAGCACCGGCCCGTCGCCCGCCCACCCGATCGCCTGGTCGCGCATGCCGTCGAGGCTCGCACACCGCACCGACGGTTCCGCGTGCACGCCCGTCCGGAACTCGCGGCGTGTCAGCCACCGCCGGACGCACCCGGGCCCGGCCGGCCGCCCGCGGTCGGCGCGGGACGGGTGCGCTGCGGGGCAGGGTGGGCTCGCCGGCTCGGGGCGCGGTCCCGGAAGATGACCGTTCAATCATCAATCGGACCTGCAGGTTCGGCCATTCGGCCGTCTGTGTTCTTGATCACCTCGCCCGTCGGAGGGGTGGGGTGGTGTGGATCGCAGGTGCGACATCGGACACACTCGTAGACTGCACGCGCCCGTCGCACCGACGCGACGGAGCATGCGCTCGACGCCAGGGATGCCGTCGGAACGCGAGCCGGCCGATTCGGCCTCCCTGGCGCACACCGACGCAACAGGAGGACGGATGTCCGTGCCCGCTGTGGGCCTCGAGCTCGGCTCGGGTGATCGCGTCGTCGTCGGCGTGGTCGCCGTCGTCGCGCTCGCGGCCCTGGCCATCGGCTACATGCTGCTCCGGGAGGTGCTGGCCGCCGGCCAGGGCACCAAGCGGATGCAGGAGATCGGAGAGGCGGTCCAGGAAGGCGCCCAGGCGTACCTGAAACGACAGTTCAGGACGCTCGGCGTCTTCGTGGTCGTCGTCTTCCTGCTGCTGCTGGCCCTGCCCGCGGACGACCTCGGCGAACGCATCGGCCGGTCGGTCTTCTTCGTGATCGGTGCGGTCTTCTCCGCCACGATCGGCTACCTCGGCATGTGGCTCGCCACCCGCGCGAACATCCGCGTGGCCGCGGCCTCGCGCGAGCCGGGCGGTCGGGAGAAGGCCACCCGCATCGCGTTCCGCACCGGCGGCGTCGTCGGCATGTTCACCGTCGGCCTGGGCCTGTTCGGCGCCGCGCTCGTCGTGCTAGTCTACGCCGGCCAGGCACCCAAGGTCCTGGAGGGCTTCGGCTTCGGCGCGGCCCTGCTGGCGATGTTCATGCGTGTCGGCGGCGGCATCTTCACCAAGGCGGCCGACGTCGGCGCCGACCTGGTCGGCAAGGTGGAGCAGGGCATCCCGGAGGACGACCCGCGCAACGCCGCGACCATCGCGGACAACGTGGGCGACAACGTCGGCGACTGCGCCGGCATGGCGGCCGACCTCTTCGAGTCCTACGCGGTCACCCTGGTGGCCGCCCTGATCCTCGGCTCGGCGGCGTTCGGCCTGCAGGGCCTGCTGTTCCCGCTGATCATCCCGGCCATCGGCGTGGTCACCGCGGTCATGGGCGTCTACGTCACCCGGGCCCGCCAGGGCGAGAACACCCTCAAGGCGATCAACCGCAGCTTCTACATCTCGGCGGTCTTCGCCGGCGTGCTGTCGATCATCGCGGCGTGGCTCTACCTGCCCGGCAGCTTCGCCGACCTGACGAACCCGACCGACCAGTCCGTCACCACGCTGACCCAGGACCCGCGCCTCATCGCGTCGGTCGCGGTGGTCATCGGCATCGTGCTCGCGGGCGTCATCCTCTGGCTGACCGGCTACTTCACCGGCACCGAGGACAAGCCGGTGCAGGACGTCGGGCGCTCGTCGCTGACCGGCGCCGCCACCGTCATCCTGTCCGGCATCTCGATCGGCTTCGAGTCCGCGGTCTACACGGCGCTCGTGATCAGCGCCGCGGTCTACGGGGCGTTCCTGCTGTCCGGCTCCATCGTCGTCGCGCTGTTCGCCGTCGCCATGGCGGGCACCGGCCTGCTGACCACGGTCGGCGTCATCGTCGCGATGGACACCTTCGGCCCGGTCTCCGACAACGCCCAGGGCATCGCCGAGATGTCCGGCGACGTCGAGGGCGAGGGCGTCGACATCCTCACCGAGCTCGACGCGGTCGGGAACACGACCAAGGCGATCACCAAGGGCATCGCCATCGCCACCGCGGTGCTGGCGGCGACGGCGCTCTTCGGCTCGTACCGGGACGCGTTCACCCAGGCGCTCGGCAAGGCCGGGGTGGCGCTGCAGGACGCGGGCAACACGTTCAGCGCGGAGGTGTTCAGCCCGAACACCCTCGTCGGCGTGATCATCGGCGCCTCCGTCGTCTTCATGTTCTCCGGGCTGGCCGTCAACGCGGTGACCCGTGCGGCGGGCGCGGTCGTCTACGAGGTGCGCCGCCAGTTCGCCAGCAAGCCGGGGATCATGGACGGCACGGACCGGCCGGAGTACGGCCGCGTCGTCGACATCTGCACCCGGGACTCGCTGCGCGAGCTCGCGACCCCGGGCCTCCTGGCGATCTTCGCCCCGATCGCGGTCGGGTTCGGCCTCGGTGTCGGCCCGCTGGCCGGCTACCTGGCCGGTGCCATCGCCACCGGCACGCTGATGGCGATCTTCCTCGCCAACTCCGGCGGCGCGTGGGACAACGCCAAGAAGCTGGTCGAGGACGGCAACCACGGCGGCAAGGGCTCCGACGCCCACGAGGCCACGGTCATCGGCGACACCGTCGGCGACCCGTTCAAGGACACGGCGGGCCCGGCCATCAACCCGCTGATCAAGGTCATGAACCTGGTCTCGGTGCTGATCGCGCCGGCGGTCGTGGTGTTCACGGTCGGCGAGAGCGCCTCGGCCCCGATCCGGATCGCGATCGCCATCGTCGCGGTGATCGTCATCGTCGCCGCGGTCACGGTGTCGAAGCGGCGCACGTCGTCGATCCAGGAGACGCCGGCGGACAGCCCGGTGGCCTGACCCGGCACGGCCGTCCAGCCGAGCCCGGTCGGCCGCGCACCGGGCCCTCTCGGCGATCCAGGAGGCCGCTCGTCCCCCTGTGGGGCGGGCGGCCTCCTGCGTGTGCGCCGGGCTCGCTACCGTCGCAGCGCCCCGGGCGGGGCCGACAGGGGGTCGGCGACAGGGCGGACGTGGAGGACGGATGAGGATGCGGACCAGCGCCACCCGGCGGCGTGCCGCGGCGGTGGCCGCGGTCGCGGCCGGGCTGCTGCTCGCCGGGTGTGGCGGCGCGAGCGAGCAGGAGACCGTCGACAGGACGAACGGCCTGTGCAGCTCCTACGCCACCTTCCGCGAGGCGGCGATCGTCGGCCCGCAGCAGGCCCCCGATCTGCCCGCGCAGGCCCGCAACCTCTCCGCCTACCTCGGCGACACGGCCTCGTCGCTGGACAAGGCGCTGGCCGACCTCGACAACCTCGGTGCCTCACCGGTGTCCGGTGGCGACGAGGCCGTGACGAGGTTCCGCGACCAGCTCGGCGGCTACCGTTCGGCCTTCCAGCAGGCCCGGACCCAGGTCGACGCCCTGGATCTCTCCTCCCCGAGGCTGAAGCAGGACATCGAGGGCGCCGTCGCGCCGGTCCTGCAGCTGCAGGACGCGAACCAGGACCCGCTCGCGGGACTGGACCCGGCGGTGACCGACGCCGCGACCAAGGCCCCCGCCTGCCAGGACCTCAGCCGCCTCAGCAGCACCACGACCGGCCGCTGAGCAGGGCGGGATCGCGGGCTCGCGTACTGTCGGACCCCGGCCCCGCTCCCGATCCCCGCTCCCTGATCCCCTGGAGGCTCCCCGTGCCTCGGCCGTCCCGGCTCGCCGTCGCCGTGGTGCTCGGCGGGCTGCTGTCCGTCAGCGGCTGCGCGACCGTCGTCGCGGGCAACCCGACCGCCGACCCCGCGCCGCGCCCGGCGACCGGCCGCGGCGCCGATCCCGTCGCCTGGGTCGACAAGGTCTGCGGCGCGGTCCTGACCTACACCACCCCGGTGCTGGCGCAGCCCGCCTTCGACGGCGCCGACCTGCCCACGATCAAGCAGCGGCTCTCCGACTACCTCGGCGCCAGCCAGACCGGCCTCCAGCAGAGCCGGGACCAGCTCGGCGCGGTCGGCGCCTCGCCGGTCGGCGGGGGCGACGACACCGTCGCGCGGATCTCCTCCGGCCTGGAGAAGCTGCAGAACGACATCGGTGCCGCCAAGGCCAAGGTCGACGCCGCCGACCCGGCGAACGTCGACGCCTTCCGCGCCGCCCTCGACGAGACCAACACCAACCTCAAGCAGCTCACGGCACCGGACGCGCTCGGCGACCTCAAGACCTCGCCACGCCTCGACAAGGCCGCCCAGGAGGCGGGCAACTGCACCAAGCTCGCCGCCGTCCCGGGCGCCGCACCTCGCTGACGCCCACCAGCCGACCCGCGCCGACCGGCGCGCGTGTCGCCCCGGCGTGTCGCCCTCCGGTCGGGCGAATCCGGCGCGCCGCGCGATCAACTCTCGAACAGATGTTCTAGGGTGCGCCGCGTGTCCCAGCTCTCGCTGTTCTCCGCGGACGCCCGGCCGCTGCGGCTCGGCGACCTCGCCGGGCTGCTGTGCGGGCCGGCCCGGATCGCCCGCTTCGGCGCCGGGGACACCGCACGGATCAGCCTCCACGTGTCCGACCCGGGGCGGGCGGCCGCCGTCCGGGCCGCGGCGGCGCCGTTCGGCATCCCGTTCGAGCTCGGCGAGCGAACCTGCGCGGGCCGCGAGCTGCGCACCGCCTACCGCCGCGACCTCGCCGGCCTCGCACGGGCCTGGACGGGCCGGGACCGGCGCAAGACCGTCCCGCGGGGGTTCCAGCTCGACGGCACGGCGTTGCGGCTCTGGGTGCTCGCCTGCGGCCGCGCGGACGGGCGCGGGGGCTACGTCCTGCCGCTCGACGGCGCCGCCCCCGGCACGCACGACGCCCTGATCGCCGCCACGACCCGCCTGGGCGTGCCGCCCGCCCGGATCGTGCTCCCGCCCTGCGACGCGTGCCGGGAGCGCGCCGCAGCGGCCTCTGCGGCCCGGGAAGGGGCCGACCGGACGGCCGCCACCGACTCCGACACCGACAGCGACAGCGGCAGCGACACCGTGACCGCCACCGACACCAGCAGCGACACCGAGACCGAGACGGCCGCCCCGTCCGGCCCCGTCCGGAGCACGGACCCGCCCGCATCGCCCGGCCCCGTGTCGTCGCCACCCCGCACCCGGCCGGTGCCCGCCCTGGTCCTCACGGACGGCACCACCGCCCTCGACCTGCCCCCGCTGCCGAGGGAGCCCGCACCGGCGCACTGCCGGAGCCACCATCTCGCCCTCGTCCCGGCCGCCGAGCCGGAATGCCCGGCGGCAGGGCCGGCGTTACGGATCACAGGGGTGCGGCGCCTGCAGCGTCTCGTGGAGCTGGTCGGCCCCGCGCCCGACGATGTGGACACGGCCGAATGGCCCAGACACTGGGGGCGGCCCCGGGCTTGACCGCCGGGCTACGCTCCCCCGGTCGATCCTCCGGCCGCGACGCGGTGTGACGGATGCGACATGCTCGGTCGATGTGCGACCGTGGCGGCGGGAGCCGGCCGTAGAGCAATACTGTCGGCCCCGGGGGTGAAGGAGAGTGGCGCGGTGACCGGAGGTAACCGTCCGTCGCGCCGCCCCGAACGAGACGCCCGGACGTCGGACGCGGACCGGTGCGTGACCGGCGACGCGGCCGGAGGGATGGAGTAGGACCAACGTGGCAACCCGAACGACGAGCACCGACACCGACGCGCCTGCCGAGAGCAACGGCACGGCCGCCGGCACCCGCACGCGCCGCAGCGCGGCCGGCGGGGGGCGCCGCAACGGGAACGGCACGGCCACGTCCGCCGGCGGACGTGTGCGCCGCCTGGTGATCGTCGAGTCCCCCACCAAGGCCAAGAAGATCCAGCCGTACCTGGGCAACGACTACGTCGTCGAGTCCTCGGTCGGGCACATCCGGGACCTGCCGCGCGGCGCGGCGGACGTCCCGGCCAAGTACAAGGGCGAGCCGTGGGCGCGGCTCGGGGTCGACGTCGACAACGAGTTCCACCCGCTCTACATCGTCACGCCGGAGAAGAAGTCGAAGGTCTCCGAGCTCAAGGACCTGCTCAAGGACGCCGACGAGCTCCTCCTCGCCACGGACCCCGACCGCGAGGGCGAGGCCATCGCCTGGCACCTGCTCGACACGCTGCGCCCGAAGATCCCGGTGCGCCGGATGGTCTTCCACGAGATCACCGAGCCCGCGATCCGCGCCGCCGCGGAGAACACCCGCGAGCTCGACCAGGACCTGGTCGACGCGCAGGAGACCCGCCGCATCCTCGACCGGCTCTACGGCTACGAGGTCTCCCCCGTGCTGTGGAAGAAGGTCATGCCGAAGCTCTCGGCGGGCCGCGTGCAGTCGGTGGCGACCCGGCTGATCGTGCAGCGCGAGCGCGAGCGGATGGCGTTCGTCTCGGCGGGCTACTGGGACATCGCCGCGGTGCTGGACGCGGGCGCCGACGCGACCCCGCGCCAGTTCGGCTCGCGCCTGGTGTCGGTCGACGGCAGCCGGGTCGCGGCGGGCCGCGACTTCGGGCCGGACGGCAAGCTGAAGAACTCCGACGTGACCGTCCTCGACGAGGCGAGCGCCCGCCGGCTGGCCGAGTCGCTCGAGGGCCGGGACCTGACCGTCGCCTCGGTCGAGTCGAAGCCGTACACCCGTCGGCCCTACGCCCCGTTCATGACGTCGACGCTGCAGCAGGAGGCCGGCCGCAAGCTGCGCTTCTCCGCGGAGCGCACGATGCGCAGCGCCCAGCGGCTGTACGAGAACGGCTACATCACCTACATGCGTACGGACTCGACCACGCTGTCCGAGTCCGCGATCCAGGCCGCCCGGGCGCAGGCCCGCGAGCTGTACGGCGACTCGTACGTCGCGCCGTCGCCGCGCCAGTACACCCGCAAGGTGAAGAACGCCCAGGAGGCCCACGAGGCGATCCGGCCCGCCGGCGACACCTTCCGCACCCCGGGCGAGATCGCGCGCGAGGTCGACGGGGACGACTTCCGCCTCTACGAGCTGATCTGGCAGCGGACCGTCGCCTCGCAGATGGCCGACGCCCGCGGCACCACGGTGTCCGTGCGGATCAACGGCACCGCGGCGACCGGCGAGGACGTCGTGTTCGCCAGCTCCGGCCGCACGATCACCTTCCCGGGCTTCCTCAAGGCCTACGTGGAGACGATCGAGGAGGGCTCCGGCGGACAGGCGGACGACGCCGAGTCCCGGCTGCCGCAGCTCACCGAGGGCCAGGCCCTCACGGCCGCGGAGCTCACGCCCGAGGGCCACTCGACGAACCCGCCGGCCCGCTTCACCGAGCCCAGCCTGGTGAGCAAGCTCGAGGAGCTGGGGATCGGCCGGCCGTCGACGTACGCGTCGATCATCAAGACGATCCAGGACCGCGGCTACGTCTGGAAGAAGGGTTCCGCGCTGGTCCCGTCCTGGGTGGCGTTCTCCGTGGTCGGGCTGCTGGAGCACCACTTCGGCAGGCTCGTCGACTACGACTTCACCGCCGCGATGGAGGACGAGCTCGACGCCATCTCGTCCGGCAACCTGACCCGCAACGCCTGGCTGACCGGCTTCTACTTCGGCGACGGCAGCTCGGCCGAGGGGTCCGTGGCGCGCGAGGGCGGGCTGAAGAAGCTCGTCGGCGTGAACCTCGAGGAGATCGACGCCCGGGAGATCAACTCCATCCCGCTGTTCACCGACTCGCAGGGCCGCGAGGCCGTGGTGCGGGTCGGGAGGTACGGCCCGTACATGGAGCGCCCGACCGGCGAGGTCGACGCCGAGGGCAAGCCCAAGACCCAGCGCGCCAACCTCCCCGAGGACCTGCCGCCGGACGAGCTCACCGAGGAGATCGCCGAGAAGCTGTTCTCGGTGCCGCAGGAGGGCCGTTCGCTGGGCACCGACCCGGTGACGGGCAACGAGATCGTCGCCAAGGAGGGGCGGTTCGGGCCGTACGTCACCGAGCTGCTGCCCGAGGACGCGCCGAAGAAGGCCAAGCCGCGCACCGGCTCGCTCTTCAAGGACATGTCCCTGGAGACGATCACCCTCGACGACGCCCTCAAGCTGCTGTCGCTGCCGCGCCTGGTCGGTACCGACCCGGAGTCCGGCGAGGAGATCACCGCCCAGAACGGCCGCTACGGGCCCTACCTGAAGAAGGGCACCGACTCGCGCTCGCTGACCAGCGAGGACCAGCTGTTCACCGTCACGCTCGACGAGGCGGTGGAGATCTACAAGCAGCCCAAGCAGCGCGGTCGGCGCACCGCCGCCGCCACCCCGCCGCTGCGCGAGCTGGGCGAGGACGCGTCGACCGGCAAGAAGATGGTGATCAAGGACGGCCGCTTCGGCCCCTACGTCACCGACGGCGAGACCAACGCCTCGCTCCGCAAGGGCGACTCGGTCGAGGAGATCACCGACGAGCGCGCCTCCGAGCTGCTCGCCGAGCGCCGCGCCAAGGCCCCCGTCAAGAAGAAGGCGCCCGCCCGCCGGACGACCGCCAAGAAGGCCCCGGCGAAGAAGGCCCCGGCCAAGTAGGCCCGCACACGAACGGCGCTCTCGCTCGGATCCGGTGAGCGAGCGCGCCGTTCGTGCGTTCGGCCGTCAGGCCAGCAGGGACTTCACCGCAACGGAGAGACGCTTGCCGTCGGCGCGGCCCTGGGCGGCGGCCTGCGCCTTCTTCATGACCTGCCCCATCTGCCGCGGGCCGGGCTTCTCGCCGGTCTCGGCCTCGACGTCGGCCACCGCCTGCTGGGCGAGGGCGGCCAGCTCGTCGTCGCCCAGCTGCTGCGGGAGGTAGCGGGCCAGGACCTCGCCCTCGGCCGTCTCCTGCGCGGCCAGCTCCTCGCGGCCGGCGGCGGCGAACGCCTCGGCGGACTCGGCCCGCTTCTTGGCCTCCTTGCGGATCACGCCGAGCACCTCGTCGTCGGACAGCTCGCGGTGCGCCTCGCCCGCGACCTCGGCGTTGCCGATCGCGGTCAGGGTCATCCGCAGGGTGCCCTTCACCAGCTCGTCGCGGGCCTTCATCGCCGCGGTGAGGTCCTTGCGCAGCTGCTCCTTGAGGGTGCTCACGGGCGTGACGCTAGTCGACCGCCCGCTCCCCGTACCCTGGGACCGTGAACAGCCTCGCTCGTCTGGCCATCGGCGCCGTCACCACGGGCGCCGCGGGGGTCGCCTACGCGGCCGGGTACGAGCGACGTCGATGGACCCTGCGCGAGGCCACCGTGCCGGTCCTGCCGGAGGGCAGCCGGCCGCTGACGATCCTGCACGTGTCGGACCTGCACCTCACGCCGGGGCAGGAGAGCAAGAAGCGCTGGGTCGCCGAGCTGGCCGCGCTGGACCCGGATCTCGTCGTCGACACCGGGGACAACCTGGCGCACCCACGCGCCGTGCCCGGCGTGCTGGCCGCGTTGGGTCCGCTACTGGACAAGCCGGGCCTGTTCGTGTTCGGCAGCAACGACTACTTCGGCCCCACCCCGAAGAACCCGGCCCGCTACCTCCGCAGCTCCGACCGGCGGATCCACGGCGAGCCGCTGCCGTGGCGGGACCTGCGGGCGGCGTTCGTCGAGCGCGGGTGGCAGGACGCGACGCACCAGCGGCTGTTCGTCGACGTCGACGGCCGCCGGATCGGGATCGTCGGCGTCGACGACCCGCACCTGTCACTGGACCGCTACGACAGCGTCTCCGGCCCGATGACGGCCGATCTCCGGCTCGGCCTGACCCACTCCCCCGAGCCGCGGGTGCTCGACGGGATGGCGGCCGACGGCGTCGACCTCGTCCTGGCCGGGCACACGCACGGCGGCCAGCTGCGGCTGCCGGGGTACGGCGCGATCGTGACGAACTGCGGCATCGACCGCTCGCGGGCGCGCGGGGCCTCCCGCTGGGGCGCCCACACCTGGCTGCACGTGTCGGCCGGAATGGGCACCTCGCCCTACGCGCCGGTGCGCTTCGCGTGCCCACCGGAGGCCAGCCTGCTGACCCTCGTGCCCCGGCCTGCCGGGTCCGACGCCGCAAGGACCACCCCCGCGCAGACCGCCGGAACCGTCGGGTAGAGTTCATGACGGCTCGCAGGGAGACCGCGGGCCCTCGGGGTGTGGCGCAGCTTGGTAGCGCGCTTCGTTCGGGACGAAGAGGTCGCAGGTTCAAATCCTGTCACCCCGACCACAAATCGAAGGCCCGGGCCATCAGGCCTGGGCCTTCGTCGTTCTCCGGGTTGCCGTTGACCTGGAGTCCGGTCGAGCCCCTCGCGGCCCCGCCGATGGCTGCCCGGGGCCCGCGGCGCGGCTACCCATCCCCCATTCGGCGAGATGGGTAGCCGCCGACGCCGGATGGGCAGTGCTCGCCGACGAGGCGACCGGGTGCGCCGGCGCACGCTTGGCGGGCCCACACCGCTCCGAGACAGCAACCCGAGGCCCGCCATGTTCACCACCGCGCTCTGCCCCCGCTGCACGGCCATCGTCACGGTCCGGACCGAGTACGGGCGCTCCACCTACCGCTGCCGCGGGTGCGGTGCGGGCTCGCCGGCCACCACGGGTCGCGTGATCGACCTGAGCGAACGCCGGGCGCGTCGACAACCGCACGGCCTCACGGCCGGCCGTCGACCCGCAGCCTGAGACGAGTGCCGCGGGCCTCGTCCCCCTGGACCACCGCGCCGGGTCACCGGCTACTGCCCGCCCGGCCCTCCGGCCGGGCGGGAGGACGGCTGCTCAGCTCTCGCAGGCCACGCCGTCGCCGTCACGGTCGAGGCCGCTGCGGTAGCCGGCTTCACCGCGGTACAGCGGGGCGGCGCCGGCGGCCCTGGCCGCGGAGCAGTTGGCGTAGTAGGCCGAGGACCCGCTCGACGCCGGCGCAGGAGCCGCCGGGGCCGCGGCGGCGGGTGCCGGGGCCGCGGCGCGCGGCGACGCGACGAGGGGCCGCGGGGCGTCGACGCGCGGTGCGTCCGCCACGGGCTCCTCCACGACCGCAGGAGCAGGAGCGGGGGCAGCAGCGGGCACCGGCGGAGCATCGGCCTCGCCGAGGGTGATCGGGTCGCCGGCCGAGGCCTGTGCCGCGGCACCGGGCAGCTGCGCGGTGACGGTCCCGGCCGCGACCCCGGCGATCGAGCCCGTCGACGGGCCGAGCACGACGTTGGTGAAGCCCGCGGTCGCCAGCACCTCGCGGGCCTGCGCGTCGGCCATCCCGACGACGTTCGGCACGGCGAGCAGGACCGGCGCGGCGGGCGCAGGGGCGGGGACGGGCTGCACCACGGCCGCCGGTTCGGGCGTCCGGGGCGCGGCGATCATGAACACGGTCATCAGCACGCAGATCGCGGTGCCGATCCACCCGAGCACCAGGCCCGCACCGCTGCGACCGGCCGACCCGGCGTGGCCGTCGCGGAACCGCGCCCGACCGGCGCGGGACAGCAGCAGGGCCGACACCGTCACGAGCAGCCCGACGACCGGCACCCACCCGGCGAGAAGCCCGACCAGCCCGAGCACGAACCCGGCGGTGGCGGGGGCGTTGCCCTGCCGGGCCGGGGTCGTCGGCGGGATGGGGGTCCACGGCTGGGTCGCGGTCATCGGGGTCCTCTCGGGGGTCCTGGGTGCGAACGGCGGTGTGCCGCACCGCTGAACGGACCATCGGAGGAGTCGCGACGCCCATTACCGAGCGTCATCAGAAATGACGACGGCCCGGGAGGTGCGCACCTCCCGGGCCGTCCCGAACTCAGCCCAGCGCGTCGGCCGGCGTGAACTTCTCGCGGTGGATGTGCCGCGGGGCCATGCGGCGGCGCTTGAAGGCCTTCACCCCCGCCTCGACCATCGCGGGCGGTCCGCACAGCCAGCCCGACCAGCCCCGGGCGCTGGGGACGTCGTCGACGAAGGCGTCCGTCGGGAAGCCCGAGCGGTGCTCCGACGAGGGCTCGTCGGAGAGCACCGGGACGAACCGGAAGTTCGGGTGCTGCTCGGCGAGCTCGGCGAAGCGGTCGCCGTCGTAGAGGTCCGCCGCCCCGCGCACCCCGTGGTACAGCACCACCTCGCGCGCGGGGTGCCGGGCCAGCGCGGTGCGGGCGATCCCGACGAGCGGGGCGAGGCCGGTGCCGCCGCCGACGAGGACCATCGGTCCGCCGTCGTCGTCGGACTCGGGTGGCAGATGGAAGTCCCCCAGCGGGCCGGTGGCCGCCACCACGTCGCCGACGGCCAGCCCGTCGAAGAGCCATCCGTCGGTCGCCACCCCGCCCGGCACCCGCCGGACGTGCAGCTCGAGCACCTTGTCCTCGTCCGCCGTGTTGGCCAGCGAGTACTGCCGCCGCGCCCCCGACCCGGGGACGACGAGCTCGACGTACTGCCCCGCCGAGAAGGCCAGCGGCTCCGGCAGCCCGAGCAGCACCCGCCGGGTGTCGCGGGCGATGTCGGCGACCTCCAGCACCGTCGCGGTCAGGTCCCGCAACGGGTGGGTGGACCGGTCACCGGCCCCGCCCACCTCGACGTCGGACACCGGACGGGCCTGGCACGCCAGCGCCAGGCCGGCCGCGCGCTCCTCCGCGGTGAGCGTGTCGAACGGCGAGTCGCGGTGGTCGACCTCCCCGCCGACGACCTTCAGCTTGCAGGTGCCGCACGTCCCCTGGTTGCAGGAGTTCGGCATCCACAGCCCGGCGCGCAGGCAGGCGTCGAGCAGGCTCTGGTCGGCGGCGCAGTCGACCCGGCGGCCGCCGACGGTCACCGCGAAGCCCATCTCAGACCTCCCAGGTGACGTGCAGGCTCGTCGGTCCGCGGAAGCCCCAGCCCCAGAACTCCACGCCCTCGCCGGTGTCGCGCTCGAGGTTGGGGATCGCCTCGAAGAGCTCCTCGAGCGCGATCCGCATGACGTGGTTGGCGAAGTAGATGCCCGCGCACGCGTGGCTGCCGGCGCCGAAGGCCAGGTGCGGCAGCGGGGGGCGGTGCAGGTCGTAGGTCGACGGCGCCTCGTAGACGCCCGAGTCGTGGTTGGCCGACCCGTAGGAGAGCATCACCGGGGTGCCGGCGGGGATGTCGACACCGGCGACGGTGACGTCCTTCGTGGAGATGCGCGCGGTGGCCGACCAGATCGGCGAGGTCCAGCGCATGCCCTCGGAGATCGCGCGGGGGATGAGCACCGGGTCGTCGACGACCTGCTCGAACTGCTCGGGCCGGCTGAAGAGGCCGACGAGCGTGGAGGCCATGCCGTGGCCCGGCTCCTGCATCGCGCCGAGCAGGTAGACGTAGATCGTCGGGTAGATGTACTCGCGGTCGCGGGTCTGCCCGGGCGGCATGCCGTCGTGCAGCCAGTGCGAGATCGCGCTGTCGTCCGGCTCCTCGATCCACTTGTCGATCAGCGGGTCGACGATCGCGCGGATCTCGGCCTTCGCCTCGTCGCCCTCGCGGAAGCCCTCGGGGTTGGCGAACTCGCCTTCCTCGGTCATCGCGGCGTTGGTGAACGAGCGGTTCAGCTTGGCGAACCAGTCGCGGAGCTTGTCCGAGTCGACCGACTGCAGGCCGAGGAGGTCACCGAGGGAGCGCACGCTGACCGGCTCGCAGTACTGCGAGACCAGCTCGGCGCGCCCGTCGTTCTCGAACTGCTCCAGGTAGCGGCGGGCGATCGGGCGGACCAGGTCGTCGATCCAGCGGTCCACCTCGACGGGCTGCAGCGCGGGCTCGACCATCGACCGCAGGTCGGCGTGGATGTCGCCGTTCACGCCGATGATCGCCGGGTGGCCGAAGGTCCGCCCGCCGGCCGGGGTGATCACGCCCTCGAAGTCGGGGCTGGTCGCCACCTCGCGGCACACCTCCGCGGTGGAGGCGACGTACGAGCCGAGCACCGGCACGAACGCCAGCGGCGCCTCGGCCCGCAGCCGCTCGTACGTCCGGTACGGGTTGCGCTCGAGCTCGGTCATGGTGACGTCGTCGAGCCAGGACAGATCGGGCTTCTCGGTGGTCGTCATCGACCGTCTCCTCCACAGCGTCGTCCAGGGGATGGGACGGGAAGGTAGGTCGCGACGACGGGCCGGGCGACACTCCTCGCGCGGGTCCGGTACGGATCGCGCGGCGGGTTCGTGAGGCCACTCTCAGGTACGCTCGCCGCATGTCCGCACGGCGTCGTGCAGCGCCCCGGGACTGGGACCAGGCCTCCCGGGCGGTGGCGCACGCGTACTTCCCGCACGAGCTGCAGCTGCTCGGCGGAGGCCGGGAGCCGCGCCTCACGCTGCACACGCTCGACCTCGGCGCCGTGCTCGTCGGACACGTGGGCTGGGGAGCCGACGTCCGGATCGCGTGCGACTACCCGGGCTCCTACGAGATCAACCTGCCGCTGACCGGGCACCTGGAGAGCCGCGGCCGGCACGGGCCGGTCGTCTCGCTGCCCGGGCAGGCCACGGTGTTCCGCGCCGACACGCCCTCGCTGATCAGCCACTGGGACGGCACCTGCACCGTCCTCGGCGTGAAGTTCGACCAGACCTGGCTCGACCGGGAGGCCGAACGCGTGCTGGGCGCGGACCGCGTGACGGTCCGGAGCCTGCTCCCGGACCAGCTGGACCTGGGGGCCGGGCCGGGGCGGGCGTGGCGCCAGCTCGTCGGGAGCCTGGCCGCGCACCTGCACGATCCCGAGCTGTTCGGCGGCTGCGGCCCGGTGAAGGACCAGCTGGCCGGGGCGATCGCCGCCGGCTTCCTCCTGGCGAGCTGCCCGGGCGCGGGCACCGGGTCGCCGGCGCGGCCGCGGACCGTGCGCCGCGTGGTCGAGCAGCTGCACGACGACCCGGGCCGGGCCTGGACCGCCGGCGAGATGGCGGCCGTGGCGGGCACCAGCGTGCGGCGGCTGCAGGAGGGCTTCCGGGAGTGGGTCGGCTGCACGCCGACGGAGTACCTCGCCGGTGTCCGGCTGCAGCGTGCCCGCGCCGATCTGCTCGCCGACCCCACGCTCACCACGAGCGAGGCGGCCGCACGGTGGGGTTTCTCCAGCGCCAGTCGGTTCGCTGCGGCCTACCGCCGCCGGTACGGCCACCCGCCCTCGCAGGCCCGGGACTAGTGTCCTGCGCCTGAAATTCGCTAAATATCGGTAGGCTGCCGGTCGTGCCGAGTAGGGGCCGGCCGGTGGCCGAGGTGAACCTGACCGACGAGCAGCGCGAGACGCTGGTCCGGTGGTCACGGC
>NZ_JAJSOK010000101.1 GCF_021283305.1 Pseudonocardia kujensis
GGCCCCCCCCCCCCACGACTCCGACCTCATCAACCGTGGACTGGCCGCCGACGCGGGCTACCGCGGCAC
The DNA here is from genome assembly GCF_021283305.1 of Pseudonocardia kujensis. Classification (GTDB taxonomy): domain Bacteria; phylum Actinomycetota; class Actinomycetes; order Mycobacteriales; family Pseudonocardiaceae; genus Pseudonocardia; species Pseudonocardia kujensis. The sequence goes on from NZ_JAJSOK010000101.1 coordinate 70, forward strand.
CTTCGCCCACGAGGCCGAGCAGGACCTCGAGGAGCTGCGGACCACGTTCCGGCGCAAGGCGCACACCGCCGCCATGGAACGGGTGCTGACCCGGATGGTCCGGGCCGGGCACCCGGTCGAGGACCTGGGTCGCGTCACGATCGGCGACCTCCCGCTCGACGACGGCACCCGCGCCCTCCTGCGTCGCCGGGCCGCGATCGGGCTGCGGACCGGCGACGACCTGCCGGTCTTCGTCGACCACACCGGCACGCCGTACCCGGAGGTGGAGCTGCCGCTGCAGCTGCGCCTGGCGCGGTCCACCCGGATCTCGATCGAGGGCAACGCCCACTTCTGCCGTGGCCTGCTGGCCACCCGTTACGACTTGAAGGAGACCGCGTCGTGAGGGCCGTCCAGGTGGTCGGGTACCACCGCAACCTCGAGATGACCGACCTCCCGGAGCCGACGGTCGTCGAGCCGTACGACGTGGTCGTGAAGATCGGCGGCGCCGGGGTGTGCCGGACCGACCTGCACATCCTCGAGGGGCAGTGGGCCGAGAAGTCGCAGGTCACGCTGCCGTACACGATCGGCCACGAGAACGCGGGCTGGGTGGCGGCGGTCGGCTCCGCGGTGACCAACGTGGCCGAGGGCGACAAGGTGATCGTGCACCCGCTGATCACCTGCGGGCTCTGCCGGGCCTGCCGCTCCGGCGACGACGTGCACTGCACGCAGTCCCAGTTCCCCGGCATCGACACGAACGGCGGGTACGCCGAGTACCTGCGGACCTCGGCCCGCAGCGTCGTCAAGCTCGACGACGCGCTGGAGCCGGCCGACGTCGCCGCGCTCGCCGACGCCGGCCTCACCGCGTACCACGCGGCGGCCAAGGCGGCCCGGCGCCTCGGCCCGCGTGACACCTGCGTGGTGATCGGCGCCGGCGGTCTCGGGCACATCGGCATCCAGGTGCTCAAGGCGTCGACGCCGGCCCGGATCGTCGTCGTCGACCGGAACCCGGACGCGGTGAAGCTGGCCGAGTCCATCGGCGCGGATCTCGGGGTCGTCGCCGACGGCGGGCACGTCGACCACGTCCTCGAGCTGACCCGCGGTGCCGGCGCGGAGGTCGTCGTCGACTTCGTCGGCGAGGGCGGCAGCACGGCCGAGGGCATCCGGATGACCAAGCAGGCCGGCGACTACCACGTGGTCGGGTACGGCGAGAACGTGGACGTCCCGACGATCGACCTGATCTCGTCCGAGAAGAACATCGTGGGCAACCTGGTCGGCAGCTACAACGACCTGTGCGACCTGATGGAGCTGGCCGCGCGGGGCCTGGTCACCCTGCACACCCAGCGCTACGGGCTCGACGACTTCCAGCAGGCGATCGACGACCTCGACGCCGGCCGGGTCCGCGGGCGCGCCATCCTCGTCCCGTAACCCGCCCGCACTATGGAACCATATTGCGATTTCCGACCCGGATTGATCGCATTATGGTTCCATAACGCGTCAGATCGCCCGGAATGCGTTATCGGGGGCGGAAGGGGCCGGGGTTACGGGGTCGCCGGCGGCACCGTCGCGGCCGCCGAGCTGCCCTCCTCCCGGTCCCGGATCGCGGGCAGCGCCAGCCGGACGGGCGCGTGGGCGCGGTGCGCCCCGGCCGCGGCGGCGTGGTAGTCCTCGAGCTGGGCCAGGAAGTCCGGGTCGGCGTACACGCGGCCGTCGACCGTGGGGCCCTCCCGGCCGGTCAGCACCGCCTCGACGTCCTCGCCCGTCAGCGTCTTGTGCGTCTCGAGGGCGTGCGCGATGGCGAGCACCGACGAGCGGTTCTCGGTGAGGATCTCCGCGGCCCTGTCCAGCAGCCCGCCGAGGTGGTCCTCGATCCGGTCGGCGAGCGCCCGGCGGAGGACCTCCTCGGCGCTGCCGTCCTTGCCCGGGACGCCCTTGCCGCCGCCCGGGGCGCCGACCTCGAGCCGACGGGCCGAGGAGTACGACGAGACCGTCGACCCCATGCCCCAGAAGCCCTCCATGAACGAGGCCACGGTGGTCGCCGACTCGAGGTCGCCGGACACGCCCGACGAGCTGTCGCCGTCGAAGAACATCCGCTCGCCGGCCAGCGAGGCGAGGGAGACGAGGATGTCCGCCTCGTACTCCGAGCGCCACCGGGTGAACTGGTCCTCCGGCGGGATGCTCGCGACCATGCCCAGGTAGTCGCTGCCCTTCTCGATCGTCGCCAGGTCGATCTCCATGTGCTCCCGCACCCGGAAGGCGACGACGGCGTGGCAGCCCTCGTGCACGGCGACGGCGTGCCGTTCGCGCTCGATGTACTCCACGTCCTCGGGCGGGCCGAGCTCCTTGAGCTGCTTGGCCCGCATCATGTCGCGGTAGGTGATGACCTCGCGGCCGTCCCGGATCGCGGTGATCAGGGCCTCGTTGACCAGGTCCTTGATCGTGGCGCCGGTGGCGTACGGGGTGATCGTCGCGAGCTTGTCGAGCTGCTCGTCCGTGATCTCGTGCGGCACCTTGTCCAGGTAGCCCTGGTAGGTGCGGATGCGGCCGGCCTTCGACGGGTAGCCCACCCGGTAGATCCGGTCGATGCGGCCCGGCCGCAGCAGCGCCTCGTCGAGCGACTCCGGCATGTTCGTGGCCATCATGACCAGGATCCGGTACTTGGGCGGCGGCTTCGGCCGCATGCCCAGCGCCCGCCGGCCCCACCGGTTGAGCAGGCCGCGGGGCTTCTTCAAGCCGGAGAGCTCGGTGAGCAGCGCCTGGAGGGTGCCCATGCCGCCCCCGCCACCGCCACCCATCGCGCCGCCCATGACGAAGCGGCTGCGCGGTTCCTCCACCGGCGACGCCGAGGCCAGGTCGGTCCGCAGGGACTCGCGGAACAGCATCGACTGGGTGTCCCGGGACAGGTAGGAGAAGCCGTGGCAGCCGCTGCCGTGGAAGGGCGGCGGCGCGAAGCCGCGCGGACCCCCGCCCGGGCCGGTGACCGCCAGCGACCCGCGGTTGCCCAGCGCGTCGGCCTCGTCGAAGAAGACGATGACGCCGCCGTAGCGCAGCGAGAGCTTGCGCAGCTTCCGGAACAGCGACTTCACCTTCAGGATGCCGACGCCCATGAACATGTTGATGAAGGCGCCGGGGTCGACGAAGACGTAGGGCTTGCCGGTCTCGCCCGCGACGGCCTCGGCCATCAGCGTCTTGCCGGTGCCGGGAGGGCCCCAGAGCAGGATGCCGCCGGGGACGTAGCCGCCCTTGGCCTCGATCTCGTCCGGCTTCTCCAGGAACATGATGTTCTCGCGGATCCGCTGGACCACGTGGTCCTGGCCCCAGACGTCGGCGAACCGGGTCTTGATGTCGTCCGGGTAGTAGGTGTCCACGCCGCCGCGCGACAGCAGCCAGAACAGGCCGATGAACTGGAACGCGATGAAGAAGAACGCGAAGGCCAGCTGCAGGATGAACGGCAGCGCCTGCCAGATCAGCGCCGGTGCCTGGAAGATCGCCAGGAAGGGCGAGGTGCCCAGGGCCGCGCCGGCGACGAGGGCGACCAGCACCAGCAGCAGCACGATCTTGATCACGCGGGCGAGCCGGAAGCGGGTCCAGTCCGAGAACCGCTTCTTCAGCGCCCGGTCGGTGCCGCCGAACACCTTCCGCGTCCAGAAGACGTGGTAGGCCGACCACCGCTCCGAGACGAAGTAGTGGATCTGGCGCAGCAGCTCCAGCCCGGCGAGCCACAGCAGCCACTGCGACTCGACGGTCTCGATGCGGAACGCGTCGGAGAAGGTGATCAGCGGGTTGTCCGCGACCTGCGACCACACGATCACCAGGAAGGCGACGACGAACAACAGCAGCAGCTTGCCGCGGTCCCAGAGCGACGCCTTCCTCCGCCGCGGCTCGAACTTCTCCGGCGGCGGTTCGTGGTGCGCGGACTGCTCGGTCGGCGGACCCTCCGGCCGGCCCGGCTCCCCGGGGTCGACCGGGTCGTCGGTGATGGTCATGGGCCCTCCCGAACCGTGAACGAGGTGACGACGCCGTCGATCTCGGACTGCCGCTTCTCGAAGCAGTCGGCCGAGCAGCGGGCCAGCGCGAGGTACAGCTTGCTGGCGTCGTCGTTGAGGTAGCCGGTCTGGTCGAAGATCTGCGGCGCACCACCGTTGACCCGGTACGAGTACACCGAGTGCACGCCGCGGATCCCGTCGCCCGGGGTGAGCACCTGGTCCCCGAGCAGGGTGAAGCCGGTCAGCCCGCTCTGCTGCCCGCCCAGCTGCATGGTCTGCCGCGCCGTGTCGGACACGGGGTAGACGAAGTCCCGGACCGTGTCGAGCGAGATCTGCCCGCGCGACTTCTCGGGGATGGCCTGGACCGTCACCAGGATGGCGGGCGAGTCGGCGGACTCGCCGATGATGTGGCTCAGCGACGGCTGGGCGTCGGAGTCGTAGGCCTCGATCCACACCCCCTGGCTGGAGTCCTTTGCGGGCTCGACGCCGAGCTGGCTCTCCACCTGTGCCGGGTCGACCTGCTTCCACGACGTCGGCACCTTGAGATAGGTACGGTCGGCGGCGTTGGTGACGTAGGTCCAGGACGGCGCCCCGCAGCCGGCGAGGAGCGCGACCAGCAACCCCGTCGCCAGCAGTACCGGCGCGAGCAGCGCGGGTCCACGCCGTGCCCGGCGCCCCGCTCGTCCTGCCATGGAAGCCCCTCCCCCACCGTGACTCTTCCGTGACCTTCGAGTATGCGGCACGATGCGCCCCCGACACTGCACCGTTCAGGCGCCGTTCAGGTTGCGAAGGCGTATCCCGCCGCCCGCAGTGTGACCTCCGTGGCCGTCGGGGTCACGCTAGGGCCGACGGGTCAACGGCAGGTGAGGGGGTCGGCTCCCGGGAGCGCCCCGCACGCCCTGCGCCGTGCGGACACGGTCGGTCTGCGAGCGGTGGCGGTCGGCGACCGTCCGGCGCAGCCGGGACCCGAATCTGAGGGGGTTGCTCGGCGTTCGGAGCAATTGTCGGGGCGTTCGGATCATTTTCGCGCCCGTCGTCGACCGCCGGGCCCGCGCCGGGCGCCGTCGCCCGGCGGGCCCTTAAGCTTCCGTACCCCTCGGGTGAGCGTTGCCTACCGTCCCTCGCCGTGGACAGGACGACGGTCTCGGAGGCCCCCGCGGCGGGTGCCCGCACGGCATGGGTGACGGCACTGCTCGCGGTGCTGGCCGGTCCCGCGCTGGTGCATCTGCTGACCTCCGAGCCCATGGGCATGTGGCGCCAGCTGTCGTCCGTCACCGGGCTGGTGGCCCTGTCCGCGCTCGTCTGTACCGCCGCCCTGCCCTCCCGGCTGCGCGGACTGACCCGGGCCTTCGGCATCGAGACGGTCGTCGGGCTGCACCGCCAGCTCGGCATCCTCTCCGCGGTCCTCATCGCGGTGCACCTGGGGGCCGTCGTCGCGGCCAACCCCACCCAGGTCGCGCTGCTGATGGTGCCGACCGCGCCGAACCGGGCCCGCGCGGCCGTCGCCGCCACCGTGTCGATCGGGCTGCTGGTCGTGCTGGCGGTGTGGAAGCGCAAGTTCAACCTGCGCTACGAGGTCTGGCGCTGGCTGCACCTCATGCTCGCGGTGTTCGTGCTCGGCGGCACCGCGCTGCACGTGCTCTGGCTGCAGCACCTCGTCACGGACGCCGTCATGGGCCCGCTCCTCGCCACGCTCGGCATCCTCGTCGTCGTCGTGTTCGCGATGCGCTGGTGGGGCCGGGCGGTGCTCGACGGCGGCGAGTTCACCGTGCAGGCGGTGCGGGCCGAGAACCCGACCGTGACCACGCTGGTGCTCTCCCCGCGCGAGGGCGGCGAGGGCCTGCGGTTCTCGCCCGGCCAGTTCGCCTGGGTGCGGCTGCAGCGCTCGGCGGTGGAGGAACACCCGTTCACCATCGCCAGCAGCGCGCACGATCCGCGGTACACCGAGTTCACCATCCGCGGCACCGGCGACTTCGCCACGGGCGTGCGCGACCTGCGGCCCGGCGAGTCGGTGTGGGTCGACGGGCCGTACGGCTCGTTCACCTGCGACGACGTCCCGGCCGCCGGGTTGGTCCTGATCGCCGGCGGCGTGGGTATCACCCCGATGATGAGCATGCTGCGCACCGCGGCCGACCGTGGCGACCAGCGGCCCCACCGGTTGATCTACGTCGCGCGGGACACCGGCGACCTGCTGTTCCGCGACGAGCTCGCGATGCTGCGGCACTACCTCGACCTGGAGGTCACCGAGGTCCTGCGGCGCCCCTCCGCGACCTGGACCGGGGCGACCGGGGAGATCGACGTCGCGCTGCTGAGCACCGTCCTGCGCACCCTCGACCTGGGCGCGCGCAACGACTACTTCCTCTGCGGTCCGCCCTCGATGGTCTCCGACGTGCACGGCGCGCTGACCGTCATGGGTGTCCGCGACGACCACATCCACACCGAGCAGTTCGACATGGCCTGACCCCCCGACCCCTCCGCCGGCCGGTGCCGCCCGACGGAGTCACGACACACCCGCACCGAGCTGACGGTCGCTCCGCAAGCTCCGCTCCGCCCGGCCCCGCTCCCCTCGAGGCCGGGACGCACCCGCTCCCCACGGGCCGCTCCCCGAAAGGTCCCCCGATGTTGCACCGCATCCCGCGCTCCGTGCGCTGGGTCCTGCTCGTCGCCGTCCTCGGCGCCGTCACGGTGTCCGTCCTCCAGTCCTGGACGTCCGCCGCGCCCGGCACCGGCGGCTGGCAGCAGACCCAGTGGGGCCCGCTCGGGCCCGCCGACCGCGACCTGCTGATCAAGGTCCGGCAGGCCGGTCTGTGGGAGCTGCCGACCGGGCAGCAGATGACCCAGCAGGCCACCAACCAGCAGGTCCGCGAGACCGGCCAGCACCTCGCCGAGCAGCACGCGGTGCTCGACCAGATCGACCGCGACGTCTCGGACAAGCTGGGCGTGCAGCTGCCCAGCCGGGCCACCGATCAGCAGATCGGCTGGATGAACCAGATCACGAACACGACCGGCACGGACTACGACAAGACCGCGGTCCAGCTGCTCCGCCAGGCCCACGGGATCGTCCTGCCGGTCATCGCGGAGGTGCGGGTCGGTACCCGCAACGAGCTCGTCCGCCAGTTCGCCGACACCGCGTTCCAGTACGTCACCGGGCACATCGCGATGCTCGAGGCCACCGGCCTCGTCGACTACTCCGCGCTGCCCCCGGCGCCCTCGCCCGGCCTGCTGAGCGGGGCCACGTCGCCCGCCGACATGATCGTCCCGGCGATCGTCTTCGTGGCCTGTGCGGCGGCCGCGATCGGCCTGCTGGTCACCCTGCGCCGCGGCAAGAAGAAGAAGGCACCGGCCGCCGCCGGGCCCGCCACGGGCAGCCAGCTCGCGGCCCTGCACTCGGCACCGGTGCTCACCATCCCGTCGCCGCGGGAGGAGTCGTCGGGCAGACGCGGCCGGCGGGCTCCGCTGCCGGTGGGCGGCGCCGCACAGCCCTCGGGCGCGACCTCGACCGGCGGTCACCGCGCCCGGCGGCGCGGCTCCCAGGGCTCGCACAGCGGCGGCCTGCGCGTCGACGACTCCGGCGGCTTCCGCGTCGACGACTCGGGCGCCTTCCGCCGCGCCGACACCGGCAGCCACCGCACGGCCCGCGCCGACACGGGCGGGCACCGGATGCGGAACGCCGCCGACTCCGGCGGCTACCCGGTCGCCGGCACCGCGACGGCCGTCAGCGACTCCGGCGGCTACCCCTCCGTCTCCGACACGGGCTCGCACCGGCGCCGCCGCAGCGGCGACTCCGGCGGGTTCCGCTTCGACGACCTGCTCGGCTCCGACCGGGCCGGCACGACCGGCGGCCACCGCGTGCCGCGCACGACCGACACCGGCGGCCACCGGTTCGACGAGTACGACCCGGCCGCCCGCTCCCCCCGATCCGCGACCCGAGGAATGACCCGCTGATGGCAACCCGGACCGACACCCCAGACACCCCCGAGACCCCCCGCGTCGGGCGCACCGCCCGGTCCACCCGTCTGCGACGCGTCCTGCTGACCACCGCGGCCGCCGCCATGCTCGTCGTCCCGACGGCCTGCGGGTACGCCGCCGCCGCCGACCGGATCTCCACCGGCGGCAGCGGGCACGGCGCGCACGCCGCCGCGCCGGTCGCCGACCAGGAGCAGCAGGACGCGGCCGGCACGGACACCGCGGACACCGCGGACACCGCTGACACCGAGGAGGCCGCGGCGACGTCGACCGCGGACGCCCCCGCCGACGCGCAGCAGCAGGACCGCGGCGCGCAGAACCGCGCCGACCGGGCGAACGCGAACGCGCGCAACGGCCAGGACAACGGTCAGGGCAACGGGAAGGCGAACGGGAACGGCCAGGCCGCCCAGGGCGGCCAGGGCGACCAGGGTGGCGGTCAGGCCGCGGGCGGCGAGAAGATCAACGGCCTGGACGTCCTCGCCCGCGACTGCTCGAAGAGCAACCTGCCCCCGCACGACGGCTTCCAGAAGGGCGACCGCTGCGTCTCCACCGCGTTCGGCGAGGTGGGCGACGCGAACCAGAACCCGTCCCTGCTGATCACGAAGTTCCCGCAGCAGGTGCAGGCGAACCAGCCCTTCAGCATCGACGTGACCACCCGCAACCTGAAGCGCGACCGGTTCCTCGGGGCCGCGGCGGGCGGCTACTACCTGGAGAGCTCGCTGCTCGACGCCAACGGCATCCAGCGCGGCCACTTCCACACGGCCTGCCGGATGATCGCGCTCGACCAGGCGCCCGCCCCGGGCGACAAGCCGGCCTTCTTCGTGGCCACCCAGGACAACAAGGGCGGCGCGGGCGAGAGCACGGTGTCCATCGACGTCACCGGCCTGCCCAAGGGCACCGCCCAGTGCAGCTCGTGGGCGGGTGACGGCTCGCACCGCATCCCGATGATGGAGCGGGCCGACCAGACCCCGGCCTTCGACTCGGTCCGCATCCGGGTCGTCTGACCCCGGCGGCGGCGGGCACCGGCCCCCGGCGGACCCGGAGACCCGGTACGACGGCCGGGAATGGGGCGGGTCGGGCGGGGTCGGGAGTCTAGAGCCCCAGGTCGGCGAGGCCGAGGAGCGCGCGGTACGGTGCGCCCTCGGCCTCGATCGCTTCGCGGGCCCCGGTGGCGCGGTCGACCACGGTGGCCACACCGACGACGGTGGCGCCGGCCTCGCGCACCGCGCGGACGGCCTGCAGCACCGAGCCGCCCGTCGTCGAGGTGTCCTCGACGACGAGCACCGGCCGGCCCGTGATGTCCGGGCCCTCGATCAGCCGCTGCAGCCCGTGCTCCTTGGTCGACTTGCGGACCACGAACGCGTCGACCGGCGGCACCCCGGGATCGGCGGCGCGCTCCGCCGCCGCGGCGTGCAGCACCGCATCGGCCACCGGGTCGGCACCCAGGGTCAGCCCGCCGACGGCGCTGTACCCCCAGTCCGCGGTCAGCGTCCGCAGCAGCCGGCCGACCAGCGGCGCGGCCTCGTGGTGCAGCGTGACCCTGCGCAGGTCGACGTAGTAGTCGGCCTCGCGGCCGGAGGACAGCGTGACCTTCCCGTGCACGACCCCGTGCTCGCGCACGAGCTCGGCCAGCCGCAGCCGGTCGGTGTCGTCGGTGGGATCGGTGTCTGTGCTCATCCCTCGCTCATTCCTCAGCGTTCGCGGTCGAAGGTGGCGACCAGCCGGCGGACCACGCGGCGCGGCAGCACGCCCACCACCGACGAGATCGCCTTGTACTGCAGGCTCGGGACGGACACGACGCGGCCGTCGGCCAGGTCGGCGAGGCAGTCGTCGACCACCCGGGCGGCGTCGAGCCACAGCGGCCCGGTGCGCGCGCCGACGTCGATGCCGGCCCGCTCGTGGAACTCCGTGCGCACGAACCCGGGACACAGCGCGAGCGCCCGCACCCCGGTTCCGGCCAGCGAGGCCGCGACGCCCTCGGTGAACGCGGTCACCCACGCCTTGTCGGCGGTGTAGGTCGAGCCGCTGCCCGGCAGGAACCCGGCCACGCTGGACACGTTGACGATCACGCCGCGGCCCCGGTCGACCATCCCCGGCACGACCGCGCGGGTCAGTTGGAGGACCGCGGTGACGTTGAGGTCGTGCTGCACCTGCAGGTCCTCGGCCGAGGTGGCGAGGAAGCTGCCGCGCTGGCCCATACCGGCGTTGTTGACCAGCATGTCGACCGGCGAGCGGTCGGGGTCGGCGAGCCGGCGGACGACGCGGGCGCGCTCGTCGGGAGCGGTCAGGTCCGCAGGCAGGACCTCCACCGAGACACCAGACTCGCGGTACCGCGCGGCCGCCTCCTCGAGGCGCTCGACGGTGCGGGCCACGAGCACGAGGTCGCGTCCCTCGGCGGCGAGCCGGTCGGCGAACGCGGCACCGATGCCGGAGGTGGCGCCGGTGATCAGGACGGAGGGCACGCGGGCGACACTAGTCGGCCCGAGGGCCGAGCTCAGCTGCCCGTGGTGTGGCGTGTGCCGTCGAGCGCGTGCTCGAGGGCGGTCGCGACCTCGGCGAGGTCGGCGAGCAGGTCCTGCCCGCGCTCCGGCGAGACGTCGACCGGCGCCGCGGCGAGGACCCAGGTGTCCTCGGCCCAGAGCAGCTCGATGTCGTCGCCCACCGCGTCGGCGGCGTCGGCGACGCGGGTGGTGAGCAGCGGGCGGATCGCCTCGGCGTCGGAGACGAAGGAGTACCGCTCGCCCACCGGCTCGAGCAGGTCCAGCCCCGCCCCGTCCGCCTCGGGGAGCGGGGCCGACGGCAGCCGCAGCTCGACGGCCGCGGGCAGGGCCTCGCGCAGCTGCACGGCGACCACGACGGCGTTGACCCGGCCCTGCTGCTCGTGGTCGAAGAGGAACCCGTGCCGGCCACCCTCGGGGGTCGGGACGGTGCCGCTGGCCAGGTTGCGGGCGATGCCGGGACCGCCGTTCTGCACGGTCCCGTAGCGCCAGCGGCTCGGCAGCACCGGGTCGCTGTCGAGGTACTCCCAGTCGTGCAGGGCGGCCCAGCGCCTCCGGTCGCGCACCCCGGACTCCCCGGCACCGCCGCGCCGGCGGTCGGCGAGGAGCAGCGCGGCGCCGGCGAGCAGCGCGACCACGGCGATCACGAACCAGACCCACGACGGAACACCCACACGCCGACCCTAGCGCCGCACGCCCGGAACGTGCGGGAACGCCACGATCACCCGTCCGGGGAAGACGGTCGAACGTGGCCGGACGGGCGCCGAGCGGTGGCCCGGGCGGCACATCGGACGGTGCTCACGGCGCCGCCGCCCACCCGGCGCGCACACCGTCGGCCTTCGCGCCCTCCTTGCCGGTCTCGACGACGGCGTCGCGGCCCAGGCCGAGCAGCGCGTCGGCCCCGCCGCCGAGGGGCTCCAGCGCCCGGCCCGCGACGGGCACGGCGTAGCGCCGCGCGACCTGCGTGAGTGATCCGAGCAGCGCGCCGAGGCCCGCCCGCGCCTCGTCCAGCCACGCGAGCAGGGCCCGCACGCCCTCGGCGATCCGGGCGGCGAGCGTCGCGGCCTCGCCGATCGCGGACGCGACGGCGAGCGGGGTGAGGGCACCGGCGCCGGCGATCGCCGCGAGCGCCCAGCGGGCGAGGTCCCAGAGGAAGCCGGCGACCGCGTCGCGGATCAGCGCGCGCTCGGCCCCGATCGTCGCCCCGGCCTCCAGCAGCCGGTCCGCCACGGCCGCGCAGTCGGCGGCGAGTCCGGCCAGCGCCGCCGCGTCACGGGCGGCCGCGACACGCGCGGCGTCGGCCGCCGGTCCCGTCCAGCCCGCGAGCTCCGGGCGGCCCCGCGCGGCGGCCTCCGCCGCCACGGCCTGCGCCCCGCGGTGCCAGTCCGTGGCCCGCGCGGCGATCTCGGCCGGGTTCCCCGCGAGCCGGTCGAGGGGCTCGCGCAGGAACCCGACGTGCTCGATCAGCGCGCCGATCCCCGCCGTGGCGATCTCGCCGAACGGGTCCGCGACGAAGCCGAGCGCGTCGAGCCCGACGCCCGCGGCGGTCCACGCCAGCGCGGCCGGATCGGGCCGGTCCGCCCCGGCCGCGGCGGCGAGGTCGGTCACGCTCGACGCCAGGCCGGCACCGTCGAACGTCCCCGGCCCCTGGGCCGGGGTGGGAACGAAGGCCGGCGCGGGGACCGGGGCCGGCGGGTCGCCGGATACGGGTGTCGGGGCTGGACCGGAACCGGGCGTCCGGGCGGAGACCCCCGGCGCGGTCACGGCGAGCCCGACCCGGCCGCCCGCTCCAGCGCGAGCGCCGCGGCCAGGTCCGCCTCCCGGTAGGCCGCGCCCGCCTGCCGGGCCGCCGCCGCGGCCGCGACCAGGCCCCGCCGCGCCGCCTCCAGCGCGGCCAGCCCGGCGCCCGCCGCCTCGCCCGCCGCGCCGGCGAACAGTCTTCCGACCAGCCCGAACGCGTCCGTCGACGGGACCGCCGGGCCGGGCGCGCCGCCGGCGAGCCGCCGCTCGGCCGCCTCGAGCGCGGCGGCGTGCGCCGCCAGCACCGCCGGGTCCACCGCGAAGCCGCCGACCATCCCGCCGCCGGGGCCCGCACCCCCGGCACGACCCGCACCGGCCACGCCGCTCACTGCTGCTCCAGCAGTGGGCCGAGGGCGGCCGTCGCCCGCCGGGAGACCTCGGCGGTGGCGTCCGCCGCCGTCGTCACGACGAGCTCGGCCAGGGCGCTGCGGCCCAGACCGTCCGCCGCCGGACCGAAGGTCAGCCCGGTCAGCGCACCGGTGCTGTCCACCGTGGCCCGGACGGCGCCGTCGGCGCTCACGGCGGTCGCGGTCAGGCCCGCGATCTCGTCCTGCGCGCGTTCGGCCCGCCCCCGCAGCTCCTCGATCCGGTGCCGGTAGTCGGCGAGCCAGGCCTGCCCGTCGCCCAGGACACCGCTGCCGAATACACCGCTGCCGAGTACACCGCTCTGGGGAACACTGCTGCCGAGAACACTCATGGGCGCGGACCGTAGGGATCACGGTCCGCGCCCACGGCGCTTCGGACGATCACTTCACGATCGTCAACGACGTCCTCAGACGGAGGCGGGCACGCCCCGCCCGACGATCAGGCCGCCGGTGCCGCCCTCGGCCGTCGGGTCGAGGTCGACGCGCACGGTGTCGCCCTCGCGCACCGCGCCCGACAGCAGCTCCTTGGCGAGCTGGTCACCGATCGCGGACTGCACCAGCCGGCGCAGCGGGCGGGCGCCGAAGACCGGGTCGAACCCGTTCATCGCCAGCCACTCGCGGGCGCCGTCGGACACCTCGAGGGTGAGCCGACGCCTGGCCAGCCGCTGCCGCAGCACGTCGAGCTGGATGTCGACGATGTGCGTGAGCTCCTCGGTGGACAGCGCGTGGAAGACCACCACGTCGTCGAGCCGGTTGAGGAACTCGGGCTTGAAGTGCCCGCGCACCACCGCCATGACGGCGTCCTTGCGGCCCTGGTCGTCGAGCACCGGGTTCGCGATCGCCTGGCTGCCCAGGTTGGAGGTCAGCACCAGGATCGTGTTCCGGAAGTCGACGGTCCGGCCCTGGCCGTCCGTCAGCCGTCCGTCGTCGAGCACCTGCAGGAGCGTGTCGAAGACGTCCGGGTGGGCCTTCTCCACCTCGTCGAGCAGCACCACCGTGTAGGGGCGGCGCCGCACGGCCTCGGTGAGCTGGCCGCCCTGGTCGTAACCGACGTAGCCGGGAGGGGCCCCGACGAGCCGGGCCACGGAGTGCTTCTCCGAGTACTCGCTCATGTCGATGCGGACCATGGCCCGCTCGTCGTCGAACAGGAACTCGGCGAGCGCCTTGGCGAGCTCGGTCTTCCCGACGCCGGTGGGCCCGAGGAACAGGAACGACCCGGTGGGCCGGTTCTCGTCCGCGATGCCGGCCCGCGCCCGGCGCACCGCGTCGGACACGGCGCGCACGGCCTCGGTCTGGCCCACCACCCGGTGGCCCAGCTCGTCCTCCATGCGCAGGAGCTTGGCGGTCTCGCCCTCGAGCATCCGCCCGGCGGGGATGCCGGTCCAGGCGCTCACGACGTCCGCGACGTCGTCCGGCCCGACCTCCTCCTTGAGCATGACCTCCTCGTGGCGCTCCACCACGGCGGTCTTCTCCGCGAGCTCCTTCTCCAGCTGCGGGATGCGGCCGTAGCGCAGCTCGGCGGCACGGCCGAGGTCGCCGTCGCGCTCGGCGCGCTCCGACTCGCCCTTCAGCTGCTCGAGCTGCTCCTTGAGCTCACGGGTCGCCTCGATCGCCGTCTTCTCGTTCTGCCAGCGCGCGGTCAGCGCGGAGAGCTCCTCGCGCTTCTCGGCGAGCTCGGCGCGCAGGGCCGAGAGCCGCTCCTTCGACGCCTCGTCCGACTCCTTGGCCAGCGCCATCTCCTCGATCTCCAGCCGGCGCACGGAGCGCTCGACGGTGTCGATCTCGACGGGCCGGGAGTCGATCTCCATGCGGAGCCGGGACGCGGCCTCGTCGACCAGGTCGATGGCCTTGTCCGGGAGGAACCGGGCCGTGATGTAGCGGTCCGAGAGCGTGGCCGCGGCGACCAGGGCGGCGTCGGTGATCCGCACACCGTGGTGCACCTCGTAGCGCTCCTTGAGCCCGCGCAGGATGCCGACGGTGTCCTCGACGCTCGGCTCGCCCACCAGCACCTGCTGGAAGCGGCGCTCCAGGGCCGGGTCCTTCTCGATGTGCTGGCGGTACTCGTCGAGCGTCGTGGCGCCGACCATCCGCAGCTCGCCGCGGGCGAGCATCGGCTTGATCATGTTGCCGGCGTCCATCGCGCCCTCGCCGGTCGCCCCGGCGCCGACGATGGTGTGCAGCTCGTCGATGAAGGTGATGACCTCACCGGCGGAGTCCGTGATCTCCTTCAGGACGGCCTTGAGCCGCTCCTCGAACTCGCCGCGGTACTTCGCGCCGGCGACCATCGACCCCAGGTCCAGCGCCACGACGCGCTTGCCGCGCAACGACTCCGGGACGTCGCCCGCCACGATCCGCTGGGCCAGGCCCTCGACGATCGCGGTCTTGCCGACGCCCGGCTCGCCGATCAGGACCGGGTTGTTCTTGGTGCGCCGGGACAGCACCTGCACCACGCGGCGGATCTCGGTGTCCCGCCCGATGACCGGGTCGAGCTTGCCCTCGCGGGCCCGCGCGGTCAGGTCCTGGCCGTACTTCTCCAGCGCCTGGTAGGTGCCCTCGGGATCGGGGCTGGTGACCCGGGACGAGCCGCGGACCTTGCCGAAGGCCTCGCGCAGCGCCTCGGGGGTGGCGCCGTGCCGGCGCAGCAGCTGGCTCACCGGGCCGCCCTTGTCGGCCAGGCCGACGAGGAGGTGCTCGGTGGAGACGTACTCGTCGCCCATCTCGGTGGCGAGCTGCTGGGCGGCGGTGATCGCGCCCAGGGCCTCGCGGTTCAGCTGGGGTGCGGCCACCGTGGACCCGGAGGCCGACGGCAGCCGGTTGCCGAGCTGGGTCAGCTCGGTGCGGACGGCGGCCGCGTCGGCACCGACGGCGGCGAGCAGCGGAGCGGCGATCCCGTCCCCCTGGGCCAGCAAGGCGCCGAGCAGGTGGGTGGGACCGACGTCCGGGTTGCCGGCCAGCGCGGCGGCCTGTACGGCGGCCGAGATCGCCTGCTGGGTCTTGGTGGTGGGGTTGAAGGAATCCATCCCCGTGTCTCCTCGGATCGTGCGGTCTCCGGGCACGTTCCGTGCCCTCTCGTTGTGCTCAACGGCAGGAAAGTTGAGTCTGTTCCGCTCAACGCGGAGAAAGTCTACGCATCGCGCCCCGGGTCCGCGCCGCGGCGGCGTCGCGGTCGCGGCGCGTCCGTGATCGGCGCGCTAGCGTGCACCGCATGGCAGAGAACGTCGTGGTGGTGACCGGTGCCGAGCCCCGGGAGGTGCTCGACGTGCTCGGCGGGCTCCACGACGCGGGCTCGCTGGAGCTGCGGGCCGCGGCGACCGTGCACCGCGACGCCGAGGGGCACCTCTCCCTCGACCACGAGGCCGGCGACGCGCTGTCCTTCGCCGAGCGGCACCCGCGGCTGGGCGCGCTGGTGACCCTGCTGCTCGGGCCGATCGACACCCTGCTGTTCGGCAACCAGCTGGTCTCCCTGTACGGCGCCACCGAGCAGAGCCCGGAGGAGCTCGCGATCGGGCACCTCGCGCGGACGGTGCCGGCGGGCGGGACGGCCGTGATCGCCGACGTCGACGAGCCGGACCCCGGCCTGCTCGAGGCGAAGCTGCCGGGTGCGACCCTGGCCCGGCGCCCGTACGCGGACGTCGAGCGGGAGATCGAGGCGACCCGCGAGGGCGCGCCCGAGAACGGCTGAACCCCGCACCGCTCGGTACGGGGTCCGGCACACGGTTCTCAGTCCTGCGGGTCGGAACGGCGGCGCGGGGCCCGCGGCTGCCACACCACGACCTGAGCGCCGCGTTCGGTCGGGACCAGGTCACGTCGGTAGCTCTGGTGCACCATCGCCGCCGCCTGCTCGGCCGCCGCGTGCGCGGCCGCCAGCTCCTCGGTCAGCTCCTCGACCCGGGAGCGCAGCTGGTCGACCAGCTGCTCCAGCTCGATGATCCGCTTGACCCCGGCGAGGTTCACGCCCTCCTCCTGGGAGAGCCGCTGCACCTCGCGGAGCAGCGCGATGTCACGGGCCGAGTAGCGCCGGCCGCCGCCGGGGGACCGGCCCGGGCTCACCAGCCCGAGCCGGTCGTAGCTGCGCAGGGTCTGCGCGTGCAGGCCCGACAGCTCGGCGGCGATGGAGATGACGAAGACCGGGGTGTCCTGTCCCGCGCCGGGCGGGAGGGCGCTCTCGGGGCCGCGGCCCGCCTCACGGTCCGGCATGTCCCCTCACCTCATCTCACCGGTCGCCCGCGAGCAGCTCCGCCCGCGGGTCGTACGCCTTCGTCGCGTCCGCGTACTCCTGCAGCGCCGTGGCCGCGGCCTCGTCGAGCCGCTGCGGGACCGCGACCTCGACGGTGACGAGGAGGTCGCCGGCGCCCTTCTTCGCCTGCACGCCGCGCCCGCGGACCCGGAAGGTCCGGCCGCTCTGGGTCCCCGCCGGGATCTTGAGCGACACCGTGGAGTCGAGCGTCGGCACGGTCAGCGTCGCACCCTGCACGAGCTCGGGGAAGGTCACCGGCACCTTCAGGGTGAGGTCGTTCGGGTTCTTCGGGGAGCGCCCGAAGACCCGGTGCGGCGTGACGCTCATCCGCACGTAGAGGTCGCCGGGCGGGCCGCCGTAGCGGCCCGGCTCGCCCTTGCCGGCCAGCCGGATGCGCTGCCCGTCGTCGACCCCCGCCGGAACGCGGACGGTGAGCGTGCGCACCTTGGTGCTCACACCGTCGCCCCCGCACTCGGGGCAGGGCTCGTCGACGACCCGGCCGGTGCCGCGGCAGTCACGGCACGGCTCGGAGAACGCGAACGCCCCCTGGCTGCGGCTGACCACGCCCGCACCGCCGCAGATCGGACAGGTGTGGGAGCCGGTGCCGGGCTTCGCCCCGGAGCCGTGGCAGGTGTCGCAGGTCCCGGGCGAGGAGATGTTCAGCGTCATCGTGGTGCCGCGCACCGCGTCCTCGAACGGGATGGTCAGCCTGCTCTCGACGTCGGCCCCCTGCTGCGGGCGCTGCCCGCCGGAGAAGCCGCCGGGCGCGGAGCCGCCGCCCCGGCCGCCGAACAGGTTGCCGAAGAGGTCGCCGAGACCACCGGCGCCCCCCGAGCCGGCCCCCTGGCCGAACAGGTCTCCCAGGTCGAAGCCCTGAGCGCCGCCCTGGCCGGAGAACCCGCCCGGGAAGCCCTGGCCACCCGGGAAGCCACCGGAGAACCCGCCGCCGGCGAACAGCTTGCGGGTCTCGTCGTACTCCTTGCGCTTCTCCGGGTCGGAGAGCACGCCGTAGGCCTCGGAGACGGCCTTGAACCGGGTCTCGGCCGCGGCGTCCCCCGGGTTGGCGTCCGGGTGCAGCTCGCGGGCGAGCTTGCGGTACGCCTTCTTGATCTCCGAGTCCGACGCCGAGGACGAGACGCCCAGCTCACGGTAGAAATCCTTCTCGATCCAGTCGCGCTGGGTCATCCCGCCTCCTTCCGGTACGTGTGTCTGAAGTGGAGTCCGGACGCCCGGCTCAGGCCGGGTTCGTCGGCTCGTCCGGCGACGGCACCGGGCCCGGCTCGCCCGCGGGCGCGTCCGGCACCTCGGCCGCGGCCGGCACCTCGGACTCGGGCCGGTCGGCGACGGTGACCATCGCGGGCCGCAGCACGCGGTCCGCCATGCGGAAGCCGCGCCGCAGCACGGTGGTCAGCACGGTGACCGTGGGCCCGGGGGCCTCGGCCGGCTCGTGCTGGACGGCCTCGTGCAGCGCCGGGTCGAACAGCTCGCCCTCCGCCCCGAAAGCCTCCAGCCCGAGGCGGGTCGCCACGCCGACGACCTTGTCCGCCACCGACTTGAACGGGCCGTTCAGGTCGCCGTGCTGCTCGGCGCGCTCGATGTCGTCGAGCACCGTGAGCAGGTCGGACACGAACGACACGCGCGCGGCGACGATCACGCCCTCCCGGTCCCGGTCCACCCGGCGCCGGTAGTTGGCGTACTCGGCCGTGACGCGCTGCAGGTCCGCCGTGCGCTCCTCGAGCTGCTTCTCCAGGTCGGCGATCCGGGGGTCGTCGAACTCGATCCCGGGCTCGGGCTCGTCATCGGGGGCGGCCCCGGCCGGGGCGCCGGCAGCCTGCTGGCTGCCGGCCCCGGCCGGGGACCGGACCACGCCCGGCAGGGGGTCGATCCGGCGCCGGGCG
>NZ_JAJSOK010000102.1 GCF_021283305.1 Pseudonocardia kujensis
GCCCCCGCCGACCCCGCCGCCCTGGCCGACCCGGCCGATCGAGCGCGCGCCGCAGCCTCCGCGCCGGCCTCCGACCTCCCGCCGCCCTCCGATCCCCACGACCCCTCCGCGGAGGACGTCGAGCGCGTCGGCAGCGATCCGCTGCTGGTCGAAGCCCTGCGCGCCGCCGCGGCCGGCCGCCCCGACCCGCTCACCGCGCTCCCGCCCGGCGACAGCGCACCGCTGCGCGCCGTGTCGGCCCTGCTCGCCACCGCTGCCGAGGCCGCCGGCGAGGGCCGCACGGTCGAGGAGGTGCTCTGGCGGGTCTGGCAGCGCAGCGGGCTCGCCCGGCGCTGGGCCGCGGCCAGCGCCCGCGGCGGACCCGTGGGCGCGGCGGCGGACCGGGACCTCGACGCGGTCCTCGCGCTGTTCGACGCCGCCGCCCGCTACACCGACCGGCTCCCCGGTGCGGACGTCGCGGGCTTCGCCGAGTACCTCGGCGACCAGCACCTCCCCGGCGACACCCAGACCACCGGCGCGCCGCGGGAGGAGGCGGTCGCCCTGCTCACCGCGCACGCCGCGCGCGGGCGCGAGTGGGAGGTCGTCGCCGTCCCGGGCGTCCAGGAGGGCAGCTGGCCGGACCTGCGCTTGCGGGGCAGCCTGCTGGGCAACGAGCGGCTGGTCGACGTCGTCGCCGGGATCGCCGAACCCACCGGCGCCGAGGCGGTGGTGTCCCGAGTGGCCCCGCTGCTCGCCGAGGAGCGCCGGCTGTTCTACGTCGCCTGCACCCGTGCGCGGCGCACGCTGCTGGTCAGCGCGGTGCACGCGGAGGACGAGCAGCCCTCCCGCTTCCTCGACGAGCTCGACCCGCTGCCGGCAGACGCCACCGAGGGCCGGCCCACGTTCCGCCCCGGCCGCGCGCTCGTCCTCGCCGAGCTGGTCGGCGAGCTGCGCCGGGCCGTCACCGAGCCCGACCACGGGGACCCGGCCCGGGCGTCCCGCCGCCGACGTGCGGCGGCCCAGCTGGCGCGCCTCGCCGCGGAGAAGGTGCCCGGCGCGCATCCGGACGACTGGTACGGCCTGCCCGAGCCCTCGGCCGCGGCGCCGCTGCGCCCGGAGGGCGAGATCGTGCCCGTGTCGCCGTCGGACATCGAGCGGATCCTGTCCTGCCCGCTGCGCTGGGTGCTGGAGCGGCACGGCGGCAACGAGACGGGCGCGTTGTCGGCCGTCACCGGCTCGCTCGTGCACGCCCTGGTGCAGGCACAGGCCGCGGGCGCCGAGCCCGCGGAGCTCGACGCCGCGCTGCGCACCGCCTGGGCGCGGCTCGACGCGGGTGCGCCCTGGTACGGCCGCCGCGAGCTGGCCCGGGTCCGCGGCATGCTCGCCGGCTACGCCCAATGGCTGCGCGAGAGCCGGGAGCAGGGCCTGCGGCTGGTCGCCGTCGAGCACCCCGTCCAGCTCGACATCGAGGGGGACGATCCGGACGAGGTCGAGGTCGGCACGCCCCGTCCCACCGTGCGGCTGCGGGGCCGGGTCGACCGGTTGGAGGTCGACGCGGAGGGCCGTCCCGTCGTCGTCGACGTCAAGACCGGGCGGACCGCGGTCAGCGCCGCCTCGGCGGCCGAGCACCCGCAGCTCGCGGTCTACCAGCTCGCCGCGACCCTGGGCGCCTTCTCCGACCTGGTCGGTGCGGGGGCCGCGCCCGGGGGTGCGCGGCTGGTGTTCGTGGCCGACCGCAAGGCGACGGGCTCGCCGAAGGAACCCGTCCAGCCCCCGCTCGACGCCGAGGCCGCGGCCCGGTGGCGGGACATCGTGTGGGAGGCGGCGAGGGAGACCTCCGGCCCGGCCTACGTCGCACGCGTCGGGCCGGACTGCGACCGCTGCCCCGTTCGGGGGAGTTGCCCCGCTGTCGAGTCGGGTCGCTCGGTGGTCGAGGAGTGAGCCGGGCGGGCCGCCCGCCCACCCCGTCCGACCTGCGACGACCGTGCACCGCGCCCATGCGTCCGCTCGGAGTATCGGCGGTCACCCGGCCGTGTGGCGACGCTAGGTTCGGGCGCGTCCCCTTGCGTTTCATCCCGTCACGCCGCTGCTCCCCGCGTCGTCGCGTGGCGGTCCGGTTCCAGGAGGCTCCCCGTGTCCCGCCAACGCGTCCGTGCGGTCGGCGTCGCCGGCCTGCTGGCCGTCGTGCTCAGCGCGTGCGGCTCCGCGGCCGAACCCGAGTTGACCGCTGCCCCCGACTCCTCGCAGGGGGCCGTGCTCGCCGCGCCGACCACGGCGCCGACCACGGCGCCCCCGCCGACCTCCTCGGCCCCGCCGACGCCGGCCCCGACCACCACCGCGAAGCCGGCGCCGACCACCCCGAGGAAGCCGGCGCCCAACGCGGCCCGGCAGGCCGCGGCCGCCTCGTCCGGCGTCGCCTGGGTGCCCGCCGGGGGCGACGAGTTCGCCGGCGGCTCGCTCGACAAGGGCACGTGGGGCACCTACGAATCCAAGGGCGCGTTCGGCAACGGCAGGCGCAGCCCCGACGCGGTGTCCGTGGTCGACGGCGCACTCACGATCACCGCCCGCCCCGGCGACGGCGGTGTCTCGGGTGGTGTCGCCCACTCGCAGGGCCAGCTCTACGGGCGGTGGGAGTTCCGCGCGCGCACCGAGAAGGGCCGCGGCTGGGGCTCGGCGATCCTGCTGTGGCCGGACTCGGAGAAATGGCCGGACGACGGCGAGCTCGACATGATGGAGGTCCCCGGCGAGAACCGGGACCTGGCGCACACGATCATCCACTACGGCGGTTCGGCCAACAAGACGTTCGGCGACGCCACCAAGGGCGACTTCTCGCAGTGGCACACCTTCGCCTTCGAATGGCTGCCGGACCGGCTGACCGCGTACATCGACGGGAAGAAGACGTTCGAGACCACCGACAAGGCGATGATCCCGACCACGCCGATGCACGCCACCATCCAGCTCGACCAGGGTCCGGCCAAGGACTGGATGGCGGCGCCGGACGAGACCACCCCGGCCGAGACGAAGCTGCAGGTCGACTACATGCGGGTCTCGAAGCTGCCCGGCCAGGCCGCCTGAGCGGCCGCACCGCCCACCCGGTCCTGTCGGTGCCGTCGGGTAGACAGGTGCCGTGACGATCGCTCCCGCCGACCCGGGCCTCGCGCCCGCGGTGCTGGCGCGCGCCCTCGGACTGCCGCCGCCCACCGAGGAGCAGGCCGCGGTGATCGCCGCCCCGCCCGAGTCCGCGCTGGTGGTGGCGGGGGCGGGCGCGGGCAAGACGGAGACGATGGCCGCGCGCGTCGTCTGGCTGGTGGCGACCGGACAGGTCCTGCCGGAGCAGGTCCTGGGTCTCACGTTCACCCGCAAGGCCGCGCAGCAGCTCGGCACGCGGGTCCGCTCGCGGCTGCGTCGCCTCGCCGGGTCCCCGCTGCTCGACGAGCTGGATCCCGGCGGCGGCCGCCGCGCGGCCCTGCTCGCGGGCGAGCCGACCGTCGCGACCTATCACGCCTACGCGGGTCGGCTGGTCGCCGAGCACGCGCTGCGGCTGCCCGCCGAGCCGGCGTCGAGGCTGCTGGGGGAGACGGCGGCGTGGCAGCTCGCGCACCGGGTCGTCTCGTCGTGGGCGGCCGATCTCGAGGTCGACCGGGTGCCGGCCACGGTCACCGGCTATCTGCTGGCCCTGGCCGGGGAGCTGGGCGAGCACCTCGTCGAGCCGGAGCGGTTGCGCTCCTTCACCTCGGGGCTGCTCGCGGTGCTGGAGAACGCACCGCCGGGCAAGCGCCAGCGGGCCGAGCCGTCGCAGAAGTACCGGGACCGGATGGGGGCCCAGCGGCTGCGGGCCGAGCTGCTCCCGCTCGTCGAGGAGTACGCGCGGCGCAAGTCCGCCGAGCGCGCCATGGACTTCGCCGACCAGCTCGCGATCGCCGCCCGGGTGGCCGAGGCCCGGCCCGAGGTCGGCGAGATCGAACGCGCGCAGTACCGGGCGGTGCTGCTCGACGAGTACCAGGACACCGGGCACGCCCAGCGCGTCCTGCTGCGCGCCCTGTTCGGCCGGATCCCGGGCGAGCCGGCGCGCGAGGAGCCGCTGGCCGTCACGGCCGTCGGCGACCCCTGCCAGTCGATCTACGGGTGGCGTGGGGCGAGCGCGGGCAACCTCACCCGCTTCCGCACCGACTTCCCGCGGCCCGGCGGCGCACCCGCCCGTGAGTACGGGCTGCTCACCAGCTTCCGCAATCCCGCCGAGGTGCTGGACCTGGCCAACGCGGTGTCCGAGCCGCTGCGCACCGCGCCGGACTCGGTGGCCGTCGGGGCGCTGCGCCCGGGTCCCAAGGCCGTGCCCGGTGAGGTGCGGGTGGCGCTGCACCCCGACGTGGTCGCCGAGGTCGACTGGGTGGCCGACGGCATCGCCACGCACTGGCGCGCCCGGGACGCCGCAGGGAAGGGGCCGCCGACCTCGGCGGTGCTGGTCCGCCGCCGCGGGGACATGGATGCGCTCGCCGCCGCGCTGCGTGCCCGGGGGCTGCCGGTGGAGGTCGTGGGGCTGGGCGGGTTGCTCGACACCCCGGAGGTCCGCGACCTGGTCAGCGCGCTGCGGATCGTCGCGGACCCGCTGGCCGGGCCGGCAGCGGTCCGGCTGCTGACCGGCGCGCGCTGGCGGCTCGGGGTGAGCGACCTCGCCGCGCTGTGGGCCCGGGCCCGCGAGCTGGTGCCACCGCTGCCGTCGCGCCCCGGTCCGCTGCCGCCGGCGGAGCTCGCGCTCGGGGCGCTGCCCGGCGAGCAGGCTGAGCAGGCGGGCCTGGTCGACGCGCTGGACGACCCGGGCGGACCCGAGCGGTACTCGCCGGCCGGGTACGCGCGGATCACCCGGCTCGCGCGCGAGCTGTCGTGGCTGCGGTCGCGGGCGTCGGCGCCGCTCACCGACCTGGTGGCCGACGTCGAGCGGGTCCTGCTGCTCGACGTGGAGACCGCGGCCCGCCCCGGGCCCGCCGGCCGGGCGCACCTCGACGCCTTCGCCGACGTCGTCGCGGACTTCGCGACCGGCGCCGAGGTGGCGAGCCTGCCCGCCCTGCTCGACTACCTCGAGACCGCCGAGAAGGCCGAGGACGGGCTGTCCCCGGGCGAGGTCGAGGTGGCCGAGGACCGCGTGCAGATCCTCACCGTGCACGCCGCCAAGGGCCTGGAGTGGGAGGTCGTGGCGGTGCCGCACCTGGTCGCCCAGGTCTTCCCGGGCCGGCGGATGTCCGGCACCTGGCTCACCGGCGTGGCCGAGCTGCCGGTCCCGCTGCGGGGCGACGCGGACGACCTGCCCGGGCTCTACCTGCCGCCGGGACCCGACCGCAAGCAGGTGGAGGTGGCGCTCGACGAGCACGACGCCGCCCTCGAGGAGCGCCGGAAGACCGAGGAACGCCGGCTGTTCTACGTGGCGCTCACCCGCTCCGAGCACGTCCTGCTCTGCTCCGGCCACCACTGGGGCGCCACGGGCTCGAAGCCGCGCGGGCCGTCGCCGTTCCTGCAGGAGCTGCGCGCGATCGCGGAGCCCGAGGTGTGGGCGGAGCCGCCGGAGGAGGGCGCCGAGAACCCGGTGCTCGCCGAGCAGGTCACCGCCGAGTGGCCCGCGGACCCGCTCGGCCCGCGCGCCGGCGCGGTGCACGAGGGCGCGGAGCTGGTCCGCGAGGCGATCCGCACGCAGGAGCGGGCGCGGCGGGCCGAGCGCCGTCGCGCGCGCGAGACCGACCAGCTGAGCTTCGACATCGAGCCGGAGCCGATGGAGGAGCCGGACCCGGAGGGCTGGGCGGCCGACGTCGACGTGCTGCTCGCGGAACGCGCCGCCGGGGTCGCCCGCCCGTCGGTCGCACTGCCGGGGCACGTGTCGGTGAGCCAGCTCGTCGAGCTCGCGGCCGATGCCGACGCGTTCGCCGCGGGCCTGCGCCGCCCGCTGCCGTTGCCGCCCAACCCGCACGCCCGCCGCGGCACCGCGTTCCACGCCTGGCTGGAGCAGCGGTTCGGCGCGGAGCGGCTGCTCGACATCGACGAGCTGCCGGGCGCGGCCGACGAGGGTGCGAGCGAGTCCTCCGACGCCGAGCTGGCCGAGCTGCAGGAGGCGTTCCTCGCCTCGGAGTGGGCCGATCGGGTGCCGGTCGAGGCCGAGGTCTCGTTCGAGACGGTCCTGGCCGGGGTCGCGGTGCGGGGCCGGATGGACGCCGTGTTCGCCGACCCGGACGGCGGGTTCACGGTCGTCGACTGGAAGACGGGCGCGGTGCCCGACGAGTCGCGCCGGCACGCCGTCGGGGTGCAGCTCGCCGTCTACCGGCTCGCGTGGGCCGCGCTGGCGGAGGTGCCGCCGGAGAAGGTGCGGGCGGCATTCCACTACGTGCGCGAGGGCGTCACCCTCCGCCCCGCCGACCTGGAGACCGCCGAGGAGCTGCACGCCATGATCCGCAGCATCCCCGAGAGCCCCTGACGATCTCGACCGAGAACGCACTATGGAACCATAATGCGCGAAATCCCTGCCCGAGAACGCACTAGGGAACCATAATGCGAACCCAACGCCCCCGGAATCGCATCATGGTTCCCTAGTGCGAGCTCAGTGCTGGACGGCCTTCTCCACTCCCACACCGGTGAGCGAGCGGACCTCCATCTCGGCGTACTTGTCCGCGTTCGCCTTGTCCTTCGACAGCACCGTGCCGAGGTAGCCGAGCAGGAACGACGCCGGGATCGAGATCAGGCCCGGGTTGTCGAGCGGGAACCAGTGGAAGTCCACGCCCTGCAGCATCGACGCGCTCTTGCCCGTCACCGGGTCGACCGGCTTCCCGGACACGACCGGCGAGAAGATGATCAGCACCAGCGTGATGCCCAGACCGCCGTAGATGCTCCACAGAGCGCCGTTGGTGTTGAACTTCTTCCAGAACAGCGAGTAGAGGATCGTCGGAAGGTTCGCCGAGGCCGCGACGGCGAAGGCGAGCGCCACGAGGAACGCGATGTTCTGGCCGTTGGCGAGGATGCCGCCGAGGATGGCGACGATGCCGATCACGACCGCCGTCCGGCGCGCGATCTTCACCTCGGTGTGCTGCTCGTCCTGCACCTGGCCGTGCTTGATCACGTTGATGTAGATGTCGTGCGCGAACGACGCCGACGCCGTGATCGTCAGCCCGGCGACCACGGCGAGGATCGTCGCGAAGGCGACGGCCGCGATCAGGCCCAGCAGGACCGTGCCGCCGAGCTCGTAGGCCAGCAGCGGGGCCGCAGAGTTCGCCGCGCCGGGCGCCTTCTTGATCGCGTCCGGGCCGACGAGCGCACCCGCGCCGTAGCCGAGGACCAGTGTGAACAGGTAGAAGATGCCGATCAGCCAGATCGCCCAGGTCACCGAGCGGCGGGCCTCCTTGGCCGTGGGCACGGTGTAGAAGCGCATCAGGATGTGCGGCAGGCCGGCGGTGCCGAGCACCAGCGCCAGGCCGAGGGAGATGAAGTCGAGCCGGGTGATGCCGCTCTTGCCGTACTGGGCGCCCGGGGAGAGCAGCTTCTCACCGGCCGAGCCCACGTGGGCGACGGCGTCGCCCATCAGCGCGGACAGGTTGAACCCGAAGAGGGCGAGCACCCACAGCGTCATCACGCCGGCGCCGACGATCAGCAGCACCGCCTTGATGATCTGCACCCAGGTCGTGCCGCGCATGCCGCCGATCAGCACGTAGGCGATCATCAGCGCGCCGACGACGGCGATGACGATCGACTGGCCGGTCTTCGACTTGACGTCGAGCAGCAGCGCGACGAGGCCGCCGGCGCCGGCCATCTGGGCCAGCAGGTAGAAGAACGAGACGGCGAGCGTGGAGGTCGCCGCCGCGGCACGGACCGGGCGCTGGCGCATCCGGAAGGCCAGGACGTCGCCCATCGTGTACCGGCCGGTGTTGCGCAGCAGCTCGGCGACCAGCAGCAGCGCGACGAGCCAGGCGACGAGGAAGCCGACCGAGTAGAGGAAGCCGTCGTAGCCGTACAGGGCGATGGCGCCCGCGATGCCGAGGAACGACGCGGCGGACAGGTAGTCGCCGGAGATCGCGATGCCGTTCTGGGGGCCGGAGAAGCCGCCGCCCGCGGTGTAGAAGTCGCTGGCGCCGCTCGACGCCTTCTTGCTCACCCGGATCACGATCGCGAGCGTGATGACCACGAAGATCGCGAAGATGCTGATGTTGAGCAGCGGGCTGGAACCCTCCACGCCGCCCTGCGCCAGGACGCTCACCGGCCGGCCCCCTCGATCTCCTTGCGGATCGCCTCCGAGTGCGGGTCGAACTTCTTGTCCGCCCACTTCACGTACCAGGTCGTGATGGCGAAGGTGGACACGAACTGCAGCAGGCCGAAGACCAGGCCGACGGTGATGTTCCCGGCGAGCTTGATCGCCATGAAGCCGGGCGCGTAGCTCGCCAGCACCACGTACAGCAGGTACCAGACGAGGAACGCCGCGGTGAGCGGGAAGACGAAGCGCCGCAGGCGGTGCCGCAGGGCCTGGAACTCGGTGCTCTGCTGGACCGTTGTCCAGTCCGGGTGGGCCGTGGTGCCTCCCGCCGGGCTCTCGCCGGCAGGGGGCGGGGACTCGGTGGTGCTCACGGTGCCTCCTCGCACTGTGGGGTGTCGTGCTGCGTCGGACCCGGACGGACCAGGTCGTTCCGGGCACAGCACAGCGGAGTACCCGAGACGCGCGGAAGTAACGCACGACACATCGCGGGCGCGGACGACGAATGGCCGACGAACGGTCGGATTCTGCGACGAGCGGTCCTCGGTTCAGGTCCGCTCGTCCAGGTGCAGGCGCAGCATCGCGGGCTCAGCACCCGGCGGCGGGCGGTCCCGGCGGGACACCCCGACCATCGTCAGGAACGCGAGCGGCACCGAGAACAGTGCCGGCTGCCCCAGGAGCAGGGCCACGAGCCCGGGGTCCGGCCGCGCGACCAGCCCCAGCGCCATCACCCCGGCCGAGGAGGCCAACCCCACGGCCATCCCCACGAACGCGCCCCGCGCCGTCAGCCCCCGCCACCAGATGCCCAGGACCAGCATCGGGCAGAACGTCGACGCGGCCACGGCGAAGGCCGAGGTCACGACGGCACCCACGTCGATCCGCACGGCGGGCAGGGCGAGCAGCACGATCACCCCGGCGGCGAGCAGCGCGGTGAGCCGCAGCCGGCGCAGCGACCCGGGCAGCAGGTCGTGCGCGAGCGCCCCGGCGAGCGCGAGCAGCAGGCCGAGCGAGGTGGCGAGGAACGCGGCGAAGGCCCCTGCGGTGAGCAGCGCGGTGAAGACGTCGCCGGTGGTGCCGCCGTCCACCCGGCTCGGCAGCGCGACGACCGCGGTGTCCGTGGCCCCGGACAGGTACAGCTCCGGCACCAGCACCCCGCCGAGCAGCCCGTAGACCACGGTGAACACATAGAAGGAACCGAGCAGCCCGACGGTGATCGCAGCGGTCCGGCGGGCGGCGCGGCCGTCGGGGCTCGTGTGGAAGCGGACGATGACGTGCGGCAGCCCCATCGTGCCCAACGCGGTGGCGACCAGGATCGACCAGGTGGCCAGCAGCGGGTGCCCGTTGCCGCCGTCGAGCAGGGGCTGCTGCCAGGTGGCGCTGCCGGGCAGCGCGGCGCCCGCGATCTCCGGCACCGCCGCGCCCTCCGGGAAGACCCAGGTCGCGTCGCCCGGCGCGACGTGCTCGCCGGGCTCGAGCCGTGCCGGCACGCCGTCGGCGAGGACCGTGACCGGTTCGCGCACCTGCAGCCGGGTGTCCAGGCGGAACGTCACCTGGGTGGGCCGCGGGAAGGCGGCGTACTCCGCGGGCCGCAGCGCCTCCGCGCGGGTGTCGGCGCCGGCCGCGACCACCAGCCAGATCGCGGGCACGATGAACAGCAGCAGCTTGAGCACGAACTGGAAGGCCTGCACGTACGTCGCGGCGCGCATCCCGCCGAGCGCGAGCGTGATGCTCACGGCCGCCCCGGCGACCACGATCCCGACCCAGTGCGGCGTGCCGCTGACGAGCGTGAGGACCTGGCCCGCAGCGGTGAACTGCGGCACCAGGTACAGCCCGGCGATCACGAGCACCACGAGGGCGCTGAAGCGGCGCAGGCCCGGCGATCCGAGCCGGGCCTCGGCGAAGTCCGGCACGGTCAGCGCGCCGGTGCGGCGCATCGGGGCCGCGACCAGCACCAGCATCAACAGGTAGCCCGCGGTGAACCCGACCGGGTACCAGAGCGCCCCCACCCCGTTCTTGACGACGAGCCCCGCCGTGCCGAGGAACGACGCCGCCGACAGGTACTCCCCGGACACGGCGGCGGCGTTGAGGGTGGGGGAGACCCGCCGGGACGCGACGAGGAAGTCCGAGGTGGAGCGCAGGGCCGCGACGCCCCGTGCCCCGATCAGCAGCGTCGCCAGGACGACCGGGACGACGGCGAGCGCGGTCACCGGGCGTGGTCCTGCCGGTCCCTGCCGATCTGTTCGGCGCCGTCCTCGGTCCGCTCCGCGCGGCGCAGCTGCCAGTGCGCCAGTCCGGCGAGCACGGGGTAGGGCAGCAGCGCGACGGCGACCCAGACGACCGGGACGGGCCCGAGCCGCAGCGCCACCGGCACCACCCCGAGCAGCACGGGCAACCCGACCAGCAGGAGCGCGGCGGCGGCGAGGGTGCCGGCGGCGACCCGCAGCTGGCGGCGCCGGATCCGGGCCGCCGCCCGCAGCTCGTCGCCGCTCAGCGACCGCGGCACCGCCGATACGCCCCGGCGCGCGGCGAACGCCACCCGGGTCTGCGGGCTGGTCACGGCGACCCGCCGCTGCCGGGTCATGCCGGCACCCCGGGGACCGGCACCCCGAGCACCGGCACCCCGAGCACCGGCACCCCGAACACCGGCACGCCGGTCGCCGCCGCTCCGGTCGCCGCCGACCGGGGCGCGGCCGCCCCGGGCAGGGCCGGCCCGCTCACCGCGGCCGGCCCGGCGAGAAGTCGCCGCGCGTAGCCGCCTCGAGCAATCGTTCCCGCAGCTCACGGGCGTGCCGGCGGCTCACCGGCACGTCACCGGCGTCGGTGTGCGCGAGCAGCCCACCGCTCGCGTCGCTGCGCAGCTCCTGCACCGCGTGCACGGCCAGCAGGAAGCTGCGGTGCACCCGCACGTACCCGACGCCCGACCAGTGCTCCTCCAGCCGCGAGAGCGGCATCCGCACGAGGTGCGAGCCGCCGCGGGTGTGCAGCCGGACGTAGTCGCCCTGGGCCTCGGCGAAGCGGACGTCGTCGCGCCGGACGTAGCGGGTCCGCCCGCCGAGCTCGACCGACACCGCGGCCAGCTCGTCGACGGCAGGGACGGGCGGCGCGGGGTCCGCGGCCCGCGCGACGCGCAGCACCCGGGCGAGGGTGGCGTCGAGCCGTTCTGCGGCGACCGGCTTGAGCAGGTAGTCCAGCGCTCCGACGCCGTAGGCCGAGACGGCGTGCTCCTCGAACGCCGTCACGAACACGATCTCCGGGGGATCGGTCATGCGGGCCAGCAGCGCGGCGAGCTCCAGCCCGTCCATCCCCGGCATCGAGATGTCGAGGAAGGCCGCGTCGAAGCGGCGGGCTCGCAGCAGCTTCAGCGCCGTGAGCGCGTCGCCGGCGGGCACGACCTCCTCCACGCAACGCGACGCGGCGAGGAGCCGGGTCAGCTCGGAGAGGGCCGGGGCGACGTCGTCGACCGCCAGGACGCGCAGGCGCGCCCCGTCGGCCCCGCCGTTCGTCCACCCGTTCACGAGGCGACCACCCCGGGCTGGAAGCGCGGCACCCGCATGACCACCCGGGTGCCGGCGCCGACCGCGGTCTCGATGACCAGCCCGTACTGCGGCCCGTACACCGCGCGCAGCCGCCGGTCCACGTTGGTCAACGCCAGCCCGTCGCCCGGGCCGGCCCCGGCGAGCACCGCGCGGGCCACCTCGGGGTCCATGCCCGGCCCGTCGTCCTCGATCGCGATCACGCACTCCGATCCCTGGGCCTCGCCGCTGACCTGCACCGAGCCGCCCTCGCCACGGCGTTCGACGCCGTGCTGCACCGCGTTCTCCACCAGCGGCTGCAGGGCGAGGAACGGCAGCGCGACCGGCAGCACCTCCGGCGCGATCCGCACCTGCACCCGCAGCCGGTCCCCGAGCACCGCGCGGGCCAGCGCCAGGTAGGCCTCGACGGCGCGGAACTCCCCGGCGAGGGTGGTGTAGTCGCCGCGCCGGGCCACCGAGTGCCGGATGTACTCGGCGAAGTCGAGGATCAGGTCGCGGGCGCGGTCGGGGTCACTGTCGACGAACGAGCCGATCGTGGTCAGCGCGTTGTAGACGAAGTGCGGGGAGATCTCCGCGCGCAACGCCCTCAGCTCGGCCTCCTCCGCGGCCCGCGCCGAGGCCTCCAGGCGGCCGCGCTCGAGCGCCTCGGCCACCCAGTCCGCGGCCCGCCGCGCGGCGCCGCGGGGGACGTCGCCGCACACCACGAGCACCCCGGCGGGCTCGCCGCGGACGTGCAGCGGGAGCACCACGGTGGTCCCGCGCGCGGCTCGGTGCCCGTCCCGGCGGGCCTGCTCGACGAGCTCGTCGGCCTGCGGGTCGGGGCGCCCGGCCCAGGCGATCTCCCCGTGCAGGTCCGCCAGGCCCACGCCGTCGGCGCGGAGCAGGGCACGCAGCCGGCGGGCGGCCCGCGCCACGGGATCGGGGCCGAGATCGCCGGGCCGGGCGGCGAGGCCGCCACGCAGGTCCGCGGCGACCGCCGAACCGGTCGCGAGGATCTCCGTCGGGTCCGGGGTGGCGCCGCGGGGCCGCCGGAACAGCCGTCGCCGCCGCGCGACGGGGGCGTCCTCGGTCACCACGCGCACAGCCTAAGGTGCGGCCCTGCCGGGGGCACGGTCGTCGAGCGGGCGCGGACCGGCCTGATCACCGCCCACTAGCGTGTGCCGGCGTGAGTGGACGCATCGTGCTGTTCGGCGCCACCGGCTACACGGGCGGGCGCACCGCGGAGGCCCTGGTCGGCCGGGGGGTGCGGCCCGTGCTGGCCGGGCGCGACGCCGCGCGGCTGGCCGCGCTCGGCGAACGCCTGGGCTGCCCGACGGCCACCGCCGAGGTCACCGACGTCGCCTCCGTCTCCGCCCTCGTCGGACCCGACGACGTGCTGGTCACCACCGTCGGCCCGTTCGCCCGGCTCGGCGGGGCGGCGCTCGCCGCGGCGGTGTCCGCCGGTGCCACCTACCTGGACTCGACCGGCGAGCCACCGTTCGTCCGCGAGGTCTTCACGCTGCAGGGCCCGGCCGCGGAACGCTCCGGCGCGCGGCTGCTCACGGCCTTCGGCCACGACTACGTGCCCGGCGTGCTGGCCGGGGCGCTCGCCCTGCGGGAGGCGGGCGAGCGGGCCGCGCGGGTCGACGTCGGCTACTTCCTGTCCGGCCACGACCGGTGGTTCTCCCGGGGCACGGTCACGTCGCTGATCGGGATCGCCGGCACGCCCGGCTACACCCTCCGGCACGGCGCGCTGCGCACCGAGAACGCCGGCGCCCGGCTCCGTACCTACGAGGTGGAGGGCCGGCCACGGCCCGGCGTCTCGATCGGCGGGGTCGAGCAGTTCGCGCTGCCGCGGCTGCACCCGGGGCTCGGGACCGTCGACGTGCACCTCGGCTGGTTCGGTGCGCTCAGCGGGATCGTGCACGCCGCGAGCCGGCTGCCGGCCCCGCCCACGCCCCTCCTGGCCGGCCTCGCCCGGCTCGCCGGCCGCCTGCCCCGCGACCCGTCGGGCGAGGCGCTGGCGCGCTGCCGCTCGCACGTCGTCGCCGAGGTGTTCGACGCCTACGGCACGCTGCTCGCCCGGACCCGGCTCACCGCGCCCGACCCGTACGCGCTCACCGCCGACCTGCTCGCCTGGGGTGCGGCCCGGGCGCTCGCGCAGGGGGTCACCGGCGTGGGTGCGCTCGACCCCGTGGGCGCCTTCGGCCTGGACGCACTGCAGGAGGGGGCCGCGTCCGCAGGCCTCACGGCCTAGCCCCGGGCCACCCGGAGCGCCCAGAGCGCGAGCGGCACCTGCAGCGGCAGCCGGCCGTGGGCGACCGCCCGCTGCCGCGCCGGCCTGTCCGACCGGTCCACCGCCGTCTTCACGTCGGCCGGGAACACCGCCACGAACAGCGCAGTGGCCGCGTACCCACCGAGCCGAAGGGTGCGCGGCACCGCCACCGCGGCGGCGACGGCGCCCTCCGCCACACCGGACGCGTAGGTCCAGAACCGCCGGGGGCCGGGCAGCTGCGGCGGGACGATCGCGTCGAAGAACGCCGGGACGACGGCGTGCGCCACCGCGGCTGTGCCGAGCAGCGCCGCGAGCGGCCGGGAGAAGTCCATGGACCGGCATGATCGCAAGCGGATCGGGTGACCGTGGCCCGCGCCCACGGCCCGGCCGCGGGGCGCTAGTCTCCCGCGCGATGCGTGATCGGCCCCGCCGCCCGCCCGTCGATCCGCAGGTGATCGGCGCCCTTCGCATGCCCGACAACCCCCAGGGGCCGCTGGTCGCGCTGCTCAAGCGGGTGGCCGTCGCGCTCGGGGCGCTGTTCGCCGCCGCGTTGATCGTCTACTTCGGCCGCGCCGGGTACGTCGACAACAACGGCGAGGACGAGATCTCGTTCAACGACGCCCTCTACTACGCCACGGTCTCGCTCTCGACGACCGGCTACGGCGACATCGTCCCCTACACACCGCTCGCGCGGCTGCTCACCACCGTGGTGATCACGCCGCTGCGGCTGCTGTTCCTCATCGTCCTCGTCGGCACGACCGTCGAACTGCTCACCGAACGCTCCCGGCAGTCGTTCCGGATCCAGCGCTGGAGGTCACGCGTGCGCGACCACACCGTCGTCATCGGGTACGGGACGAAGGGTCGTGCCGCCGTCGAGACGCTGCTCGGCGACGGCGTCGAACCGGAGCACATCGTGGTGGTCGACACCGACCGGGCGCAGCTCGACTCGGCCTCGGCCCTCGGTCTCGTCACCGTGACGGGAAACGCCACCCGGTCGGCCGTGCTGCGCATCGCGGGTGCCCACCAGGCGTCGGCCATCGTGGTGGCGACGAACCGGGACGACACCGCCGTCCTCGTCACCCTGACGGCGCGGGAGCTGGCGCCGAGGACCCGGATCGTCGTCGCGGTCCGGGAGTCGGAGAACGTCCACCTGCTCCGGCAGTCCGGGGCGGACTCGGTGATCGTCTCGGCGGAGACGGCGGGCCGGCTGCTGGGTGTCGCGACCCGGACGCCGAGCGTCGTCGAGGTCGTCGAGGACCTGCTGACCCCGGATGCGGGGTTCGCGATCAGCGAGCGCGAGGTCGAGCAGGACGAGGTGGGCGGCTCACCGCGGCACCTCGCCGACATCGTGCTGGGCGTGGTGCGCGGCGAGGAGCTGTACCGGGTCGACGCCTCCGCCGTCGACGCCCTCGAGCGCGGCGACCGGCTGCTCTACGTCCGCAAGGCCACCCCCGCGGACGAGGATTAGGCTCGTCGGTCGTGCGCCTGGCGACCTGGAACGTGAACTCCGCGAAGTCGCGGCTCCCGCGGCTGTTGCCCTGGCTGGACGAGCGGGCCCCGGACGTCGTCTGTCTGCAGGAGACCAAGCTCTCCGACGCCGACTGGGCCGCGGAGTTCGACGGACCGCTGACCGAGCGGGGCTACGAGGTGGCCCACCACGGGCAGGGCCGGTGGAACGGGGTGGCGCTGCTGTCGCGCGTCGGTCTGACGGACGTGGTGCGCGGGCTGCCCGAGGAGCCCACCTTCGACTCGGACACCCCCGACGCCCGTGCGGTCACCGCCACCTGCGGCGGGCTGCGCGTGACCTCGGTCTACGTGCCCAACGGCCGCACCCCCGACGACCCGCACTACGGCTACAAGCTGCGCTGGCTGGAGGCCCTGCGGCACATGGTGTCCGCGGGCGACACCACGCACACGGTGGTGGCCGGCGACATGAACATCGCGCCCACGGACGCCGACGTCTGGGACCCCGACCTGTTCGTCGGCTCCACCCACGTCACCCCGCCGGAGCGCGAGGCGCTCGGTGCGCTGCAGGCGGCCGGGTTGGTCGACGTCGTGCGGGACCGGTGGCCGGACGAGCGGGTGTTCTCCTACTGGGACTACCGGGCCGGCCGCTTCCACAAGGACATGGGCATGCGGATCGACCTGGTGCTCTGCGGCGCCGACCCGGCGGGCCGGGCGCAGGCGGCGTGGATCGACCGCAAGGCGCGCAAGGGTTCCGGCCCCAGCGACCACGCGCCGGTGATGGTCGACCTCGACGAGGCACCGGACGGGGACATCGGCCCGGTCGTCCCGCCGCCGTCGACCCCGGCGAAGCTCAAGCACCACTGAGCGGAGCGAGCATCGGCACTGAGCGGAGCGAGCATCGGCACTGAGCGGAGCGTGCGGAGCGGGCATCGGCACTGAGCGGGGCGTGCGGGGCGCGCATCGTGCACTGAGGACGGGACGGCGTACTTCTCGCCGTCCCGGGTAGCCGCCCCGCATGACGGCCGTCCTGGATCCGACCCGCAGTCTCACCCTCTCCGACCCCCGCACCGGCGAGGCCCTCGAGCCGGTGCCCGTCGCCGCCGAGCAGGAGGTCCGGGCCGCGCTCGTTGCCGCCCGGGCCGCCGCGCCGGGCTGGGCGCGCACCGCGCCGGCGGAGCGGGCCGCGGCCGTCCGGGCTGCCGCCGACGCGGTCCGGACCGCGGCCGAGGAGCTCGCGGAGCTCAACACCCGCGAGACGGGCAAGACGCCCGACGACGCCCGCGGTGGTGTCGAGGCCGGCATCGGCACCCTGGAGCAGTACGCGCAGCTCGGGCCGCTGCACCGCGGCCGCAGCCTGCAGGGCGGGTGGGGCGCGACGGACCTGATGGTGCACGCGCCGCGGGGCGTCGTCGCCGTCCTGACGCCGTGGAACGACCCGGTCGCCGTGGCCGCGGGCCTGCTCGGCGCAGCGCTGGTCACCGGGAACACCGTGGTGCACAAGCCGAGCGAACGCTGCCCGCGCACCGGGCGGCGGTTCGCCGAGCTCCTCGCGGCGCACCTGCCCGAGGGCGTGCTGCAGATCCTCGACGGCGACGGGCCGGTCGGCGAGGTGCTGGCCGGCTCGCCGGAGGTCGACGTCGTCGCGCACGTGGGCAGCACCGCCACCGGCCGGTCGATCGCCGAGGCCTGCGCCAGGACCGGTGCGAAGGCCTTGCTGGAGAACGGCGGCAACGACCCGCTGATCGTCGACGCCGGCGTCGACCCGGGGTGGGCCGCCGAGCAGGCTGCGCTGGGTTCCTTCGCCAACGCGGGGCAGATCTGCGTGTCGGTGGAGCGGATCTACGTGCTCACCGAGGTCGCGCAGCCCTTCCTCGAGGCACTGGTCGCCGAGGCCCGGAAGTGGGCCGACCGGATCGGGCCGCTGGTCGACGCGCGACAGCGCGAGCACGTCCACGGGCACGTGCAGGGCGCCATCGCGGACGGGGCGCGCCTGCTCGCGGGCGGCGAGCTGCCGGCGGGGCCCGGGTCGTTCTACCCGCCGACGGTGCTGAGCGGCTGCACGCCGGGCATGGCCGTGCTGTCCGAGGAGACGTTCGGCCCGGTCGCCCCCGTGCGCGAGGTGCCGGACCTCGACACCGCGCTGCGGGAGGCCGCGACCGACCGCTACGGCCTCGCCGCGACCGTGCTCACCCCCGACATGGAGCACGCGCAGCGCGCCTGGCGGGAGCTGCCGGTGGGGACCGTGAAGGTGAACGCGGTGTTCGGCGGGGCCCCGGGCGGGGCGGCCCAGCCGCGCGGCGCCAGCGGGCAGGGGTTCGGGTACGGGCCCGAGCTGCTCGACGAGATGACGACGACGACCGTCGTGCACCTCGCGCCGGCGCCTCGCTGAGTACCCACCCCGCCGTCCCGCCAACCGGACGCCGCGGCCCGCGCGGACGGATCACCCGTTCGAGCCGTGCGCGGTTGCGGGCGCTCGTCGCGCCCCGATACTCGGCCGCGTGACCAGCACACTTCGGGGGAACGTGATGACCACTCGCCTCACCCGCGCCGCGGCCGGGACCGTCCTCGCGGCGCTCGCGCTGACGGGAGCGGCCGCCTGCGGCTCGGGGTCCGACCAGGCGCCGCCGGCGCCGACCGGCAGCGCGGCCCCGCCCTCCCCGGGCGGCGACGCCGGCGGCCAGGCGGACGACGCCACCCGGCAGGCCTTCGGGCAGGCCAACCAGGGCGCGCTCGCGCTCGTCGCGCTCGGCGGGCTCGGGACCGACAAGGGCGTCGGCGACCAGGTCAAGGGCCTCGCACCGGATCTGACGTCGCAGGGCCGGGCGCTGCTCGACCAGGTCAAGCAGGCCGCCTCCGCGCAGGGCGTGGCCCTCGGGGACCAGCTCGACGCCCAGCAGCAGGCCCTCGTCGCCGACCTGCAGGCGCGCAGCGGGCAGCCCTTCGACGCCGCGTGGCTGCAGGCGGCGCAGTCCACGCTGCAGCAGGCCCGCGACGCGGCCAACGCCGTGCTGAACGACCCGAACGCCTCGCCCGAGGCCAAGGCCGCGGCGCAGCAGGCGCTCGCCCGGCTCGACGCGCTGGCCGCCAGGCTCACCGCCGCCTCGTCGTCCGCGGGCGCCTCGACGCCGGGCTCGGTGAACGCCGGCACCGGCGGTCAGGCGGCGAGCTCCGACGACGTCCTGCCCGTCGTCCTCGCCGGGTCCGGCCTGGTACTGCTCGGCGCCGCCGGGGCCGCCGGCCTCCGCGCGCGGCGGTCGCGCGCCTGACGGTGCGCCGGCGCGCACCCGACCCCACGGCCGGTGACCCGCCCACGGGCGG
>NZ_JAJSOK010000103.1 GCF_021283305.1 Pseudonocardia kujensis
GACGACGACCGGCCGACCAGCCCTCCGACGACGACCAGCCCTCCGACGACGACCGGCTCAGCGGCGGCGCGCCTTCACCTTCTTCGGCGGCGGCAGCGCACCCTCGGCGCGGAGCTTGGCGGCGTGCGCGGCCAGGGCGTCGACCAGGGCGGGCACCCGGGCCTCCTCCGGCTGGACGTCGACGCGCAGGCCGAACTCCCGGGCCGTCTCCGCGGTGGCGGGGCCGATGCAGGCGACCAGCGTGCGTGCGTGCGGCTTGCCCGCGATGCCCACCAGGTTCCGGACGGTCGACGACGAGGTGAAGCACACCGCGTCGAACCCGCCGGTCTTGATGGCCTCGCGGATCGGCGCGGGCGGCGGGGCCGCGCGCACGGTCCGGTAGGCGGTGACGTCGTCGATCTCCCAGCCGCGCTCGGTCAGCCCGGCGGCGAGGGTCTCGGTGGCGATGTCGGCCCGCGGGAGCAGGACGCGGTCGACCGGGTCGAGGATGTCGTCGTGCGGCGGGAACAGCTCGAGCAGGCCCTCGGAGGTGGAGCTCTGGGCCTCGTTCACGTCCGGCACCAGCTCGGGCACGATGCCGAACTCGCGCACCTTCTCGGCGGTCGCCGTGCCGACGCAGGCGATCTTCACGCCGGAGAAGGCACGGGCGTCGAGCCCGAACTCGGCGAACTTCTCCCAGATCGCGCGCACCGCGTTGGTCGAGGTGAACACGACCCAGGCGTACCGGCCGTCGACCAGGCCCTTGACCGCGCGCTCCATCTGCGTGGGCGAGCGCGGCGGCTCGACGGCGATGGTCGGGACCTCCTCGGGGATGGCCCCGTGCATGCGCAGCCGGTCGCTCATCACGCCCGCCTGGTCCTTGGTGCGCGGCACCAGCACCCGCCAGCCGTAGAGCGCGCGGGACTCCCACCAGGACAGGTCCGCCCGCGAGGCGACCTCGGCACCGATGGTGAGGACCAGTGAGCCCTCCAGCTCGGCGGCGTCGGAGGCCATCGCCCCGATCGTGGTCGTGACGGTCTTCTGCGTGGACTCCGTGCCGTGCGCGGTGACCGCGACGGGGGTGTCGGCCGCGCGGCCCTGCGCGGTGAGCGCGGAGGCGACCTCGGCGAGGTGCGCGGCGGCGGCCTGCAGCACCAGCGTGCCGGGCGCGCCGGCCAGGCCGGCCCAGTCGACGCCGGCGCGGACGTCGGCCTCGACGTGCGCGGACCCGAGCGGGACGCCGGCGTAGGCGGGGACGGCGGTGCCGGCCGCGACACCGGGCACGACGTCGAACGCCACGCCCTCCGCGGCCACGGCGCGCGCCTCGGCCACCACGGCGTCGAGGGTCAGCGGGTCGCCGGCGACGAGGCGCACGACCGGTCGCCCGGCGCGGGCCTCGGCGAGGAGGTCGCCCGCGACGTCGGCGGGCTGCCCGACGGCCGGCCGGACCTCGGCGCCCTCGGCGACCAACGCGAGGACGGCCTCGGGCACGTCCGGGTCGTTGACGACCAGCGGCGCGGAGGCCAGCACCTCCTTCGCGCGCACGGTCAGCAGGCCGGGATCACCCGGGCCGCTGCCCACGAAGGCGATCCGACCGGCGGTCGGCGGTGTGCGAGTCATTCTCCAGCTCCCGATCCAGCGGTTCCCGAGGCGCCGCGCGCTGCCGGCCGCGGCAGGTCGTCGGCGCCCATGTCGAGCAGCTCGTGCGCGAGGGCCGCCCCGAGCTTCTCGGCGTTGTCCATGTCTCCGGTGGCCGACGCGCGCAGCAGCACGCCGTCGCCCACCTCTCCGATCCCGACGACCGCGCGCAGCGACAGCCGCTCGACCACGCGGCCGGCGTCGTCGAGGTCCTCGACGACGTCCGCGTGCGCGGCCACCGGCGCGCTGCAGCCGGCCTCCAGGGCGGCGAGCACCGCACGCTCGGCGGTGACCGCCGCGCGCACGCCCGCGTCGTCGAGCGTCGCGGCGAGGAAGCGGACCAGCTCCTCGTCGTCGGCCCGGCACTCGATCGCCAGCGCGCCCTGTGCGGGGGCGGGCAGCATCTGCAGCGGGTCGAGCAGCTCGCTCGCCTCCGCCACGCGACCGAGCCTGCGCAGCCCCGCCGCGGCGACCACGACGCCGTCGAGCTCGCCGGAGGTCACCTTGCCGATCCGGGTGTCCACGTTGCCCCGGATCGGGACGACCTCGAGCCCCAGCCCGAGCGCGTGCAGCTGCACGGCCCGCCGCGGCGAGCCGGTGCCGATCCGCGACCCGGCGGCCAGCTCGCCGAGCACCCGGCCGTCCCGGGCCACCAGCGCGTCGCGCGGGTCCTCTCGCGCCGGCACCGCGGCCAGGGCCAGCCGCGGGTCCGGCATGGTCGGCAGGTCCTTGTAGGAGTGCACCGCGACGTCGACCTCGCCGGCCGCGAGCGCCTCCCTCAGCTGCGAGACGAACACCCCGACACCGAGCTGCGCGATCGGCGCCGACGAACGGTCGCCCGTGGTGTGCACGTCGACGAGCTCGGCGGGCCGCCCGGCGGCCCGGATCAGGTCCGCGACCTGGCCGGACTGGGCCACCGCGAGCCGGCTCGGCCGGGTGCCGACGCGCAGCGTGCGGCCGGCGGTGCGGTCGGACACGGCGGTCACCGGTCACCCTCGACGGTCGGGCCGGCCTCGGCGCTCGCCGGGCCCACCGGGCGCAACGGCGCCTCGAGGGCCGCGGCGACGTCGTGCCCGCTGATCGGCTGCTCGACCGTGCCCGCGACGGCGGCGGGCTTCTGCGGGTCGAGCTCGAACAGCGTGCGCAGCGCGGCGGCGTAGCTGTCCCCGTCGGGCCCCTCGGCCAGCTTCTTGACCTGCACGGTCGGCGTGTGCAGCAGCTTGTCGACCACGCGCCGGACGGTGCGGGTGAACTCGTCGCGGACGTCGTCGGACAGCTCGGGCAGCCGCGACGACAGCCGCAGCAGCTCGGCGTCGACCACCTCGGAGGCGCGACGGCGCAGGGCGGTGACGGTCGGCGTGACCTCGGCGGACCGCTGCGCGGCCAGGTAGTGCTGGGCCTCCTCGGCCACCAGCTCGCGGGCCGCGGTCACCGCGTCGGCGGCCCCGCCCCGGTCCTCACGGACCAGCCGGCGCTGCAGCGCGATGAGGTCGACGACGGTCACGCCCTCGATCTCCGCGACGGCCGGGTCGACGTCGCGGGGCAGGCCGAGGTCGCACACCACGAGCGGGCGGGTGCGGCCGGACGTCCCGGCCTCGACCGCGGCGCGCTCGACGACCGTCCCGATCGCGCCGGTGCAGGCGACCATCAGGTCGGCGTCGGCGAGGGCGGCGGGCAGCTCGTCGAGGAGCCCGGCGCGGGCCGGGACGCCCTGCTCGGCGCTCTTCTGCGCGAGCCGTTCGGCCCGGTCCAGGGAACGGTTGAGCACGGTGATCGCGGTGGCGCCCGCGCGGCGGAGGTGGGCGGCGGCCAGCGCGCCCATCGCCCCGGCCCCGACGATGACGGCGCGGGCGTCGCTCAGCTCGCCGTCGGCGTGCCCGAGCACGGCGGACGCGTCGCGCAGCGCCTCGGACACCACGGAGGCGCCGGCGGCGTCGATGCCGGTGCTGGCGTGCACCCGCTTGCCGACGCGCAGCGCCTGCTGGGCCAGCTCGTGCAGGACGCGGCCGACCGTGCCGGCCTCGTCGGCCGTCGCGTAGGCCTGGCGCAGCTGGCCGAGGATCTGCGACTCGCCGACCACCATCGAGTCCAGCCCGGCCGCGACCTGGAACAGGTGCTGCACGGCCGAGCCGGCGTAGTGCACGAAGAAGTGCTCGGTGAGGTCCTGCAGCGGCAGGCCGGAGTGCCGGCCCAGCACCTCGGAGACGTCCGCGAGCCCGCCGTGGAAGGCGTCGACCACCGCGTAGACCTCGACCCGGTTGCAGGTCGAGAGCAGGGTCACCTCGCTCACGTGCGGGCACCGCACCATCTCGTCGAGGAGCTTGGGCACGTCGTCCGCGGACACCGCGACCTTCTCCAGGACGTCGACGGGCGCACTCCGGTGCGAGAGGCCCACGACGAGAACACTCATGAGAGCGGCACCGCCGATCCGTTGCGACCGTTCACGACCCGGGCGACGGCCGGGACGTCTGGGCTGATACCCCCGGCGGCGGCGTTCCCACGTCCCGCGACGTGGAAGGCCAGCACCTGCAGCTCGACGGCGAGGTCCACCTTGCGGACCTCGACCTCCTCGGGGACCTGCAGGACCGTGGGGGCGAAGTTGAGGATGGAGCGCACGCCCGCCGCGACCAGCTGGTCGCACACGCTCTGGGCGGCCTGCGCCGGGGTCGCGATCATGCCGATCGTGACGCCCGCGGCGGGGCACTCCGTGGGGATGTCGCGCACGTGCTTCACGACGATCCCGTTGATCTTGATCCCGACGAGGTCGGGGTCGACGTCGAACAGCGCGGTCACGGGGAAGCCCCGGCCGCCGAAGCCGCCGTAGCCGGCCAGCGCGTGGCCGAGGTTGCCGACCCCGACCAGCGCCACGGCCTGCGGGTGGTCGAGCCCCAGCACCCGCTCGAGCTCGTGCTGCAGCGACGCCACGTCGTACCCGACGCCGCGGATGCCGTAGGTCCCGATGTGGCTGAGGTCCTTGCGCAGCTTGGCCGAGTTGACGCCGGCGACGGAGGCGAGCTCCTCGCTCGAGACCGTCTCGGCGCCGCCCTCGGCGAGCTGGCCGAGCACCCGCAGGTACACCGCGAGCCGCGTGACCGTGGCTTCCGGGATGGCCTTCAGCGCGCGGCCCGAGGAGTTCTCGGGGGCGTCCGGCGTCTCCGGCGTGTCGGGGGTCTCGGCGGTCGAGGGGGTCTCGGCGGCCGAGGAGTCGGCCTGCGGCGGCAACGTCACGCGGCGGCTCCTCGGGCGTCGTAGTCGTCGTGATGGGGCCGCGGCCGGGACGGCGGCGACCTGCGCGACCGGCGCTGTCCGATCGGACCGGAGCCGATCGGGTCGTTCGGTGGCGACGCCCGTCCACGGTAGTCGCTCGTGAACGCGTGCACAAAGTTGCGATCTTGGTCCCGGACGTGCTCCGGGCGCGCCCGCGGCGCGCGGACCGGTGGTCGTCCGGGACCGGCCGTTCACCGCGCCGGACCACCGCGGGGGTGTCGGACGACACGGCCGGGCGGGAGGGCGCGGATGCCGGGTCAGGCCTGCGGCAGGAGCACCGAGTCGATCATGAAGACGGTCGCGTTGCCGGTCGGGATGTTCCCGCACGTGACGGTGGCGGGGGCGCCGGAGGCACCGGCGACCGTCATCTCCTCGCCGGTCCCGCCGATCCGCACCGTGCCGCCCGCGAGCTCGGTCGAGGTGCCCGCGGCGCGAAGCTCCTCGGCGCTCTGCCGGGTGCCGGACACGTGGTACTGCACCAGCCCGGCGAGCCGGGCCGGGTCGGCCTGCAGCGCGGCGAGCTGCTCCGCCGGGAGCTTGGCGAAGGCGTCGTTCGTCGGGGCGAAGAGCGTGACCCCGGGCGCGGCGTTGAGCGCCTCGGTGAGGTTCGCCCGACCGATCAGCGCGGTCAGCGTGGTGAGCTGCGGGTTCGTCTCGACGGCCGCCGCCACCGGGGCGAGCGACATGCTGGACAGGGAGCCCGGGTCGTCGCCGGTCGGCAGCGAGCCGCAGCCCGGGCCGAAGACCTCCGCGGCGTTGGTGCTGCCCGGACCCGGTGTCGGGGTCAGCGGACCGGCGGCCGCGACGGTCGGCACCGGCGGCACGTCCGTCGCGGTGGACGGTTCCTGGGCGGGCGCGGAGCACGCCCCCAGCACGACGACGGCGGCCGCGGCCGCGGCGAGGGTGACCACACGCTGGATGCTGCGCACGACATCTCTCCTTCCCGGGGTCTGCCCATGCCTAACGTGTCCGTCGCCGGCACGCCCGTCCGGCGGGATCACGATCAGGTCTCGGCCGCCCGGTCAGGCCGCGGAGAAGATCATCGCGGGCCAGCCCGTGGCGCCGTCCGGCAGCACGTCGGCACGCTCCTCGGTCTGCAGGTGCCCGAGCCCGTCCGTCGCGCGGGCGCGCACGGTGTGGCTGCCCGGCCCGACGTCGACGCTGCCCCGCCACATCCGCCAGGTGTTCCCGCCGACCTCCGCGGCCAGCTCGGCCGTCGCCCACGGGCCGCCGTCGACGCTGATCTCGACCCGGGAGATCCCGCGCGGCTGCGACCAGGCGATCCCGGCGACGGTGACGCGCCCGGCCGGCACGCCGGAGAACCCGCGGGGCAGGTCGATGCGGCACTCGGTCTTGATCGGCCCCCGCGCGCCCCAGCCGCGCTGCACCCAGTACGAGTCGCGGGCGGCGAACGAGGTCAGCTCGAGGTCGGTGACCCACTTGGTGGCCGAGACGTAGCCGTAGAGCCCGGGCACGACCATCCGCACCGGGAAGCCGTGCTCGGCGGGCAGCGCCTCGCCGTTCATGCCCAGCGCCAGCAGCGCTCCGCGGCCCGGCTCGAGGATCACGTCGGTCGGGGTGCCGGCCGTCCAGCCGTCCGTGCTGGTGGAGAGGACCTGGTCGGCACCGGGCTGCGGGCCCGCCTCGCGGAGCACGTCGGCCAGCTCCACGCCGACGAAGCGCGCGGTGGAGATGAGGTCGCCGCCGACCTCGTCGGACACGCAGGTCATCGTGACCGTCCGCTCGACCAGCGGGCGGGCGAGCAGGTCGTCGACGGTCAGGCTCAGCTCGCGCGCCACCCGCCCGTGCACGCGCAGGCGCCAGCCCTCGGCGCGCAGCTGCGGCACCCGCAGGGCGGTGTCGATCCGGTAGAACTCCGGGTTCGGCGTGAGGAACCGGGTGGTGCCGAGCTCGGCGGCGAAGTCCGTGCCG
The DNA here is from genome assembly GCF_021283305.1 of Pseudonocardia kujensis. Classification (GTDB taxonomy): domain Bacteria; phylum Actinomycetota; class Actinomycetes; order Mycobacteriales; family Pseudonocardiaceae; genus Pseudonocardia; species Pseudonocardia kujensis. The sequence goes on from NZ_JAJSOK010000103.1 coordinate 6,817, forward strand.
GCCGGCAGCGGCGCCTCCCGGGTGACGGTCGCCGCGGCGAGCCGCTGGGTGAGCCGGGTCCGCGAGTCGACGGTCCCGCGCCCGACGGCCACGCCGATCCCGCCCGCCGCCAGCGCCCCGACCGCGACCGCCGCCGAGGCGCCGAGCAGCACCGTCCGCCGCGGCAGGCCGCGCACGCCCGGCGCCTCGGGCGCGACCGCCGCGGCGAGGGCGAGCCGGTGCAGGGCGCGGACCACCCACAGGCCCACGGCGGCCGCGACGACCGGCGCGAGCAGGTCGCCGGCGGTGAACGCCGGCCCGAGGACGACGGCGGCGACCCCCGCAACCCCCAGCACCCCGACGACCACCTGCGCCGGCACCGACGAACGTCGGGACGCGAGCCCGGCCACCACCGCCACCACCAGCAGCACCACGCCCGTCCCGGCGAGCAGGACCGGCTTGTCCGCGGTGCCGAAGGCCGACTTCGCGAACTCGACGACGGGCGGCGGCGCCACGCGGATGACGGCGTCCCCGACGGCGAGGTAGGGCGACGACGTGGGCGAGAGCAGTCCGGCGACGAGCTGCCCCGCCCCCAGCGCCGCGCCCACGGCGAGCACCGGGACCGCGGCGGCGACGGGACGCGACAGGACGGGGGCGGCGGGACGGGCGAGGGTGTGGCTCACGTCCATGGTTCGCTCCGGGAGCCCCGGAGGTTCGCCCGCATCATGGATCCATACTGCGCGCGGCCGCGGCCGGTGAGGGCATTATGGATCCATAACGACCTGACACCGGCTGCTGAACGCGTGATGGCTCCCTACGGGGCGGGCTCAGCCGGTTAGGGCGGCCCGGAAGCGCTCCTCCTCGACCCGGTAGTAGCCGTGCTGCTTCCCGTCGATGAGGATCACCGGGACCATGTCGCCGTACTCGGCGCGCAGCTCCGGGTCGGCGTCGACGTCCACGGTGCGCCACGCCACGCCCAACTCGCCGCAGATCCGCGCGACGTCCTCCTCCGCGACCTCGCACAGGTGGCAGTTCGTCCTGCTCAGCAGGGTGACCGTGCGGCTCATGCCGTCCCCGTCTCCGCCAGCACGCGCCGGGCGATCTTGCCGGTCGGCGTGCGCGGCAGCTCGTCGACGAACGCGATCACGGTGGGCCGCTTGAATCGGGCCAGCCGGGTCGCGCAGTACTCCTGGACCGTCCCGACGTCCGGGCTCGTCCCCGGGGCGGGCACGATCACGGCCTTCACCGCGGCGCCCGTCCGGTCGTCCGGCACCCCCACGACCGCCACCTCGGCCACCTCGGCCATACCGGCGAGGACCTCCTCGACCTCGCGGGGGTAGACGTTGAACCCGTTGACGATGACGAGATCGGTCGACCGGTCCACCAGGTGCAGGTCGCCGTCCGCGTCGAGGTAGCCGACGTCGGCGGTGCGGAACCAGCCGTCGGCGTCGGGCCCGCCCTCGCCGCTCGGCCAGTAGCCGGAGAAGAGGTTGGGGCCGCGCAGCGCGACCATCCCGGTGTCCTCCTCGGGATCGGAGAAGACGTCGGCCGCGTCGCCCTCCTCGCCCTCCTCGGCCGTACGCCCGCCGAGCGGGTCGCCCTCGGCGTCGACCAGCCGCAGCTCGACGCCCGGGAGGGGCCGCCCGACCGAACCCGGCTTGCTGTGCCCGGGCACGTTGCAGGTGACGACCGGGCCCGCCTCGGACAGCCCGTAGCCCTCCAGCACCTCCATCCCGGTGGCCTCCCGGAACGCGGTGAGCCAGGCGGGGGGCAGCGGCGCGCCGCCGGAGGTGCAGATCCGCACTCCCTCCAGGGCCCCGCGCAGGTCCTCGGCCGGGACGTCGAGCAGGGCCCGGTAGAGCGACGGGACGCCGGCCAGCGCGCTGACCCGGTGGTCGCGCAGGATGGCGGGCGTGGCCGCGGCGTCGAACCGCGCCGTGAGCACCGCGGTGGCGCCGGCCCAGCACACCTGCAGCAGGCCCGCGGCCAGGCCGAAGCTGTGGAAGAGCGGCAGCGCCAGCAGGACCCGGTCGGCCGGGGTGACCGGCGCCGGCCGCAGCGCGGCGGTCTGCGCCCGGTTGGCCAGCAGCGCACGGTGCGAGAGCTGGACGCCACGCGGGCGTCCGGTCGTGCCGGACGTGTAGATGAGCAGCGCGATCGCCTCGCCGCCCGGCGCCTCGGGCGGCGGGCCGGCGGGTTGCGGCTCGACGGGCGGGGGGTCGAGGACCGGCACGCCGGCCGCCCGGGCGGCGTCGGCGGCGACCCCCGCGTCGGTGACGACGGCGGCGGGCCGGGCGTCGTCGAGGATCACCGCGACCTCGCGGGCCACCGACCGCTGGCCGACGGGGACGGCGATCGCCCCGGCGCGCAGCGCGCCGAACAGGGCGACGCAGAAGCCCGCGCCGTTGGGCAGCACCAGCACGACCCGGTCGCCGGCGGCGATTCCCGCCGCGGCGAGCCGGGCGGCCTCCGCGTCGGCCGCGGCGTCGAGCTCCGCCCAGGTCAGCGTGCGTCCGGCGGTGACGTCGACGACCGCCGGCTGCGCGGGATCGCGGCGCGCCGCGCGCCGGACCAGCTCGCCCAGGTGCGCGACCGCATCGGACCCGGTGCCGGGGCTCTGGCTGGGAGAGGGCTGCACGCGCCGAGTCTGGCAGACCGGGGGTCCGCACCCGCGCGTGACGTGAACTCCGGCCGAGCGCAACCCCCGTGCGCCCGGCGGCAGGTCGACACGCCGGCACGCGGCGCGTCGACCGAACACGCTGCGCCACGACCACGTTGACCGCGCGTGATCGTCCGCTCACCGGATAAGGCATTCGGCGAGCGGTGGCACCCGTCTGGGCGCCGGGCGGCTGCCCTAGAGTCCGCCCCCACCACCTGCCAACGCCGGACCGCCGGGTTCGGCACGAGTTCTCACCCAAGGGAGTGGCATGCAGCCTGTTGCCAGCGCACCGCGGGTCCTCCCGCGCTGCCCTGTCCGACACCGGGTGCACCGGGCTTCATGACCTCCTCGATGCGTCCCGACGGGCTGCTCCCCACGGAGCGGTTCGCGCCGTCGCACCCGAACGGTGCGAGCGCGACCCCGTCCACCTGGTCGGACCTGCCCCGACAGGCCCGCTCCGGCGGCTCGACGACCCACCGACCGGCACCCGCCGCTCCCCCGTCCGCGCCCGACCCGACCGCCCCGGCCGACGGCCGGACCACGGACGGCCGGCCGACCCGACAGCAGGCGCCCGTGACAGCTCCCCCCGTCGCCCGTCCCCACGCCGTCCCGCCGCCGGCGGGCCCGCCGCCGTCGGGTCCCCCCGCGGGTCCCCCGCCCCGGTCGCCCGAGCCCGGGCCCGGCCCGCAGGGGGCCGAGACCCGCCCGGACGCCGAGGCCGACGGCGGCGGCTCCTGGACCCTGGTCAAGGCCTGCCAGGCGGGCGACCAGAACGCCTTCAAGGAGCTGTACGCGCGCTACCACGAGGTCGTCTTCCGGTACGTGCTGTTCCGGCTCGGCGACCGCACCCTGGCCGAGGACCTCACCCAGGAGACGTTCCTGCGCGCCCTGCGCCGGATCGGCTCGGTCAGCTACCAGGGCCGCGACATCGGCGCCTGGTTCGTCACGATCGCGCGCAACCTGATCTTCGACCACGTCAAGTCCAGCCGGTACCGGCTCGAGTCGACGACCGCCGACATGGTCGAGCACTCCCCGAGCACGCACGGGCCCGAGCAGCAGGTCATCGAGAACGCCACGAACTCCGAGCTGCTCAAGGCGATCGAGAAGCTCAACCCCGACCAGCAGGACTGCATCCGCATGCGGTTCCTGCAGGGCCTTTCGGTCGCCGAGACCGCGCAGCGGATGAACCGGGCCGAGGGGGCGGTCAAGGCGCTGCAGCACCGTGCCGTCCGCCGCCTGGCGCAGCTCCTCCCCGAGGGGTTGCGGTGAACGGCGCCTATATCGCGAACTACATGCTTGTCGTTACGGATGCGACGAGTGAGCCACACCAAGCGGTGAACGGTCTCTGTGCCGTAACCGACGACCGCCCGTCTCGTTGTGTGGGTGAACGTCGGCAGAGCGCGAGGCCCCGATCGGGCCGGACGCTGACGAACAGTGCAGGGATGCAGTGAGGACGGCGAACATGCCCGCGGGACGATGGGGCTCGGACGACGAGTGGTGGGGCGAGGAACCTCTCGACCCCCGTTTCGCGCCGGACGACGATCTGGAGCACGAGGTGGCCCTCGCGGCCGCACTCGATCGCAGCCGTACCGACCTGAGCCCGGACGACGGGACCGCCGAGCGCATGCGCGCCGACTTCTTCGCCGCACTGGAGAAGGAGTGGGGCGCCCCGGAGGAGTCCGCCACCGAGCGGACCACCCGGATCGAGCCGGTCCCGGCGCACGCGCTGGAGCAGACCACCGACCTCACCGCCGCGCTGCGCCCGGAGGGCCTCGAGGGCGCGACCCGCTCCGCCTCCTCCGGTGAGCGCACGGTGGCGGCGAACGCCACGGCCGGCGCCGGCGCCCGGCGGTCGAAGCGGGGCGCGCGGCACGTGCTGCCCGCCGACCACCCGGACAACCCGGGCCGCGCAGGCGGCACCCGCGGTCCGGGCGGGCGGCGGCCGAGCCTGCGCAAGCGGGTCGCCCTGGTCGGCGGCGCCGCGGCGCTCGCGCTGGTGGCGCTGGCCGGCGGCACCGCGATGATGAGCCGCGACGCGCTGCCCGGCGACAGCCTCTACGCGGTCAAGCTCGCCACCGAGTCCACCGGCACCGCCTTCACCTTCGGCGACGGGGCCAAGGCGCAGCGCCACCTCGACCTGGCCGCGACCCGGCTGGACGAGGTGCGGGCGCTGCAGCAGGCCGGCCGCACGCCCGACCCCGGCACCTACGAGGCCGCGCTCACCGCGTTCGACGACGCGGCCAGCGAGGGCTCGCGGATGATGCTGTCCGGCGCGCAGCCGCCGACCGACACCGGCCTCGGCGACCTCGACGCGTGGGCGCAGAAGCAGGCGAAGGCCATCGAGGCCCTGCGGTCGTCGGGCGGCGAGGTCCCCGGCGCCGACCGGTCGGCCCGCCTGCTGGAGCGCATGTCGGAGCGGGCAGCGGCCCTGCAGGCCCGGATGGGCTGCAGCGAGGTCAGCGACGGCGTCGACGACCTCGGCCCGATCCCGGCCACCGGCACCTGTGTGCCGGTCGCCGCCAATGCGGGTCAGGGTGGCGGCACGGTCGACCAGCAGATCCCGAACGGCAGCCCGCAGTCGGCGCGCACCAGCCCGGCCGCGCCGTCGGACAGCACCGGGCCGCAGCCGTCGACCGACCCGAGCACGACCGAGAACGGGCTGCTCCCGGAGGGCGTCCTCCCGGGCACCGGCGACCCCGGCGCGACGAGCACCACGACGAGCGGCTCGGAGAGGTCCAGCAGCACGCAGCAGAGCTCGTCCAACCCGCCGAGCGGCGGCGGGGGCGGCCTGCTGCCGCCGATCCAGCTGCCGCCGCTGCTGCCCGGCCTCGGACCGATCACCATCGGCTGAGCGGCGGACGGCCCGGGCGGCACGAACGGCCCGGACGACCACGGAACGGGGTCGCGCGGTGGCACACCGTGCGACCCCGTTTCGCGTCCGTGGCCGTTTCGCGTCGGAACGCGCGGGGTCGCCCAGTAGGCTGGACGGGCGGTACCCGGCTGGTCACGGACCGGCCGGGCCGGTGGACGGATCGGCACGGCGGGCGGACCGGCGAGCAGCACGGCCGGAAGCCCCCAGGTGGTAGGACCCGAGGTGGTTGTGGAGCACGGTGAGCCGCAGGGCGCGGACGCGCAGGGCAGGGACGGCGCCGCGGACCCGCACCGCAACGGTGCCCGCGGCGAGGTGGCGGGCGTCACCGAGACGACCGACGTGATCGAGGAGGCCACCGCGGTCGACCGCGCGCAGCGCGCGGGTGAGGCCGCGGCGGCGGCCGCCGTGGCCGCCGGCGAGACGCCGCCCTCCGCGGCGGCGGACCGGGACCTGACCGCGGCGGCGTTCTTCGACGTCGACAACACGATGATGGTCGGCGCCTCGATCTTCCACTTCGCCCGCGGGCTCGCCGCCCGCAAGTTCTTCACCACCTCCGACCTCGCCGGCTTCGCCTGGCAGCAGATCAAGTTCCGGCTCGGCGGGCGCGAGGACTCCACCGGCATCGCCGGACACCGGGACACCGCCCTGTCGTTCGTCGCGGGCCGGCCCGTCGACGAGGTCGTGACGCTGGGCGAGGAGATCTACGACGAGCTGATGGCGGACCGGATCTGGGCCGGCACCCGCGCGCTCGCCCAGATGCACCTCGACGCCGGGCAGCGGGTCTGGCTGGTCACCGCGACGCCCGTCGAGCTGGCGCTGATCATCGCGCGGCGGCTCGGCCTGACCGGCGCCCTGGGCACGGTCGCCGAGAGTGTCGACGGGCACTACACGGGGCGGCTGGTCGGCGAGATCCTGCACGGCCCGGCGAAGGCCCACGCCGTGCGCGCGCTGGCCGCCACCGAAGGCCTGGACCTGCGCCGCTGCACCGCCTACTCGGACTCGGTCAACGACGTGCCGATGCTGTCCGCGGTCGGCACCGCCGTCGCCGTCAACCCGGACGCGGAGCTGCGCGACGTCGCCAAGGAGCGCGGCTGGCAGATCCGCGACTTCCGCACCGGGCGCAAGGCCGCCCGGATCGGCGTGCCCTCCGTGCTCGGCGCCGGCGCGCTGGCCGGGGCGGTCGCCGCCGGGGTGGCGTACCGGCGGCGCTGAGCACCAGGTCCGGCAACCGGGCGCCGGGCATCAGCGCCGGGCCGGCGGCGGGACCCCGCGCCGAACCGGCCTCAGCCCAGGAAGACGTTCCGCCGCTGGCTGAGCAGCCGGTACAGGGTGTGCTGGATCGTCTCGCGCACCTGGTCGGTCAGGTTGAACACGAGCATGGGGTCCTCGGCGTCGGCCGGGGTGTAGGCGTCGAGCGAGATCGGCTCGCCGAACTCGATGTACCACTTCGACGGCAGCGGGACGAGACCCAGCGGGCCGAGCAGCGGGAAGGTCGGCGTGATCGGGAAGTACGGCGCGCCGAGCAGCCGGGCGAGCGGCGCGATGTCACCGATCTTGGGGTAGGTCTCCTCGGCGCCGACGATCGAGCACGGGATGATCGGCACGCCGGTGCGCAGCGCGGCCGAGACGAAGCCGCCCCGCCCGAAGCGCTGCAGCTTGTACCGGTCCTTGAACGGCTTGCCGATGCCCTTGAAGCCCTCGGGGAACACCCCGACGAGCTCGCCGGAGGACATCAGCCGCTCCGCGTCGGCGTTGCAGGCCAGGGTGGCGCCGTTCTTGCGGGCCAGCTCGCCCACCAGCGGCAGCCGAAACATCAGGTCCGCGCCGAGCAGCCGCAGGCGGCGGGCCGCCGGGTGCTCGTCGTGCAGCGCCTGGATCGTCATCAGCGCGTCGAGCGGGAGGGTGCCCGAGTGGTTGGCGACGACGAGCGCGCCACCGGTGTCCGGGACGTGCTGCAGCCCGATGGTCTCCACGCGGAACCAGCGCTCGTAGAGCGGGCGCAGCGCGGGCGCCAGCACCGAGTCGGCAAGGTCGGCGTCGTAGCCGAACTCGTCGACGGTGTAGTCGCCGGAGAGGCGGCGGCGCAGGAAGCGCAGCACCTCCTCCAGGCCGGCCTCCCAGGCCGGGGGCTCCGGGTCCGGCACGGCGGCGACCGGCGGTACCGCGCCGCCCTCGGTGCCGACCTGGTCCGCCTCGAGCGGCGGGCGGGGACGCGGCGGGGCCGGGGCGGGACGGCGGGGGCGCGTGCCCTCGCGCCCCGTCTCCCGCGCCTCCGTGCCCCCGCGGGCAGGCCCGCCCGAGCGGTTCCCGCGGTCGCGGCCCTCACCGAGCCGCCACCGGGTGCGACCCCCGGTCTCGTCCGCCCGCAACGGGATGACGCGCGCTTCCGGCACCCGAACCCCCTCCGAACCCGTGCCGTTGTCCGACTTCCCCGACCGCCGCACCATGCTTCCCCAGGCCTCCGCGGCCCGCTAGTGCAGCATCCGCGCGGCCTGCAGAACGGCCCGCTCCGCCGCCTCGATCCGCTCGGCCCCGAGGACCGGCCGGAGCGCGCGGCCGCGCACGTAGTCGTCGAAGGCCTGGACGGTGGTCCAACGAGGGTGGAAGCCGAAGCGTTCCTTCAACCTCGTCGTGTCGACCACCCGGCCGAAGTTGAGGAACCGCATCTGCTCCGGCGAGTAGTCGACGACGCGGGCGCCGCGCAGGAACCGCCCGACCGGCCCGACCAGCGGCGCCGGCACCGCGACCTGCACGCGGCCGGCCCGCCGGACGGCCTGGGAGAGCATGAGCACGCCGTCGGCCGCGACGTTGTAGACCCCGGGGTGCTCCTCCACGGCGGCCCGCTCGAGCACGGCGAGCGCGTCCTCCTCGTGCAGGAACTGCAGCCGGGGGTCGAAGCCGAGGATCGTCGGGACGACCGGCAGCGCGAAGTAGCGGGTCAGCACCGTCTCGATGCGCGGGCCGACGTAGTTGCAGAAGCGCAGGACGGTCGTGGTGACGTCCGGCCTGCGGCGGGCGAAGCCGCGCAGGTAGCCCTCGATCTCCGCCGCGTCCTTGGCGTAGCCGCCGGACGGGAGGTCCTTCGGCGTCATGGACTCGTCGAACAGCGCGGGGTCGCGCGAGCCGGAGCCGTAGACGGCGGTGGTCGACTTCAGCACCACGCGCCGGACCCGCTCGGACTTCTGGCAGGCGGCGAGGAGCTGCATCGTCCCGATGACGTTCATCTCCTTCATCGCCGTGCGGCCGCCGGACGAGCCGGGACCGGCGGAGAGGGCGGCGTGCACCACGGTGTCGACGCCGGCGCCGGAGATGACCTTGGCGATGAGCGGGTTGCGGATGTCCGCGCGGACGAACTCCGCGCGACCCATGCGGCGCAACATCTCCCGGGACGGGGGGACGGTGTCGACGCCGAGCACCCGCTCGATCGCGGGGTTCGCGGCGAGCCGTGCGGCGAGGTTGCCGCCGAGGAATCGGCTGACACCTGTCACCAGCACGACGGAGGGAGCTGCGCCTCCGCTGCCGCGGTCGGCGTCGTGGGGAGATCCCGTGCGCGTCACGGACCCGACCTCGTTCGTCGTGCGACCAGGGATCCCGGGTGCGACCCGGGCCGGTGGACCCCGGCCCGCCCCGGACGGGGACGGGCGGGGTCACACCTCACTTGCCGAGCTTGCGACGCTGCACGCGGGTCTTGCGGAGCAGCTTGCGGTGCTTCTTCTTGGACATGCGCTTGCGACGCTTCTTGATGACCGAGCCCATGCGCCGGTACCTCCTGTGCTCACTGCTTCGCTCGTGGCCGGGAGCCGGCCCGAGAGGGTGTGTCCCCGCCGCGCGGCGGTCGCGCGCACGCGGGTGCACACGGCGAGACGATGACCGGTCGCCGATCCTACCCGGCGCCGGTCGGGGCGACCCGCCAGGGCGGGTCGTGGAGCGTTCGGGAAAGCGAGCCGCTCAGCCCGCGTCGAAGTACGCGTGCCGCAGGTAGTCCTCGACGGCACGCTTCGGGACACGGAAGGAACGACCCACCCGGGCGGCGGGGAGCTCCCCGCCGTGCACCAGCCGGTACACGGTCATCTTGGAGACCCGCATCATGGCCGCGACCTCGGCCACGGTGAGGAACTGCACCGCGGCGATGTTGTCGATGCGTTCGGGCTGCCCTGAATGCCCTGGCTGCTGCGTGGCCATCCGGACACCGCCTTCCCTGGAGAAGTCCCACGGTCCCGCTCGGGTCCTCGTCCCCCCGGGCGGCGTGTTCCCCGTGAGGATAGCGGTGCCGGTGTGACGCCTTCGACACACCTTGCCACACGGGCGGGGAATTCAGCCGCGCGTCAGGGTGAGGCGTGATCCTTCGTTCGGGTCAACGGCTCTGCACCGAGCGTCCCAGCTCGGCGGACCGGTCCCGGGCGGCCTCGATCGCGTCGATCAGGGCCGCCCGCACGCCGTGCCGCTCGAGCTCGCGGATCGCGGCGATGGTGGTGCCCGCCGGGGAGGTGACGGCCTCGCGGAGGATCACCGGGTGGACTCCGTCCTTCTCGGACTCGCGCAGCATGGTGGCCGCGCCGAAGGCGGACTGGACGATCAGGTCGGCGGCGACGGCGCGCGGCAGGCCGAGCAGTATCCCGGCGTCGATCATGGCCTCGACCAGGTAGAAGAAGTAGGCGGGACCGGAGCCGGAGAGCGCCGTGACGGCGTCCTGCTGGGTCTCCGGGACACGCACGACCCGGCCGACGGAGCCGAGCAGCTCCTCGGCCACGGCGAGGTGCTCGGCGGTGGCGTGGCTGCCGCCGGACACCGCGCTCATCGCCTCGCCGACGACCATCGGCGTGTTCGGCATGACCCGCACCACCGGCGTCCCCTCGGGCAGGCCGCCCTCGAACAGCGCCGTGGGCAGGCCCGCGCACAGCGAGACCACGAGCGTCCCCGGGGTCAGCGCCGCCTTCAGCGCGGTGAGGACCGGGGCGATGTCCTGCGGCTTGACCGCGACCACCACGACGTCGGCCTTGGCCGCGGCGCCCGCGACGTCGGCCGACTCCACCCCGAGGCGCCCGGACAGCTCGGCGGCCCGCTCCGGGTGCCGCTCGGTGAACACCAGGTCCGCCGCGGGCCGGCCCGCCGCGAGCAGCCCCGAGAGGAGCGCCTCGCCGATCTTGCCGGCGCCCAGAACCGCGATACGTGTCATGGATCGACGGTAACCGCCGGAATCCGGGCTGGTCGGGGAGGGTGTGCGGCTACTTCCGCGGGAGCGGGGAGAGCGCGAGCTGGCGGGCCTGGCAGACCACCCGGCCCGTGGCGTCGCGGACGGTGCAGTCCTCGTCGAACCACGTGCCGGCGATCATGTGCGAGCGGGACTCCAGCGCCAGCCACCCGGGCGCGGGCCGGGCCCGCAGCAGCGCGGTGAGCTGCACCGTCGGCGCCCAGCCGCGGCCGCCACCGCGGTTGAACACGGTCGGGGGCAGCGCGTCCCCGGCGAGCAGCGCGAACAGCGGGTCCGGGTCCTCCCCGCGCGGGCGCATCCAGCCCCGCACCACCGGGTCCGCGGTCTCCTTGCGCAGGAACGCCATCGTCGCCGGGTCGTACCGCGCCTCGGTGGCGGCCGCGAGCCCCTCGCCGGGGGTGCGGACGTCGGGCACGAAGTCGATCGCGTCCGCGGGCGGCTCCAGCGGCATCGGGGAC
>NZ_JAJSOK010000104.1 GCF_021283305.1 Pseudonocardia kujensis
ACCCAGGGTGCCCTGGTCAGCGGGCGGCGGGCGGCCGCGGCGGTGCGGCGCGCCCTGGACTGAGCGATCGTTGTGGGGTCGCCGTGGTGTGACCACGCCCGCCCTTGCGCGCCGCGACGCGGGCGTACCCTGGGCCGGTGGCCAGCCAGGGAACCTCGTGCCGCCGCTCCCCCAACCCCGTTCGGGTGGACCTGCTCGGCACGGTCGACTACCTCAGCGCCTGGGACGTCCAGCGCGCCAACGCCGAGGCGCGGCGCGCCGGCACCGGACCGGACGTGCTCATGCTCCTCGAGCACCCGTCGGTCTACACCGCGGGCAAGCGGACCCGCCCCGAGGACCGCCCGACGGACGGCTCCCCCGTCATCGACGTCGACCGCGGCGGCCGGATCACCTGGCACGGCCCCGGCCAGCTCGTCGGGTACCCGATCGTCTCGCTCGGCGAGCCCCTCGACGTCGTCGACTACGTGCGGCGGCTCGAGGAGGCGCTGATCGCGGTCTGCCACGGCCTCGGCGTCACCACCGCCGGCCGGGTCGAGGGCCGCAGCGGCGTGTGGCTCCCCGCCGACGACCTGCGCCCCGAGCGCAAGATCGCGGCCATCGGCGTGCGTGTGCAGGGCGGGGTGACGCTGCACGGCTTCGCCCTCAACTGCAACCCGGACCTCACCGAGTTCGGCCGGATCGTGCCCTGCGGGATCACCGACGCCGGCGTGACCTCGCTGTCGGCGGAGCTCGACCGCGAGGTGGTCACGGACGAGGTGCTCGTGAGCGTCACCGACGCGGTGCTCGGGGCCCTGGAGGGCACCCTGCCGGTCCGCGAGCACGTGGTGCCGCGCCGCGAGGAGCCGGTCGCCGCCGGGGTGGCGGGGCTGGACCTGCAGCTGCACCCCTCGCTGCACTGACCCCACGGGGGTGGCGGCGGCCCGCCGCCCCCCCCGACCGGGTCAGACGCCCGCGCCGACCGTCTTCTCCACCGGCGCGCCTCCGAAGTCGCCGGTCCGGCGCAGCTTCTGCCACTTCAGCCGGATGCCCGCCAGCGCGGTCATGATCGACTGGATGAGCACGGCGTACATCAGCTGCCGGTAGACGATCTGCTGGAAGGGCAGCAGCCACAGCACGCCGGTCTTCTCCCGCTCCAGCCGGAACGCGTAGACCGCGGCGAACAGCTGGATCAGCTGGACGCCGCCCCAGGCCGCCAGCGTGGTGACCGGGTCGAGGAAGAACAGCCCGTACACCAGGAACACGTCGACAAGCGGCGCGAGCAGCGGCAGCACCACCTGGAACAGCGCGATGTTGAGCAGGCCCACGCGGCCGAAGTGCCCGGCCGGGCCCCGCGCCACGACCGACGCGCGGTGCTTCCACATCGACTGGATGGTCCCGTAGCTCCAGCGGTAGCGCTGCCGCCACAGCTGGCCCAGCGTGCCCGGTGCCTCGGTCCAGGCGCGGGCGCGCTCCTCGTAGACCACACGCCAGCCGGCCCGGCACAGCGCCATCGTGAGGTCGGTGTCCTCGGCGAGGGTGTCGTCGCTGACGCCGCCGACCTCGAGCAGGGCGCTGCGGCGGAACGCACCGACGGCCCCGGGCACCGTGGTCATGCAGCGCCACAGGTCGTAGACGCGGCGGTCGAGGTTGAACCCCATCACGTACTCGATGTGCTGCCAGCGGGAGACCAGGCCGCGCCGGTTGGCGACCTTCGCGTTGCCCGCCACCGCGCCGACCTCGGGCCGGACGAACGGCTGCACCAGGGTCCCGACCGTCGTCGGCTCGAACACGGTGTCGCCGTCGATCATCACGACGATCTCGTGGCGCGCCGCCCGGATCCCGGCGTTCAGCGCGGCCGGCTTGCCGCCGTTGGGCTGGCGGATCACCCGCACCCCGGGCAGGCCCAGCCGCTCGACGATGTCCGGCGTGCCGTCCGTCGAGCCGTCGTCGACCACGATGATCTCGACGGGATGGTCGCCGGCCACCAGGGAGCGCACCGTGTGCTCGATGCACTCCTTCTCGTTGTAGGCGGGGACCACCACCGAGACCGGGTCGGTGTACCAGGGCCCGCTGCGGTGGCGGGTGGCGAGCCGGCTCTGCTTCGCGTGCCGGCGGGCGACCACGATCATGATCACCAGCCGGGCGACGACGAGTGCGCCGACCAGCAGGAGCAGCCACTCCAGCCCGCGGACGACGGAGGTGGAGACGCCCGCGGCGGCGACGAGGATCGTGCCGAAGGTCCGGTCCCAGACGTCGGCCGGCGTGTTCGCCGTGGGCAGCCCGAGGCCCTCGCTCACCGTGGTGAACCGCCAGCCCTGCGCCTGCAGCTGCGGGATCAGCCGGTCCAGCGCCGCGACGGTCTGCGCACGGTCGCCGCCGGCGTCGTGCAGCAGCAGCGCGCCGCCGGCGTCGGAGCTCGGGGTCGAGGCCTTCTCGATGACGTCGACGCCCTTGCGCTCCCAGTCGCGGCTGTCGAAGTCGGTCAGCGCGGTGACGTACCCGCGCTCGCCGAGCTTCCGGACGACCTCGTACTCGTTGTTGGTGAGCGCGTCGGACCGCGAGGAGTACGGCGGCCGCACCAGGTAGGAGATCTCGCCCGTCGCGCCGGCCAGGGCCAGCTGGGTCAGGGTGAGCTCGCGGTCCAGGCGGCTCGCCGAGGCCTCGGCCAGGTTGGGGTGCGTGAAGGTGTGCAACCCGATCTCGGACCCGGTGGCGCGCATCTCCCGGACCAGGTCGGGGTGCTGCGCGGCCAACGAGCCGAGCACGAAGAAGGTGCCCGGGACCTGGTACTTCTCCAGGACCTCGAGGATCTGCGGGGTCCACTCGGGGTCCGGCCCGTCGTCGAAGGTCAGCGCGATGGTCTTCGCGGGGTAGCTCAGGGTGCGGACCGGGTCGTGGATGGTGTCGACCGCCGAACCGCCGTCGTGGACGGCGACCGGCACCTGGTCGTCCGGGCCGCGGACGAGGTGGCCCTCCGCGTCGGAGGAGGTCTTGGCGGTCAGGACGCCGTTGAGGAGGAGCACGGCGACGAAGGTCGCGAGCACCACCACCGCGACCACGAACTTGCCGACGGAGAACCCGCTCCCGCGCCGGCGGATGCGACTGGGCATGTCCTGCGTGCTCCTAGGCCGGGACGACCGGGGTCGTGGTGGTGGTGACCACCGGGATCGTGGTCGTCGGCACCGTGGTCGGCACCGTGGTGGTGACGACCGGCGGCGGCGTCGTGGCCGGCGGCTTCGTGGTGGTCGGGGGCTTCGTCGTCACCGGCGGCTTCGTCGTGGTCGGCGGCGGGTCCGTGGTCACCGGCGGAGGGGTGGTGGTCTCCGGCGGCGGGGTGGTCGTGGCCGGCGGCGTGTCCGGTCCGCCCTCGGTGTTGGGCGGGGTGTTCGGCGGGGTGTTCGGGTCCGTCGCCGGCGGCGTCGTCGGGCCGGCCGGGGCCGCCGGGTCGACCGGGACCGGGGCGCCCGGCACGGGGGCCCCCGGAACCGGCGCGGCCGGGAGCCCGACGGGCGCGGCGGGCGCGACCGGCGCCGCGGGCAGCCCGGCCAGCGGCGCGAGGACGCCGGCGGCCCCACCGCTCGGGGTGCCGCCGGTGCTCCCCGCCGCGGCGGCGGTGACCACGCCGATCAGGCCGCCCTGGGACGGCGGGGCCTCCGGGCGGAGCTCGCCCTCGGCGTCGTCGGCCGCCTCGGCCTCGGGGGCCGGCAGCAGGTCGCCGAGCACGGGGATGTCCAGCATCGGCGTGCGCTGCCCGGCCGCCAGGCTCGTCCCGACGACGACCAGGAACACCAGGCACATCGAGACCAGCCCGTACACGGCCATCCGGATCCGGCGCTGCCGGCGGCCGGTGCCGTCGACGAACACCGGGCCCCGTTCGGGGGCCTCCCGGGAAACGAGGGTGTCGTCGTCGCTCATCGGGGACCTTCCTCGGGGGACGCGGCCGCCGCGTCACGGGCGGCCAGGGTGAAGGCGAAGGGCGACTGCGCGATGCCGCTGCAGTCGTAGGAGGCGGTGGGGCGGTCGGGGCAACCGCCGTTGTCGCGGCCGACGGACCAGAAGCCGACGGTGCCGAGGCCGCGCTCGCGGGCGTCGCGCACCACGGCGCCGGCGTCGTCGAGCGTGGTGACGGCGCCGAGGTCGGTGCGGCCGAGCATGAACACGACACCGGTGCGGGCGGCGACCGACGCCTCGTCGGCCCGGGACCAGACCTCACCGAGCTGGTCGAGGACGGTGTCGGTGGCGCCGGTCATCGCGTCGGCCCACGACCCGGTGTACGGGAAGTTCATGACCATGGCGTCGACGTGGGCGTCGACACCGGCCGCGTCGGCCGCCCGGACGAGGTCGACGGCGGCGGCGGTGAGCCCGCGCTCGGCGTCGTCGACCTTGAGGGTCAGGGTGACGGTGGCGTGCCGCTCGTCCTGCACGGTCCGCAGCGCCTCGACGACCGTGGCGACGGGGACGTCCTCCTCGACGTCGACGACGAGGGCGGTGCTGCCGACCGCGTCGAGCGCCTCGCCGTAGGCGCGGGCCAGGGACGGCGCGTCGGGGCAGGCGCTCTCCAGGTACGAGCCCGTGGCGCCGCCGGTGGCGACGGCGACCGCGCCGCCGCGGCCGGTCAGGTCGCGCGCGGCCGCCACGACGGCCGGGGCGGTGACGGGCTGGGTGCCGCCCCAGGTCGGCGTGCAGCCGCCGGGGCCGGCGAGGACGAAGCCGAGGACGGCGTCGGTGACCCCGCTGGCGTCGGCCATGGCCGGGAGCGGGGAGGGCACGAGCGAGGCGTCGACGTACGGCTGCAGCCGCGTGCCGGCGGCGGTCGTGGCGGTCGTGGCGGTCGTGGTGGCGGTCTGGGCGGGGGCGGCGGCGCCGCCGGGGGTGCCCTCGCCCGCCGCCGGCGCCGTCCCGCACGCCGCGAGGAGCAGCGCCGGGAGGGCGAGCAGGGCGAGCAGGGCCGAACGGCGCCCTGGGCCGGGGTGCGTACGCACGAGCAGGTGTTCCCTCATCAGGTGAACCAGTACTACGGATGGCCTACTGCGTTAGCCCGAAGGTTCACGCAGGGTGGCCAACTCTTGCGTCTGGCAATCGACCGAGGGAACGCGTCCGTTACGGACCGTTCATCACAGAGTGATGACGACGCGACGAGGCGCGCCGACCGGTCCCCGTGCGGGGACCAGAGGCGGGTCAGAGGAGGTGCGCGGCGATCAGCTCGAGGTGGTCGAGGTCGCCGAGGTCCAGCACCTGGAGGTACACGCGGGTGATGCCGGTCCGCTCCGCCCACCGGCCGAGCCGGTCGGCGACCTCCTCCGGGGACCCGGCGAGCCCGTTCGCGCGCAGCTCGTCGGCGTCGCGGCCGATGGCCAGGGCGCGGGCCCTCACCTGCTGCTCCGTCCGGCCCACGCAGACCACCTGCGCGATGGAACGGACGATCTCCTTCGGGTCCCGGCCCGCGGCGGCGCACGCCTCGTCGACCCGGCCGAACTGCGCGGCGACCTCGTCCATCGAGGAGAACGGCACGTTGAACTCGGACGCGAAACGGGCGGCCAGCTGCGGGGTGCGGCGCCTGCCCTTCCCGCCGACGATCACCGGCGGGCCGGGCTGCTGGACGGGCTTCGGCAGCGCGGGCGAGTCCGTGACGGTGTAGTGGTCCCCGGAGTACTCGAAACGCTCCCCCGGCAGGGTGCCCCAGAGCCCGGTGACGATCTCGAGCTGCTCGGTGAGGATGTCGAAGCGCTCGCGCAGCCGCGGGAACGGGATGCCGTAGGCGGCGTGCTCGGCCTCGAACCAGCCCGTGCCCAGGCCCAGCTCGACCCGGCCGCCGGACATCCGGTCGACCTGCGCCACCGAGACCGCGAGCGGCCCGGGCAGCCGGAAGGTGGCCGACGACACCAGCGTGCCCAGCCGGATCCGGGCCGTCTCGCGGGCCAGCCCGGCGAGGGTCAGCCAGGCGTCGGTCGGACCGGGCTCGCCGCTGCCGCCCATGGCGAGGTAGTGGTCGGAGCGGAAGAAGGCGTCGAAGCCGGCCTCCTCGGCGGTCCTGGCGACCCGGAGGAGGTCGTCGTAGTCGGCACCCTGCTGCGGTTCGGTGAAGATCCGGAGGTCCACGGCGGGCCACGCTAGCCGGGTCCGCGACGCGCCGCCGGACCACCGGCGAGACGGGCGTCACGCCTGATCCCGGGGCGTAGGCTGGTCGCCGTGACGATCGCTCCCGAGGGCCGCAAGCTGCTCCGCCTCGAGGTCCGCAACGCCGAGACCCCGATCGAGCGCAAGCCGGAGTGGATCCGCACCAAGGCCCGCACCGGCCCGCAGTACACCGAGCTCAAGGGCCTGGTCCGCGCCGGCGGCCTGCACACCGTGTGCGAGGAGGCCGGCTGCCCCAACATCTACGAATGCTGGGAGGACCGCGAGGCCACCTTCCTCATCGGCGGCGAGCAGTGCACCCGGCGCTGCGACTTCTGCCAGATCGACACCGGCAAACCCGCCGAGCTGGACCGCGACGAGCCCCGCCGGGTCGCCGAGTCCGTGCACCAGATGGGGCTGCGCTACTCCACCGTCACCGGCGTGGCCCGCGACGACCTGGAAGACGGCGGCGCCTGGCTCTACGCCGAGACGGTCCGCCAGATCCACACCCTGAACCCCGGCACCGGCGTCGAGCTGCTCATCCCGGACTTCAACGCCCGCCCCGAGCAGCTCGCCGAGGTCTTCGCCGCCCGCCCCGAGGTGCTCGCGCACAACCTCGAGACCGTCCCGCGGATCTTCAAGCGCATCCGCCCCGCGTTCCGCTACGAGCGCTCCCTGGACGTCCTGACCGCCGCGCGCGAGGACGGGCTGGTCACCAAGTCCAACCTCATCCTCGGCATGGGCGAGACCCCCGACGAGGTCACCGAGGCACTCGCCGACCTGCACGACGCCGGCTGCGAGATCATCACGATCACCCAGTACCTGCGCCCCTCGAAGCGCCACCACCCCGTCGAGCGGTGGGTCAAGCCCGAGGAGTTCGTCGCGCACGCCGAGACCGCCGAGAAGATCGGCTTCGCCGGCGTCATGGCCGGCCCGCTGGTGCGCTCCTCCTACCGGGCCGGGCGGCTCTACGCCCAGACCGTCGCCCACCGCGGCCAGGAGCTCTCCCCCGAGCTCGCCCACCTCGCCGCCGAGGCCCCGGCCGCCCAGGAGGCGCGCTCCCTGCTCGCCCGCGGCTGAGCGGGGCGGGCTCTCCCGGGCGCTCCGGGGCGCTCGCCCCGATCCTCGCGGCGCGCCCCGGCCTGCTCGACGTATCCTGGCCCGCATGGCCGGCAAGCCCGACAAGGAGACCCAGAAGCGCCTGAAGGCGGAGAAGCGCGCGGCGTCGAAGCAGCGGCGTGCGCAGATCTGGCAGGCGTTCCAGATGCAGCGCAAGCAGGACAAGCTCCTGCTGCCGCTGATGATCGGGTCGGTGGTGGGCGCGGCCGTGGTCGCGTTCCTGATCGGGCTGATCTTCGGCCTGCAGTGGATCTTCCTGGTCTTCGGTGTCGCGATCGGTGTGATGGCCGCGATCAGCATCTTCGGCCGTCGCGTCCAGAGCAGCGTCTACGCGCAGGCCGACGGCCAGCCGGGTGCCGCGGGCTGGGCGCTCGACCAGCTGCGCGGCCAGTGGCGGGTGACCCAGGGCGTCGCCGGCACCACCCACCTCGACGCGGTGCACCGGGTCGTCGGCCGGCCGGGCGTCGTCCTCGTGGCCGAGGGCGCGCCGCACCGGGTCAAGTCGCTGTTGGCGCAGGAGAAGAAGCGCACCGCGCGGGTCGTCGGCCAGACCCCGATCTACGACGTCGTCGTGGGCAACGAGGAGGGCCAGATCCCCCTCAAGGGCCTGCAGCGGCACCTCATGAAGCTGCCGCGCAACATCAGCGCCGCCGAGATGGAGTCCCTCGACGCCCGGCTCGCCGCGCTCGGCAACCGCGCCGCCGCGCTGCCCAAGGGCCCGATGCCCCAGGGCGCGAAGATGCGCAGCGTCCAGCGCACCGTGCGCCGCCGCTGACACCGGCGCACCTCGGCAGCCACCGCGGCCGGGACCCGGTCGGGTCCCGGCCGCGGTCGTTCTCGGGGCTCCGGTCAGGCCCGGGTGCGGATCACGATCGTCTGCGAGGCCCGGTCGTGCCAGCCCCGGCCGTCCGCGTCCCGGACCACGGCCGGGAGCACCAGGCCGAGCAGGACCGTGCGCAGGATCGCCCGGAACCCGACCGTCGCGGCCAGGTCCACGCGGGCGACCCGGATGCCGACGGCGACCATCCCCGGCGTCATGCCGAAGAGGGCGGTCGGGATCACGGTCAGCACGAACCAGACGGCCCACACCCACCAGCCGATGCTGGTCCCGCCCAGCGCGTCGAGGCCCATCACGGCCAGGGTGAGCACGTACGCGAGCAGCCAGTCGACCGTGACGCCGACCAGCCGCCTGCCGAACCCGGCGACCGCACCCACACCCACCGCCGGGAGGCCGAACCGCTCACCCGGGTGGCCCTGGTCGTGCGCGGACGGTGAACCGGCCGTCCAGGAGTCGAGGAACCCCGCCATGACCCCTACCCTAGTTGTCCCATGTGAGAGAGGACGCGATCCAGGCCCGTTAACGTCTGTGAAACCCGCGAGTGATGAACGGGCAACACGGCGGCCATACCGTCGCGGCCAATCCAGAGGACGATCGAAGGAGCCAGCGCGCGTGTTCAACAACTCCGAAGAGGTACTCAAGTACATCTCGGACGAGAAGGTCGAGTACGTCGACATCAGGTTCTGCGACCTGCCCGGCGTGATGCAGCACCTCACCGTCCCCGCCTCCACCGCCGGTGACCTGCTCGAGAACGGCGCCGCCTTCGACGGCTCCTCGGTCCGCGGGTTCCAGGCCATCAACGAGTCGGACATGGCCCTGCTGCCCGACGCGGCGACGGCCCGGCTGGACCCGTTCCGCAAGCACCGGACCCTCAACATCAACTTCTTCGTGCACGACCCGATCACGGGCGAGCCGTACTCCCGCGACCCGCGCAACATCGCGCGCAAGGCGGAGGAGTACCTGGCCGCGTCGGGCATCGCGGACACCGCCTACATGGCGCCCGAGGCCGAGTTCTACATCTTCGACTCGATCCGCTTCGGCTCGAACCCGCACGAGACCTACCACCACATCGACTCCTCCGAGGGCTGGTGGAACACCGGCCGCGAGGAGGAGGGCGGCAACCTCGGCTACAAGGTCAACTACAAGGGCGGGTACTTCCCCGTGCCGCCGGTGGACCACTACGCCGACCTGCGCGCCGACATCGTGTCGACGATGATCGACTCCGGGTTCACCGTGGAGCGCGAGCACCACGAGGTCGGCACCGCCGGCCAGGCGGAGATCAACTACAAGTTCGACACGCTGCTCCACGCCGCGGACGACATCATGCTGTTCAAGTACATCGTCAAGAACGTGGCCTGGCAGGCGGGCAAGACCGCCACCTTCATGCCGAAGCCGCTCTTCGGCGACAACGGCTCGGGCATGCACGTGCACCAGTCGCTGTGGAAGGACGGCCAGCCGCTGTTCCACGACGAGTCCGGCTACGGCGGGCTCTCGGACACCGCGCGCTACTACATCGGTGGCCTGCTCCACCACGCGCCGTCGCTGCTGGCCTTCACCAACCCGACGGTGAACTCCTTCCACCGCCTGGTCCCGGGCTTCGAGGCGCCGGTCAACCTGGTGTACTCGGCCCGCAACCGCTCGGCCTGCATCCGGATCCCGCTGTCCGGCGACAGCCCCAAGGCCAAGCGCATCGAGTTCCGCTGCCCCGACTCGTCCGGCAACCCGTACCTCGCCTTCTCGGCGATGCTGATGGCGGGCCTCGACGGCATCAAGAACAAGATCGAGCCGCCGGCGCCGATCGACAAGGACCTCTACGAGCTCCCGCCGGAGGAGGCCAAGGACATCGCGCAGGTCCCGGCCTCGCTCGGTGCGGTCATCGACAAGCTCGAGGAGGACCACGACTACCTGCTCGAGGGCGGCGTGTTCACCCCGGACCTGATCGAGACCTGGATCTCGTACAAGCGGGAGAACGAGATCGACCCGCTGCGGCTGCGCCCGCACCCGTACGAGTTCGCGCTGTACTACGACGTCTGATCGCGACATCGCGACCTGACCTGCGGGTACGCGGTCAGGCCGCGGCGGTCGGATGGTCGGCCCAGGCGACGGCCCGTGCTCCCCTTCCGCGGGGGTGGCGGGCCGTCGCCGCGCTCTCGGCACCGAGTTCTCGGCACCGAGTTCTCGGCACCGTGTTCTCGGCACCGTGTTCTCGGCACCGTGTTCTCGGCACCGTGTTCTCGGCACCGCGTTCTCGGCACCGTGTTCTCGGCACCGTGTTCTCGGCACCGCGTTCTCGGCACCGTGTTCCTCGGCGCCGTACCCGCCGCGGTCGCCCTCAGGGCTCCGCGAGGCCCGCGGGGCGGGAGCGGGTCAGCGCCACCCCCAGCAGGATCAGCGCTCCCCCGGCCAGCTGGATCGCCGCGGGGACCTCGCCCAGCAGCAGCCAGCTCGCCACCGCGGAGGCGACGACCTCCAGCAGCGCGACGAGCGAGCCGCGGGCCGCCCCGATCCGCCGGATCGCGAGCACGCCGGTCAGGTAGGCCACGACCGTGGAGACCAGCACGAGCAGGCCGGCGGCGACCACCCAGCCGACGTCGACGCCGGCGAGGACCACCGGCCCGTCGGGCGGCGTGGTCACCACCAGGGGCAGCAACCCGGTCAGGCCCAGCACCGCCACCACGACGGTGCCCACGGCCATCCCGGTGCCGGCCAGCACCAGCGGCGGCGTCGCGGCGCCCGCGCGGTCGGCGAGCAGGAAGTAGCTCGCCTGGCAGACCGCGGCGGCCAGCCCCCACGCCAGACCGGCCGGCGGCACCGCGGTGCCCGACCAGATCTGCACCACCAGCAGCAGCCCGGCGATCGCGACGGCCGCGCCCACCAGGGTCCGGCCGCTCGGCGGCTGCCGGCGCACCACCCACACCCAGGCGATGACCAGCACCGGGCCCAGGTACTCGAGCAGCAGCGCGATGCTCACCGGCATGTACCGGACGGCGTTGAAGAACGCGACCTGCACGCCGGCCATCGCCATCAGCCCGTAGAGCAGCAGGGCCGGGGCGTCGGAGCGCAGCGCGGCCAGCACCCCGGGCCGGGTCACGGCCAGCAGCACCAGCACGACGACGGCCGACCCGCCGATCCGGACGAGGGCCGCCCCCGCGGAGGACCAGCCGGCGTCGATCAACGCCTTCGCGAACGGGCCGGAGAGCCCGAACGACACGGCCGAGGCGACCGCGAACACGAGACCGACCTGCGTGGCGCGGCCGGCGGGGTCGGCGGGGCGGTGCGCGGCGTCGCCCCCGGTGGTCACTCCGCGCCGGTGACCGCGACGAGCCCAGCGGCCTGGATGCCGGCGACGGCGGCGGCCTCGTCGTTGAGCGAGGCGTCGCCGGTCACGCCGACGGCGCCCAGCAGCGTGCCCTCACCGTCGCGGACGAACACCCCACCCGGCACGGAGAAGATCTTCCCGCCGGCGAGGTTCGCCACCGAGGTGAAGAACTCGGGCGAGTCCGCGGCACGGGCGGCGATGGCGCGGTTGGTCATGCCCAGCGCCAGCACGCCGTTGGCCTTGGCGACGGCCAGGTCCGGCCGCAGGTAGCCGGAGCCGTCCTGGCGGGCGAGGGCGACGATCGCCCCGCCCGGGTCCAGGACGGCGACGGTCAGCGGGTTGAAGCCCTGCTCGGTGCCGTGCGCGAGGGCGGCGTCGACGATCGTGCGGGCCTGCTCCAACGAGATGCTCACGAGACCCGAGCCTGTCAGACGTCCGGTCGCGCCGCCGACCCGGATCCGGGCTCTTCCTCGGCTCCCGCACCCTGCCAGGTCCCGCACCCCCGCCCGGGCGCCCTCCCCCACCCGAACTCCGCGCCCCGGACCCCGCATCGACGGATGTGCCGGCGACCAGTGGTCGGGGGCTCCGGGGGTTCCGCTCGGAGGCGGCCGGTCAGGCGGCGGGCTTGAGGGCGAAGATCGGGATGGTGCGGATTCCGTCGGTCTTCTTCTCGTAGTCGCCGAAGCCCGGGGCGGCGGCCTTGATCTCCTCCCACTTGCGGTCCCGCTCCGGACCGGTGAGCTCCTCGGCCTCCACGGTCAGCTCGCGGACGCCCTCGGGGGTGCCGAGGTCGACGGAGATCCGGGGGTTGGCCTTGAGGTTGTGGTACCAGGCGGGGTGCGACGGGGCACCGGCGGCGGAGGCGACGATCAGGTACCGGCCGTCGTCCTCGAAGTACACGAGCGGGCTGGTGCGGACCTGGCCGGACTTGGCACCGACGTGGTGGACCAGGATCATCGGCGCGCCCTCGAAGGGCGGGCCGACCTTCCCGTCGTTCTCCTTGAACTCACGGATGACGCGGCTGTTGAAGTCCTCGGGCACGGCGTTCCTCTCGGTCGATCACGCTCAGGGCATGAAGACGATCACGGCAGCGGCCAGTGTGGCCCCCAGCCCGATCAAGCCGAACACCCCCGCCCACATTCCGCCCGGCACCCCCGTGATCGCGGCCAGCTGGTCGGCGTCGGAGGTCGTGGTGCGGCGCCGGCGGCGGCTGCGCTGCAGCTCCCGCACCGCCCGCAGCCCCCCGAACAGCAGGAACCAGCACAGCGCGGCCGCGAACCCGGCGCGCCAGTCCGGCGGCGCCCACGTCGCGACCACCCCCAGGACCGCACCCGTCACGAGCACGGCGAACGCCCCGTACAGGTTGCGGATGTAGACCAGCGTCGCGACCAGCAGCGCCACGCCGAGCCACAGCAGCGCGCTCGTGTACCCGTTCGCGACGAGCGCGGCCCCGCCCAGGCCGAGCAGCGGCGGGAAGACGTACCCGGCGAGGAACATCAGCACCACGCCCGGGCCCCGGCCGGCCCCCGTCGAGTGGGTGACGCCGGAGGTGTCCGAGTGCAGCCGGATGCCGGTGAGCCCGCGCCCGACCAGCACGGCGACGACGGCGTGTCCACCCTCGTGCGCGATCGTCACGACCGTCCTGGTCAGCCGCCAGGACACCGTCCACAGCACCACGAGCAGCGCCGCGGCCGCCGCGGCGAGCTCGGCGGGGCGTGCGGTGAGGCCGTCCACGATCGCGTCGACCACGCCCTGGACCTCGGATGGCAGCACCCGCCGAGTGTGGCAGCGCCGCCTGTGGGCGGGCTGAGTACCCGAATATCTTGACCTTCCAGCCGCTGGAACCTCGAAGGTGGATCCCGTGACCGCGACGCACGACGGGACGGACCGCACCCTGATGACGATCGGGCAGCTCGCCCGGCGCTCGGGGGTGCCCGTCCGCACCATCCGCTTCTGGTCGGACGAGGGCGTGCTGCCCGAGACCGACCGGACCGCCGCCGGTTACCGGCGGTACGACGCGGCCGCCGTGGCCCGGCTCGATCTCGTCCGCACCCTGCGGGAGCTCGGGATGGGGCTGGACGACGTGCGGGAGGTGCTGCTGCGTCGCCGTCGCGTCGGCGAGGTGGCCGCCGCGCACGTGCGGGCCATCGACGAACGGATCCGCGCCCTGCGGGTGCAGCGTGCCGTGTGCACGCTGCTCGCCCGCGACGGCAGGGATCCCGCACCGAGGGAGCTGAGAGTGATGAACGACCTGGCCAGGCTGTCCGCCGAGGAGCGGCAGCGGATGATCGACGAGTTCGTGGCGGAGGCCTTCGCCGGCACCGACCCGGACGCGCCCGGCGCCGGCATCGCCTCCGCGATGCGCACGATGCCGGCCGAGCTGCCGGACGACCCGTCGACCGAGCAGGTGGAGGCGTGGGTCGAGCTGGCCGACCTCGTCGCCGACCCGGACTTCCGGGCCCGGGTCCGGGAGATGGCCGTCGCGGGGTCGGAGGCCCCCACACCGCCGCCCTTCGACCCGGCGCAGGTCCTGGAGCACGCCGGTGCCGCGCTGCGGGAGGGCGTCGACCCCGCCTCCCCGGAGGCGGCCGCGGTGCTGGAGCGGATCGGCGTCGGCGAGACGGCCGACCGGGCCGCGCTGGCGGCCACGGTCGACACCTTCGCCGACCGGCGCGTGGAGCGGTACTGGACCCTGCTCGGGCGGCTCAACGGCTGGCCGGAGCGCCCGCCGACCGTCCCGGCCTTCGAGTGGTTCGCCGCCGCCCTGCTCAGCAGAAGGTGACGACGTTGCGGTCGAGCGGCATCTGGCCCCGCCGCTCGCTCGTGTCGGTCGACGCCGTGTACGGCAGCTCCGGGGTGGGCTGCTCGGCGAGCACGTCGTCCCAGATCCGCTCGGTGACCTGACCGTCCACCCGCAGGCACTCGAAGGCGAACGGGGTGCTGTCCGTCGGGAAGAACGTCGGCTCCGTGTTGACCTGGAAGTGCAGGTGCGGGGCCGTCGAGTTGCCGGAGCTGCCGATGTGGCCCAGCACGTCCCCCTTCTTCACCTGCTGCCCGGTCTTCACCGCGACGGAGTCCTTCTTGAAGTGCGCGTACATCACGTACACCCCCGGCGCGATCATCAGCGTCACGTGGTTGCCGACGGTCTCGACGATCGGCGGGATCGGCGGCGGCTGCGGCAGGGACGTGGTGTCGGAGAACCCGTCCGTCGCGTCCACGACCACTCCGTCCGCGACCGCCAGCGCCGGCCGGTCGAAGGCGAGGAAGTTCGTGATCTTCGAGGGGTCGTCCACCCAGGCGCGGTGCTGGTCGTCGAGCAGGTACCAGTCGATGGCGTAGCGCTGCGGGACCAGCAGCCGTCCGTTGATCGGGGCGAGCCCGCGGCGATGGTGGGTGTCGTCGACGCAGCAGCCGTCGCTGGCGTACCACGGACCGCCCTGGAGCGGCGGGCCCAACACGGGAGCCACGGCGGCGCTCACCGGCACCGAGCCGGTGTCCACCTCCGTGGCGGGCCCGCCGCCGATCGAGCCGCTGACCCGGTGGGTCAAGGCGGTCGGCACCGAAGTCGATCCAGCCCGGTCGAACAGGACGTCCAGCCAGACGACCGCGGTGCCGCCGGCGGGGATCGATGCCGCGGACGCGGTGGGATCACCGACGCCCTCGTCCCCCGTCTGCGCGGCGAGCAGGTTGGACTGGGCCGCCAGCTCGGGTCCGCTCAAGGAGAGCACGACCTCCTGGTCCGCCAGGACGTCGATCTTGCGCAGGGTGAACGGCGCCGGCGTGACGTCGGTGAGCAGCAGCTCGTACGTGACGTGGGTCTTGCCGTCCGTCCCCAGGACGGGCGCCGGGGTGGTCACCGTGGTGGCCGACAGCGGCGTGAACTTCGTGGCCGGGGCGATGCCACCGGCCGGCACGGCGGGCGGTCGGAGCTGCTGGGCGGTCTCCGCCGGCGCGCTCGCGCACCCGGCGACGACCAGCAGGAGCAGAGCGCCGGCGACTACGCCGATCCGACGAGCAGGCATACGCACTCCCGGGGTCATCCCCGACCCGCACACAGCCTAAGAGGTCCTGCTCCCGGGGAGAAGGGGAGCAAGGTCCGGTGATCAGTCGTGCCGGCCGGTGAGGGCCAGCCCGACACCCATCCCGACGAGCACCAGCCCGCCCGCGCCGCCCATCCGGCGCAGGCGGGCCGGGCTCGTCGCGAACCAGTCCCGCGCCGCGCCCGCGGCGAGACCCCAGGCCGAGTCCAGCACCGCCGCCGTCAGGCAGAAGAGCAGGCCGAAGACCAGCAGCTGCACGGACGGGTTCGGCGCCTGCGGCCCGACGAACCCCGGCAGCACGGCGGCGAAGAAGACCAGCGCCTTCGGGTTCGTCATCCCCACGAGCACGCCCTGCAGGTACAGGCGCCGGTCGGCACCGGGCGCGCCGAGCGCCGCCACGAGGTCGCCCCGTCTCCGGACGGTGTGCACACCCAGCGAGACGAGGTAGGCGGCGCCCGCGAGCTTGATCACCGTGAACACCTCGGCCGACGCCGCCGCCACGGCGCCCAGCCCCAGCGCGACGACCACCACCAGCACGGCGACGCCCGTCGTGTTGCCCGCGACGCTGGTCAGCGCGGCGCGGCGGCCGTGCGCGAGGGCGCGGCCCACGATGAACAGCACACTCGGACCGGGAATCGCCACGAGCACCAGCGACGCGGCCAGGAAGGCGAGGATCGCGCCGGTCGAGGGCATGCCGGGACCGTAGGGTCGCGGATCGTGCCTTCGCCACGGATTTGGCGGTGCCGTCACTGGTAGTAGAGGAGGCCCCAGCAGAGCGTGTCGCCGGTGGTACAGGCGGGCTCGGGCAGCGACCGGACCACGGCCGAGCTCGTGAAGGGGATCCCGCCCCACTTCGACCACAGGTCGGTGGCCATGCCCACCACGTTCACGTTGCCGGCCGGCCGGTCCGTGCCGACGTAGCTGTGGACGCTGGTCCCGAAGTCACGGCGGCCGTGGAAGTACCACCCGCTGTCGAACCAGTCCTCCGTGCCCGTCGCCTCGATCTGCGGGGTGGGCTCGCCGTCGACCGCGACCGAGAAGTTGCGCTCCAGCCAGGACAGGTTGGTGGCGCCGACCCCGCCGACGTAGGAGTGGTGGACGATCGAGCCGGGACCGCCCGTGATCTGCGCGAGGGTGGTGGTCGAGGCGGCCGTGCGGGTGACCTTCTGGTCGACGTACCGCGCGCCCTGGCCGCGCAACCGTCGCCCGGCGGCCTCGTCGGTCGAGGTCAGGCCGTACGTGGCCATCGCGTAGATGCTCGCGGTCTGCCCGGCGTCGATGTTGAGGTAGGCGATCCTGATCGAGCTCCCGAAGGGCAGGGGGTAGGTCGACAGGAACGCCGTCTGGTAGCTCGCGCTGTCGATCTCGACGTGCAGGTGCTGACACGAGTGGCTGGTGTTCGCGCTGCCGGCGCCCCAGTGCGTCGCCAGCAGGGTCCCCGTGTCGAGGTCGATCGCGGGCGTCGGCGCGTTGTCGTAGAAGACCCGCAGCCGCGCGTCGAGGGCCGGGGCGTTGCCGCCGCCGAGCGCCATCCAGAGCGAGACGACGACCCCGGGACCGGTCCGGGCGAACACCGTGCGCTCCGTGTTCGGCGGTACCTGGACGTTCTCGAGCTTGTCGATCCGGAGCTTCCCCTGCCGCAGCGAGGCCAGCGGGTTCGCCATCGCTCGTCCCCCGTCCGCGGAACCGCCCCCGTCGACCGTCCCGAGGCTACTGAGGACCCGCGCGCCGGGGAAGGCCGGCGCGCACCGAGCGCCGGGCCGGCCCGCTACGATCCGCCGCGTGTTCGGCATGGTCCGGCCCTGCCGGCACACCCTCTCGCCCGTCCTGCGCGCCGAGTGGATCGGTCACCTCTGCGGGCTCTGCTACGCGCTGCGCGACGAGCACGGCCAGGCCGCGCGGATCGCCACCAACTACGACGGGCTGCTGATCTCCGTCCTGCTCGACGCCCAGTCCCCCGCTGCGCCTCGCCGTCGCACCGCCGGGCCCTGCCCGCTGCGTGGCATGCGCACCGCACGGGTCGCGACCGGTGACGGCGCCCGGCTCGCGGCCGCGGTGAGCCTGGTGCTGGCGTCGGCGACCCTGGCCGACCACGTCGTCGACCGGGACGGCGCCTTCGCCCGGCGCCCGGTCGCGGCGGCGGCCCGGCGGCTGGCGGCCGGGTGGGCCGGGCCGCC
>NZ_JAJSOK010000105.1 GCF_021283305.1 Pseudonocardia kujensis
GGTCGGGGTGTACGCTCCGCTGTGCGACGCCGAGGTGACCCGGGCCGACGGCGACTCCGATCCCGAGCTCTGGGGCGAGGTGGCCGCGCAGTGGCGGCGCCGGGACCAGCCGTACAACGTGGCCTACGGGCAGCTGCGCCGGGCCGAGGCGCTGCTCGCGCGGCGCACCCGGAGCAAGGCCGCGGCCGAGGCGCTCGCCGAGGCGCACGACATCGCGGCCCACCTGCGGGCCCGGCCGTTCCTGGAGGAGGTCCGCGACCTCGGCAGACGGGCGCGGATCCGGCTCCCGGACCTGGTCCCCGAGCCGGAGCGGCCGGGCATCGCCGCAGCGGGGCCGGGTCCCGCGCCGGAGATCGCGCGGCCGGCCGCGCCACGCGGCGCCGCGTCGCGGCCGACCCGCCGGGACACGCTCGCCACGCTGACCCCGCGCGAGACGGAGGTGCTCGCCGAGATCGCGGCCGGGCACACGAACCGGGAGATCGCGCAGCGGCTGTTCATCAGCGAGAAGACGGTCGGCATCCACGTCACCCACCTGCTGGCGAAGCTCGGCGTCCGCAGCCGGGTGCAGGCGGGGGCGGTCTACCTCCGCGCCGCCCCCACCGACACGCGCCCCGCCCCCTGACGCGGGGGCCCTCAGCCGGCGACGGTGCCGCGGGCGGGGACGAGGCCCCGCACGACCGGGTGGGCGGCCCCCAGGCCCCGCTCCACCGCGAGCCGGCGCAGCTGGTCCAGGGCGCGGGCCCGGGTGGGGCCGATCGACCCGGTGGGGATGCCGGTGACCCGGCTGATCCGCTCGTAGCTCCAGGTGTCCTCGCCGAAGAGCGCGGCGATGAGCATCCGGCGCCGGCGGGGCAGGTCCGCGACCAGGGCCCGCAGCTCGCGGGCGGTGTCGGCGTCGAGGGCGCGCTGCTCGGGCCCGGGGGCGTTCTCCGGGACCGTCACGCCGGCGTCCTCGACGGGCACGCCCGCGTGCGCGGCGCGGTCGAGGATCCGCAGGCACTCGCGGCCGGCGACGGTCGAGAGCCAGCCCGGGAGCCGCTCGGCGTCCTGGATGCGGTGGGCGTTCTGGGCGAGCCGCAGCCAGGTGGCGGCCACGGCGTCGTCGGCGTCGGCGGGCTGCAGCCGGAAGCCGCGGACCCGGGACCGGACGAGCCGCTCGTAGCGGGCGACGACCTCGCGCCAGGCGGTCGGCTCGCCGGCCGAGAGCCGTTGCAGCAGCTCGGGGCCGGGCGATCCGGCCGCCGCGGGGGGAACGGGCGCGCCGGTGCCGGACGGGGATGGGACGGGCGTGCGCATGGATGCCTCCGAGGGGGTCCTGCGCGGCCGGGGCACCGGCTCGCTGATGACCCCTCAGAGACTTCCGCCCGGAGGGCCTCCCGCGCGTCTGGACAACCCCCTAGGAGGGTCGCGAGGACCCCCCTATTTCCGCGGGGGACCACCCCCGCCACCCGCGGGTGGGCGGTCACCGGCCCGGGGGAGGACCCCACCGGGGGAGGTCAGCGCGAGGTGCGCACGTCCTTCGGCGCGGTCCGGCGGGCCGCGTGCTGCGCGGCGGCCGGGGAGTGCCCGCGGCGGGCCGCGTCCCACTCACCGGTGTCCGGCGGCTCGGCGGCCGACCGCTCGCGGGCCGGTTCGCCGCAGGCCTCGGTGTGCAGGGCGGTGTGGACCCACGCGATGCTGCCGTCGGGCAGCACACGGTCGATGTGGGCCAGGGTGGTGTAGCGCTCGCGAGCGGTGTCGATCGGCGCGTAGCACCGCTCGCACAGGTGGATCTGCAACTCGCCTCCCAGGGCTCGGGGCAGGGGCCCCGGGTCGGCGCTGAGACGAGGCTGGATCGGACGCTGAAGTGCCCGATTCTGGCACGCGGAAACCGTGATCCCCAGGTGGGACGGGGTGGCGTCGCGCACGTCCGGGGATTGTCGGGGGCCGGTTGTACGCTCGGCGCAGCGCGAATCGCACGCGTGTAGTTCGCCCGTCAGGAGGTTCCGCGAGTGCGCCTGGTCCACGCCGCCGACCTGCACCTCGACAGCCCGCTGCTGGGCCTGTCCCGGCTCGAGGACTCCGACCTCGCCGACACACTGCGCCGGGCCACCCGCCGGGCCTGCGAGAACCTCGTCGACCTCACCGTGGCCGAGCGGGCGGACGCGCTCCTCCTCGCGGGCGACGTGTACGACGGCGACTGGCGGGACTACGCCACCGGCGCCTTCTTCGTCCGCCAGATGTCCCGGCTGCACGACGAGGGGATCCCCGTCTTCCTCATCAACGGCAACCACGACGCGGAGAGCGAGATCACGCGCTCGCTGCGCCTGCCGCCGAACGTGCACCGCCTCGCCACGGACCACCCCGAGACCGTGGTGCTCGACCACGTCGGGCTGGCCGTGCACGGCCAGGGCTTCGCCACCCGCGCGGTGCTGGAGAACCTGGTCCCGGCCTACCCCGACCGGATCCCGGGCCTGGTCAACGTGGGCCTGCTGCACACCTCCGTGCTGGGCGCGGAGGGGCACGACCCGTACGCGCCCTGCACCCCCGAGGACCTGGCGCGCTGCCGCTACGAGTACTTCGCCCTCGGGCACGTGCACGACCGCCGCGTGGTCAACGACGGGGAGCACGTCGCCGCGTTCAGCGGGAACCTGCAGGGCCGCCACCCGCGCGAGCCCGGGGCCAAGGGCGCCACCGTGGTCGAGGTCGTCCCCGGCGCCCGGGCCGAGCTGCGCCACGAGGTCTGCGACGTCGCGCGCTGGACCCACGTCCGGCTCGACGCGAGCACCTGCGCCGACGCGGACGAGGTGCTGGAGGCGCTCGACGCCGCGCTGCGCGGGATCGGGCTGGCCGCCGGCTCCCGGCCGGTCGCGGCCCGGGTGACCCTCGACGGGCCCACCCCGGCCGCGCCCGCCCTGCTCGACGCGGACTGGCTGCGCGCGGAGATCGACGTGGTGGCCGAGAAGTCCGGAGCCGTGGTCGAGATGGTGCGCAACCGCACCCGCAGCCCCCGCGCGGAGGACGCCTCGGCCGATCCGGTCGCCGCCGTCGACGAGGAGCTCGCCGGCGCGGTCGCCGTGGCGGCGTCCCGGCTGGTCGAGGAGCCCGAGCGCGCCGGGGAGCTCGTCGCCGTCCTCGAACGCGAGGCCGGGCGGCGGCTGCGCGACGCGGGCCTGGACCTGCGGGACCCGGCCGGGCTGGCGGAGCTGGCCCGCCGGGCCGAGGAGGAGCTGCGGGCGCGGCTCGCGGGCACCGACCCCGCGCGCGGATCGGCGGCCTGACGGGTGCGGATCACCGGGCTCACCCTCGAGCGCTACGGCACCCACGAGGGCCGCGTGCTCGCGCTCGGCCGCGGCCTCACACTGGTCACGGGGCCGAACGAGGCGGGCAAGTCGACGTTGCTCGACGCCGTGTCCGACCTGCTCTGGGGCTTCCCGCGCCCGGTCCGCCACGCCTACGCCGCCTCGCCGGCGCGGCTCGCGATCGCCGCCGAGATCGCGCTGCCGGGCGGCGACCTGCGCGTCCGCCGCACCACCCGCGGGCTGTTCGGGCCGGGGGAGGAGCCGCTGGAGGCGCCCTGGGGCCCGGGTGGCGCGCAGTCCCGCCGCACGTGGCAGCAGAGCTTCGGGTTGGGGCACGAGGCGCTGCGCGAGGGGGGCGCCCGGCTGTGCCAGGGCGGTGGCGAGCTGGCCGAGCTGGTCTTCACCGCCCGCAGCGGGCGGGACGTCCGGGCCATCCTGGCGGAGCTCGACGAGGAGGCGGACCGCCTCTACAAGGAGCACCGCAACGCGCAGAAGGTCGAGCTGCGCCGCGCGCTGTCCGCGTACGAGCACGCCGACGCCGCCGCGGCCGAGCAGATGTCCCGGGCGGGCGACGTCGCGGCCCTGGCCGAGGAGGTCGGCCGGCTGGAGCGCCGGGCCACCGCGCTGGCCAGGGACCGGGAGAGCGCCGCGCGGGCGGGTGCCGAGGCGCAGCAGCGGGTGCGCGCCTACCCCGCGGCGCGCGACGTGGCGCGGCTGCGCGCGGACCTGGCCGCCCTCGCGGCCTCCGGCGTGGTGCTCGACGCCACGCGCCTGGCCGAGTTCGACACCGCACGCGAGGCCCGGGACCGGGCCGAGGAGACCCTCGCCGAGCTCGAGGACCGGCTGCGCGCCCTCCGGGCCGAGCGGGGCGAGATCCGGGTCGACGAGGGCGTCACGGCCGACGCCGAGCAGATCCACCGGCTCGACGGGGAGCGGCAGGCCCGGCAGGCCGAGGCCGAGCGGCTGGGCACCCTGCGCGCCGAGGCGGCGGACCGGACCCGCCGGGCGGAGGAGCTGCTGGAGCGGATCGAGCCGCGCGTGCCGGCGCGGGAGGTGCGGCGCCGGCTCGAGGCGCTGACCGTCCCGGCGGACCGGGCGGCCGATCTCGACGCGCTGGCGGCCGAGGTCGAGCGGGTGGCCGCCGCCGCCGACCGGGCCGCGGACCAGCACCGCGAGGCGCGCCGCACCGCCCGGGAGGCCGCCGAGGGTGCCGCCGGACCCGACTCCGCGGCCGTCGCGCGCGTCGCCGAGGCGCGCCGCTCGGTCCTGGCCGAGGGCTCGGCCTGCGCCCTGCGCCGGGCCGCCCTGCGCGAGGCCGCCGACGCCGCCCTCCGCGCCCGCAGCGCCCTCGAGGGCACCGGCCTGGCCGCGGTGCCGGCCGGTTCGGCAGCGACCGCCCACGCGCCTGCCGGCCCCGCCGTCGACCCGACCAACGCCGACCCGACCAGCGCCGACCCGACCAGCGCCGACCCGCTCCCGCCCGTCCCCGAGCCCCCGGCCGCGGCGCGGATCGCCGCCCATCGCTCCACGCTGCGGCAGGCCGCCGAGGCGGACGGGCAGACGCGGCGCGGTGCACCTCGCGCGGGCGTCGCTCGCCGTGGAGCGCGCGGTCCGTGAGGCCGATGCGCTGGCCGACGGGATGATCACCGCGGCGGACCGGATGGCCGAGCTGACCCGCGCCCGCGCCGACGTCACCGCCGCCGAGGAGGAGCTCGCGGCCGCCGAGAGCGCCGCCCGGGCCGCGGCTACCGCCCGCGCCCAGGCGCGCGAGGGCTGGATCGGCTTGTGGGGGGCCTGCCCCGCCCCGCACCCGGACGAGGCCGACACCGTGCGCCGCGGCCTGCTCGCCGCTCGCCAGGCCCTGGCCGAGCGGGACCATGCCGCCGCGCGGGCCGCCGACCTGGTCGCGGACGAGGCCGCCCAGGCCGCCACGCTCGCCGCCGCGCTGGAGGCCGCCGGCCGCGCCCGCCCCGGCGCCGACCTCGACGCGCTGCTCCGCGCCGCCGAGGACCTCGAGGCGGAGGCCGACGCCGCGCGGGACCGGCGCACCGTCCTGCACCGGCTGCGGGCCGACGCCGAGCGGGCGGCCGCCGAGAGCGACGCCCGCCGCCACGACCTCGACCAGGCCACCCTGCGCTGGCGGCACGCCCTCCGCGCCGCGGGCGGGCCGTCCGGGGCCGGTCCCGCGAGCTGGCGCGTCCGGCAGGAGGTGCTGGCGGAGGCCGTGCGGGCCGAGGCCGACGGCAGGGCGCTGGCCGCGGAGGCCAAGCGGCTCGCCGCGCGGGTCTCCGCGCACGAGAAGGCCGTGACCGCGCTCGCCGAGCGGCACCTCGGCCGCGCGCTGCCCCCGGCCGTCGCGCTGCCCGAGCTGGTCGAACGGGTCCGGCAGGCGGCGGAGGCCGCGGTCTCGGCCCGGCACGTCGACGCCGCGGCCGAGCAGGCCGAGGCCGAGGCCCGGCGCGTCCGCCGCGAGGCGGCGGCCGCGCGGCAGCGGCTCGACCGGCTGGCCGTGGAGCTGTGGCTCACGGCGTCGCCCGAGGAGGGGGGCCTGGAGGCTGCGGCCGAGCGGGGCCGGGAGGCGGTCCGGATCCGCGACGAGGAGGCCACCGCGCTGGCCCTGCTGCGCACCGCCGCCCCCGATCTCGACGCGGATGAGCTGGTCAGGGCGTCGGAGACCGTCGAGGAGAGCGCGCTCGCCGACGAGCTGGAGCGCGCCCGCGATGCCGCCGCGGACCTCGCGCGCCAGCACGAGGAGCTGCTGGAGCAGCTGGGCGGGCTCCGGGACCGCCGCCGGGTGCTGGAGGGGGCGGACGGAGCCGCCGTGCTGCACGCCGAGGCGCAGGGCCACCTCGCCCGGGCCGCGGAGGCGGCCGAGCGGTACGTGATCGTCCACCTGCAGCGCGAGACGCTGCGCCGCGAGCTGGAGAGCTACGAGCGGCGGCACTCGTCGCCGCTGCTCGACGAGGCGGGCCGGCTGCTCGAGCGGCTGACCGGCGGGCGTTTCGCGGGACTGCGCCCCGCAGGAGGCGAGGCCCGCACGCTCGTGGCCGCACGGGCGGACGGGGAGGAGCTCGCCCCCGACCAGCTCTCCGAGGGCACCGCCGACCAGGTGTTCCTCGCCCTGCGGCTCGCCGGGATCCGGCAGCTGCAGGCCGAGCGGCGCGCCGCGGGGCTGCCGGCCGTCCCCGTGGTGCTCGACGACGTGCTGATGACCTTCGACGACGTCCGCGCCGCGGCCGCCCTCGCCGTGCTCGCCGAGCTGGCCGCGGACTGGCAGGTGCTGCTGTTCACCCACCACGAGCACCTGGCCGGCCTGGCCCGGAGGGCCGCGGAGAACACCGCGGACGGCGTCACGGTCGTCGACCTGGGCCCGCCCGCCCCCGTCGCGCTGCCCCTCGCCCACCCCGCCTGACCGTCGCGGCACCAGGGGACGCCCGGTTGATCATCCGCCGGACGCCCCCCTTGCCCGACCCGGCAGGATGGCGTCCGTGATGGATCCGAGCGGCGAGCACTTCACGATCGCGTCCGGCGAGGCGCGGGCGGCGGTGAACGAGGTCGGGGCAGGCCTGCGCTCCTTCTCCGTGGCCGGCGTCGACTACACCGAGCCCCAGCCCGAGGGTGTCCGCCCGCCGCGCGGGTCGGGGTCGCTGCTGGCGCCCTGGCCGAACCGGGTCGCGGGGGGCCGCTGGACCTGGCAGGGCAAGGAGCAGCAGCTCGCGCTCACCGAGCCCGCGGCCGGCAACGCGATCCACGGCCTGCTCCGCTACGCCTTCTGGCGCCCCACGGACCGCTCGGACGCGGCGATCACGCTCGAGGCCGTCGCACCGCCGCAGAACGGCTGGCCGCAGCCGGTCCGGGTCGCGGTCACCTACGCCGTGGCCGAGGACGGCCTCACGGTCACGACGACCGCCACCAATCTCGGCACCGACGCGGTGCCCTTCGGGCTGGGCTTCCACCCCTACCTGCGCGTCGGCGACACCCCGACGGACGACTGCACCCTCAGCCTCGCCGCGCGCGCGGCGCTGCCGCTCGCCGACCAGCTGCCGAGCGGACCGCTCGAGCCGCTCGCCGCCGACGCCCCGCTGCGCGTCGGGGCGCCGCTGAAGGGCCTCGACCTCGACTCCGCCTTCGGCGACTGCGTCCCCGCCGACGGCGACGACCTCGTCCGGCACCGCCTGGTCGCGCCGGACGGACGGGGCGTCGAGCTGTGGGCCGAGCCGGTGTTCGGCTGGGTGCAGGTCTTCACACCGCCGGACATGCCGGGCCACGGCCGGGGCGTCGCCGTCGAGCCGATGACCTGCCCGCCCGACGCGCTGAACTCCGGCACCGACCTGGCCGTCCTCGCCCCCGGCGAGGAGTGGAGCGCCCGCTGGGGAGTCCGGCCGGTCACGGCATGAGCGGCTAGGGTCGTCCCGGTCACCGACGACGCGGACGAGGGGGCTCGCATGCAGACTCTGGCCGGGGGCAGGTTGCCGGAGATCGACGGGGTGGAGGTCCCGGGCTACGACCGGTCCGCGGTGACCGTGGGCATCGTCCACTTCGGCGTCGGCGGGTTCCACCGCGCCCACCAGGCGATGTACGTCGACGCTCTGATGAACCAGGGCGAGGCGCTCGAGTGGGGGATCTGCGGGGTGGGCGTGCTGCCGGGGGACCGGCGCATGCAGGAGGTGCTCACCGAGCAGGAGGGCCTGTACACGCTCGTGGTCAAGCAGCCCGACGGGTCGCTCGCGCCCCGCGTGGTCGGCTCGATCGTCGAGTACCTGTTCGCGCCGGACTCGCCCGAGGCCGTGATCGAGAAGATGGCCGCCGAGAGCACCCGGATCGTCTCGCTCACGATCACCGAGGGCGGGTACAACATCGACCAGGTCACCGGCGAGTTCGCCGAGGACACCCCGGAGATCCGCGCCGACCTGCAGCCGGGCGCCGAGCCGACCACGGTGTTCGGCCTGGTCACCGAGGCACTGGCCCGCCGCCGGGAGCGCGGCGTGCCGCCCTTCACGATCATGAGCTGCGACAACATCCAGGGCAACGGCGACACCGCCGCGCGGACCTTCACCGCCTTCGCCCGGCTGAAGGACCCGGAGCTCGCCACCTGGATCGAGAAGAACGTCGACTTCCCCAACTCCATGGTCGACCGGATCACCCCGGCCACCAGCGCGGAGGACACGAAGCGCCTGGCGGACGAGTTCGGCCTCACGGACGGCTGGCCGGTCGTCTGCGAGCCGTTCACGCAGTGGGTGCTGGAGGACCACTTCTCCTCGGGCCGCCCGCCGTTCGAGGACGTCGGCGTGCAGCTCGTGGACGACGTCGTGCCCTACGAGCTCATGAAGCTGCGCCTGCTCAACGCCAGCCACCAGGCGCTGGGCTACTTCGGGTTCCTCTCCGGGTACACCTACGTGCACGAGGTCGCGGGCGACCCGCTGTTCGCGCGGTTCCTGCGCGCCTACATGGACCGCGAGGGCACGCCGACGCTGTCCGAGGTGCCCGGCGTGGACCTCGACGCCTACAAGACCACTCTGATCGAGCGGTTCGCGAACCCCGGCGTGGCCGACACCCTGGCGCGGATCAACTTCGGCAGCTCCGACCGCATCTCGCTCTGGCTGCTGCCGGTGATCCGGCACCAGCTGGAGCACGGCGGCGAGATCGAGCGGGCGACGGGCGTCGTGGCCAGCTGGGCGCGCTACGCCGAGGGCGTCGACGAGAAGGGCTCCCCGATCGACGTCCAGGACCGGTTGGCCGACACCCTGGTCCCGCTGGCCCGCACGCAGCGCGAGAACCCGGAGGCGTTCATCCGCAACACTGCGGTGTTCGGCGACCTCGCAGCGAACGACCGCTTCCGCGAGGCCTACCTCTGGGCGCTGGACTCCCTGCACCGCGACGGCGCCCGCGCCACGGTGGAGAAGCTCGTCGAGCGCGGGTGACCGGCCGTCAGCTCTCCGCGCCCGCCAGCAGCGCCGCCCCGATGATCCCGGCCTCGTTGAGCAGCTCGGCCGGGACGATCGGGGTGCGTGTCTCCACGTAGGGCTGCCAGCGCGCGAACTTCTTGCTCACCCCGCCGCCGACCACGATCAGGTCCGGCCACAGCAGGTTCTCGACGTGCTGGAAGTAGCGGGTCAGCCGCGCGCCCCAGTCCTCCCAGGACAGGTCCTCGCGTTCGCGGGCGGAGTCGGCGGCGCGGGACTCGGCGTCGTGCCCGTCGAGCTCGAGGTGGCCGAGCTCGGTGTTCGGCACCAGCCGGCCGCCGATCACCAGCGCGGACCCGATGCCGGTGCCCAGCGTGGACACCAGCACGGTCCCCCTGTGCCCCTTCGCCGCACCGAACTCGACCTCGGCGACGCCGGCGGCGTCCGCGTCGTTGACCAGCAGCGCCTTGCGGCCGGTCTTGCCGCGCAGCAGGTCCTGGGCGTTGCAGCCGATCCAGCTCGGGTCGACGTTGGCCGCGGTCTGCGTGACCCCGTGCTGCACGACGGCCGGGAACGTGCAGCCGAAGGGCCCGTCCCACTCGAAGTGGTCGAGGATCTGCCCGACGACCTCGGCGACGGCCTCCGGGGTCGACGGCTGTGGGGTCGGGATGCGCAACCGGTCGTCGGCGAGCTTGCCCTTGTCCAGGTCGACGGGCGCGCCCTTGATCCCGGACCCGCCGATGTCGATCCCCAGCCCGAGCCGGTGGTCGTGGTGCTTCTTCTTCTTGGTCATGCCAGTGCCCCCCTCACGACCTCCTGGGCCTCCTCCTGGATCCGTGCCAGGTGGTCCGGGCCGAGGAAGCTCTCCGTGTAGACCTTGTAGACGTCCTCGGTGCCGGAGGGGCGGGCGGCGAACCACCCGTTCTCCGTCACCACCTTGAGCCCACCGAGCGGCTCGCCGTTGCCGGGCGCGGTGGTGAGGCGCGCCGTGATCGCGTCGCCGGCGAGCTCCGTCGCCGACACGTCCTCGGCGGCCAGCCTGCCGAGCTTGGCCTTGTCCTCCCGAGAGCACGCCACGTCGATCCGGGCGTAGGCCGGGTCCCCGAAGCGCGAGGTCAGCTCGGCGTAGCGCTGCGACGGCGTCTGCCCGGTCACCGCGGTGATCTCACCGGCCAGCAGGCACATGATGATGCCGTCCTTGTCCGTGGACCAGGGCCGGCCGTCCGTCCGGAGGAACGACGCCCCGGCGCTCTCCTCCCCGCCGAAGGCGATGCTGCCGTCGCGCAGGCCGGGCACGAACCACTTGAACCCGACCGGCACCTCCACCAGCTCCCGGCCGAGGTCGGCGGCCACCCTGTCGATCATCGACGAGCTCACCGCGGTCTTGCCGACGGCCGCGCCGCCCGGCCAGCCGGAGCGGTGCGCGTACAGGTAGCCGATCGCGACGGCCAGGTAGTGGTTCGGGTTCATCAGCCCGGCGTCCCGGGTGACGATGCCGTGCCGGTCCGAGTCGGCGTCGTTGCCGGTGGCGATGGTGAACTCGTCCTTGCGGCCGACCAGGGAGGCCATCGCGTAGGGCGACGAGCAGTCCATCCGGATCTTGCCGTCCCAGTCCAGCGTCATGAAGCCGAAGGCCGGGTCGACGTCCGGGTTGACCACCGTGAGGTCGAGCTTGTACCGCTCGGCGATCGCACCCCAGTAGTGCACGGCCGCGCCGCCGAGCGGGTCCGCGGCCAGCACGACCCCGGCGCTGCGGACCGCGTCGAGGTCGACGACGGACTCCAGGTCGCTCACGTAGGCGTCGAGGAAGTCGTGGGTGCCGCGTTCGGCCCGGTCGAGCGGCACCCGCTGCACGCCCTGCAGCCTCGCCTCGAGCAGCTCGTTGGCGCGGTTCGCGATCCAGCTGGTCGCGGCGGTCCCGGCCGGGCCGCCGTCCGGCGGGTTGTACTTGAACCCCCCGTCGGAGGGCGGGTTGTGCGACGGCGTGACGACGACCCCGTCGGCGAGCCCGGAGTCCCGGCCCTCGTTGTGGGTCAGGATCGCGTGCGAGACCGCGGGCGTGGGCGTCCAGCCGCCACGGGCGTCGACGAGCACCTGCACGCCGTTGGCCGCGAACACCTCGACCGCGGTCTCCCAGGCCGGGTCGGACAGCGCGTGCGTGTCCTTGCCGAGGAACAGCGGCCCGTCCGTGCCCTGCTGCGCCCGGTACTCGCAGATGGCCTGGCTGGTGGCGGCGATGTGGTCGTCGTTGAAGGTGGCCGAGAAGGCCGACCCGCGGTGCCCGGAGGTGCCGAACGCGACCCGCTGCTCCGCGACCGCGGGGTCGGGATGCCGCTCGGAGTACGCGGCCAGCAGCGCCGGCACGTCGACGAGGTCCTCGGGGCGGGCCGGGGTGCCGGCCCGCGGGTGGATGGCCATGTCGTCCTCCGCATCGAACAGCTGAGCACAGGGCAGCGCCGGGTGGTCGGCCGGCGCGGGTGCCGCGTGTAGCCTGCCGCATCCGCGCCGCCCGGTCATCCGGACGCGAGCACCGGACGACACCGGATGGCTCTGCGCCGGGGCCGCCGGGGTTACCCTCCGCCGCATGCGGATCGCGTCGTTGCTGCCCGCGGCCACGGAGATCGTCGGGGCGCTGGGGTTGGGCGGGGCGCTCGTCGCCCGCACCTTCGAGTGCGGTCTCCCGCCCGGCGCGCCGGACGACGTCCCGGTGGTGGTCGACACCGCGATCCCGTCCGGACTGGAGCCGAAGGAGATCGACGCCTGGGTCGCCGACCGCGCCGCGGCCGGGCTGCCCTTGTACGAGCTCGACCGGGCCGCG
The DNA here is from genome assembly GCF_021283305.1 of Pseudonocardia kujensis. GTDB lineage: Bacteria > Actinomycetota > Actinomycetes > Mycobacteriales > Pseudonocardiaceae > Pseudonocardia > Pseudonocardia kujensis. The sequence continues at coordinate 12,003 of NZ_JAJSOK010000105.1, forward strand.
CTCGCCGCGGCCCGCCCGGACCTGATCCTCACCCAGGACCTCTGCCGGGTCTGCGCGCTGCCGGCCGGCACGGTGGCGGAGGCGCTGACGAGCATCGGCACCGACGCGGCCGTGGTGTCCGTCGACCCGCACACGCTCGACGACGTGCTCGGGGCGATCCTCGTCGTCGCGCGGGCGGCCGACGCGGCGGAGGCCGGGGAACGCCTGGTCGCCGGCCTGCGGGAGCGGCTCGCGGCCGTCGCGGAGGCCGTCGCCGGGCGTCCGGTCCCGAGGGTGCTGCTGCTGGAGTGGACGGACCCGCCCTACGTGGCCGGGCACTGGGTGCCCGACCTCGTCCACCGGGCGGGCGGGGAGCCGCTCGCCGCGATCGCGGGCGGCCGGAGCGTGGCCGCGCCGTGGGCCGAGCTCGCCGCCCTGCGGCCCGACGTCGCCGTCGTCGCCCCGTGCGGGTTCGGGCTGGCCGAGGCCGAGCGCCGGGCGGGAGCGGTGGCCGAGCACCTGCCCGGGGTGCCGCTCGTCGCGATCGACTCGGCCGCGTACGTGGTGCAGGCCGGGCCCGGGCTGGTCGACGGCGTGGAGGCACTGGCCTGGGCGCTGCACCCGGAGGCGGTGCCCGAACCGCCGCCGGGGCGGATCAGCCGTTGTCCGGCCCGAACCGGGCGAAGCGGACAGCTCGACGTGCGGGTCCACGGAGGTGCCCCGACGATGCCGGGGGGAGGTGAGGGTCGATGACGACCTCGGCGGGCACGTCCGTGGCGGCGATCCACGCCCGGCTCGACCGGCTGCCGGTGACCCGGCGGCACCGGTTCGTGCTGGTGGCGGTCGGGATCGGGATCTTCTTCGATCTCTACGAGGTGTTCCTCGCGGGCACACTCGCCACGGTCCTGGGCAAGGAGTTCGGCGTCACCGGCACCGCGCAGAAGCTGGTGCTCGCGTCCGTGTTCGTGGGCGCGTTCGTCGGCGCGATCACGTTGACCCGGCTCGCCGACCGGGTGGGCCGGCGGCGCGCCTTCTTCCTCACCCTCGGCATCTACTCGCTGTTCTCGGTGCTGGGCGCCTTCAGCCCGAACGTCGAGATGCTGATCGTGTGCCGGTTCCTCGCGGGCATCGGGATCGGCGCCGAGCTGCCGCTCTGCGACGCCTACCTCTCCGACCTGCTGCCCGCGCGCGTCCGGGGCCGGATGATCGCGTGGGCCTACACCGTCGGGTTCTGCGGCGTGCCGGTCGCGGGCCTGCTCGCGCGGGTGATCGCCCCGCACACCTTCCTCGGGCTCGAGGGCTGGCGCTGGATGTTCGTCATCGGCGGGCTGGGCGCGCTGCTGTGCTGGCTGATGCGCCGCGGGCTTCCCGAGTCGCCCCGCTGGCTCGCGTCGGTCGGCCGCAACGACGAGGCCGACGCCGCGGTCCGCGTCTTCGAGGACGCGGCGCGGGCCGAGCGCGGCACGCTCGACGAGCCGGATCCCGGCCCGGAGATCGCGCCGGCCAAACGCCAGCCGATCCGCGCGCTGTTCCGGAAGCCCTGGCGGCGGCGCACCGCGATGCTGTGGATCTTCCAGCTCTTCCAGACCTTCGGCTACTACGGCTTCGGCACGCTCGTGCCGCTGGTGCTCGCCGCCAAGGGCTACGACATCGTCCAGGGGCTGACCTTCACCGCACTGAGCTTCCTGGGCTACCCGATCGGCTCCGCGCTGTCGATCCCGCTGATGGAGCGGGTGCAGCGCAAGACGCTGATCGTCGGCGCCGCGCTCGGGATGCTCGTCCTCGGGCTCGCCTTCGGGTACGCCGGGAACCCGGTGCTGATCGTGGTGCTCGGGTTCGCCTACACCGTGGTCAGCAACCTGTTCTCCAACGGCTTCCACGTGTACTCGGGCGAGCTCTACCCGACGACGCTGCGCGCCACCGGCGCCGGCAGCGCCTACTCGCTGTCCCGCCTGGCCACCGCGGTGATGCCGTTCGTGCTGGTCCCGCTGCTGAACTCGGCGGGCCCGACGGCGGTGTTCGTCGCGATCGCCGTCGCGATGGTGATCGTGGCGGTCGACGTGGCCGTGCTCGGCCCGCGCACCACGGGCCGCAGCCTCGCCGAGCTCACCTAGGCACGGCTCCGGTGCCGGCCCACCAGCCGGGCGAGGAAGGGCGCGACGAGCAGCATGAGGATCACCCGCAGGACCTGCACGGCCACCACGAACGTCACGTCGCCGCCGGACGAGATGGCCGTCGCCAGTACGGCGTAGATGCCGCCGGGCGTGGTGGCCAGGTACCCGTCGAGCAGGGTGGCGCCCGTGGTGGCGGACAGCACGAGCCCGAGCCCCGCGCAGGCCGCGACGATCACGAGAATCAGTGCCGTGGCGAGCGGGAGCACCCGCAGCACCGTCCGCAGCGCGGGCCGGGTGAACCGCAGCCCGGCCTGCCAGCCGATCACGGCGTAGGCGAGGTCGACCAGCAGGGTGGGCGGCGAAGCGGCGAACGTCAGCCCGGAGAGACTGAGCACCAGGGCGATCACCATCGGCCCCAGCAGGGCGCCCGCGGGGACGTGCAGCCGGTTCGCCACCGGGATCCCGACGAGGGCGCACACCACGACCAGCGCCACCCCGAGGTACCAGGGGCCGGTGGCGGACCCGGTGTCGCTGCCGACGCCGACGTGCCCGGCACCGAACACGGCCGCCGCCACGATCGGCATGGTCGCCGTGACCATCCCGACCCGCAGGTACTGGATGACCGACACGACCCGCTCGTCGCCGCCCAGCTCGCGGGTGATCGCCACCAGGCCCGAGGCGCCGCCCGCGGTCAGCGCGAGCATCCCGGTCAGCGGCGAGACCCCGCGCTGGACGCCCAGCAGCAGGCCGGCCGCCATGCTGACCACCAGCGTGCCGACGCTGACCAGCAGGACCGGCAGCCAGTCGGCGGCCACGGCCGAGAGCGTGTCCGGCCGGGCCAGCACGCCGATGACCACGCCGATCACCGCCTGCGCCGCCGAGGTCGCGGGGCGGGCCACGCGAGCCGGCCCGATCCCGATCAGCGCGAGGACGGTGCCGACGGCGAGGCCGGCGAAGAGCGCGGGGGAGGGGACGCCGAGGGCCTGCAGCAACACCGTCAGGACGACCGTGAGCGCGACCAGCAACGCCCACCTGCCCCACGGGACGGTCCGGGCCCAGCGTGCGACCCCGGCCCGCTCCTCCGTCACCCCCCGACCCTGTCACGGCGCAACGAGCCGTCGCACGAGGGGGCGGACGAGTGGCAGAGTGATCTCCGATGCATGCCACGGACAGTGCGGACCAGGCAGTCACGGTGGAACCGGGCCTCCCGGCGGACGAGACCCCGCTCGGGCGGGAGCTCGCCCGGATGACCGCCCCCGGCGCGGAGTACGGGTTGCGGGAGGAGGTCGTCGGCGGCGTCCCGATGCGGGTCTACGCCCGCGGCCCGCACACACTCGCGGAGATGATCGCCGACACCGCGGCCTTCGGGAACCGCCCCTACTGGGTCTACGCCGACGAGCACCTCGACTACGCCACCCACCTGCGCCTGGTGCACGGCCTGGCGGCGGCCCTGCTCGGCGAGTACGGGCTCGAGCCCGGCGACCGCGTGGCGATCGCCATGCGGAACTACCCCGAGTGGGGTGTCGTGTTCTGGGCGGCCCAGCTCGCCGGCCTCGTCGCCGTCCCGCTCAACGCCTGGTGGACCGGCCCCGAGCTGGTCTGGGCGGTCGGCGACTCCGGCGCCCGGATCGTCGTCGCCGACGGCGAGCGGGCGCCCCTGCTGGCCGGGCACGGCGGGATCGGGAGCGACCTGCCGCTGGTCCGGGTGCGCGGCGAGGGCCCGTTCCCGGGGCGCGAGTGGGTGGACCTGGTGGCCTCGCTGGACCGGGACGCCGGCCCGCCGCCGGTGGCGGTCCGGCCCGACGACCCGTCCACGATCCTCTACACCTCGGGCACCACCGGGCGGCCCAAGGGCGCGGTCCACACCCACCGCAACCACGTCACCAACGCGCTGAACGTGCTGCTCACCGCGCGGGCCAACGCGGCGGCGTCGCCGGCGTCGTCGCGGTCGAGCCGGCCCGCCCCGCCGCAGACCGGCACCATGCTGACCTACCCGCTCTTCCACATCGCCGGGCTCAACGGCCTGTACGGACAGGTGATCGTCGGGGGCAAGGTCGCCACCATGTACCGCTGGGACCGCGAGGAGGCGCGGCGGCTGGTGCGCGAGGAGCGGTTGACCGGCGGCGCCGGCGTCCCGACCACGATGCGCGAGCTCGCCGAGATCGCCATCGCGCATCCGGACGAGCTGTCCTCGCTGTCGCGCATCGGGATGGGCGGGGCGCCGATCCCGGGCGAGCTGGTCCGGCGCATCGCCACCGAGCTCGGGCCGTTGTCCGCGAACGGGTACGGGCTCACCGAGACCACCTCGGCGGTCTGCGCGAACATCGGCGCGGACTACGTGGCGCACCCGGACAGCGTCGGACGCCCGGCGCCCGGGGCCGACGTGCGGATCGTCGACCCGGGCACCCTCGCCGACGTGCCGGAGGGCGGGATCGGCGAGCTCTGGTTCCGCGGGCCCAACATCGTGGGCGGGTACTGGAACAACCCGGAAGCGACCGCGGCGGCGTTCGTCGACGGCTGGTTCCGCACCGGCGACCTCGGATTCGTGCGCGCGGGCTGGGTGTACGTCGTCGACCGGCTCAAGGACGTCGTGCTGCGCGGCGGGGAGAACGTCTACAGCGCCCAGGTCGAGGCGGCTCTGCACGAGGTGCCGTGGGTCGAGGAGGTGGCGATCTTCGGGGTGCCGCACCCGACCCTGGGGGAGGAGGTGGCGGCGGCGGTGCGCACGACCCCGGGGTCCCCGCACGACGACTCGGCCGCCGAGGCCCTCCGCGCCCACGTGACCGCGCGGGTGGCCGGCTTCGCCGCCCCGGCCCACGTGTTCTGGTGGACCGAGCCGCTGCCGCGCACCGCCACGGGCAAGCTGCTCAAGCGGGAGCTGCGGGAACGGTCGGAGTAGGGGGCGCCGGCGGCTGCGCGGGAGTCGGGGGTCGTCGCCTCGTCGCAGGGCCTCTGCTTCGGGGCCGAGGGGTTCGCAGAGGGGTTCGCGGAGGGGTTCGCGGAGGGGTTCGCGGAGGGGTCCTCAGCCCTCCAGCTCGGCGAGGCGTTCCTCGGCGCGCGAGAGGGCACCGGCCGCGTCGCGGGCGGCGCGGCTCGCCTCCCGCTCGGCCCGGGCGGCGTCCTTCGCCGCGGCCGCGGCGGCGGACCGGGCCTCCCGCGCCCGCTCCAGTTCGGCGGTGAGCTGCGCGACGCGGGCGG
>NZ_JAJSOK010000106.1 GCF_021283305.1 Pseudonocardia kujensis
GAGTTCCACACCCTGGTCGCCGCGGCGGCGCAGAACCCCCTGATGAGCGCGATCAACACGCTGGCCTGCTCGTGGACCTCGGCGACCCGAGTCATGTCGCACGCGAGCCGCTACGCGCGAGAGGTGTACTATCTCGGCCACCGCGCGATCCTGATCGCGATCGCTGCCGGGGACGCCGACGAGGCCAGGGACGCCATGATCCGCCTCGCCGAGTTCGAGGCCGACTCGGCCATCCATTGCCACGCCACACCGAATGCTCGCGGACACTAGCGCCGAAAGACGCTGCGAGGCGATCACGGTGATCACCTGGGACGGCCTGCCCGTCAAGCTCGCCTGCCGCGTCCTCGCGGGCTCCGAGTTCGGACAGCTGGCGAAGGCCGGTCCCCCGTTCGGGCCGCGCCTTCGCCTGGACCGTCAGAGCCGCTCGAGGACGTTGACCACGTTCCAACGGTCTGAAGACAGCGAGCCGTAGCCGTAGTCGCAGAGCAGGCGCGGAAAGTCCCCCACGTACTGAGCCAGGTTCGGCTGCACCAGCTCCCGGAACCCCATCCAAGTCCGATCCTCCGGCTCGGACCACCTTGCCCCCAGCTCATCCTGCAGATATTGCTGGATCTGGTGCGTATGGTGCGTCGCGAAGCTGCGCAGCCCGCGGCGAAGACCATCGACGTCCACCGGCCACCACCGACCGTCGATGTCAGCAATACCGCGGCGCCCGATAAACACATGGTCGTGGAAGCGGTCGATGTCGCCAGGGTCGCCCACGTGGCTGTGCGAGACGACTGTCAGCGGCACCCGACCGGGTAGATACCGGCCCATCGGCGGGCGCCCCGGGATCTCGGTGTGCTCGCCGACCTTGAGCATTGCGTCGCTGGCAATGGCCCGAAGAGTAGCCCGCGTCGCGGCAGCATGAGCGGCTCGGGCAGCCGCAGCAAGTTCCGGACGATCTGCGTACCGCTCCGAGAAGGTGTGCAACAGCCCGAGCGTCACCGGCGTCTCGAAGTAGACCTCGAGCGCGCCCGAGGGCGGAGCCGTTTCGGCGGGGTCGAACAACGGCAGAAACCGCTCGCTCACAGAAGCCGCGGTCACCGTCATGATCCCCACCTCCCAGTACTCCACGTAGAGGGTACGACGAGGCGCTACCAATCTCGTACGCCACGTACAACAGCCCAGCGATATCGAGGCGAGGAAAGTTGTGTGGAACAAGTCCGCGCTGGCCCTGTTGTTCGACACCGACGCGAGCCTTACAGGTCTTTCCCCTTGATCGACCGAGCAGGTCGCCAAGGGAGACGACGTGCGGATGGGAGTCGATGAGGCATACCTTCCCGCAGGTCGGACCCGCCGGTAGCCTCGATGCCGGGTTCTGGGAATATTCAGCAACTCGGGGAGGCGGCATGGGATTCCGAGTCGCAGCGAAGACGATCGGTTGCGAGGGCGGGAACTGCCCGACGACCTACATCGACGAGGAGGGTTCGGTGATCGTGCAGGGCTACCGCACGTCCATCGCCGGGCGGCTCCGCTTCCCGATGGAACTGCTTGACCGGCACGCCCGTGCCGAGGGTCGGGACAGCTGGGGGCGGGCCCACGACCGTGACCGGGGACGGCTGAGTCCTCCTCGACGGCCATGAGATCGAGCTGGATGGGGTCAGGGTTCCCGCGAACGAGGGCCTCATCGAGCTCGAGCCGGTGATCGCATGATTACCCTCGCAGAGATGTACGGGACGTTCCGCCACAGCGCTTGGCGCTATGAGGGGCGCGACACCTACGCGGTGACCGGCGAGGAGGAGCGCATCACCACGTTCCTGCGAGGGGACCCACTGCCGCGCAAGACCCGTGACAACGCTGGATCGCCACCGTCGAGGACATCCGCGCCCGTAAGGCGCAGATTGGCCGCGTCCGCGTCGTCGGACATCCCCTCACCGAATACACCCGCTTCGAGTTCGCGGCCTACCCCGACAACGTGCGGGCCGGCGAGGACGTCCGGGTGATCGAGCGGGCCCTGCTGTCTGCAGAGTGGGACCGGGTGCCGGACTTCTGGCTGTTCGACGACGAGACCGTCTTCATCCAGCTCTTCGACCACGACGGCACGTTCCTCGGTGCCGAGCAGGTCGACGACGTCGCCCCGTTCCTCGAGATCCGCCGCATGCTGCAGGACCGCGCCGTCCCGCTGGCCCGATACGAACTCGGTGACATCCCGCGACAGCGGATGGACTCCCCCATCGGCCCTCCCCCACCGCTGCAGGTGCCTGCGGCGCAAGGCTGACGACCCCTGACTGGAGATGTGATTGAGCGGCCTGCTCGTCCGCGAGAAGCTCGGCGCCGGACTGCGCGGCGTACGGAGGGCCGCCGGTCTGACCGGCGCTGCGCTCGCCGCTGAGCTGGACATCTCGCAGGCCACCCTCAGCGGCTGGAGGCGGGCAAGCGCATCGCCGACACCGCCCTCATCGAGCGCTGGCTGACGGTCACCTCCGCCCCGGCCGACGTCGCCGCCGAGCTACGCCAGCTCGCCGGGCAGACCTCGGAACTGTCCTCCTGGCGCGATCTGCACGGCCGAGGTTGGGAGACCCACCAGCGCGACTACGCAGACCTGGAACACAGCGCCCAGGAGATCCTGGTGTCCCAGAACGCATGGATCCCCGGCCTCCTGCAGACCGCCGCCTACACCAGCTACCTACTTGACGCCGTCGTCGCGCTCGACCAGGACGCGATCGGGGCCGCGGTGCGCGGCAGGATCGAACGCCAGAAGGTGCTCTACCAGCGCGACACCCACCTGCACGTCGGGCTCACTGAGGCTGTCCTCCGGCACCGGATGGGTGGGGCGGTGATCATGGCCGAGCAGCTGCGCCGCCTCGCCGACCTCTCGCGCCTGCCGACCGTGGAGCTCGGCGTGATCCCGGCCGACACCGACATGCCCAGTCGCTACGGGGCGAGCTTCGACCTCTTCGAGCATCTCGACGGGCGCGACGACGATTCCATCGTCATCGTGGAGCTGGAGGCCGGCGAGGTGCGCGAGGGCGACCCGGAGCGGGTGCGCGCTTATCGCGTTCGTCGAAGGTCTCGCGCGAGGGCTCGAGGCTCAGATCTTCGATTAGCGCACGCAGCCTGGTGCTTTGCTCTGCGTGAATAACCTGGTCTGGTCTGGTGTTCCCCGGCCCGGGGCGAGCCCAAGGCGGCCCGCCGCGCTCTATGCTTCCCCGCGATCATTTCGCTGAACGAAATGGTGGGCTTCCGCTCGCGGTGGCCGGGTGTGAACCTCCTGCCATGAGTCCGACGACGCGGCGGGGCCGCCTACACCCGGTGTCGACCGACGACACCCTGGCCAACGGGAGGCGACGATGCACACCCGGCACGACCTTCAGACACGTCGTCGACGACCGGGAACACGTCGGCGACGCCCGGGTCGAGTCGGCCGATCACCACACCCTCCGGTTCGTGTCCGGCACCCGGCTCCGTGGCCCAGCTCCGCGAGCGTGTTGAACCGCGCAGTGCGCATTCCGGTGCCGGTAGGCCGGTTGCCCGGCCCGCCGAACGCCCCGGTCGGCCGGAGCGATCTGGTCCCCGTGACGAAGGGAGTTCCCTTATGTCCTTCGCGTACGAGGTTCGCTTCTTCGTCCTAGGATGAAGGCCTCCTCGCTCGGCGACCACACCGACTACTTCGCGGGCGACGTTCGACCCCCGTGCCGACTAGGCCGCGGTCCGCTACCCGGCGGGCTCGGAGGCCGAGGTCGAGGCCTACGGCGACGTATCAGTGCACCACCCGACCGACCGGCCCGCCCGTGCGTTCGCACGCCCCACCGTTACGTCTACAGCTACCGCCACGGCGATACCCGGCAGCCAGCGACGCACGCGGACGAGGCCGGGACCTTTCTGGACGAGCGGAGGCACCTCGTCCGCGACGCCCGCGAGATGGCCGCCTTGATCGGCCACTACCTCGTGAACTTCGCCGCCCACCCCGATCCAACAAGCCGGCGGCGCCGCCGACCTGCCCTTGTGGCCGGCCTCGACGAGCAGCACGAGCCGTACCAGCGGCTCGACCTCCCGATCTACTCGGAGAGCCACTGGCATTCCGGCCACCTGGCGTTCGTCGCGGACGCCCTCACCACTACATGAGGCTGCTCCGGCCGGACCGGCACCCTCGGACGAGAGCGAGGCTGACCATGCAGAACACTATCGTCCCGGCCGCCGGCGCTAGCGGCGCCCCGTCGACTCTGTTCATCGACGGAGACTGGCGGGCCGCCGGCTCCGGTGAGACATTCGCCAGCATCGACCCCGCGACCGGCGAGCATGTCGGCGACGTCAGCGCGGCGGACGCCGCGGACGTCACCGCCGCCGTGCGCTCCGCACGGGCCGCGTTCGACGAGCGACGCTGGACCCGGTTGCCCTACCCCCGCCGCGCCGAGATCATGTTCGACATCGCCGACCGCATCGACGCCGCGGCAGAGGAGCTGGCGGTAGCGGAGGTCCGGGAGAACGGGATGCCGCTGGCCGGAGCGCTGCGGACGATCCAGAACGGCGCGCAGGCGTTCCGGTACTACGGCGGCTGGGTCGGGAAGATCCGCGGCGAGACAGGTGAAGTGGCCCCGGGCGAGGCGTACCACGCGTTCACCGTCAAGGAGCCCGTCGGCGTCGCTGCCCTGATCGTGCCGTGGAACGGCCCGTTCATGCTGGCATGTCACAAGCTCGCCCCGGCGCTCGCGGCCGGATGCGCGATCGTGCTCAAGCCTGCGGAGGACACGTCGCTGAACACGGCCGCTCTGGTCCGGATCGCGGTCGAGGCGGGTGTGCCGCGCGGCGTGGTGAACATGGTGACCGGGCTCGGCACGGTCACCGGGCAGGCACTTGCCGACCACCCGGACGTCGACAAGATCAGCTTCACCGGGTCGACAGCGACCGGCCGAACCCTGGTCAGGGCCGCCGCAGGGAACTTCAAGCGACTGTCCCTGGAACTCGGCGGCAAGTCACCGGTCATCGTGATGGACGATGCGGACCTCGAGCTGGCGGTCCCCGGCGTTCTCACCGGGATCATGAGCAACTCGGGCCAGGCGTGCATCGCCGGATCACGGCTTTACGCCCAACGCGGCATCTACGACCGGTTGGTCGACGCCGTTTCCGAGGCCGCGTCGAAGCTGGTCGTCGGCAACGGCATGGCCGAGGGCACCCAGATGGGGCCAGTCATCTCCCGGCGTCAGCTCGACCGGGTGCTCGGCTACATCGACAGTGGTGTGGCCGAGGGGGCCCGGGTCACCACGGGCGGCTCCCGCGTCGGGGACACCGGGTTCTTCGTGGAACCCACCGTGCTCGCCGACGTCCCCGCGGGCGCGAAGGTCGTGCGCGAGGAGATCTTCGGCCCGGTCCTGTCGGCCATGCCGTTCGACGACCTCGACTGGGCGATCGCGCAGGCCAACGATTCCCCCTACGGCCTCGGCGGGTCTGTATACACACGCTCGCTGGCGACCGCGCACACCGTCGCACGGGCGGTACGTGCCGGCACCTTCTGGATCAACACCGGCCGTCCGCAGGACTTCACGATGCCCTTCGGTGGCTACAAGGAGTCCGGATGGGGCCGCGAGGGCGGTCTGCAGGGCGTCGAGGCCTATCTGGAGACGAAATCCGTGATCGCCCGCCTGTACTGAACGCGGCACGATCGCACGGGCCCGGCCCCACCAACCGAGAGGCGGCAACGACGATGCCGACATCGAAAAAGGCCGCGCTCGCGTCCGCGCTGTGCTCTGCCACGGGCCTGCGCGAGCAGCTGAGCGGCACCGCGTACGTTCCGCAGGACCCCGGCTACGCCGCGGCCCGGCGCGGCGCGGGGACCACCCCGGTCGGCGACGACCGCCGCCCGGCCGTCGTTGTGCTACCGGAGAGCACCGACGACATCGCACGGACCCTGGAGTTCGCGCTGACCTCGGGCCTGGAGGTGTCCGTGCGCTCCGGTGGACACGACGTTCTCGGCGCGTCCAGCCCGTCGTCGGGGGTGCTGCTGGATCTGTCGATGCTGAGCGCGGTCCGGGTCGATCCTGCGACCGGCATCGCCCGGGCCGGAGCCGGGGCCCGCTCCGGGGCGCTGGTGTCCGCGGCCGCATCCTCCGGCCGGGCGCCCGTGCTGGGCATGAACCCGGGCGTCGGTCTCGGCGGGATCACCCTGGGTGGGGGGATCGGCTGGCTGTGCGGCTCGCACGGCGCGACCGTCGACACGGTACTCGCCGTCGACGTGGTCACCGCGCACGGGCGGTTCGTGCGCGCCGACGCCGAGCACGAGCCGGAGCTGTTCTGGGCGCTCCGCGGCGGCGGCGGCAACTTCGGCGTGGTCACCGGGTTCACCTTCGCGCTGCCGGCCCTCGACCCCATCGTCGCCGGGATGGTGGTGTATCGGACCGAGCCGGGACCGTTCCTGCGGTTCCTCGACGAGCTCCTCGCCGACAGCCCGGACGAACTCGACGTCGCCGCCGCGATCTGGGCGTCCCCCGAGCCGGCCGCATTCCTGCGGATGTGCTGGTCGGGTGATGCGGCTGGCGCGGACACGATGGTCCGGCGGATCCGGGGCTTCAGCCCGCCGGTGTTCGACGACGTCCGCACCCAGACCTACGCGGAGTTCATCAACCAGACGCCCAACCGACACTTCGACACCATGTTCTGGCGGGGTGGCGAGCTCGCCGCACTCGGGGACGCCGTCACCGACACCCTCACCGACCTCGTCGACCGGCGAATGCCGCAGGACTGCACGATCTACCTGCTGCACTACATGCACGGCGCGTTGTGCCGGGTGCCCGACGGCAGCACACCGCTGACTCGCACACCCGGGCATCTGCTCTACAGCGCGATCGCGTCCTGGGCCGGGCCGCACCCGGTGCACGGCGCGACGGACTGGGTGCACCGGGCCGCCGCGGCCATCGAGCCGGTCAGCAACCCGGCGACCTACGTCAACTACCTCAGCCGCGACGACGACGAGGCGGTCCGCGTGGCGTTCGGCCCGCACTACGACCGGCTGCGGGCAGTTAAACGCGCCTACGACCCCGACAACGTCTTCCGCAACAACCGCAACATCCGCCCGTGAGGACCTGGGCCGATCAGGTCCGGCGCGCCCTCGGCGGATCACCGGCGCGCAGCGCCCGGTACTGCCCGGGCCCCGCCGGGGCGAGCCGGGCCGCGTCGGGTCGGTGCGCCGGCCGCCCGGCCGGGGCGGTCCCGCAGCGGCTCGGCCACCCGGGCGATGCATGCCGAGCGCCTGGAGTGGGCGGGCGGGCCATGCAATCTGCCGCCGCGTCGCGCAGACCGACGCCGCCCGGGGCCCGGTGTGGCCGGCCAGGCGACGTAGCAGGCCCGCCGGAGCCGGTGGAGTCCTCCCGCCCGGTTGTTGCCTTCCACAGCGCAGCGAGGCGAACGTAGCGGTCGGGCACATTGGCTCCCGGCAACGGCGAACCTACGGTGGCTGTGGGTCTCCGGATGAGGGGAGGGACAGTCATGGACAGCACCAGCACTCCCGCGTTCGAGCACATACGCGTCGAGGGAACGGGCTGGGCCCATCTGGAATTCGAGATGGCGCGGGTGGCCGACCTGGAGGCTGAGCTCGCCTCGCTGCGCGAAATGGTGGCCGGCCTCCAACGGACCGTGGCGCACCTGCGCTGCTCCAGCGCCGCGCTGCCGGCGGCGCTGCAGCCGGTCGTCGCCCGCGCGATGGTGGAAGCCGGACACAGCGAAGGCCCGAGTCGCTGACCGGCGCCGTCAGATCGCGGCGAGCAGCCGGACCGTTGTGACCGGGTCGGTGGTCGGGATGAGGAACAGGCCTTCGGTGAAGTACCTGACCTGCGTCGCCAGCTCGACCGCCAGGTCGAGACCCGCCGTGGACCCGGCCGAGCCCGCTCGCTCCAGCGCCGCTCGCACGGTCGCCGGAATGTGGACGTCGGGCACCTCGTGCGCCAGGTACTCCGCCTCCTCGAATCCCGCGAGGGGGCGCAACGCGGCGAGAACGGGCGGTCGCTCGTCGCCGATCAGGTCGAGCAGTCGCTGCAGCCCGTCGACCTCGTACACCGGTCGCGTGATCAGGAAGTGTGCTCCGGCCGCGATCTTCGCCCGTGCCCGGGCCGCTTCCAGATCGACGTCATGGTGGCCCGGGTTGATCCGTGCCCCGATCTCGAACGCCGTCTTCGTCGGGAGGGACAGACCGTAGGAGTCCCGGCCGTTGTTCAGCCCGACCAGTAGTTCGATGAGTCCGACGGAATCGACGTCCCAGATCCCGTCCACGTGGGGATAGTCGCCCAGGAGCGGGGGGCTGCCGGTCTCGGAGATCACCCGCCGGAGTCCGAGGGCGTGTGCCCCGAGCAGGTCGGCCTGCAACGCCATGATGGTGCGGTCCCATGTGGTGACCGTCGCCATCGTCTCGATGCCGAGTCGCTGTGTGAGGTGGACGGCGAGGTTGATCGGATCCATCTGGGCGCGGAGGCCGGTGCCCGCGGCGACGGACACCATCTCGATGCCGGACTGGGCCAGTTGGCGGGCGAGGTCCTCGGACTCGTCGACACCGCCCGCGAGCTCCGGGCTCAGCTCGACCACGACGGGCGACGTCGAGTCGGCCAACGGTACGCGGCCGCGCCGCATGGTCGTGAGGGTGACAGAGGGCGAGGCGTGCACGGCGCGCGCCCGCGAGGCGGCCCGCTCACGATGTTCCTTGACGACCTCGACGACCGCGCCGAGCTGGCTCGGGGTGGTCCCGCAGCAACCACCGACGAGGGACACACCCAGCTCGAGCAGCTGGCCGACGTAGCGCACGAAGTACGCGGAGTCGATGTCGTACTCGAACCGTGCGGGTCCGACGCGTCGAGGGAGCCCGGCGTTGGGCTGGCCGGTCAGGATGAGATCGGTGTGCTCCCGCATCCCGCGGACGACGCTGAGCAGGCCCTGGGGCCCGAGCGTGCAGTTCGTCCCCACTGCGGCGATTGGCATTCCACTCAGGGCCTCCGTCATCTCTTGTGGCGAGTGGCCGCTGAGCATCCGATGGTCGTGGCCGAAGGTGGCCTGCGCGATGATGGGCACGTCGGTCCGCACCGCCAGGTCGACCGCTTCGACGAGCTCGTCGAGGTAGCCGAAGGTCTCGAGGATGATGAGGTCGACGTCGGCCTCGACGAGCGCAGTGATCTGTTCGTCCAACGCAGCGAGCCGGTCGCTGCTGCTCGTGCGTCTGCGCTGCTGGACGCTGACCGCCGGGGACACGGATCCGGCGACCAGCACTGGCCGTCCGCACTGCGCCGCATCCCGGGCCAGCTGGACTGCTCTGCGATTGATCTCCGGCGTTAGCTCGGCGAGCCCGTACTCGTCCAGGCGCAGGCGGCTCGCGCCGAAGGTGTTGGTCTGGATCATGTCGACGCCCGCATCGACGTAGCTGGTGTGGACCGCACGGACAAGATCGGGGTCCGATAGCGACAGGGCGGGCAGCGACTGGTCGAGCGCGTTGCCGGCCGCGTGCAACATCGTCCCCATCGCACCGTCACAGACCAAGACATCCGTCGTCAGCCGTGCCCGGACGTCGCGCTCGGCCCGGCCCTTCATCGTCGACTCCTCAGCACCTCGAGTATCTGCACCGCGACCTCGGCCATCAGCCTGTCCCGATGTACATCGAGCCGGAGCAGGGTGATCTCCTCGACCCGGCGGATGCGGTAGCTCACGGTGTTCGGATGGACGTGCAGTCGCTGCGCAGCCTTGCTCGGGCTGCTGTTCTCCGCGAAGTAGACGGCAAGAGTCGGGAGGTACTGCATACCGGTCGCGGCGTCCTCCTCGAGAAGCTTGCCGACAACCTCCTCGCCGAATGCCCGGAGTTCGCCGACGTCTTGAATCCGAAGGAGGAGCCGGTGGATGCCGAGCTCGGCGAACAGCTGGACCTGTCCCGGAGTACCGATCCGCTCGCCCGCTGCCACGGCGCGTTGCGCTTCGGAGTACGACCGCGCGATGTCTGCCGGGCTGCGACAGTTGTTGCCGACGCCGACGCCGACGGCGCCCACGGCCACGGCTCGCTGCTGCAGCTCTGCCACGCACCGGATCGCGACGTCGGCGGCCCGCTCGACCGCGCCGGCTCCTCCCACAGACGGGATGATCGCGACGACTTCGTCGGTCCGGGAGGCGACGATCGCATCCCCCACGAGCCGGGCGAGGAGCTTCTCCACAACCGCGTGCTGGCCCGCCGAGCCGTCCTCGCTCAGCGCGATGGCGACGACGGCATGGTCACGACTCTCGTCGTAGCCGAGATGCTGTGCCGATCGGGACGCCTCGCCGTCGTCGTGGCCACGGGCGAGTAGCAGCCCCTCCACGAGCTCGCGGCGCGCCCGGCCGGCTGCCGCTGTGACGACGAGATCTCGCCCGAGGAGCACGCCACAGAGCATTGCGGCATGCTCGCCGGCGAGCAGCATCATGTCCTCGCCGAGACGGTCGTCATCGCTGATGGCGACGAGGTAGCCGGCGATGTCGTCGCCGACCGACACGGGTGCGACGACGACCGACGTGCCCCGGTCACCACCGGGAACGGTGAGCGCTCGGCGGTTGTGCGCGACGGCCGCCAGCATGCTGCTGAAGCCCGCCGGTCCCGCACGTTCACGCATCGCGGTGAAGACCGCCGCCGGATCCGTGCCGCCAGCGGAGGCAAAGATGTCCAGGCTGCGGTCGAGCACGGCGATCACCGAAGCGGTCTGCGTAGCCAGTAACTGCACGACATCGCCGATCTCGGTCTGTTGTGCCGCCGCGGCCGAAAGGTGGCTGCACCTCGCGACGAGTTTTCTCAGCCTTCTGACTTCGTCGGCGGTGATTTCCTGGGCAATTCGTCTGCGGGCGTGGACCGTCGCCACCTCACTCGCGCGAGAATCGGCGGCGACCATGTCTCGACCGTAGAGTCGCACGCCGGCGTGGGCAACGATTTCCCGCGGGCCGCGGTCCACGTTATGGAAGGACACAAGCGGCGACGCGGCACCATTGTGGTCCGCGACATCCGGCCCGGCCCGATCGGCCGGGATGGCTCCGTCGACGACCGCGCCCGCGCCGGGGGTCGACGAGAAGTGGCCCTGACCGGGCCCCGCCGCGGTCGAGCGGGTGGCGTCCGAAACAGGGTGGAGACGGGCAGCTCGGGCTGTGGCCGCGAGATGCGCCGGCATCGTGGCAACAGGGGCCGCTCGCATCCCGGGGCCGTCGGCTCGGTCGTTGTCGAGGGTAACAATCGAAGGCCGGTCGGGTTGGGCCACGAGCCGATGACAGGGGTCGAGAGCCTTGGCATGCTATTGGCGAACGACCGGAACCCTTCTCCGCAGCACCCTTACAACGTCGAGGTGAAAGCCCATGTCGAGGACTCGTGCTCCACTGATTTCCTCTCGACCGCTGCCATTCTCGCCGAAGATCGGGGCTCGGGCGGCCTATCGTGCGCACTCCGCCATGGCGCGGACCCGCTTCTATGCGAGGCTGGCACGCTTCGTGGAAGGTCGTCCGGGGCTGTACCGGTGGTTCACCACCGCAGAGCGAATGAGCAAGGAGTCCTTGTTCGGGTGCAGGATGTGCGGCCAGTGCGCCATGCCGGCAACCGGCTACGCCTGTCCCATGACCTGCCCGAAACAGCTGCGCAACGGTCCGTGCGGCGGAGTGGGCAGCGACGGGGCCTGTGAGGTGTACCCCACGTTGCGGTGCATCTGGGTCATGGCCGACGAACGTTCCACGGGTGCGGGCCACCGACGCGACCTCGATCTGCTGCAGCGGCCGGTCGACCATCGCGAACAGGGGCGCAGCTCCTGGGTGAACTACTGGCAGGGCCGCGACGAAGCACTGTGGACCGATGCGACGACACCGGGGCCCGGACCGCTGCTGCACCGCGATCTCGGACTGGTCCCGCGATGACCGTCGAGGCTCCGGGGCGGTTGCGGCACGCGCTGCAGGCCGGCCGGTTCGTGGTCACTGCAGAGCTCGGCCCCCCGCGCGGGGCCGATGCCGGCGCCGTCGAGCGCAAGGCCGCTCAGCTGCGGGGCTGGGTGGACGCGGTGAACCTGACCGACAACCAGGGCGCCAACGTGCGGATGGCCAGCATCGGCGCGTGCGTGCTCGCCCAGCGGGCCGGGCTGGAACCGGTGATGCAGCTGACGTGCCGGGACAGGAACCGGATCGCACTGCAGTCGGACCTGCTGGCCGCAGGTGCGCTCGAGATCCCCAACGTCCTGCTCCTCACCGGCGACCACCCCCATCTCGGCGACCATCCCGAGGCGAAGCCGGTGTTCGATCTCGACGGCGTGCAAGCGACCTGGCTGGCGCGCACGCTGCGCGACGACGGGGTCCTGATGTCCGGCCAGGACATCGCCGTGCGACCGTCCTGGCTCATCGGCTCGGTGGAGAACCCGTTCGCCCCGCCGATCTCTCTGCGGGGGCGGAGGCTGGCCAAGAAGGTCGCGGCGGGTGCGGACTTCGTGCAGACGCAGTACGTCTTCGACGTCCGCGTCTTCCGGCGCTGGCTGGGGGACCTGGCCGATCTCGGCATCCTGGAGCGGTGTGCAGTGATCGCCGGCGTGGGCCCGATCCGCTCGCTGCAGATGCTGGAGATCCTGCGCTCCCGTGTGCCGGGAGTCGCGGTGCCCGAGGACGTGGTGCGGCGGCTGCGCGGCGTGCCCGCCGACCGGGTCGCCGAGGAGGGCGTGCGGCTGTGCGTCGAGACGGTGCAGGAGCTGCGCGCGACCGCCGGTGTGGCCGGTGTACACCTGATGGCGTTCGGGTTCGAGCACGGCATCCCCGAGATCCTCGAGCGCGCCGGGATCTCCCCCCACCGGAGCGCTCCCGCAGCCGTCGGAGGAACGCCGCTTGCCACGTCCGTCGTCTCACTGGAGGGCGATCGCCATGCTCGTTGACTTCCGACCGCATTCTCGGCTGCGTGGCAAAGTACCGGTGGACGTCGGTGCCTGTGTCGTCCCGGTCATCGAGGCGCTGGCCGAGAGCGACGCCGACCTGTCCAGGGTGCGGGTGGTCTGCGACTGGGTGCAGTACCGGGGCAACTTCCGCGACGTCGTCGACGTCCGGCCGATCCTGCACTCCGCCGGGCAACCGTCCGGTCCGGTGCCGTTGGGGGTCCGCGATGACGACTTGGAGGTCGCCGTCGATGTCCGGCGCAGCGGCGACGTCGAGCTCAAGGAGCTGGCCGCGGCCGCGCTCGGCGGAGCCCCGGAGCGGGTGACGCTCGAGGACTGGGGCCCCGGCACCCGCAGCTGCATCTGGGACTTCAACACCCTGTACTGGACGGCGCTGGACCTCTGGGAGAAGGCCACCGGCCGCGGCTATGAACAGGCGTTGCCCGGCGGGGAGAGTGACGCCCGCAACCGCGACGCCGCCGGCGAACTCATCGACGACCTCTTCGCCTCGTGGGACCGGCTCGCCGCACTGGGCGCATTGCCCGACGAACTCTACGTGGTGGAGATCGGGGTGGGCAACGGCAGTCAGGCCAAGGTGTTCCTGGACGAGTTCCGGGATCGTGACATGGCGCACGGTCGCGGCTACTACGGCCGCCTGCATTACCTGATGTGTGACTACTCCGCCCATGTCCTGGACCTGGCCCGGGAGACCGTGGCCGACCACATCGAGCGAGTCAGCTCGTTCGCGCTCGACGCGACGCACCCCCGCACGGCCCTGGCATTCCTGCAGTACAAGGTCTTCCTGGTCTACATCTCCAACGTCTACGACAACCTGCCGACCGACGAGGTCGCACACCTCGGCGGTCGCACCTACCGGGTGGAGACCCGGGCCTATCTGCCGGCCGACACCGCGGCCGAGCTTGCCGAGTCGGTCTCCGCGTCGACCCTGGAGCTGCCCGCGTTGGTGCACAAGCTGTTGCGGCTGGGCCCGACGCTGCTGGCCGAGGCCGCGCCAGGGCGCTTCCCCGACGTCGACGCCGCGGTGGAGTTCTGGCGTCGGATCTGGGCGGCGCTGCGCATCGAGGAACGCTATGTCCCGCTCGCGGGCCTGGACACCTATCGGCTGGCGCCCCCGCGCAACGGGGTGCCGGCATTGACCGGTGAGCTGCTGCGGCCGCTCCTGGAGTCGGGTGCAGATGTCCGGATGCACGTGAACAACGGGGCGCTCGCGAGCTTCGTCGACAGCCTGATGCTGTTGCACCCGTTCGGGAAGTTGGTCTGCCACGACCTGTTCGTCACCGAGATCGACGGCTGCCGCACTAGGTTCCGGGGTCCCGGCAAGTACGAGGGCTCGGTGGTGAACTGGATCAACGGTCCGCTGCTGGCCCACGTGGGGCGTCGTCGGGGCTTCGACGTGCAGTACGAGAAGTTCCGGCATCGGACCGGTGGGAACGTCGTGACGATGACCGCGCAAGCGAGGGACTGAGATGGCGAGAACACTGCCGCTGCTGCCGACCGCGGTCGTCGGTTCCTACCCGGTGCCCGAGTGGATGGAGCGGTTGAAGACCGACTTCTTCCGCGGGCGGATGAGCGCCGCCCAACTGCGTGACGTGCACGAGATGGCCATCAAGGCGGCACTGCACGACCAGGTCCTGGCCGGCATCGACATCCTTTCCGACGGCGAGCTGCGCCGCGACAACGACATCGACTACTTCCTGGCGCAGATCCCCGGGGTCACGATCGCCGAGACCGCGAAGGACTTCTACTTCGACTACTACGACGCCCGACTGACCGCCGCTTTGGCGGCGCCGGACGGCGCGCAGCTCGGACTGGCGGACGACTACGCGTTCACCGCGTCGCAGACCGACCGACCGATCAAGTTCTCCTTCACCGGGCCGTTCTCGCTGTCGCGGCGGCTGCGCAACGAGGCCTACCGCGATGGCCGCGAGCTGGTCCTGGCGATCGCCCGGATCCTCAACGCCGAGGCGCACGCACTTGCCGAGCGCGGAGCCGTCCTGCTACAGATCGACGAGCCGTTCCTCGCCGGCTACCCGCACGACGTCGCCACGGCCGTCGAGGCGATCAACGTCGTCATCGACGGAGTGCCGGTCAGCTGGGGGCTACACGTCTGCTACGGCAACCGCTACGCCCGCCCGTCCTGGGAGACCCACTACGACTTCCTCTTCCCTGCCGTGCTCGACGCGCGGATCGACCATCTAGTGCTGGAGTTCGCCCGCAAGGGCTACGACGATCTGCCGGTCATCGAGAAGCACGGATGGAACCGCGGTCTCGGCGTGGGCGTGGTCGATGTCAAGAGTGATCAGGTCGAGAGCGCCGACCTGATCGCCACCCGAATCCGCCGTGCGCTCGAGTTCGTGCCGGCCGACCGACTGGTGATCAATCCCGACTGCGGGTTGCGCAACCTGACCGGAGCGGTCGCGCAGGCCAAGCTGACCGCGATGGTTACCGGAGCCGCGATGGTCCGGCAGTCCCTCGTCCACGCCGACACCGAGCCATCCATTCGCCCCACCGAGACCCCGGCACCGTCCGCCCAAGGAGAGCCCCGATGACCCGTTCCGGTCCCCATGAGTTCCTGTTCACCTCCGAATCGGTGACCGAGGGTCATCCCGACAAGATCGCCGACGCGATCTCGGACGCCGTGCTCGACGCGGCCCTCACCGCCGATCCCTACTCCCGGGTGGCGTGCGAAACGCTGGTCACCACCGGCATGGTCGTGCTGGCCGGGGAGATCACGACGCCGCATCACCTGGACTACACCCAGATCGTGCGCGACACCGTCAACCGGATCGGCTACGACGACGGCGCCTACGGCTTCGACGGGCACAGCTGCGCGGTGCTCGTAGCGCTCGACAAGCAGTCTCCGGACATTGCGCAGGGCGTCGACGAGGCCCACGAGCACCGCGACTGCCGATCCGACGACGAGTTCGACCGTGCGGGCGCCGGCGACCAGGGGATGATGTTCGGCTACGCGACCGACGAGACCCCCGAACTGATGCCGATGCCGATCGCGCTGGCGCATCGGCTCGCACGCCGGCTCGCCGCGGTGCGCAAGGACTCGACCTTGAGCTATTTACGTCCGGACGGCAAGACCCAGGTGTCGGTGCGTTACGTCGACAGCGTCCCGGTCGCGGTGGAGCGGGTGCTGATCTCGACCCAGCACGCCGAGGGCGCGACGACCGAGCAGATCCGTGACGACCTGTGGAACCACGTCGTCACCACCGAGCTGCCGGCCGAGCTCTACGACGCCGACGCGCTGCGGGCCGACCTGCTGGTCAACCCGACCGGTCGCTTCGTCATCGGTGGCCCGGTCGGCGACGCGGGCCTCACCGGCCGCAAGATCATCATCGATACCTATGGGGGCTTCGCACGCCACGGCGGTGGCGCCTTCTCCGGCAAGGACCCGTCGAAGGTGGACCGGTCGGCGGCCTACGCGGCCCGCTACGTCGCGAAGAACGTCGTCGCGGCCGGGCTGGCCCGTCGGGCGGAGGTCCAAGTCGCCTATGCCATCGGGGTGGCCCGCCCGGTCTCCGTCATGGTCGAGACGTTCGGCACCGAACGCGTCGACCGTCGACTGATCGAGAAGCTGGTCGCCGAGCACTTCGACCTTCGCCCGGCCGCCTTGCGCAGGCAGCTGTACCTCCACCGGCCGATCTACGCGCCCACCTCGGCGTACGGCCACTTCGGACGGACCGACGTCGATCTGCCCTGGGAGCGCACCAACCGGGCCACGGCCCTGCGCGAGGCGGCGGCCCTCGGTGCGGACGCCGCCCCCGCCTCGGCCTGAGAGGAACGATGATGACAGTCCTCGACACACCCTCTCCCGCATTCCATCAGGAGCGCAACGGCGTCGACTTCGCCGTCGCCGACCTGGGCCTGCACGAGTTCGGCCGCAAGGAGATCCGGCTCGCCGAGAACGAGATGCCGGGTCTGATGGCGCTGCGCCGCGAGTACGCCGAGGCCAAGCCGCTGCACGG
>NZ_JAJSOK010000107.1 GCF_021283305.1 Pseudonocardia kujensis
CTCGTCGGGCACGGCGCGGCCGCGGCCGGCGCGATGGGGCAGCTGCGCGCGGTCGCGCTCGACGCGCTGCACGCCGGCGAGACGCCGGCGGTGGCGCTGGCGCGGCTCGACCGCTTCGCCGCACGGCAGCGCGCGACCCGTGCCGCGACCGTCTGCCTCGCCGTCCTCGACCCGGCGACCGGGGAGCTCGAGGTGGCCGCGCACGCCCATCCGGCACCCGTCGTCGTCGGGCTGGGGGCCGCGGCCCGACAGCTCCAGGTGCCTGCCGCGCAGCCGTTGGGGACGGGCGGGCCCTCGGCCGGCTGGGGCCGGTACCGGCTCGAGGTCGGCGAGACCCTCCTCGTCTACAGCGACGGGCTCGTCGAGCGGCCGGGCCGGCCGCTGCGCGCCACGGTCGGCTCGCTCGCCGGCACCGCCGCCGCCGCGCGCCGCGACCTCGACGACCGGGTCCTCGACGCCACCTCCCTGGCCGGACCGGGCGTCGAGCGGCTCGCGACCGTGGTCACCGAACGGATGGGATTCCTCGGCGACGGCTACGAGGACGACGTCACGCTCGTGCTCGCCGAGCGACGCACGCCCCCGCCGCCGTTCGCGCTCGACCTGGTCGCCGAGCCGGGGATGCTGAGGACGGCCCGGCGCGCGCTCACGGACTGGCTGGAGGATGTCGGGGCGGGCGAGGACGACGTCGACTCCCTGGTCTACGCGGCGGTCGAGGCGCTGTCGAACGTCGTCCAGCACGCGTACGCCGGTGCGGCGGGACCGGACCGGCCGGTGCGGGTCCGGGCGGAGCTGGGTCCGGCCGGTGCCGTCCGGCTGACCGTCGCCGACGCCGGCCGCTGGCGGACGCCGGCGCGCGGGCCGGTCGCCGGTGGGCGCGGGGTGCTGATGATGCGCGAGCTCACCGACGACACCGCGATCGAGCAGGGCCCCGAGGGCACGACCGTGCGGCTCACCCGTCGGCTCGGGCGGCCGGTGACGATCGGGGTGCCGCCGGCGGCGCCGGGGCCGCGGCCACGCCACGACGAGCTCGTCGTCGACCTCGACGAGGAGGCCGCGGTCGCGCGGATCGCCGGTCCGGTCGACCTGACGACCGTCGACGGGCTGCGGGCCCGGCTGCTGCAGGCCGGGCGGGGCGGGACCCGGCCGCTGCGGGTGGACCTCGACGAGGTCACGGTGCTGTCGAGCGCCGGCGTGCAGCTGTTCCACGATCTGTCCGAGCTGATGCCGGACCTGCGGCTGACCGTCGAGCCGGAGGGGGTCGCGGGCGCTGTCGTCGCGTTGACCGGGCTCGCGGACCGGCTGGCCTGACCCGGGCTCCGACACGATCGGGCCGGTGGCCCTCGGCCTGATCGACGACGCCGTTCCTCACCGACCGCGTGCGCCGCAGGGGCCGTGAGCACGGTCACGCGGCAATAACTTGCGTGGTGCATACAGTCTATTAATGTTGCATGTAGCAACCAACGATGAGAACGAGGAAGACACCGTGTCCATCACCCACGCCGAGGCAGGGCCCCGGGCCCGGACGGGGAGCGGCACCCCCGACGGGGCCGCCGGCGGCGCCGGCATGACCCACCGCCAGATCGTGCAGGCCCTGACCGGCATGCTGCTGGCGCTGTTCACCGCACTGCTGTCGTCGACGATCGTGTCCAACGCGCTGCCGACGATCATCACGGACCTGCACGGCTCGGAGAGCCAGTACACCTGGGTCGTCACCGCGACCCTGCTGTCGTCCACGGCGAGCACCCCGATCTGGGGCAAGCTGTCGGACCTGTTCTCGAAGAAGCTGCTGGTCCAGATCGCGATCGTGCTCTACATCGGCGGCTCGATCCTGGCCGGCTTCTCGCACTCGGTGAGCATCCTGATCGTCTGGCGCGCCGTGCAGGGCCTGGGCCTGGGCGCGCTGCAGTCGCTCGTCATGATCGTGATCGCGGCGATGATCAGCCCGCGGGAGCGCGGCCGCTACACGGGCCCGATCGCCGCGGTCATGTCGCTGGCCACCGTGGCCGGGCCGCTGATCGGCGGCGTGATCGTGGACAGTGCGCTCGGCTGGCGCTGGTGCTTCTGGGTCGGCGCGCCCGTCGCGGTCGTCGCGCTGGTCGTCGTGCAGCGCACGCTGAACCTGCCCGTGGTCAGGCGCGCGGTGAAGATCGACTACCTGGGTGCCGCGCTGATCGCCGCGGGCGTCTGCGACCTGCTCATCTGGGTCACCCTCGCCGGCAACGACTTCGCCTGGACCTCGGGGACCTCGTGGTCGCTGGTCGCGATCGGCGTCGTCCTGCTCGGGCTGGCCGTGTTCGTCGAGTCGCGCGCCGCGGAGCCGATCGTCCCGCTGCGGCTGTTCCAGGACCGCACCACCACCCTCGCCGTGGTCGCGAGCGTCGCGGTCGGTGTGGCGATGTTCGGCAGCGCCGTCTTCCTCGGCCAGTACTTCCAGATCGCCCGCGGCTACTCGCCCACGGCCTCGGGCCTGCTGACCCTGCCCATGATCATCGGCTCGACGGTCTCGGCCACCCTGTCCGGGCAGCTCATCTCGCGTCTGGGCCGGTGGAAGGGCTTCCTGGTCGGCGGCGCGATCCTGATGATCGCCGGCTTCGGCCTGCTCGCCACCATCGACCACGCCACGAACATGGTCCTGGTCGGCACCTTCCTCGCGGTGCTCGGCCTCGGCATGGGCATGACGATGCAGAACCTGGTCCTCGCGGTCCAGAACACCGTGCGGGCAAGCGACCTCGGCGCCGCCTCGTCGACGGTCACCTTCTTCCGGTCGCTCGGCGGCACGATCGGCGTCTCGGTCCTCGGCTCGATCCTGGCCAGCCGTGTCGCCGCCCTGACCGCCGACGGCCTGGCCGACGCCGGGGTCCAGGTCCCCGCCGGCGGGTCCGGCGAGGTCGGGATCGGCTCGCTCAACCAGCTGCCCGCGTTCGTCGCGGACATCGTGCGCGCCGCCTACGGCGACGGCACCGCCACGATCTTCCTGGTCTCCGCCGTCCTGGCCGTGGTGTCGCTGCTCGCGATCGTGTTCATCAAGGAGGTGCCGCTGCGCACCCAGAGCGGCCTCGAGCAGCAGCGCGAGGAGGTGGACGGGGGCGCTCGCGCGACCGTCGCCGCGCCGGCCCCCGAGCCCGCGACCATGCCGATCCCGGTCGTCCGTGGGGAGCGGCCCGTGCCCGCCGCGGTCTCCGGGGCGGCGCCCGTCGGCGGCTGGCCGCACGGCCGGCATGCCCGGCCCCAGCAGGCAGAGGAGGCGCAGCAAACACAGCAGGCGCGGCAGGCCCTGCGGCCGTCGCCCCGCCCGCGGCCACGCCCGGCACAGGACCGCGAGGGCGTCGGCCCCGCGGTGTACGGCTTCGTGACCGGTGCGGGCGGAACGGGCATCCGCGACGCCGCCGTGACCCTCACCGGGGCCCGCGGCGAGCAGGTCGCCCGCACCACCACGGCGCAGGACGGCGGCTACGAGTTCCCCCTGTCCACCGGCGGCACGTACCTGCTGGTCGTGTCCTCGGGGTCGCTGCGGCCCTCGGCCTCGATGGTCGCCGTGGCCGACCGGCCGGCCCGGTACGACGTGACCCTCGCCGGCGGCGGCCGGGTCTCCGGCACCGTCGGTCGGGGTGCGACCGAGCGGGCCTCCGGCGCGGCCGTCACGCTGATCGACGCCCGCGGCGACGTCTCCGGCGCGGCCCGCACCGACGAGACCGGCGACTACCTGATCGAGGGCGTCCCGGCCGGGATCTACACGCTCACGGCCGCCCTGGCCGGCCACCAGCCCGTGGTCACGACCGTCCGGCTCGACGACGGTGAGGCCGCGACCGTGGACCTGCAGCTGCCGGTCCGGGCCGAGCTGCGGGGCACGGTCAGCGCGGAGCGCACCGGCCGGGGTGTGGCCGAGGCCGTCGCGACGCTGATCTCGCCGGAGGGCGAGGTGGTCGGCGCCGCCACCACGGGGGCCGACGGCGGGTTCGCCTTCGCCGACCTGCCTGCCGGCACCTACACCCTCACCGCCTCCGGCTATGCGCCCGACGTCCGCAGCGTGCGGGTCGCGCCCGGCGCCACCACGGAGGTGCGGGTCGAGCTCGGCCCGCCGGCCCCGTGGGACGGCGCCGCGGCCAAGGCGCAGCACTTCTCGTCGGACGTGCGGAGGTTCGACCCCGTCGCCGGGGACTGACCCCGAGAACGCGACCGTCGGCCGCCGGGACCTCCGGGCGGCCGGCGGTCGTGGGCGGGGCCTCGACGCCGCCGTTCGTGACCGTTGCGCGCCAGTCCGTGGCTCGGCGGTCGCAGCGGGGTGTCACGGGCGGGGGGTCGTGGTCACCGTTCGGAACGTTTCGCGGCCGCAGGTGGCCGTGTGCGGCCCCGACCGGCGATCACGCGCAGAGGGTGAGTCCGTCGTCGGGCCGGTCCTGGGCTGCCGCGCGGCATGATCACCGTGCCGGACCATTCGCCGCCGTTTGTGGCTGGTGCAGGTCCTGACCGGCGATCACGAGCTCCCGGACACGGACCGCCGGCCGTCGGATCACCCCCGGCGGCCGGCGGCTCGTCTCAGGGCGTCACCAGGTGACGGGCAGCTCGGTGACCCCGCCGGTGATGTGGTCGGTCCGGACGCCGATCTCGTCGAGGCCGGCCCTCAGGCGCAGGCCGGGCAGCCGGCGGGCGAGGGTGGCGAACACCGTCCGCAGCTCCACGCGGGCCAGGCTCGCGCCGATGCAGAAGTGGGCGCCGTGTCCGAAGCCGAGGTGGGAGTGCTCGTCCCGGTCGGGGTCGAACGTCTCGGCGTCGGCGAACGCGGACGGGTCGCGGTTCGCGGAGTTGATCGACAGGATGACGGCGTCGCCGCGCCGGATCGTCACGCCCGCGACCTCGAGGTCGGTGTGCGCGTAGCGCAGCAGGCCGAGGTCGCCGGGGGCGCCGAGCCGCATGATCTCCTCGACCGTGGCGTTGACCCGGCCGTCCGGGTCGCCGGTGAGGTGGTCCCAGTGCTCACGACGGGTGAGCAGGAACAGGGTGCCGAGCCCGATGCGGTTGACGGTGGTCTCGTGACCCGCGAAGAGCAGGCCGACCGAGAGCCGGATCATCTCCTCGTGGTCGAAGGCCTCGTCGGCGGCCTGCGCCTGCACGAGGTCGGAGATGACGTCCTCGGTCGGGTTCGCCCGCTTGGCCTCGGCCAGCCCGGCCATGTAGCGGCCGAACTCGGCGCGGGCGCGGTGGGCGTCGCCGTCCTCGGAGTAGGTGGCCATCCGGTCGGAGAGCGACCGGAAGTGCTCGCGGTCCTCCTCGGGAACGCCGAGGAGCCGGCAGATCACGGCGACCGGGAGCGGGAGGGCGAGCTCGGTGTGCATGTCGACCGGCTCGCCGGCCCCGTGCAGGGCGATCATGCGGTCGACGTAGCCGTCGACGAGCTCCTGGACGTGGTCGCCCAGCCGCAGCATCCGCTTGGCGGAGAAGGCGGGGGTCAGCAGTCGCCGCATCCGGGTGTGGTCGGCCTGCTCGGTCTCGTAGGAACCGGTCGGCCCGTCCTGGACGGCGGCGTGCGAGATGCGGGCCGCGCGTTCGGGCTCGGGGTGCGAACGGCCGAGCCGCTTGTCGCCGAGCAGCGCGCGCACCTCCTCGAACCGGGTGACCAGCCACGCCGGATCACCGGCGGGGGGGGTCACGGCGGCGACCGGGGCCTCCCGCCGCAGCACCTCGTACAGCGGGGCGAGATCGAGGATGTTGGGGCGGGCGAACGGCAGCCGGCGGTCGGTGTGGTCGGTGGTGGGCGGGGCGACGGCGGTCATGACTCTCCTCTCGGAAGGGCGCACCCTCGACCGTACGATTTTATGGCAGTGCCTGCCAATTAAAGGACGACCGGGACGAGCCGGGCACCCCCGTAGGCTGGCCGCTCCGCGACGGAACCGGAGGCGTCCATGGGGGTGACGGAGGGGATCACGGAGCCGCGGGCCGGTACCCGCCGTGGCCGGCCGCCGGTCAGCGAGGAGCGCCGCCGCGCGCAACGACTCGAGATCTCGCGGCACGCCGTGCGGCTGTTCCGCGCGCAGGGGGTGGCGGCGACGTCGGGGGAGGAGATCGCGCGGGCGGCGGGCGTCTCGGAGCGCACGCTCTGGCGCTCGTTCCGCAGCAAGGAGAGCTGCGTGGAGCCGCTGCTCTCGCAGTCCCTGGAGGCCTTCCAGGCCGTACTCGGCACCTGGCCGCCGGGCGTAGCTCTCGCCGACCACCTGCGCGACGAGTACACCGTGGTGCCCGAGGACTCGTGGGCGGACCTCGACGCCGCCCTCGCCGTGGTCCGCCTGACGCGCGACGAGCCCGCCCTCCGTGCGGTCTGGCTGGTGCTGCACGAGCGCGCCGAGCCGGCCATCGCCGCCGCGCTCGCCGGGCGGTTCGGGCTGGCCGCCGACTCGCTGGAGGTGCGGGCGCGGGCCGCGGTGGTCAACGCGGCGCTGCGGGTGGCCACCGACGAGCTCGCCCGGGCCGCGGCCGAGGAGGGCGTCGGGGTCGTGCACCGGTACCGGGGGCGGGTGGCCGAGGTCCTCCGCCTCGTCGACCGTCCCGACGTCCGCTGACCGCACGCCCGGGCCTCCCGCTATCTCAGGAAGCTTGATATCGTGCGGGCGTCGCACCGCAGCGGAACCCGGAGGACACGTGAACATCGACCGGCTGGTCGCGATCGACGTGCACACCCACGTCGAGCAGGACGGACACGGCTGCTTCTCGCTGGACCAGGAGCTGATGGACGCCTCGGCCCAGTACTTCCGCGCCGACCAGGACCGCACTCCGACCGTCGCCGCGATCGCCGAGCACTACCGCGAGCGGAACATGGCCGCGGTCGTCTTCACCGTCGACGCGGCCTCGGGCACGGGCCACCCGGCACTGTCCAGCGAGGAGATCCTCGACGGCGCCGCCGAGTTCCCGGACGTGCTGATCCCGTTCGGCTCGGTGGACCCGCACGCCGGCAAGGCCGCCGTGACGCGGATCCGCGCGCTCGTCGAGCGGGGCGCCCGTGGCTTCAAGTTCCACCCGTCGCTGCAGGCCTTCGAGCCCAACGACCCGCGGTACTACCCGCTGTACGAGGCGATCGCCGAGGCCGGCGTGCCGGCGCTGTTCCACACCGGGCAGACCGGGATCGGCGCGGGCCTGCCAGGCGGACACGGGATCAAGCTCCGCTACTCCGCCCCGATGCTGCTCGACGACGTCGCCGCGGACTTCCCCGACCTCACGATCGTCATGGCGCACCCGTCGGTGCCGTGGCAGGACGAGGCGATCTCGATCGCCACGCACAAGGCCAACGTGTTCATCGACCTGTCCGGCTGGCGGCCGAAGTACTTCCCGCCGCAGCTGGTGCGCGCGGCGAACACGATGCTGCGCACCAAGGTGCTGTTCGGGTCGGACTTCCCGGTGATCACCCCGGACCGCTGGCTGGCCGACTTCGCGGATCTGGAGATCAAGGACGACGTCCGGCCCCTGATCCTCAAGGACAACGCCGTGCGCGTCCTCGGGCTGGGCTGACTCACAGTTCGTAGAGCGCACGGGCGTTGCCGCCGGCGATCATCGCGGCGACCCGTCGCGCGTCCGGTTCGGTGGCCTCGTCCTCGACGACCCAGCCGCCCAGCACCCGGCCGACGGCGCGCTGGAACGCGCGCGCGGCGACCAGGTACAGCTCGGCCAGCCCGAACGCGTCGGAGGAGTAGAGGAGCTTGCCGAACGGGGCGAGCTCGAGCGCCTCGGCGAGCACCTCCGCCGCGCGGTGCCCGACGTAGGTGGAGGCCAGCCCGAGGTCGAACCAGACGTGCGGGAACACCTGGGCCAGCCACGCCGCCTCGCGGTGGTACGGGTAGCAGTGCAGCAGCACGATCGGCGTGCCGGCGCCCGCGGTGGCCCGGCAGAAGGCCGTGAGCAGGACGGGGTTCGCCCGGTGCAGGTCCTCGTCCGGGTCGCCGAACCCGGTGTGCAGCTGCAGCGGCAGCCCACGGTCCACGCCGCACCACAGCGCGTGCCGCAGCAGGACGGGATCGGCGAGCCGGCCGCCGGTGCGAGCCCACTCCGCCGCGGCCCCGGTGACCTCGGCCGGCGCGGGCCGGTGCGGCGGCACGTCGAACCCGTGCCGGTAGGCGAGGATCGACTTGCAGGCCACCGCGTCCGCGGTGCGCCGGGCGAGCTCCTCGACGAGGGCGTCGGCGTAGTCCGCCGGGCCCACCCCGGAACGGACGACGTCCTCGGCCACGGCCTCGAGCCGGACGACCTCGGCGACGGGGGTGTCCGCGGCGGCGGACAACGCGTCGAGCCCGAGCAGGTCGGAGGCCCGCAGACCGTGGTCGACGAGCAGGGCGTCCGTACCCGTGGCGGCGAGCAGGCGCCGGGTCGCCTCGGCCGCGCCGAGCTCGCGGCGGCGGGCCAGGTAGTCGGCGGGCGGGGCGTGCCGCGGGAGGTCGAGGACCGGGGCGCACTCGCGGCGCACGGCGAGGCCGAGCATCGAGTCCCACGGGTCGTGCGCGGGCACGGGGGCTTCGGTGAGCAGGGCGCCGAAGGCCGCCTCGTCGAGCTCGTCGCCGACCACGCTGTGACAGTGGTGGTCGACGAGCCGCAGCTCCTCGGCCCAGGTCGTCACCACCGCCACCGGGTCGCGTCGATGATCTCCGCGGCGGTGCGCCCGGCGAACGCGTCGGCCTCGGCCCGCCGCACGGCGAGCAGGGTCTCGGTGAGCGACGGACCGAAGGCCGCCGTCAACGCCTGCTCGGTCTCGAACGCGGCGGCGGCGGTGGCGAGGTCGGTGGGCAGGCGCTCGACGGCGAGCCGCGCCCGCTCGTCGTCGGACAGGCCGGCCGGGTCCGCGTGCACCGGCTCCGGCAGCGTGCCGTTCTCCTGCAGGCCGGCGAGCCCGGCCGCGAGCAGGCCCGCGACCAGCAGGTACGGGTTGGCTGCCTGGTCCATGCACTTGATCTCGACGTTCGCGGCGGTGCTCTCCTCGCCCTGCGAACCGGTCACGAGACGGACCGCCGCCTCCCGGTTCTCCCGGCCCCAGCAGGCGTAGGCCCCCGCCCAGTGCGAGGGCAGCAGCCGCAGGTAGCTCGCGACGCTCGGGGCGCCGACGGCGAGCAGCGCGGGCAGCCGCCGCAGGATCCCCGCGGTGAACGCCTCGGCCTCGGGGGTGAGCCCGAACCGGCCCGTGCCGCCCGCGAACACGTTGTGCCCGTCCCGGCTGAGGGAGAGGTGCAGGTGGCCGCCGTTGCCGACCCCGGGGTCCGCGACGCTCGGTGCGAAGGACACGGTGAGCCCGTGCCGGGCGGCGACGGCGCGGATCGTGGCGCGCACCAGGACGGCGGTGTCGGCCGCGGCGACGGGCGCCTCGGGCGCGACCGACAGCTCGAACTGGCTCGGCGAGTACTCGGGGTGGAACTGCCGGACGTCCACGCCCTCGGCGGCGAGCGCGCGCAGCAGGTCGACGCCGTAGTCCGACAGCTCCACCAGCCGGGTCATGCCGTAGGCGGGGCCGGTCGCCGCCGGTTCCGGCCCGTCCTCCCCGTCCCGGTACACCACCCACTCGACCTCGAAGGCGCTCCGCGCGGTCAGGCCGGCCGCGGCCAGGCGGTCGACCGTCCGCGCCGCGAGCAGCCGCGCGCAGCCGGGGTGCGGCTCGCCCTCCTGGGTCCACCGGTCCGCCGGGGCCCACGCCCAGCCGGGCTGGGCGGCCAGGGCGACGACCCGGTCCAGGTCCGGCAGCAGCCGCAGGTCCCCGGTCGGGTTCGCCACCGGGGTGGCGGCGATCGAGTCGTCGTGGCCGAACGCGTCGAACACCGGGGTGGCGCCGACGCCCCACGCGGCCGCGTGCTCGAACGCCGCGAGCGGCACGCCCTTCACGCGGGTGATCCCGGCCGTGTCGACGAAGGTCAACGCCACCGCGGCGATCTGCTCGGCGGCCATCCGCTCGGCGAGGCTGCGCGCCCGCGCGGCCCGCTCCTCGCGGTGGGCGAGGTCGAGCTGTCCGGTGTCCATGCCCGACGATCGTGCCAGCTCGAGGGCGGCGGCCGGGAGGTCCCGAGCGCCCTCGAGGGGAGCTCGGCGACCAGCGGCCGTCCGGGCCGGATGCGGTCGTCCTCCACCGATCGGAGCGCTCACCGGCGAGGGCGACGTCGAGGTCGCGGGCGAGGCCGGCGCCGGTGCCGAGGCCGTGCGGCCGGCCGGCGAGCTCGACATCGACGTGGTCCTCATGGACCTGCGCATGCCCGGCGTCGGTGGTACCGAGGCGATCGCGCAGCTCCGTGCACAGGGCCCGCCGGCCCGCGTCGTCGTCCCGACCGGCGCGGGGTGCTCGGACGAGCTCGCTCAGGAGGAGCGCGCCGACGGCGCCGGGGCGCTCGTCAGCGCGGCCCGCCGCCACCCACGCAACGAGCTGACCAGCGCGAGGTCCTCGGCGCGGAGCAGATCACCCGGCCGCAGCGTCCGCTCCCGCAACCGTCCCGCGGCCGCCAGCAGGCCCCGCTCGACGCCGGGCAGGCAGCCGCTGCCGAGCGGCGGGGTCCACCACACGCCGTCGAGCCGGACCGCGAGGTTCGCGGTGCAGGACTCGGTGACCTCGCCGTGCCCGTTGAGGAGCAGGACGTCGTCGGCGGCGGGGTGGCGGGCCAGCCGCGCGGAGTAGGGCTCGCGCCGGCTGGTCTTGTGGTGCGGCCAGCACTGCGTCGCGTCGATCGGCTCAGGGTCCACGACCAGCCGGACCGGCCCGGCGGCGGGGGACGGGAGGTCCTCGACGTCGACGCCGACCGCGCCGTCCCGGTAGCAGCGCAGCCGGACGCGGGCGTCGGCACGGCCGGCGAGGCGCTCGGTCAGTCCGCGCCGGACGGCGTCCTCGTCGAACCGGAAGCCGAAGTACGCGGCGGAGTCGCACACGCGGGCGAGGTGGGCGTCGAGCGAGTGCAGCCGGCCGGCCTCGTGGCGCATCGTCTCGATCAGGTGGAAGTCCTCGGGCCGCGCGTCGAGCACCCGGGCCTTGGCCCGCAGCTCGGCGTACTCGGCAGCCGGCTCCGAGTCCCACGTCACGCCGCCGCCGGTGCCGTAGGTCGCCGTGCCCCGCTCGCGGTCGACGACCACGGTCCGAATGGCGACGGAGAAGCGGGCGCGCACCGGATGCCCGGCGGGCGCGACGACGCCGATCGCTCCGCAGTAGACGCCGCGCGGGCTCGCCTCGACCTCGCGGATCAGCCGCATGGTCCGGGCCTTCGGCGCCCCGGTGACCGAGCCGCACGGGAACAGGGCCCGGAAGGTCTCCGTGAGCCCGACGCCCGGGCGCAGCCGCGCCGTGACGTCCGAGGTCAGCTGGTGCACGGTCGGGTACCGCTCGGTCCCGAGCAGGCGCGGCACGGTCACGGTGCCCGGGCGGGCGAGCCGCGCGAGGTCGTTGCGCATCAGATCGACGATCATGATGTTCTCGGCCCGCTCCTTCGCGCTGCCGCGCAGCCGGGCCACCGCCTCGTCGTCTTCCTCGGTGGTGCGGCCCCGGGGCGCCGTGCCCTTCATCGGGCGCACGAGAATCCGGTCGCCTCGGGTCTCGAGGAACAGCTCCGGGCTGGCCGAGGCGACCACGAACCGGCCCGTGTCCAGGTAGGCGTGGTACGCGCCGCGCTGGCCCAACGCCAGGTCGCGGTAGAGCTGGGTGAGGTCGCCGGAGACCGTCGCGGTCAGTCGCGTGGTGAGGTTGCACTGGTAGGTCTCGCCGGCGGCGATCCGTTCCCGCACGGTCCCGACGGCGGCCCGGTGCGCCGCGGCGTCCCACTCCGCGACCCAGGGGCCGGCCGCGTACGGCGACCGGGCGCCGTGCGCCACGACCGGCACGGCCTGTGCCTCCCGGGTCAGCCCGAACCAGGCGAGCGGCAGCCCGTCGACGGGCTCGCGGGTCACGAGCGTCGGGTCGAGCCCGGCGGCGGCCTCGTAGGTGACCATCCCGAACGCCCACCAGCCGGCGTCGGTGCGCCGCTCCACCTCGTCGAGCACCTCCGCGACCTCCGCCGGTCGCCGGGCGACCAGCTCGGCCTCCGCGCGCGGGAAGAGCCGGGCGGCGCCCGCGACGAGATCGTCGACGCGGGCCCAGGGACCGGACACGGGTGGCTCCTCGGGAGGGGGAGGGGTGGGCGTCCAGCATGCTCCGCTCCGGCGCGCGACCCGGCGCGGGCTCCCCTACGCTCCGCCGACGTGAGCCGGACCGTGGCCGACCAGATCATCGAGGTGCTCCGCCGGGCCGGGGTGCAGCGCATCTACGGGCTCGTGGGCGACAGCCTCAACCCCGTGGTGGACGCCTTGCGGCGCACCGAGGGCATCGAGTGGGTGCACGTCCGCAACGAGGAGGCGGCCGCGCTCGCCGCGGCGGCGGAGGCGCAGGTCACCGGGCGCCTGGCGGTCTGCGCGGGTTCGTGCGGACCCGGCAACACGCACCTGATCCAGGGCCTCTACGACGCCCACCGCAGCGGGGCGCCGGTCCTCGCCCTGGCCTCGCACATCCCGTCGACCCAGATCGGCACCGGGTACTTCCAGGAGACCCACCCCGAACGCCTCTTCCTGGAGTGCAGCGCCTTCTGCGAGCTGATCGCGCGGCCGGAGCAGTTGCCGCGGCTGCAGCGGATCGCCATGCAGACCGCGGTGGCCGAGCGCGGGGTCGCGGTGATGGTGCTGCCCGGCGACATCGGGGCGCTGCCGGCGGCGCACCCGACCGGGTTCGGCGACGTCACGCCGCCCGACGGGGTGGTCACCCCGGCCCCGGAGCGGGTCGAGGCCCTCGCCGAGCGGATCAACGCGGCACGCAACGTGTCGCTGTTCGTCGGCGCGGGTGTCCGCGCGGCACGCACCGAGGTCATGGAGCTGGCGGGGCGGATCAAGGCGCCCATCGGCCACTCCCTCGCCGGCAAGGAGTGGATCCAGTTCGACAACCCGTTCGACGTCGGGATGAGCGGCCTGCTCGGGTACGGCGCCTGCTACGAGGCCACCCACGAGGCCGATCTCCTGCTGCTCCTGGGCACCGACTTCCCCTACGACGCCTTCCTCCCCGGTGCGCGCACGGTGCAGGTCGACCGCGACGCGCGCCGGCTCGGCCGGCGGACACCGCTCGAGCTGGGCGTGCACGGCGACGTCGGCGCCACCCTGCGCGCGGTGCTGCCGCTCGTCCGGGAGAAGACGGACCGCGCCTTCCTCGACCGCATGCTCCGCGCGCACGCCGAGAAGCTGGAGA
The DNA here is from genome assembly GCF_021283305.1 of Pseudonocardia kujensis. Classification (GTDB taxonomy): domain Bacteria; phylum Actinomycetota; class Actinomycetes; order Mycobacteriales; family Pseudonocardiaceae; genus Pseudonocardia; species Pseudonocardia kujensis. Next base: position 13,205 of record NZ_JAJSOK010000107.1, read on the forward strand.
AGGTGGTCGCCGCCTACACCTCGCGGGTGGAGGACCACCGGCCGATCCATCCCGAGTACGTCGCCGCGGTCCTCGACGACGAGCTCGCCGAGGACACGATCGTCACCGTCGACACCGGCATGTGCAACGTCTGGGCGGCCCGCTACCTCACCCCCAACGGGCGCCGCCGCATCCTCGGCTCCTTCCGCCACGGCACGATGGCCAACGCGCTGCCGCACGCGATCGGCGCGACCTACGCCGCGCCGGGCCGCCAGGTCGTGTCGATGTCCGGCGACGGCGGGTTGACCATGTTGCTGGGCGAGCTGCTGACCGCGCACGAGCACCGGCGGCCGCTCACGGTCGTGGCGTTCAACAACGGCAGCCTGGGCATGATCAGGCTGGAGATGATGGTCGCCGGGTACCCGTCGTCCGAGACCGACCACGGCGTGGCCGATCTCGCCGCGATCGCGCGCGCCTGCGGCGTCGAGGCCGTGACCGTCGAGGACCCGCGCGAGCTCCGCGGCGCCCTGCGGTCCGCGCTCGACCACCCCGGGCCGTCCCTCGTGGACGTCCGCACCGACCCCAACGCCCTGTCCGTCCCGCCGCACATCACGGCGAGCCAGGTCCGGGGCTTCGCCCTCGCCGCCACGCGCACCGTGCTCGACGGCGGGGTGGGGAGGATGCTGGAGCTGGCGCGCAGCAACCTGCGCTCGATCCCCCGCCCCTGAGCACCCCGCCCCTGAGCACCCCGCCCCTGAGCACCCCGCCCCTGAGCACCCCGCCGCCGTGCACCCCGTTCCCGGTCAGACCAGTTCGGAGTCGCGCACCTTCTGCATGCCGCGGGCCATCCGCCGCTTGGCCGCCGGGAGGTGGTTGACCACCCGCAGGGCGGTGCGCCGGGCCAGCACGCTCAGCGGGCCGACGACGGGGCGGCGGGCGGTGCCGTCGTCGTTCATGAACTCCAGGGACTCCTGGACCGCGAGTGCGGAGTACCGGCACATCAGCTCCTCGTAGCCACCGACGGCCTCGTCGCGGGTGAGGCTGCCGTCGCGGACCCGGACGAGCCGATCCCGTAGCTCCCGGGCGTCGCGCAGCGCGGTGTTCGCACCGGCCCCGCGGCCCGGCGTCATGGTGTGGATCGCGTCGCCGACGAGCGTCACGGTGCTCGGCCGCCACGCCGGCACCGGTTCCGACGTGCGGATGCTCAACGCCAGCGCCGCGGTGGGATCCGAGGTGGCGACCAGCTCGCGCCAGCGCGGGTCCCAGTCCTCGGTGAGCGCCAGGGTGGTGGCGTGCAGGTCGTCGCCGCGGCGGTCGAGGACGTCGGCCGGCGCGAGGCTGCGGGAGGTCGACAGGCCCCAGGACAGGTAGTCGGTGGTGTTGTCGTAGCGCAGGCCCGGCCAGCGCTGGATCAGCGCGGCGTCGCTGGCGCCGATGCCCTCGCGCGGGGCGCCGTCGCGCCACGGCAGGCGCATCGCGTGGACGATCCCGAACTGCCCGCGCCGGTCGAACACCATCGACATGCCGTTCCTCGCCCGCTCCGGCAACAGATCGGCGTTCCGGTCGGTGAGCGCGACCTTCCCGCCGATCGCGACGAGACCGGTCTCGATGTGCCGCGCGTGCGGCAGGTACTGCTGGCGGACCCGCGAGTTCGCGCCGTCGGCACCGACCAGCAGGTCGCCGGTGGCGGAGTCGCCGTCGGCGAAGTGCGCGGTGACCGTGCCGTCGGCGTGCTGCTCGTAGTGCGTGAAGGTCTTGTCGAAGGTGATGACGTCCTCCATGCCGGTGAACAGCACCTGACGCAGGGTCATCCGGCTGACGTTGTGGTCGCGGTCCTCGGGCCGGTCGCCGGTCTGCGGCAGGTCGTCGAACCGCATCCCGACCAGTTCGCGGAACCGCTCGGTGTACATCGTGAAGTACGTGTACGGCAGGCCCGTGGTGGCGACGAACGTGGCGAACAGGTCCTGCGGCAGGCAGGCCTTCAGCGCCCGGGCGCCGTTGGGCGAGATGCCCACCCGGTAGCCGTTGAGGCCGCCCGTGCGGGTGCGGTCCCGCTCGTAGACGGCGACCTCCAGGCCGGCCTGCCGCAGGCCGTGGGCCAGGCACATCCCTCCTGTGCCCGCCCCGATCACGATGGTCCTGAGTGCTTTCGACATGGCTCCCCCCGGAGTCGTCGACCGGTGTGGTCGATCGGGTGTCGATCAGGTCTCGAACTTCTCGGCGAGTTCGAGCAGCTCCTCACGGTCCCAGGTCAGCGCCCCGCTGCGCAGGTCGTCGACGAGGGCGGTGATCCAGCGGACGTCCGTCTCGAGGAGGGCGACGGCGTACTCGCCCTCGATCAGCACGAGCCGCGGCAGGTGCCCGGCCCCGGCCAGGTCGGACCGCACCTGCTCGAGCTCGGCCCGGCGGCCCGCGAGCCGGGACTCCAGCGCCTCCAGCGCCACCTCCGGTGTGATCAACGGCAGGTAGGCCAGCGCTGCGGTGAACTCCGGGAAGTCGCGGCGCGGGGCCGCCAGCATCTCGACCGTCCACTCCACGGCGGTGCGCACCCCGGCCTCGGTCGCGGCGTACACGGTGCGCTCCGGCCGGGCCTGCTCGCGTTCGGTCGCCCGCTCGACGAGCAGGCCGTCGCGCACCAGGCGGTCGATCGTCTTGTACAGCTGCGAGCGCTGCCCGACGTTGATCACCTGGTCCTTGCCGCGCTCCCGGATCAGCTGCTGCATCCGGTAGGGATGCATCGGCCGCTCCGCCGCCAGGGCGAGTACGGCGAGGGCGAGGCCGGACCGCTGGGTCATAGTGGCGAAGTTACTAGTGTCGAGGACACTAGGCAAGGTCGATTCGGCCTCGGCGCGAGGAGCCGGCTGGGTCCAGGAGAAGTGATCATCGCTCGGTGTCGGTGTCGGTGTCGGTGTCGGTGTCGGCATTGGCGCTGGCGTGGCCTTGGCGTCGGCCTCGCGCGGCTCGGCTGGGCTCGCGAGGGCTCGGCGAGGGAGCGAGATCGCGGCCATGATCACCGATCAGGGACCGGAGCGGTCGAAAATCGACCGTCCCCGTCCAGGACCCGCGATCACGAACGAGCGGGACGCCGTCAGGCACTGGCCGTGGACGCCACGGCGGCCGGTCTGAGGGTGTGCACCGTGTGTGGTCGGCGCCCACGGAGGGGGCACGGGCCGGAGGGCCGCGGGAGTGCCATGATCACGGCAAGAGGGCGGCGCTTCCGGGGACGCCGTTCCGCCCGTGATCGCGGGTCGTGGATGCGGACGGTCGGAATCCGACCCTCCCCGTCCACGACGGTTGATCATGCTGCCAGGGGCGGCCGTGACCACGGGCGGGGTGGTGCTCCGCGTACCACCCCGCACTCCCTGCTCTTGATCACCGGGGACGGACCGGGGGCGGCCTCAGCCCGCCTCGCCCTCCAGCGACAGCACGTGGCCCATCCGCTCCTGCTTCGTGCGGAGGTAGCGGAGGTTGTGCGGAGAGGGGGCGGAGGGCAACCCCACCCGCCCGACGATCTCGAGCCCGTAGCCGTCGAGCCCGCCGTACTTGGCGGGGTTGTTGGTGATCAGCCGTAGCCGGGTGATGCCCAGGTCGGCGAGGATCTGGGCGCCGACGCCGTAGGAGCGGGAGTCGACCGGCAGGC
>NZ_JAJSOK010000108.1 GCF_021283305.1 Pseudonocardia kujensis
GCGCGCTGGGCGATGCGCTGGAAGCCGGCCCTGAACGCCTTCGCGATCACCTTCGCCGGCCGTATCGTCCCCAGCAACGGAAACTAGCCATCACCGAAGCCAGTTACACCGTTCCTCGGACAGTCCCTCCTCCTCAGCAGCTGAGATCACGCAATCTGTGCCAGAGCCACTTTCTCATGGCCACGGACACTGGTCGAGCTGGGTGGGGCCGTCAGCACCGACGCGTATTGCCGCCTGCACGTGAGCAGCTAACTGCGTGCGCGGGGGTTAGTTCAGCTCTCGAGTTCTGTGCGTCAGCACCGCGGCCGCTCTGCGCAGGAGACGAGCTTGCGGCGCGAGATGGTGCTGCGGGAGTCGAGTGCTCGTCCCGATGAGCGCGAGGACGGCCCGTACCTCCCTGCTGTCGCCGAAGACCGGCGAGGCCATGACGACGAGTCCGTTGGGGAGTGGGGCACCGACTGTGACGCCTACACGTCGGACCTCCGCCAGTTCATGGCGGGCTTCGTGGTTCGCTGCGACGTTGACCTGATGCGCAACGAAGGTCAACCCGGGTCCGCTGGTCAGGGGGAGGAGCTCTCCCACCGCAACGGATATATTGATCTTCTGCGCAGGGACCTCTTCGGCGTGAACGACGACCGGACCATGTCTGCTCCATCGGCAGAGCAAGGCGGTCTCCTCGGCCTCCTTCGCAAGGGTGAGTAGGGCGTCGGCGTCAACGTCGATGGGCGGAGTCGGTGGGGCGGGGGCGCCGACACGGCGTAGTAGTGGCCCGAGTACGAATCCGCCGCCGGGAATCCGTTCAAGCAGGCCCTGCTGCTCGAGTGAGACGAGATACCGGTGGGTCGTACACTTGTGTAGGTCGAGCCGCTCCACCGCGTCGCTGAGACTGATGCGGTCGTCGGGCCCTGAGAACATGGACAGCACGTGCGCGACGCGGGCGACGCCACGCAGGTTCAGCTGCCCGGATAGCGGGCGACGAGTGGGCAGACCGCGAGCGGCTGCGATCTGCTCGCGCGCCGTGGCGGCGCTCGCGAGTGTGCTGTCGGTAGAGCGCGTGTCTGGTGCGTGGCTGGTCATGACGGTTCTTTAGCCTCCGACCCTGGTCAGTCGGCGGGAGCTGTCGGATGTCAGAGGAGGCTTCCGTTGTCGCGCATGGTCTTGCGGACAATGGTCCCGTCGATGCTGCGGTAGTCGATCTCTTGCTCGAGCGAGATCGTGGTGGCGACGGCCGCGGCGTGGCCGTATTCGAAGCACTGGGCGGTAACCCGGGCGGAGGCGAGCGCCTCGTGTTCCGCGGACAGGCACCGCCCGGCGACGATGATGTTCTCGCCGCGCGCGGGGACCAGGGTGGCGTAGGGGACTTCGTAGAAGTCATCGAGTAACCAGTGCAGTTTCGGGCGGTCCCCGGAGTGCAGTTCGATCGGCCACGGCGAGCGCACGATGCCGTCGGAGCGCTTCCGGCAGGCGAGCACGTCGTCGTTGCGCAAGGTCTCGGTGCCGACGATGCTGCGGGTCTGCCGGATCCCGGCTTCGGTACCGGTGTCGACGACGTACGCGTCTTCACACCCGGGGATGTGGCGGCGAAGAAAGCGGGTGTACTCGCGGACCTGGCGGCGCCCGGCGGTCTCCGCCCAGGTAAAGTCTTCGGGGTCGATGACGTTCAGCATGCGGCCGTCCTGTCCGCTGAGCCGGGTGGCGTTGACCAGCAGCTCCCCGGGCCGGGGCGTCGTGAAGATCCAGATGTGGGAGCGGGGCAGGTCCAGCCCGTCACCGCGGGCGGCCTCGATGGCACTGCTGACGTTGGGCGGGCAGATCGTGTCCGCGCCGTAGAAGTCGAGGAACCGGGCCTCGTCGATGTTGGCGACGCGAAAGAACATGGTGGGGTTCTGGATCGCACCGTCGGCGCCGAAGTAGGTGCCGAGCCCGGCGCGAGCGACGACCGCGCCGTCGCCCGAGGCGTCGATCGTGCGGCGGGCACGCACAATGCTGCGTCCGGCGTTGGACTCGAGCACGACGCCCTGATGGCGGTCGCCGTCGAGCAGTACCCCGACGACCGCGGTGTGCAGCAGCACCCGCGCCCCGGCGGTGGCTAGCAGGTCGTCTGCGGCCTCTTTCCACACGAGCGGGTCGTGGGCTTCGGTGTAGGTCTTGCCGTACTTCTGCGGGGCGGTCAGCCCGCCACCGGCGAGCAACTCGGCCCGGAATCGTCCGGTGAAGCCCTCGACGACGCGGTCCGAGGGCTTGTCGTGCTCGGAAGCCAGGTAGGAGCCGCAGATGGTGCCGGACATACCGGCCACCGCGGCGCCGCCGCAGAAGCCGTACTTCTCGACGAGGAGCACCGAGCGGCCGGCCTCGGCAGCCACGGTCGCGGCCGCCACCCCGGCCGCGCCGCCGCCGACCACGACGACGTCGACCTCGGCGAGGAGCGGAAGATCGTCGGCGGCCTCGGCGGCGGGGCCAAGCTTCCAGTTCGCAAACTCGTGAATCTCACGCTGCATGATGGCGACCTCTCACTGGTCTGCGGTCGACGTCGCGGTGCGGGCACGGAAGCGGGCGGGCCGCTTCTGGACGAACGCGGCGATTCCTTCCTGTCCGTCGGGGGAGGTGAACAGCGCGGTCAGCCTGTCCCGCTCAAGGCGGAATCCGGGCCCTTCGGAACCGGCCGCGGCGTAGGGGACCGCAGCAGTGACGGCTTCGCGGATGGCCGCGATCGCGCACGGTGCCTGGCCGGCGAGGTCGTCGGCGAGCCCGGTGGCGACCTGGTCGAGCTCGTCGCGGCGGCAGGTCTGGGTGACGATGCCGAGTTGTTCGGCGGTGTGGGCATCGATCCGCCTCCCGGACATGATTAGCCATTTGGCGCGGTTGGGGCCGACGTGCCAGGTCAGGCGCTGGGTGCCACCCCAGCCGGGCAGCAGCCCGAGGGCGACCTCGGGCAGCCCGAAGGTGGCGTCGGTTGCAGCTATGACGACATCGCAGCTGAGCACGAGCTCGAACCCGCCTCCCAGAGCCAGGCCATTGACTGCGGCGACCACGGGAACCTGGCTGGCGGCGAGGGTGTCGCAAAGGGCGTTGCAGCGCTCAGTGAACCGCGCGAACTCGTCGGCATCGGCGCCGGAGTACAAGGCGATGTCGGCGCCGGCGGCGAAGGCCTTGCCGGCCCCGGTGAGCACGATGGCCCCGATCGCCGGGTCGTCGCCGAGTCCAGTGATCGCGTCCTGCAGGCCGTCGACCACGGCGTAGTTGATCGCGTTGTACTTGGCCGGCCGGTCGATCGTGACCACCCCGACGCGGCCGCGCCGCTCCACCAGAACGGCCGCGCCGTCCGGCCGAGTCCCCGGAGCGGGGACGCCGGCAGTGGATTTCGTGGGCTTCGTAGTGGGGCCGGTGGAAATCTCAGCGCTGCTCACCGACGGCTCCCGTCTCGAGCAGGCCGGTGATCTCCGTGTCTGTGTAACCGAGCTCGTCGAGGACCTCGCGGGTGTGCTCGCCGAGCTGCGGCGGCAGCCGGCGCACCCGGGGGCGTTGGCCGCCGTAGCGAATCGGGTGGGCGAGCAGGTTGATCTCGCCGGCCTGCGGGTGCTCGATAGTCATGACGGTCTCGTTGTGCTGGACCTGGGGGTCGGCGACGACGTCGTCGTACTCGTTGACCGGGGCATGCCAGATCCGGAACTCGGCGAACCGCTCGGTCCAGTGCGCGGTCGGCTTCTCTGCGATGAGCTCGGCGATACGGGTGTTGATCTGCTCGCGCAGCGCGTACTCCTGGTCGGGCCCGATCTCGCGGAACCATGGCTCCTCGAGGACCTTACTCAGCGCGTCGGTGCTGGTCAGCGAGATGGTGATGTGCCCGTCCGCGGTGGCGAATACGCCGTAGGGGGCCTTGTAGAACCGCGAAGAGATCCCAGAGGTGCTGCGCTCGCCGCGGAAGCCGTTGAGGAAGTAGGACAGTGGCTCGACCTGTAGGTCGAGGGCGGCGTTGAGCAGGTTGCTCTCCACCCGGGTGCCCTCGCCGGTACGTTCGCGGCCGTGGAGCGCGGCGAGAATGCCCAGCGCGCCGAGGACCGCGCCGTGCTGGTCGACCAGCGAGGCCCCGACGGGGGTCGGCGGGGCGGTGGCCGGTCCGGTGGCGGCGGCCAGCCCGGACAGCGACTGGATCAGCACGTCCTGGCCGGGGCGGTCCTGATAGGGCCCGTCGGAGCCGTAGCCGGACAGTGAACAGTACACCAGGCGGGGGTTGGTGGTCTTCAGCTCGTCATAGCCCAGGCCGAGGCGGTCCATGACACCGGGGCGGAAGCTCTCGATCAGCACGTCGGCACCGTCGATCAGCCGGCGCAGCATGGCCTTGCCGTCGTCGTTCTTCAGGTCGACGACGATGCTGCGGGCGTTGCGGTTGCCGAGCAGGAAGAACACCGACACGCCCTCGACGTAGGCGTCCGGGCCCGACCAGGCCCGCTCGAATGCGCCCTGGGGCGGCTCCACCTTGATCACGTCGGCGCCGAGGTCAGCGAGGATCTGGGTGGCCGACGGCCCCTGCAGGAAGTGCGTGAAGCTCACGACTTTGATTCCGGAGAGCATCTCTGGTCCTCGTTCATCCAGTGGAGGTCCGCCGCCTTCCGTGACTGCGGGGGGACCCGCGCCATGGGGGAGGGGCAGGACGGGCAGGGGCAGCTGCCACGACCCTGCGCAGCGGACCCCCGTTACATGGGTCCGGGAACGAGTAAGCGTTGCGCAACCGAGTGCGCAATGCCGACGGTAAGCGGCGAGTGGGGCCGACGTCAAGGGCCGCCCCCGGCCGATCCCGCCGGTCGTCTACGGTCCGCGCGGCGTTGTCGGCGGGATGTCAGCTCAGGAGCTGGGCCAAGTCCGCCGCGGCACGCGGCCGGCCCGTGGACCCGCGCACCAGCAGCTCGGGAGCCGGGTCGTCGACCACGATGTCGGTCAGCGCTGCCCCGCTCAGGTGGGCGAGCAACAGCTCGCAGGCGCGGCGACCCAGAGCGCGCAGTGGCATCCGCACCGTGGTCAGGGCCGGGGTCCAGGTTTCGGCCACCCAGGTGTCGTTGATCGAGACGACGGACAGGTCCTCGGGCACGCGCACGCCGCGGCGGGCCAGCGCGGACAACGCCCCGATCGCGGCGTTGACGCTGGAGACGACCAGCCCGGTCGGTACCGCCGAGCAGCGCAGCAGCTCCTCGGCCGCGGCGGCGCCGCCCGGGGCCTCCCAGCCCGAGCGCTGGATCCAGTCCGGCCGCACCCCCAGGCCAGCTTCTGCCATAGCGGCGCAGAATCCGCGATGGCGGCGGATCGCGGTGTCGTGGGTCGGCACGCCGGCGAGGTGCCCAATGTGTTCGTGGCCGAGCTCGATCAGGTGCCGGGTGGCCAGGGCCGCACCGGCGACGTCGTCGAGCACTGCCGACCCGGCGCGCCCGGACAGCTTCGAGTTGATCAGCACCGCCGGCAGGGGCCCGGCTAGTACGGCCTCGAGCATGGCATCGTCGAAGTCCTCGCGGCGTTGCAGCAGCACGCCGTCCACCCGGCCGGCCGTGATCAGCTCGCGCAGCTGGTTACGCCCGGGCGGTGGCGGATCGATCTGGCTGAGCAACACCGACATGCCGGCCTCGCGGGCCCGGTCCTGGACCCCGCCGAGCATCTCGGCGAACACGGCGTTGTTCACGTCCGGCACGATGAGCCCGACCGCACCGGAGCGAGCGAAGCGCAACGCCCGGGAACGGTGGTTGGGCACGTACTGCAGCCGGTCCGCCGCGTGCCGGACGCGCTCACGGGTGGCGTCGCTGATGCGGGCGCGTTTGTCGCCGGTCAGCACCCTTGAGGCGACCGACCGCGACACACCCGCGGCGTCGGCGACTTCCTGCAGCGATGCCATGCCTCGGAGTGTATGGCGATCCGAGCCACGACGGAACAATCGGTTGCTCAACATTGCACAACCGGTTGCGCAACTGCTTCGGGCGTGCTTCACTTCGTCCCGGGTTCGAGTGAGCACGCCGCTTTACCGATGAGCCGACCCTCGCTCGAGCGGGCAGCCGAGCGGGCGGAGGATCCCTCCCGGCTCGTCCACGAAGGAGGTCAATGACGATGTCGAGTAAGTCGAGCAACTCGACGGCTGCTCCGCCGGCGGATACGGCGGGGCTCCCGGCCCCGATAGCCGAGCTCATCCGCCGCGGCGCTGCGCTGCCTGCGCATCCGCTCGCCCTAGACGGCGCCGGTCGCCTTGACCTCGTGCACCAGCGGGCGCTGACCCGCTACTACCTTGACGCCGGCGCCGGCGGGGTCGCGGTCGGGGTGCACACCACCCAGTTCGCCATCCGCCAGCAGGGGCTCTACGAGCCGGTGCTGCGCATCGCGGCCGAGACCGCCCGCGAGTGGACCGACCGGCCTGCCGCCCTGGTCGCCGGGGTCACCGGGCGCACCGAGCAGGCCGTCGCCGAGGCCGCGACCGCCCGCGACTTGGGCTATCACGCCGCTCTGGTCAACGTCGCGGCGTTCCGCGACGCCGACGAAGCCGACGTGCTCGTTCACTGCCGGCGCGTCGCGCAGGTCATGCCGATCATCGGGTTCGCGCTGCTGCCCGAGGTCGGCGGGTTCCACCTCAGCTACGAGTTCTGGCGCGCCTTCGCCGAGCTGGACAACGTCGTGGCCATCAAGATGGCGCCGTTCGATCGCTATCGCACCCTCGACATCGTCCGCGCCGTCGTCGACGCCGAGGCGAGCGACCGGATCATCCTCTACACGGGCAACGACGACCACATCGTGCTGGACCTGCTCGCCCCGCTCGCCGTCCGTAAGACCGACGGCACCGAGGTCACCGTGCGGGTCCGGGGTGGGCTGCTCGGGCACTGGAGCGTGTGGACCCGCCGTGCGGTCGAGCTGCTCGACCGCATCCACGCCCTGCCCGACGGCGCACCGGTTCCGGCGGAGCTGCTCGCCCTCGACGCGCTGGTCACCGTCACCAACGGCGCGGTTTACGACGCCCACAACGCCTTCCGCGGATGCATCCCCGGCTGTCTGGAAGTGCTGCGCCGCCAGGGCCTGGTGTCCGGGGTGCGCTGCCTTGACCCGGCCGAGCAGCTCAGTCCGGGCCAGGCCGAGCAGATCGACCGGGTCGTCCGCACCCACGCCGACCTGACCGACGACGCCTTCGTCGAGGCCAACCTCAAGCGCTGGCTCGCCGACGACGGCGCGGCCATCGATCTCATCGTCGCCTAAGCCTCCACTGCGCCGAGCCGTCCACGCCGCAGCCGGCGGGGCCCGGCAGGGCCCTATACCTGCACGTTTCGCCCTTTACCCGCACCTTCGGAGACCGCCATGCCCGAGACCCAGGTCCTGCACCCGTCGATGTTCCCGGAGTACTTCACTGACGTGGAGCACCTCGAGGACTTTATGTCCACGCCGACGGCCGAGACCGTGGCCGATCTGCAGGCCCTCGACGGCGACGTCGCCATCCTTGGTGTCGCCGGCAAGATGGGGGTCACCCTCGCCCGGTTGATCAAGAAGGCCGCGCCGGGCAAGCGGGTCATCGGTGTCGCTCGCTTCTCCGACGCTGCCGTCCGGGAGCGGCTGCAGAGCTGGGGGGTGGAGACCATCTCCTGCGATCTGCTCGACCGCGACGCCGTGCTCGCGCTGCCCAAGGTCTCCAACGTCATCTACATGGCCGGGCTCAAGTTCGACACCGGGGGCCGCGAGGACTTCCTGTGGGCGATGAACACTCTCGCCCCCGCCTACGTCGCCGAGGCCTACGCCGGCTCGCGGATCGTGGCCCTGTCCACCATCCACGTCTACCCGTGGAGCAACCCGCTGCACGGTGGGGTCACCGAGGCCACCCCGCCCACCGCGCGGCCCGGCGAGTACGCCAACTCTGTCGTCGGCCGCGAGCGGATCTTCCAGTACTTCTCCCACAAGCACAGCACCCCTGGCCGCAACGTACGCTTCGTCTACGCCATCGACATGCGCTACGGGGTCCTGCAGGAGATCGCCCGCTGGGTCCTCGACGGCGTCGAGATTCCCCTCGCCACCGGGGCGGTCAACATCATGTGGCAGGGCGACGCGATCAATCACTTCGCCCGGCTGCTGCGCCACTGCGAGGTCCCGGCCAGCCCGATCAACATCGGCAACCCCGAGGTCACCAGCGTCCGGCGCATCGCCAGCGCCTTCGGCGAGGTCTTCGGTATCGAGCCTCGCTTCGTCGGCGAGGAGTCCGAGTGCCTCGCGGTGAACTGCGACCGCGCCGCCGCGCTGCTCGGCAACCCCGAGGTGCCGCTCAACACCATGGTCAAATGGGTCGCGGAGTGGTCCAAGGCCAATCAGCCTCTGCACGGCAAGCCCAGCAAGTTCGAGGTGCGCACCGGCCGCTTCTGACCGACTGCCCGCACCACCGCTCGACACCACGTCCTGCCCGGCCTAGGCGCGTCCCCGGCCCGGACCCACACCGGTCGGGCTGCCTGATCTGCCCACCCACGACCGACAGGCGCCTGCCGTTCCCGGGCCGCGCCCGCAGGTCTTCTTTCCCGTCCCTCAGCGTTGAGCCACCGGAGACCAGCCATGTCCGACACGACAGGAGCCCTGCCGCGCAGTAGTTCGCCCGCGCCTGGCTCGATCACCGACATTACCAACCGTATGGAGCGCCTGCCCTTTACCAAGTGGCAGGTCAAGGCGCGGGTGCTAATCGGTACCGCCACCTTCTTTGACGCCTTCGATGCCCTGGCTATCGCCCAGGTCCTGCCCGTGCTCACCCCGCTGTGGGGACTCAACGGAGCCCAGACCGGCCTGCTGATCTCCGTCGGCTACCTCGGCCAGCTCGTCGGTGCGCTGCTGTTCTCCTGGGTCGCCGAACGCCGCGGCCGCGTATTCGCCATGGTCGGCGCCATCGCCCTGTTTACCGCGCTGAGCATCGCCTGCGCGCTGTCCTGGAACTTCGAGTCCCTGTTGGTCTTCCGAGCCTTCCAAGGCCTCGGCCTCGGCGGCCAGGTCCCCATCGCCGCGGTCTACATCAGCGAGATCACCAAGGCCCACGGCCGCGGCCGGTTCATCCTGCTCTACGAGCTCATCTTCTCCGTCGGCGTCGTTGCCGCCGGCCTGGTCGGGTTCTGGGTGGTACCCCACCTCGGCTGGGAGTTCATGTTCCTCGTCGGCGCGCTGCCGCTGCTGATCATTCCGATCCTGCTGCGCTGGCTGCCCGAGTCCCCGCGCTGGCTCTCCGGTGTCGGCCGCGACCACGCCGCCGACCACGCCATGACCCGCATTGAACAGCAGGTGCAGAAGGCCTACGAGGCTCCGCTCCCGCCGGTGGAGGATCACCACCCGCCGACCCCCCGGAAGGAATCGTCCTGGGCCGAGTTGTTCCGCCCGCCCTACCTGCGCCGCACGCTTGTCGTCTGGGCCATCTGGATCGGCGCCTACATGGTCTACTACGGGATCAGCACCTGGCTGCCCACGCTATATCGGACCGTGTTCAAGCTCCCGCTCGAGGTCTCCCTGCAGTACGGGCTGATCAGCAACGTGATCGGGCTCGGCGGCGCCACGCTCTGCGCACTGACCATCGACTACTTCGGCCGCCGCTGGTGGTTTGCCGTAGCCCTCGCCGGCTCCGGGATCTTCCTGTTCCTGCTCGCTCTGTCCGGCCTGGACACCCCCTCCGACCTGATGATCTTCGGTAGCGGGGCCTATTTCTTCGCCACCGCCGCCGCGATCGGCATCTACCTCTACACCCCCGAGCTCTACCCCACCCGGGTTCGCGCGCTCGGCGTCGGCACAGCCACCGCCTGGCTGCGAGTGGCCTCGATGATCGGTCCGATCTTGATCGGCGCCTTCATCGGCTACGGGCTCGCCTCGGTCTTCGCGGTCTTCGGCGGCATCGCCATCCTCGTAGCCGTGATCGTCGCTGTGTTCGCGCTCGAGACGAAGGCCAAGGTCCTCGAGGACCTCTCGCCCTGACCAACTACTCGCTGAACAGTGCACGCCCGGCCAGAGGCTCGGGCGTGCACTGTTGTTCTGAGCGGGCCACCGCACATGCAGGGGACAAACGGCCCAACCTGCAACGCGCCCGCCGCATCCGTGTCGTCGAAGGTGTGACTCAGCGAAAGTCCTGAGGCCGTGGTGGGACCGCCACCATGGCCAAGCGCCGCTACTGAACTCTCCGGGGCAGGTCGCAACTCACACTTCGCTCAGCCGGACGAAGTGTGCGATCTCCCGGATGCCCATCAGCAGGGCGAACGTGCCGAAGACAACGCCGAGCACGACGCTGGGCAGGGCGAGGGCGAGCAGGGCGCCGGCGATCGTGCCCGGCACCGCGCCGAGACTGAGCCAGCCACTCAGCCCGGGGGAGGCGGTGCCCTTGCGCAGGTGCATGATCGCTCCGGTGACCGAGTTCGGCACGAACATCAACAGTGAGGTGCCGGCGGCGGTGTGCAGGTCGGCGCCGAAGAGGAGCACCAGCGTGGGAACCGCCAGTAGCCCGCCGCCCAGACCGAGGGCCGCGGCCCACGCCCCGATGATCACTCCGGCGACGCAGGTGAGCGGTATGACGAACCACAGGTTCGACAGCAGCCCGGTGGCGAGGGCTGCTCGTCCGGCGAGCGGGTCCAGGCCTGCTGCGTCGAGGTAGAGCTTGGCGGCGGTGAGCACGACGACGGCGATGAACAGGATCCGCAGGACGCGGTCGGGGATGCGGGCAAGGAGCCCGGCGCCGAAGAAGCCTCCGGCGATCCCGCCGATGATGAGCCCAGTTCCGGCGCGCAGGTCGACCGCCCCGCCGGCCAGGGCGTAGACGGTGGCCCCGACCGCGCACACCGTGATGTTGGCGGTGGTCGAGGTGCCGTGCAGGATCCGACGCGGCAGGTCTGTAAACCGGTCGAGGGCAGGGACGAAGAAAACCCCGCTACCGCCGCCGAGCAGGCCCCCGACCGCACCGCCGGTGACCCCGATCGTGACGGCGCCGGCCGTGCCGGGTCGGACGTGCGGTTCATTCGGTGGCATTCCTCGTCTCCCGTTCATCAGACGTCTGAGGAGTTGGGTGGTTATGCGGAGCGAGAGGCGGCCGACGGCCGATCAGTCAGGAGATCGGGACGGGCGCGCCAGGGAGGGATGGGGCGGTGGCGCCGGCTCGGGCGGCCCAGCGCCCCTGCTGGTAGGCCAGGGTCACGGGGTGGTCGAAGCAGCGGGTCACGGCCGCGGAGGTGAGCACGTCGCGTGCGGGCCCGGTAGCCAGTGCGCGGCCTTCGCGGATCAGCAGGGCGTGGCTGGTGTGCGGGGGGAGGTCCTCGAGGTGATGAGTGACGGTGACGGTGGCGAGTTCGGGGTATTCGGCGGCGAGGTGGCACAGGCCGGCCAGCAGCTGTTCGCGTCCGGCGAGGTCGAGTCCGGTGACCGGTTCGTCGAGTAGGAGGAGTCGGGGAGCGGGCATGAGCGCGCGGGCGATGAGAGCCCGGGTGCGTTCCCCCTGGGAGAGCAGGGGCCACGGGGTGTTGACGCGGCCGCTGATGCCCAGTGCGGCGATGAGGTGCTCGGCCCGGTCGATCTGCGCGGAGCTGATGGTGCGCCGGGGAACGAGTTCCGGGGTGTTGGTCAGCCCGGTCAGGACGACGTCACGGACCGGCAGGGGGCTCTGCAGCGGGTGGCGGGGATCGACGTGACCCAGGTGTTCACGCAGTTCGCGCACGTCGACTCGGCCCAGCCGGTGGCCCAGGACCCGCACCTCGCCGCGGGTGGGGTGCAGGCGTGCCCCCATCAGTACGAGCAGGGTGCTCTTGCCGGCACCGTTGGGGCCCAGGACCGCCCAGTGCTCACCTGGCCGCACGCACACTGTGATCGAGGAGAGCAGGCGCCGGCCGGAGCGCACCACGTCCACCGAGCACACCTCAAGCACGCTCCGCCCTGTCGGCATCGCCGTCACCGGTCGGACTCCACGTCCTCGGCGCGCAGCCGTTGCATGGTCTGCTCCAGATTCGCCACCGTGGCGGCCACGGCCGCGGCCTCGTCGTGGCGCTCGAGCGCGGCGACGAGGTCGTCGTGGGCCTGATCGACATCGGGCAGGGGGCCGTCGTGCGCGATCCGTGCGACCAGCGCCGACTCGATCACCGGGCGGGCGAAGGCGAACAGCTCGACCAGCAGCGAGTTGCCCGACAGCGCCACGATCGCCTCGTGGAAGTCCAGGTCACTCGCCACGAAGCTCGCTGGATCATGCGCGCGGGCGGCCCGCTCGGCCAGCTGGACACGCAGCCCGGACAGGTCATCGACCCCGGCGCGCTGAGCTGCCAATCGCGCCGCCTCGACCTCCAAGGAACGACGGACCTCGTAGACCTCCAGCAGCCGCGCGCGCCGTAGCAACTGCCCCATGGCTACCGACAACGCGGGAGAACCCGACGCGGCCGAAGCGGCGACGAACGTACCCGAGCCGTGGCGGACCTCGAGCAGGCCATCGTGACTCAGCAGCCGGATCGCCTCCCGCACCGAAGACCGGCCGACCCCCAGCTCGCCGGCCAGCGCCGCCTCACTCGGCACCTTCTGCCCCGGAGCCCACGCACCCGAGCCCACCTGCTCGCGCAACAACGCCTCCACCTGCGGCACCACCGGTCCCCGCTCCAGCCTGCGCCATCCGCTCATGCCTCGACCTCCCATCCAAAACCTAGCACGTGTCATCAGACGTCTGAGGTCTTGGATGTCATACTGCTCCCGGCTTGAGGCCGGCCAACGGCTGCCTCGAGCTCGATGCTGACCCACACGGCGGCGATCGGTCAGCCCCCCAGAAGGCCGCGCCGACTCCGTTCGCCGGCGGCACGGCAATCGCGACGGCCGGTGACGTTGCTCGCGGGCGCCGTGCCAGCAGGGTCAGGGCCTTGTCCCTTCCGAGGCGCAAAGGTTAGCGTCGCCTAATTCGATCAGAGGAGTGTGAATGCGGTCGGCGATGGATCGGCGTGAGTTCCTGGCCGGAGGGCTGGGAGTGGCCGGCCTGGCGACGTTGTCCGCCTGCGGGGACGGTCCGGCAGCGGCCCCACCCACGAGCAGGGATTTCACGGTCGGCACTTCCGTCGTGCAGATCCCGGTGGATCCGCGGCGCGTGGTCACGGTCAACACGTTCCCGCAGGACGCGATGTTCGACCTGGGCAAGGACCCCGTCGGCGTCTACGACCCGGGCGAGCAGTACATCCTCGCCGCCTACCGAGACCGCTGGTCCGCGATCCCGAAGATCTCCGGCGGCTCCGCGGGTAGCGCACTGGACCTGGAGAAGATCGCCCAGCTCACCCCAGACTTGATCATCGGGATCGACGCCCAGCAGGCGCCGCTCGACCAGCTCTCCAAGATCGCCCCGACTGTCCTGCTGCCCTTCACCTCGTCGCCGACGATCTGGCGGGAGCTGGCAAGCAAGACCGCCGATGCCGTCGGGCGGACCGGGATGCTGGACCCGCTGAAGGCGAAGTACACGGCGCGGGCCGAACAGATCAAGGTTGACCGAGCAGCCCTGCTCGCCAGGACCCGGTTCGCGATCCTGCAGGGTGGGCTCGACCAAGGCGCTTTCTGGCTCTACGGCCCGGGCTCGCCGGCCGGCGCGGTACTCACCGACGCCGGGGTGCAGCTCGCCCCAAGCTCGGCCGGAGTGAGGAAGGCAAACCGGACGGTGTCCCTCGAAGAGATCGCGATCCTGCGGGACGCGGACGCGATCCTCTACTACACCAACGCGGACGGCAGCCCCGCGAACAACGGCCCGGCCCTGTTCGCCCAGCAGGCTTTCCGGCAGCTCCCAGCGGTGACAGCGGGCCGATTCTTCGGCACCACCAACCTCCTCCCAGGCTCCTACACCGGCGCCTTCGGTCTGCAAGACGACCTCGACCAAGCCCTCGCCCGCGTCCACTAAAGATCAGATCGGTCGTTCCACACAACGGGTGTCCGCATCGAGGGCCGTCCCGTTCGGCGAGGCCCGTCGCTCCGACGCGGAACGCTACAGCGCATGGCTCGAGCGGGAGGCCCATCCGGTCGGGCGGTGATCGGATGCTCCGCTACGCACCCGAGACGGTGGCGCGCCGGGGGTGCCTCGGCGTTCTACGGCTACCTGATGGACCCAGGCCTCGTTGGCCGCAATCCGTTCCGTCGGCCACGGAAGCCGCCCCTGCCAGGCGAGGCGGCGATCGTGCGGGTGCTGCTCTCCACTGGGATCCGCATCGCAGAGCTGCTGGGCGTCGACCTGGGCGACGTGACGGAGACCGACGGCGGGTTCCTGCTAGCGATCCCGCGCAAGGGCGGCCGGGACGACGAGGCGAGGGTGCCCGGCCTGGCCGCCGACGCGCTCCGGCGGTGGATCAGCGTTCGGCGTGGTGGCTCGCGCGCGGTGTCCCGCCGTGGTGGGTCCGGCTCACCCGGCACGCCGTCGCCAACATGCTGACCCGGCTGTGCCGAATCGGCGGGCCGCCGCAGGTCACTCCGCACGGCCTGCGACACACCGCTGCGACACTGCTGCTGCTCAACGCACGGGTCAACGTCTGGGACGTGCAGGCCTACCTCGGGCATCAGCGGATCGAGTCCACCCTTCGCCATGACCGCGCCCGGAAGGCTCGCGCCGGCCGCGCCGCCCGCATCCTCGTCAACGTGATCTCCGGCCCCCACAGACGACGACCCGCCAGGGAGAATCTGGCCATGATCCGGATCGAGCTGCGCACGCTCGCCCACGACATGCTGATAGGCGCCCTCGCCACCCTCGCCGAGGAACACTCCGGGCCGAGCCCCCAGGTGACGAAGGCCCGGTGGGAGGGGCAGGAGGCGCGCAACTCGGCGGTGATGCTGAGTCGGATCGTCGAGCTGCCTGCGGTGCCCCGGCCCGACGACGAGATCTACGCCTCGCCCTACACCGAGCCGCTGATTGTCGAGGAAGTCCAGTGGACGACCGACCCGGCCGACGGCGCGCCGCAGGTGACGCTGTTCTGCTCCGCGGTGGATCTCGATGTCCTCGCGGACGATGCCGAGGAGGCGCTGGAGACGTTCGCCGAGGGCGGGTGGGTGGTCGAGCGGTAACGGGCCGTCGTTGGCTCGTCAGCTCCGGCAACGGTCAGGGCGTGCCGGGCGGTGCAGGCCGGTCCGGGTCGTCGACGAGCGCCCCGTCGAGCAGCACCCGCCGCACCTCGTCGTGCGGTCAGCGGGGCCTGCGGAAAACGGTCACCACTCCGGCGTCGAGGTCGACGGCGGGGCGTGGCGGGGCGCCGTCCGCCTCGTCCTCGCGCAGCAGGGAGCGGGAGTGGCGTTCCTCCAGCTCGGCGCGCTTCGCCCCGGTGAAGAAGGCGTCCACCTCTTCAAACCCGGCACCGGACAACGGAAGCGACTGCGGACCGGACCGCTCCTGGTCCCGCCGCCAGAACAGCAGGCTGTGCCCGCGGGCCCAGAGCCCGAACCGCTCCAGGGCCACGAACAGAACCAGCAGGCAGACGAGCCCGGGCAGGGTCAGCGCGAAGAGCACACCGGCAGCCATTCAGCGAGTATCCCCTCGACAGCTTTCCGCAAGGTCATCGAGGGCGCCCTGCTTGCCGGTCACTTGCGCCGCGCGATGTCGATCAGACGGCAGGAGCTGATGTTGGGTCGCTCGTTCTCTGGCGGATCGGCTGAAACGGCGCCACCCTTCGCTTCGACCGCGCCCTCGGCGGCCCATCCCCGGCCCTGCCGACACGTACGTCCGCGTTCTGCTCGAAGGATATGTCAGGACCGCCGGTAGGCCGAGGATGCGGGCGGCCCAGGATATGGGGTTCGCCTGGGCCAGGACGGCCGTACGCGGCGCGCGAGGAAGACCCAGGCGGTGGATCTTACTGAGGAGGAGGCCGGCCCGACGGCAAGTGGGTGGGTCGGGTCGGCCTCCTGCGCGGCGGCCACGGCGGGTTCAGCCGCGCGCGGGCTACTCGCCGAAGCATCCCGCTCCTCCACAATCGACGGCCCGACGCCACTGTGGAAGCACCCGAACGAGGGCTTAACGCTGCGCAGCGGCCCGGTCACCATGATCATTCGCGAGCAGTAAGTGGGGCAGCCCTTGCCGCGGCAGAGGGTGCGCCAGCTGCGCCGGCCCTGTCACCCGCTCGCCGACCAAGGCCGAGCTGCTGTCGTGGATCCGCTGCGACCTCGCCGCGGCAACACAGACCGGCGCCCGGGCGGAGTACGCGCTCAAAGCCTGCTCCCTGGCGCCCTCCCACTTCTGCTCGGCTCGCTCGGGGAGAGCCGCTCGGACACCCGGGAGAAGCCGTGTTCCCGGCGGGGGAGTGGGCGCGACGGGAACGTGAGGCCCTCGACGCGCTGCACGTCCTGGCCGCGTTCCTGCACCTGCACCCGGGCGACCCGGTGGCCCAGGCCATCGCCGCCGAGCTCACCGGCCCGGCGCCGGCTGCGACGACGTCGCACTCAATCATCAGCTACACCGCACGATCAACAGCCTCACCGGCTACACGCCGCCACTCGAGCTCGTCGCGTCGCGACAGTAAGACCACGAGTTGCGTCTCGGCCCTACTGACCGGCGGCGGCCCGCTTGCCTGCCCCTCAGGGGAAGCGCCGCTGAACGAACTCCTACTCGGGTCCGCGCTCGCGGTCGAGGAGGCGGGTGAGTAGCGCGGCGATCTGTTGCTGGCCGGCCGCGGTGGCGTCGAGTGTCCCGCGGATCTCGGTGAACCCGGTCTGCATCTGCTCCCGGAGGTCGCCGAGGTCGTCGCGCAGGGCGTTGAGGACGCGGGTGTTGTGGTCGCGGAAGTCGCGGATCTCGCCGCGGATCTCGGCGACGTCGCGGTCGGCTCCGCCGGCGAGGACGCGCGCCGCGGCGGCGTCCTGCTCGCTGCT
>NZ_JAJSOK010000109.1 GCF_021283305.1 Pseudonocardia kujensis
GGTGGGAGGCGTCGGCGGTGAAGGCGCGCTCGCGGGCGACGAGACCACCGAGCCGCTCGGCCGTGGTGTCGAGGTCCACGCCGACGGAGTCGATCTCGGGGATGCCGACGCGCGTGGTGCGGGCGGTGAAGTCGCCGTCGCCGAGGCGGCGGGCAGTGGCGGACAGCCGTTCGAGCGGACCGGCGAGCGCGCCCGCCTGGTGGCGGGCGACCAGCCCGACGACGGTCAGCGCGGCCGCCGCCAGCGCGAGCATGACCCCCCACACGAGCCCGATCTGCACGTAGACCTCGGCGGGGCTGGTGGAGACGCGGATGGCGCCGGCCCGCGGGTCGTCCTCACCGAGGATCGGGACGGCCACGACGCCGTCGTCGTCGGTGTCCTGGTGCGCCTCGGAGAGCACCTCGGCGACGGAGTCGTCGCCGCGGTCCGGGCCGGTGCCGAGGATCCGGTTGCCGGCGCGGTCGTAGAGCCCGACGTCGGCGTGTTCGGCGCTCGGGGGCAGGTGCGGCGCGTTGCCGCGGGCGAGGTCGACGGCCACGGTGAGCGCCGCGACGTCCGCGACCTGGTCGAGCTCGCTGGTCTCGTCGTGGGCGAGGTAGGGGACCACGATCGCGGCCAGGGGCAGCCCGAACAGGGCGATGGCCAGCACGGCGGCGCCCAGCGTGAGCACCACGATCCGTTTGCGCACGTCAGCAGAACCTAGTGGCGGAGGTGGTCAGAAGCGGTCGATCGGTCCGACGCCGTGCAGGAGTGCGGTGAGCAGCAACGCGGCGAGGGCGGCGAGGAACAGGAGGCGCAGGATCGCGCGCAGCAGCGTCGCGCGGTCGAGTGTGTCGGGCGGGTCCTCCGGCGGGTCGAGGTCCTCGGTGAGGCGGTCCAGCCGGGCGCGGCTGCGGGCTCGGTAGACGTCGGACAGCCGCTGCCCGGCCTGCTGCACGGTGAGGACCCCGTCGTCGAGGGCGACGCCGATGCGGGCCGCCGCGCACTCCCGGTCGACCTCGTGGACCTCGTCGGCGGGGCGGTCGGCGAACCCGGGGCCCGGAGGCTCCTGCGGGCGTCCGTCGTCGGACCCGGTCGTCAGGGCGTGGCGCCGCTGGTCCGGCGCGCTCACCTCGGTCCCTCCCGGCCTTCGGTCGCGCCGTCCGTCCGCACCACCGCCGTCGCCGTGCCCGAGGCCCGGCCTGCCTCGTCGACCACCTGCACCCCGGTCACGGTAGGCAGGCCCCGGTTAACCGCGACCCTGCTCCGGCAAGGCCACGGCAAAAAGCGCCGTTCCCGGCTCAGCCGGTCCCGGGTGGGTCCAGACGGTAGCCGTGCCCGCGCAGCGTCGTGATCCGCGGGAGCGCGGTGCCGGGCGGCAGGTCGGCCAGGTGCCGGCGCAGCGCGGCGATGTGCACGTCGAGGGTCTTGGTCGAGCGGAACCAGTGCTCGTCCCACACCTCGGACATCAAGGTCTCCCGACTGACGGCGGCCGCCGGCTGCGCCGCCAGCCGGGCGAGCAGTTCGAACTCCTTGGCCCGCAGCAGCAGCTCGGTGCCGGCCGCGAGAACCCGGCGGCCGGCCAGGTCGATCACCAGGTCGCCCAGGACGGTGGTGGTGGCCCCGTCGGTGTCGTCCGGGGCGGCCCGCGAGCCGGTCTCGGCGCGGCGCAGGTGGGCCTGGACCCGGGCGTGCAGCTCGGCCAACCCGACCGGCTTGGTGAGGTAGTCGTCGGCGCCGGCCTCCAGGCCGATGATCACGTCCATCTCCGCGTCCCGGGCCGTCAGCATCACCAGCACGGCGTCGGGTTGGGTGAGCCGCAGATCCCGGCAGACGTCGATCCCGTCCACGTCGGGCAGGCCGAGGTCGAGCAGGACCAGGTCGAACCGGCCGTCGCGCCCCGCCTGCAACGCGTCCCGGCCGCCCGTGCACCACACCACGTCGTGCCCGTGCACGGCCAGGCTGCTGCGCAGGGCACGGCCGATCGTGTCGTCGTCCTCCACGACGAGCAGGCGAGCCATGGGCCGGAGCCTACGACCTCGCCCGTGCCCCGCGCCGATGCGCTCGTCAGCTCTCGACCACGAAGGCCGTGTGATCGGCGCGGACGGGCACGGGCGGCGCACCGGGTACCGGGGTGGCCCGCTCGAGTGCCGCCCAGCCGCTGTCCTCGGCCCGTTCGGCGCGTTCGGCCGCCCCGCCGCCGCGGATCCCGAAGAGCCGCTTCGCGACCACGAGGTACACGACGATCGCGAGGTTGATCACCAAGGTCAGCACCTTGAGCGCCGAGACGCTCCTCGTCAGCTCCCAGATCTCGTAGGGCACGAACACGACGGTGGCGACGAGGGTCAGGTACTCCGCCCAGCGGCGGCCGCGCCACAGCCCGATCGCCTCGACGCCCTCCAGCGCCGCGTAGGCGGCGGCGCCCGCCGCGACGAGGTAGAGGTTGACGGCCGTGACGGAGAACAGGCGTCGGACCTCGTGGACGATCCCGGCCTCGGTGTCGTTCACCGGGCCGCCGAGCCCGCCCTGCAGGTCGGTCAGGATCCGCGAGAACGCGGCGTTCAGGGCGACCTCGTGCGTCGCGAACAGGAGGACGGCCGCGGCCAGCACACCGAGCACCAGGAAGTGCAGGAGCCGGTCCAGCGCGATGAGCCTGAGCACGTAGCGATCGCGCAGCGCCTTGCCCCGCAGCGGCAGGGTCACCTCCTCGCGCTCCGGCGGGTACTGCCTGGCCGGAGTGGTCGGCGGGGGGAGCGCCACCCAGGAGTCGCAGCGCAGGCAGCGGTACCAACGCAGGCCGTCGGCCTCGCGGGCGAACAACACGTCCGCCGGGCGCAGCCGCTCGGCGTCGGTGCCCAACAACTCGTGCCCGTGCAGTCCGCATCCGATCAGCTCGTAGCGCAGCCGGGGGCGGAAGCGTCGGGGCCGCTCGGTCCCCGGCGCCGCCCGCAGCTCCGTCGGCGCGCGTTCGACCGTCCTGCCGTCCACGCGGTGGGGTACCCGGGGACCTCCGCCCCACGCGTGTGATCCGTCGGGGGCGGCCGGTGCCGGCCCCCGCGTCCCGCGTCGACGCCGGGTCATCGCCGGCTGGGGTCGGACGGCCGCGCGACGACCTGGGTCGCTGCCCGGTCGAGAGGGGCGAGGGGCCGGCGCTGCGGGGTCGGCGGCAGGTTCGCGTGGTGCGAGAGCCGCAGCAGGAGGCCGAGCAGGAGGTAGTTGGCGAGCAGGGACGAGCCGCCGTAGGAGAGGAAGGGCGTCGTCAGCCCGGTCTCCGGGATGAGGTTGGTGACGCCGCCGATGACGATGAAGACCTGCAGCCCGATGGTGGCGCCGAGTCCGGCGGCGAGCAGTGTGCCGAAGCCGTCACGCAGGCGCAGCGCGGTCCGGAATGCACGCGCCGCCAGCAGGGCGTAGACGAGCAGGACGGCACTGATCCCGACCAGCCCGAGCTCCTCGCCGATCCCGGAGCCGATGAAGTCGGCGTTGGCCAGCGGGACGAGGTCCGGGCGCCCCTGCCCGAGTCCGGTACCGAACGTGCCGCCGGTGCCGAGCCCGAACAGGGACTGCGAGACCTGGTAGCCACTCCCGGTGTACTCCGCGGTCGGGTCGAGCCAGACCTCGAAGCGCGTCCTCACGTGATCGAAGAGCTCGTAGGCCGCGACCGAGCTGGCGGCGAAGCAGAGCAGGCCGATGAGCACCCAGGAGATCCGGGACGTCGCGACGTAGATCATCACGAGTACCACGCCGAAGATCAGCATGGAGGCGCCGAGCTCGCGCTCGAGGGTCAGCACCCCGACCGCGAGCCCCCACGCGACCAGCAGCGGGGCGAGGTCGCGCAGGCGGGGGAGGACGACCGGACCGACCGTACGGCCGGCGGTGCGGAACAGCTCGCGCTTGGAGACCAGGAACGCGGCCACGAACACGATGACGAAGATCTTGGCGAACTCGCCCGGCTGGATCGAGAAGGGACCGAGGCGCAGCCAGAGCTTGGCGCCGTTGATCTCGGAGAGCCGTGCCGGCAGCAGGCCGGGCAGGGCGAGCAGCGCGAGGCCCGCGAGCCCGAGGGTGTAGGCGTAGCGCGCGAGCACGCGGTGGTCGCGCAGCCGCCAGCA
Source organism: Pseudonocardia kujensis (assembly GCF_021283305.1). GTDB lineage: Bacteria > Actinomycetota > Actinomycetes > Mycobacteriales > Pseudonocardiaceae > Pseudonocardia > Pseudonocardia kujensis. Next base: position 4,092 of record NZ_JAJSOK010000109.1, read on the forward strand.
GAGCAGTGCCAGCAGCAGGACACCCGCGGCGGTCCAGACGAGTTGGCGCACGGCGTCGGCGGACGGGGCCGGGGAGCCCGCAGCCGCGGCGGTCGCGGCGGCGGCGAGATCCAGGCGGTGGATCATGACCAGGCCGAGCCCGTTGAGCAGCGCCACGAGCGGGAGCACCAGGGGATCGGCGAAGGGAGCGGTCGCCCGTACGACGAGGTGCGCGAGGACGATGAGGGCGAGGTAGCCGGGCGCGAGGAGAAGGACCTGGGCGGACAGCTGCTGGTTCTGGCCGACCTCGACCAGCACCAGCGCGAGGGTGACGACCGCGCAGGCCAGGATCACGAGCACCAGCTCGATCACGCGGAGTCGCCGCACGGGGACGACCGTGTGGTCGGCGGGGGCGGGGACCTCCGCCGGTACGTCCTGGACCACGCTCCCGAACCTAATGCGGCGAAGGGAAGCGCACGGTAAGGCGACGGCAACGGCACCGTGTGCCCGGCGGCGGTGCGCCCGGCACGGTCGCCACCGGCCGTCGGATTCCCTCTTCCTGCCGTCCGCTCCCGGCCTGGTCACCGGATCCGCGCGACGACGGGAGCTCGGCGGAACGATCAGTGCAGGACGTTCACCGCCCGGGCGACGACCAGGGCCACCGTGGCGAGGGAGACGAGGGCCTGCAGCGTCATCAGCATCTTCGCCCAGCGGCTGAGCGGCATCGTGTCGGTCGGGCTGAAGGCGGTGGCGTTGGTGAAGGACACGTAGAGATAGTCGAGGAACCGCGGCTCCCACTCCCGCTTGTGCGGGTCGTCGCTCTGCATCTGCACGAACTCGAAGTCCGCCTCGTGGCGCAGCCCGTGTGCCCGCGACACCGGTCCTCCCCGGTCGAGCTCCCAGTACCAGATCCCGAAGGCGATGATGTTGGTGAGCCAGATCGCCGCGCCGCTGCTGAGGAGCGCACCTGCGTCGTCGCCGGACCGCCCGGACAGGATGCCCACCACCAGGAGCGTGGCCGACCACGCGTTGGCCAGACTGAGCAGGCCGACCAGCACCAGGCCGGCCGCACGCTGCCAGGCCGATCCGCGGTCGAGCCGCGTCGGTCCGGCGGCCACCAGCCCGAGGAGGACGAGCAGCTCCAGGCCCGGCAGCAGCCAGCGGGAGACGGGCACCAGCCTGTCCGGCAGGGCAAGCTGCAGCGCGATCGCGACCACGACGGCGACGGCGGCCGGCCAGCGGGGTTCGCCGGCGGTCCGGCGCTTCCAGGCGGGGAGCCCGGAGGCGTGCGATGCGTGGCCGTCCGGCCCCAGGTCGGCCTCGAGCCGGGTGAGCTCGCGCCGGATGGTGGCGAGGGCGTGCTGATGGCCGAACTCGTCTTTCCTGTGCCCTACGGGCGGGTCGCCGGAATCACTCGCGCTCATCGTCGGGATTATCGACGGTGGCGGTGTCCCCGCAGCGGCCGGTCCAGCATTTCCGAGGGATCCCGGAAAGACGATCCAGGAATTTCCGACCATCCGGTACCCGCGCACCGCCACGAGCGGGGTCGGCTCCTGTGGCTGCTCGACGCCGCTCGGTACGCCGAGGGTCCGGCCGCGGGCGACCGCCCGCGCCGCACCACGGCCTGATCGCGCCACGCAGGGACGCCGCCGTGCGGCGACGGGCTCGGCCTATACTCGAATGGTTGCGCAATTGCGCCCGATTTTGTTTGCCCGATTTTGTTTGCCCGATTTGTCGGCGCCGGCCGCGTGGTCGGCATGGTCCGGGGCGGACGGGAGGGAGGTGGCCCGTCATGGGTTCGTTGAGCCCCGTGCACTGGCTGATCGTCGTCGGGGTCGTCGTGCTGCTCTTCGGCGCGAAGAAGCTGCCGGACATGGCGCGCGCGGTCGGGCAGTCGGCGCGCGTGCTCGAGGGCGAGATGCGCGGGCTGCGCGAGGACGACCGCGCCGCCGGGGCGCCACCGCGGGACGGCGGCGGGACGGCGACCTGACGACATGTTGCCCGCCGCGGCCGGTCTTCCCCCGCTGCCGCCGCTGACACCGCTGCGGCTGCTCACGGCCTGGCGGTTCGAGCCGGCCGTCGTCGCGGCCTGTCTCGCCCTGGGCGGCAGCTACGCCGCGGGCCTGCGCCGGTGGCACCGCAGCGGCGCCCGGTGGCCGCGCGGCCGGGTGACCGCGTTCGCGCTCGGGGTCCTGCTGCTCGCGCTGGTCGGCCTGTCGTTCCTGGGCGTCTACGACGACACCCTGTTCTGGGTCCGGGCCCTGCAGAACCTCGTGCTGCTCATGGTCGCGCCGCTGTTCCTGGCGGTGGGGGCGCCGCTGACGCTGGCCGCGGCGGCCGTGCCGGACCGATGGCGGCCGAGGATGCGCCGCTGGTTCCACGGGCGCACGGCGCAGGTGCTGACGTTCCCGTTCACGGTGACGATCCTGCTCGTGGTCCCGCTGCTGGTGCTCTACCTGGGCCCGCTCTACGAGCAGACGTTGCGCAGCGGGGTCGTGTCCGGGCTCGTCTCGGCGGTGATCGGGACGTGCGGTTTCGTGTACTTCTGGACGCGGTTCCGGATCGACCCGACGCCGCGCGCCGGCTCGTACCTCGTCACCCTGTGGATCACCGGGGTGGAGATGGTGGGCGACGCCGTGCTCGGCGTCGTGCTCTGGCTCGGGCCGATCGTGGCCGAGGCGTGGTACGCGGCCCGGGGCTGGGGCCCGGGGCTGCGCACCGACCAGCTGATCGGTGCCGGGATCCTGTGGATCGGCGGCGACGTCGTCGGGTTGCCGTTCGTGGGTGTGGTGCTGCACCGTTTCACGCGCGAGGAGGAGCACAAGGCGCGCGAGATCGACGCCAGGCTCGACCGCGAGGAAGCGGAGGCAGCCCGCGATGCCGCAGCGATGTCCGCCGAGAAGCCCGCCGGGAGGTCCGCCGCCGGGTCCGAGCCCGGCCCCCCGCCGCAGCGGTCACGGTTGTGGTGGGAGGACGACCCGCAGCTGGCCGAGCGGTTCCGCCGCCGACCCTGACCGGGGCCCGACCGCTGCGGCTGTGACGGTCGTGACGGCCGTGACGGTCGTGGTGGTCGCCCTCGTGCTGCCGGCGCGGCGCAGCCGTCGGCCGCACCGGCCCTCGCGAGTCGTGCCCGGCGGGCGGGCCGCTACTTCACGCACGGGATCCCGCCGGTGACGATCGAGCCGGACCCGGGGCCCGGCGGAGCCGGGGCCGCCGGTGTGGGTGACTGCGCCGGCGGCGGCGTGGACGCCGCGGTGGGAGCGACGTAGTCCGCCCCGAGGATCACGTGCAGGTGGCCGGACGGCAGCCCGGGTTCGCTGGTCGTCGACCTGATCCCGAGAAGGTTCGCGAGGGCCGCGGCGGCGGGCTGGTCGCCGGCGGCGTAGTCGACCGTGCTGTGGCCCCGCCGGGACGCGTCGTCGGTCTGCCCGAGCTGGTAGCCGGCCGGGGTCACCAGGGCGCCGGCGGTGGCGGCCAGCCCGTTGCGGCCGTTCGCGTTGGTGATGTCCACGGTGCGTCCGCCGGCCCCGGCTGCCGCCGCAGCGGGAGCCGCCGCCCCGTCGGACGGTGGGGAGCCGGACGGTGGGGAGCCGGCCGGTGGGGAGCCGGCCGGTGGGGAGTCGGCCGGTGGGGAGTCGGCGAACAGGCCCTGCACGGTGCGGCGGACGGTGGCCGGGTCGACGATGTTGACGTCCTCCCCGGCGGGGTCCTGGCCGAAGTGGTCGACGGGCAGGGTCGTGAAGGAGATGTTCCCCGAGGCCAGGTCGCCCGCGTGGCCCAGCAGGGACAGCAGGTCCAGCCCGGGGTCGATCGCGGTGTTCTGGCGGGCGACGGCGAGCAGGCCGTCGAGCCGGGTGGGGTCGGTGAAGGTGCCGGCCTGCCTGAGCTGGTAGGCGAGGGAGGCGATGAAGGCCTGCTGGCGGCGTTCGCGGTCGAGGTCGGTGAAGTTCAGGCCGGGGTGGACGTAGTCGCGGCGCTGGCGGACGAAAGCGACGGCCTGTGCGGCGTCGATCTGCTGGTAGCCCTGGTGGAAGTTCGCCCCGGAGTAGTCGTCCTGGGTGTCCTCGTCCACGCAGACGGTGATGGGCTGGACGACCTGCGCGATCTGGTAGAAGGCGACCATCGTGACCTCGACGAAGTGGTCGACGGGCACCGCGAGGAACTGGCTGACGGTGGTGATCTCGGCGTTGCGGCCTGCGTCGCGGCTGGCCTGCTCGAGGCGTGTGGGGTCGGTGACGCCCGAGGCGGTGAGGCTGCGGTGTTCCTGGTCGTACGCCAGCCCGTACGCCTGCTTGATCTTGCCCTTGGCCACGCCGTCGGGAGCACCGGGCAGGTCGACGTAGTCGTCGCGGGGTACCGAGACCGCGTTCGCGGGACCGCCGCCCGCCGGGAGGTGCACGAGCATGAGCACGTTCGCGTTGTGGCCGCCGTTGTCGGCGGTACCGGCGTCCAGCGCGTCGTAGAGGGCCGGCGGGAGCGGGTCGCCGTTCTCGTCGAGCCTGCTGTCCAGGCCCATGACCAGGATGTTCTGGTCGGCGGTGCCGGAGGCCAGGCCGTTCAGCGCCCCCGAGCGGCGGACCGCGGTGTCGAGGTCGTGGTACCGGGTCCAGGCATAGCCAGTGGCGACCAGGACGAGGACCGACGTGATCGCGAGAACGGCGCGGAACCAACGGAACCGACGGCCGGCCCGGCCCCGCCGGGGCGGGCCCGCGGCAGCCCCGGGGCGACCCGCGGTACGGCGGGGCGGCGGCGGCGACACCGGGCCCGGCTGCGGTGGCCGCGGTTCCTGGGGGTGGGGCTGCTGCCGGCTCGGCCGCGGTGAGCGTGCCTGCGGTGGGCGAGGCCGCGCCGGACGGGGCTGCTGTGGGCGGGGACCCGGCACGTCGGGGCCGAGGGGTGGCAGGGCGCGGTTGCGCGGTACACCCGACGACGCTGTCGGCCCCGGTCGCGCCCGCCCGCCGCGGGGCTCGCCGGCGGCGCCCCGGCTGTGGGGGCGGGTCCGCGGGGTCCCGTCCGGCACGTCGGCTCCTTCCATGATCGGCCGGTTCGGGACCCGGTCGTCTCGCGTGTCGATCCTACGGTTCGAAAATCCCGCACGAGGGCGGACAATGAGCGCTCCGTCGCGTATTCGAGCATCCGGATCCTATCGTCCCGGGTTGTCGACCAGCACTGCGTGTCCAGGGCGAAGAATTAGCCGTGGGCTGTCCTCCCGTTAACTTCGGGCGAATCGGAGAACAGTCCTCCTCCGGGTCGTGAACGGGACGACGGCCCCGACTCGCCCCACCGGCTTCCGCCGATTCTCGCCGCGAATTGCGGAGCATTCGGGAATGGTTCGAGTCTCCCGGCCGACCGGAGCGGTCCGCGCCGTCGTGGCGGTCGTCAGCGGCCGGCTCACGGCCTGGCTGCAGCGCCCGCTGGCCTCGTTCACCCTCCTCGTCGGGCTGTTCGGGCTGCTGACGGTGACCGGTCTGGTCATGGTGCTGTCCGCGTCGAGCGTCGAGTCACTGCTCCAGAGCGGATCGTCGTACGGGGTGTTCGCCCGGCAGCTGGCGTTCTGCGCGGCAGGCCTGGTGCTGTTCGTGCTCGGGATGCGGGTCGACCCGGCCTGGCTGCGGCGGGCGTCGCCGGTCCTGCTGCTGGGCGGTCTGGTGCTGCTCGCCGGGGTCCTGGTGCCGGGGGTGGGTACGGCCATCGCGGGTGCCCGCAAGTGGTACTCGGTGGCGGGGCTGTCGTTCCAGCCGTCGGAGCCGGCGAAGATCGCACTGGCGCTCTGGGGTGCACACATCCTCGCCCGGCTGCGTCGCCCGCGGTGGAAGGACCTGCTCTCACCGTTGCTGCCGGTCGCCGTCCTCATGCTGACGCTGGTCGTCCTGGAGCCGGACCTCGGCACGGCGGTGTCCCTCGCGATCCTGGTGCTCGCGCTGCTCTACTTCGGGGGCGCCCCGGGCCGGCTGCTCGCCGCGATCGGCGGCGGGGGCCTGGTCGGTGTCGTCCTGCTCGGCCTGACCGCCGGGTACCGGCACAGTCGCATCGCCTCGTACCTGAACCCGGACACCGCCGACCCGTTGGGCGCGGCGTACCAGTCGACGCAGGCCCTGTACTCGCTCAGCGACGGCGGCTGGTTCGGGCAGGGCCTCGGCCAGGGGGCGTCGAAGTGGAGCTACCTGCCCAACGCGTCGAACGACTTCGTCTTCGCCATCCTCGGCGAGGAGCTCGGCACGATCGGCGGCCTGCTGCTCATCGGCCTGTTCGCCGCCCTCGCCTACGTGGGGCTGCGGATCGCGGCACGCACCCGCGACCGTTGGCTGCAGATCGTGGCGGCCACCCTGACCACATGGCTCGTCGGCCAGGCGGCCATCAACATCGGCTATGTCGTGGGGCTGCTCCCGGTGACCGGGATCCCGCTACCGATGATCTCCTCCGGTGGCACGTCGCTTGTCGTCACGATGTTCGCCTTCGGGATCCTGGCCGGGGCCGCCTGCCGCGAGCCCGAGGCCGCCGCGGTGCTGCACCGCGGCCAGGCTCCGTTCCTGGCCCGACTCGTGGGGGCGAACGGGCATGGCCGGTCGACGGACGGGGAATACCGCCGGGGTCGATCACGGCGCTGAGGAGGTTTCACATGGGGCTCATCATCGGGTTGCTGGTGTTGTGGGTGGTCCTGGCGATCGTCGGTTTCGCCGTGAAGTCGCTGCTGTGGCTGGCGATCGCGGCGATCGTGCTGTTCGTGGTGACCGGGATCTTCGGCGCGGTCCGCCGACGCGCAGCCCGCTGACGCCGGCGGCGGCGACCGGCGGCCGCCCGTCGTCGCCGCGCCGAGATCGGCGGCGTCGAGGGCGACCCGGGGACCGGGGCACACCCGGTGTCGGGTATCGGCTTCCTACAGCGGTGTGTGGGCCACCGAGTCGCCCGCGATGGTGAGCAGCAGCCGGTCCTGCGTCCCGCCGCCGAAGTCGGGGTACGGGATGCCGAGGTACATCTGCGAGATCGCGTCGATGTTCTCGCGGGCGCGCCCTCCGTGGTCCTCGCGACCACCCGGCCGCGCACCCCGTAGTAGCGGGCGGGACGGGAGATCCGGCGCGGCAGGAGGCCGACGGAAGGAGCGCGCTGTGGCTGCGGAACCGAGGAGCGCGGCACCCGCGTGGCCCGATCTGCGGGTCGCGGACTGGACGGACACGCGGGACACCCTGCACATGTGGACCCAGATCGTGGGCAAGGTCCGGATGCTGCACTCGCCGCTGGTCAACCACTGGTGGCAGGTGACGCTGTACGTCAGCCCCCGCGGGCTGACCACGTCGTCGATCCCGTACGGCGCGGGCGCGTTCGACATCGAGTTCGACTTCGTCGGTCGGCGGCTCGAGGTCCGCAGCAGCGACGGCGGGACGGGCGGGTTCGCGCTGCGTCCGATGTCGGTCGCCGACTTCTTCGGCGAGACGATGGCCGTGCTCGGCCGGCTGGGCGTCGAGGCACCGATCCGCCCGGTCCCGAACGAGGTGGACCCGGCCGTCCCGTTCCCCGACGACCACGCCCACGCGTCCTACGACGGCGAGGCGGCCGAGCTGTTCTGGCGGCAGCTGTTGCAGGCGAACCGCCTGATCGGCGGGTTCCGGTCGCGCTTCGTGGGCAAGGTCAGCCCCGTCCAGTTCTTCTGGGGCGCGATGGACCTGGCCTGCACCCGGTTCTCCGGGCGTCCCGCCCCGCCGCACCCGGGAGGGGCGCCGAACTGCGGGGACTGGGTGATGGTCGAGGGCTACTCCCACGAGCTGTCCAGCTGCGGGTTCTGGCCCGGCGGCGGGGCGGAGGGCGCCTTCTACGCCTACGCCTATCCCGCGCCGGACGGGTTCTCCGTGTACCCGGTCGAGGCGGAGGGCGCCTTCAGCACCGAGTTCCAGCAGTTCGTGCTGCCCTACGAGGCCGCGCGCACCGCCGACGACCCGGATCGGGTGGTGCAGGAGTTCCTGCAGGGCACCTACGAGGCAGCGGCCGAGCTCGGCAAGTGGGACCGTGCCGCGCTGGAGGTCGACCCCGGGCGGTGGGGGCACTGCACGGGGTGAGGCGTGCGTACGGCGGTCACGGGGCTCACCTCCTCCGGTGGTGTCACGGCGAGCCGCACCGCATCGGCACGGGAGTCGTCCCGACCAGCCGTGTACCCGGACGGTGGCGGCCGCCGGTCACGTGCGAGGGCGACCGGCGCGCGATGATCACTCCCGTGCTGGCGGTGCCCCGGGACTGGTCCGACCTGACGCCCATGTGGCTCGGTGCGGCCCTGGGCCGGACCGTCGCGCGCGCCCGCGTCACCGACGTCGTCGACGGCACGAACTCCCGCGCGGTCGTCGAGCTGGAGTACGTGGGTCCCGCCGGGCCGCCGCGGGTGTTCGTCAAGCGGGAGGGCCGGTGGCTCAACCGGCTGGCCCTGACCGCGCTCGGCGCACGCGAGGCCGAGGCGGACCTCGTCGCGCGCGGTCCGGCCCTGCCGCTGGAGCACCCGGCGTTCCACGCCGCGGCGACGGACCGCCGTCGGCTCGCCGCCGTGGTCGTCATGGAGGACGTCACCCTCCGCGGCGGGCGCCCGAACAGCGCGCTCGCGCCGCTGACCGTCGAGCAGGTCGCCGCCGGGCTGGGCGAACTGGCCCGTCTGCACGCGAGGTTCTGGGATGCTCCGTTGCCGTCGTTCGTGCGTCCGTGGCGCCTGGGGCCCGCCTGGGCCCCCGTCGCGCGGGCCGGTTTCGTCCATGCGCTGCGGAAGCTGCGGCGGGCCGGTCATCCCCTCGGGCTCGGCGCCGCGGAGCTCGAGCGGGGGTTCCGGGGCTGGGCACGGATCGCCGCCGCCGGCCCGCAGACGCTCCTGCACGGCGATCCCCACCCCGGCAACACCTACACGGTCGGGGCCACCGTCGGCTTCTACGACTGGCAGCTGGTGCGTTCCGGCAGCTGGGTGCACGACGTCGGCTACTTCCTCGCCTCCAGCCTCACCGTCGCCGACCGGCGCGCGCACGAGCGTGCGCTGCTGGCCGGCTACCTCGACGCCCTCGGCCGTCGCCCCGCCGACGCCTGGCGGCTGTACCGACGCACCCCGGTGTTCGGGCTCGGGTCCTGGCTGCAGACCTGGGCGGCGGGCACGTTCCAGCCGCCCGACATCTGCCTCGCGACGATCGAGCGCTTCGCCGCCGCCCATCACGACGCCCGGCGGGACCCCGGCTGAGGTTCTCGCGACGGGAGCGGGCCTCGAGCCGTCGGCCGTTCGGTCGAGCGGGCCCGGCCGCGAGCTGGGCGGACCGGCCGAACTTGCCGCGAGACGACGGCCGGCTGTCACATCGGGCGGGATCGAGACGTCCAGAGGGGGAGCTCATCGCGCCGGCAGGGGGGAGCGGTGAGGTGGGCGGCCCGGCCCGTCACCGAGCGCCCTCGGTGGCGGGCCGGCGCGCGTCCGGGTCGGGGAGGGCGGCCGTCGGCCCGCCACGGGGCGCCCGCGTCAGGCGTCCCGGGCCGGGGCCGGGGCGGGGTGGCCGGGGAGGTCGGTGGGGATCACGCCCGGGAGGCCCAGCTCGGCGAGGATCTCCGGTCCGTGCTCGCCGAGCCGGGGCGCCGGCCGGAGGTCGACGCGCGCGGTCCCGGCGAAGTCGACGGGGAACCGGGCGTAGCGCAGCGGCCCCTCGACGGGGTGCAGCACGTCCTCGAAGGTGCCCGTCGCGCGCAGGTGCTCGTCATGGAAGAGCTGGGGCACGGTGAGCACCGGCATCGCCGGGATGCCGCGCTCGTCGAAGGCGGCCAGCCACTCCGCCGTGGGGCGCGTGCGCACCTCCTCCTCGAGCAGCCGGTAGAGCTCGTCGATGTGCACGGTGCGGAGGGTGATGGTGCGGAAGCGGGGATCGGCCGCGAGCTCCGGCCTGCCCACGAGCTCGAAGAACGCCCGCCACTGCGCGTCCGTGTAGACCATGACGCCGATGTGGCCGTCGGCGGTCCGGTACGGCCTGCGGTACGGGGAGTCGGTCCGCGCGTATCCCGCGGGCCCCCGCGGCGGGTCGAAGACGTAGCCGCCCTGCTGGTCGAGCAGGGTGAACGCGACCATCGTCTCCATCATCGGCACCTCGATCGCGGCGCCGCGTCCGGTGCGTTCCCGCCGGTACAGCGCGGCGGCGATCGCGCCGACGGCCAGCAGCCCGGTCGCCTTGTCGGCGACCGGCGTGCGGACGTACGCCGGTCCGTCCGGGCCGCCCTGCACGGCGGCGAGGCCGGACGAGGCCTGGATGACGTCGTCGTACGCGGCCTTGTCGCGGTAGGGGCCGGCACTCGAGAACCCGCGCACCACGCAGTACACGGTGCGCGGACTCGCGGCGAGCACGTCCCCGGCGCCCAGCCCGAGCCGCGTCACCGCATCGGGCCGCATGTTGTGGACGAACACGTCGCCGGTGCGGACCAGGCTCAGCAGGACGTCCCGCTCGGCCGGCCGCTTCAGGTCCAGCACGATGCTGCGCTTGCCCCGGTTCGCGTTGAGGAACACCGGGCCCAGGCCCGTCCCGTTCTCGTCGCCGACGTAGCGGACGACGTCCCCGCCGGGCGCCTCGACCTTGATGACGTCGGCACCCATCTGCGCGAGCAGCAGCGTGCAGTACGGCCCCATGAAGGTCGTGGTCAGATCGACCACCCGCACCCCGGCGAGCGGGGCCTGCTCCGTGTCCTCGGGAGACATGCGGTGCCGCCCCTCCTGCCGTCCGTTCGAGCTCGTCCGCCGACCACCGTGCCGCACGGGGTGGCGGAGATCCAGGGCCGGCGACGGTGGTCCTGGTGCTGCTCGCCGCGCTCGGCGTGCCCTCCCGTCAGACATCCCATGGCGTAGGGGTGTCAAGCGGCGGCGGTGTCGTGGTGGGCCCAGGCGGTGGTCTCGTCGTAGTGGGTGCGGGTCTTGAGGCATCCGTGGAGGATCCCGACGAGCCGGTTGCCGAGTTGGCGGAGCGCGGCGTGGTGCCCGATCCGACGGGCGCGTAGAGCGTCGTAGTAGGCGCGGGCGCCTGGTGAGCCGTTCAGCGAGCAGAACGCCCACTGGTGCACCGCGTCGCCGAGGCGCCGGTTGCGTGCGTAGCGGGCCAGCACGACGGTCTTGCGGCCGGAGGCGCGGGTGATCGGGGAGGTCCCGGCGTAGTTCTTGCGCGCTCGTGCGTCGCGGTAGCGGTGTGGGTCGTCCCCGAACTCGGCGAGCACCCGGGCCCCGAGAGTCTCGCCCAGCCCGGGCAGGCTGGTGTAGATCTGGAGCGTCCGGGTGCCGGCCAAAACCCTGACCGATCACCTCTTCGAGCCCTGGGAGCTGCCCGGACAGCGCCGCGAGCAGACGTGCCTGGGTCAGCGCGATGGTCGCGTAGGCGGCCTCGACCGGCGCCGGTTGGCGCAACACCGGCGCGCGAAGCGCTGTCTGGATGGCTTCCGCGCGGGCCTCGACGCTGCGGCGGCGGTGACGCTTGAGGATGGAGGCGATCTTCGCCCGGGACAGTCGGGCGGCCCGGTCGGGGTTCGGGGCCCGCTCGAGCAACTCGACCGCGTCCGGGTCGGTGAGGTCAAGCTTGCCCGCGGTCAACGCGTCGAGCAGTCCCGGGTGGTATTCGCGCAGCGCCTGGCGCAGACGCTGCAGGTGGCGGGTCCGGTCCCAGATCAGGCTCTGGTGAGTGCGGGCGACCAGCTTGA
>NZ_JAJSOK010000010.1 GCF_021283305.1 Pseudonocardia kujensis
ACGAGGTACTGCAGCAGCGACTCGTGGGTCTGCTCCGCGTCCCACGGGCAGCCGCCCGGCGAGCGCAGCCGGTCCATGACGGCCACGGCGTCGAGCAGCGCGGCGCCCTGCGGCTCGGGCACCGCGACGGCACCCGCGGTCGGCTCGCAGGTCAGCAGCACCGCGTCGGCGGCGAGCTCCCCTGCCGGGGGCTCGGCCCCGGCCGCCCGCGCGACCTCCTCGGGCACCGAGGGGTCCGCGTACACGGCGGAGGCGGCGCGCAGGGCGGGCAGCGCGGCGGCCGGCAGGACGGCGCCGAGCCGCCGGGACAGGACGATCACCGTGGGAGCCACGCCCCCAGTCTCCCCCGGGGCCGCCCGCGGAGGGCGCGGAGGGCGCGCGGGGGCGCGCGGGGGCGCGGAGGGCGCGGGGGAGACTGGGGCCGCGGGGGGCTCAGCCCCTGGCCGGCCCGATGATGCTGCCGGCCTGCTGGCCCTCGGCGACGACCCGCATGCGCACCGGGTCCCACACCCCGAACCGGGGGTTGACCTGGACCGTCCCGGCGTCGGGCTGGGTGAGCCGCTGCCCGATCGACGCCAGGGTGTCCTGGTCGATCGAGGTCGCCGCCGAGGAGCCCGCCGCGGGCGCGTCCGTCACGCGGTCCGTCACGGGCAGCACGAGCCAGACGCCCTGCCCCGGCGAGGGCTGGAAGGCCACGGTCTGCCCCGCCGGGGTGCCGAAGAGCACCGTCGTGGCGCTGTCGGGGTCGGTCGCGGCGCGGTAGGTCTGGCCGGGCTGGGCGGTGCGCGGGTCGGACAGCACCGCGCGGGCCCGGTCGCCGCCGGCGGCGAGCGCGCGGGCCTTCTCGTCGGCGTCGGCCTGCGAGGTCGCGGCCACCACGTCGGCCGTGACCGCCAGGCCGTCGACGTACCTCTCGGCGAGGGCGATGGCGAGCAGGCGGTCCCGGGCCCGCTCGCGCAGGGCGGCGCCCTCGAACAGGCTGCGGTCGAGCTGCAGGGCCGAGGGGTCGGCGAGCAGGGCGTCGACCCGGTCCTCGCCGACGGCGATCCCGTCGCGTGCCGCCGCCGCGGTGATCAGCTCGTGGCTGACCTGCGTGCTCACGACGTAGCGGGCGATGTCCGCGTCGGCGACCTCGCCGGTGCTCTGCGCGGAGAGCTCGGCCTTGTGTGCCAGGGCCGTGTCGATCCGGGTCTGGACCTCACCGAGGCCCACCGACCGGTCCGCCACGATCACCGCCGAGCCGACCTGGCCGGGGCCGCTGCCGCACGCCGTGGCCACCGTGGCCACCGCGCACGCGGCGACGATCACTCGGCCGATCCGGCCCGGGCGTCCGATGCTCCGCACGGCGGTCACCTTCTCACGGCCTGACGTGGGCCAGGTCACCCGACCCCGGTCACCGCACGCCGACGACGACCGCCTCGCGCACCCCGTCCGTAGTTCTGCGTATTGACGCCCTCGGACGGGCGGCGGGGCGCTCTACTTCTCGGACCGCCACCGTGCCGGGTGGCGGTCCGAGTCGCCCGACCGGACGGAGGTCCGTCATGCGCATGCTGCTCGTCGCCCAGCCCGACGTCGACAAGGGGAGCGAGGCCATCGTCAGCGGCGACATGGCCAAGACGATCCAGGCGACGATCGAACTGATCAAGCCCGAGGCCACCTACTTCGCGCCCGTGCGGGGCCGGCGGACCATGATCGCGGTGTTCGACCTGGACGACCCGGGCCAGCTCCCGAGGATCAGCGAGCCGTTCTTCAGGATGGGCGCCGTGGTCGAGATCGTGCCCGCGATGAACCTGGAGGATCTGCAGCGTGGTCTCGCCGCGATCGGCGGCTGACCCGGCCGGTCAGAGCCGTACCACCACGGTGTCGCACACCTTGTCCGCGAAGGTCTGACGCCGCTCGTCCCACAGCGGCCACAGGTAGCCGAGATACAGCGGCACCGCGTCGAGGACGTGCGCGAGCTGGCGGGCGAGCGTGGCCCAGAAGCCGAGCGTCCCGCCGCCCCGGGCCCGGACGAGCCGCGTGCCCGTCACCTGCTTGCCGAGGCTCTGCCCGGTCGTGCCCTGCCGGTAGCAGGTGTTCCACAGGGCGAAGGCGAAGGCGGCCAGGTAGGCGACGCCGGCGATCCCGAGGACGACCCCGAGATCGCTCGAGAGGGCGAGGCCGACCAGCCCGAGCGAGGCGACGACGCCCGGGATCAGCCCGTCGACGAGCGCCGACCCCACGCGCGAGCCCCACGACGCGTAGTCGGTCCGCGGCGGGACGGGCTGTGGCGGGTACGGCGGCGAGTACTGCGGCGGGTACTGCGGCGCGGAGGGCCCGCCGTAGGGCGGCGGGGCGTACCGCTGAGGTGCGTACCGGGGCTGCTGCGGCTCCCACGGCGCGCGGGCCGGCTGCGGTGGCGGGGTGACGGTCACGAACTCCTCCTGGCTGCCTGGACGATCACGGCAGCCCGCACTCGACCGGTGGGCCCGCGCCGTTAGCACCAGGGGGCCGGTGCCGTGCGCAGCGGGGGGCGGACGCCCCGACCAGCTGTCGGGCGATCGCCCGATCCCCACCCGCCCGGGCCTGTCCTACCGTCGACGGTGCCCGGCGCCTGCGGTCCACCGCCCCACAGGTGCCGGGCCCCGCGTCGATCCCGGCATTCCGCCGATCCGGCCCGTACGCTGCGGCGATGACGCACCGGCTGGCCAACGTCGTGGTCGACAGCGCGGACCCGCGGCGCCTGGCCCGGTTCTGGGCCGAGCTGCTGGGCTGGCCGGTCGCGCACGAGGCCGACGACGAGGTCGACGTCCGGTCCCCGCACGCGCCCTGGACGTTCGACCTGGTGTTCGTGCCGGTGGCGACACCGCGCAGCGGGAAGAACCGGGTCCACCTCGACCTCGCGAGCAGCTCGCCCGGCCAGCAGCTCGAGCTCGTCGAACGCGCGGTCCGGCTCGGCGCCCGGCCCGCCGACGTCGGCCAGCACGCCGTCCCCTGGGTGGTGCTCGCCGATCCCGAGGGCAACGAGTTCTGTGTGCTGGACCCCCGCCCGGAGTACGCCGACACGGGTGCGCTGGCCGCGGTCGTCGTCGACGTGCCGGAGCCCTCGGCGGCCGCCGCGTTCTGGTCCGCGGTGGCGGGGCTGCCCGTCGGGCGCGACGACGGCGAGGTGGCCGGCCTGCGCCCGCCGCCCGGCCTGCCGTGGCTGGAGTTCCTGCCCGCGACGGCGCCCAAGACCGGCAAGGACCGGCTGCACCTCGACGTCGACCCGGTCGGCGACCAGGCCGCGGCGGTGGCCGAGCTGGAGCGGCGCGGCGCGACCCGGGCGGACGTCGGGCAGGGACCGGGGGTCTCCTGGGTGGTCCTCACCGACCCGTGGGGCGGGGAGTTCTGCGTGCTCCGGGCGGGAGCCACCGGAACCTAGAGACCCGCCAGGTCGATCAGGCCGTCCTGCAGGGCACGGGCGACCAGGGCGGCCTTGGTGGTGGCCGGGCGGCCGGCGTCGGCGTACTTGATCCGCACCCGGCCGATGTAGGTGTCCACGGTCTTCACCGACAGGTGGAAGCGCTCCGCCACCAGCTGCTTCGAGTCGCTCTCGAACCAGGCGAGCAGGACCTCGCGCTCGCGCTCGGAGAGCACCGGGCGGTCCGGCCCGGGGTCCGCGGCCATCGCCCCGCCGAGCACCGGCGGCGTGTACGGCCGGTCCTGCACCGCCGCGCGCAGCGCCGGGATCAGGTGCTCCGGCCCCTCCGCCTTGGTCAGGTAGGTCGCCGCGCCCAGCTCGAGGCAGCGCAGGGCGGTGTCGCTGTCCGCGTGCTGCGAGTAGACGACGACGCGCCGGCCGGCGTCGACGAGCCGGGTCAGGTCGCCGAAGGCCGGCGCACCCGGCGTCAGCTGCAGGTCGAACACCACGGCGTCGGCAGCGGGCTCGTCGAGCGCCACCTCCGTGCGGGGCCCCGAGGCGAGCACCCGGATCTCCGGCTCGGCGCGGGCGCACCAGGCGCGCACGCCGGCCACGATCGCCGGGTGATCGTCGACGATCACGATCGAGGGGCCCATCTCGCCTCCACCCATGTCGCACCGCCGGCCTCGACCGTGCTGGTACCCACATCCGCGACGTCCTGCACCGGTACCCGCGCCGCGCCGTCCGTCACCACTCCGACGACGACCGCCCCGCCGACGCCGGCGAGGGTCACCCGCGCCGCGGCCCGTGCCGCGTGCAGCGCCGCCTCGGCCGACGCGAGGAGCGCGCCGGCGGCGTCGGGCGGGAGGACGGGGCGCCGCCCGCGCTCCGAGTAGCGCACCACGACGCCGCGCCGCTCCGCGATGTCGATCAGCGCGGCGAGCTCGCCGGCGAGCGCGTCGCCCGCGTCGCCCTCCTCGGCGAACATCCGGCGCAGCCGCGCGGCCGCCCGGGCCGCCGCCTGCTGCACCTCGGGGTCGGCCGGGGCGAGGGTGCCGTCGCCGATCCCCTGCAGCAGCGGCAGCGCGACGGCGCGCAGCTCGGCGTAGCGGGCCTCCCGGTCGGCATGCACCGTGCGGGCGACCTCCTCCGCGGTGCGCGCCCGCGCCTCCGACTCGGCGGCCTCCGCGGCCTGGCGGGCCACCCGGCGCAGCGCCGACCCCGCGAGCGCGACGGCGAGCTGGAACGACGTCACCCCGACCGCCGTGACCGCGAAGGCCACCAGCGTGATCCGGTCCGTCCGCCCGCTCGCGACGAGCAGCCCGAGCAGGAACAGCAGGTGCACCGCGATCAGGACGACGAGCCCGCGAAGCCGCGCGCCGGCGAACAGCAGCACCCAGATCCAGCCGACGACGCCGTACCCGACGTGCGGCGGCCCGGCGACCTGTGCGGGGTCCAGGGCCAGCGCCGTCAGGACCGCGAGCGCGAGAACCCCGAGCGCGACCGGGACCCGGGCCCGGCCCCAGAAGCGGTGCCGGGCCACCAGCACGGCGTCGACGGCGGCGACGAGGACGAACAGGCCCCAGCCGAGGGGGCCGGCCCAGGCCGGGTGGAACGCCGACGCCCCGGCGAGCAGGTTCGGCAGGCCGAGCCCGACGAGGATCACCAGCGTGATCACGGTCTGGGCGATCCGCAGGCCCCGCAGCAGCCGGACCTCGAGGTCGCAGGGCGCCTCCTCGGCGGGTCCGCTCACCGCGGCCACTCCAGCCGCACGTCGGTGCCCTCCCCCGGCCGCGAGCGGACGACGGCCCGGCCGCCGGCCCCCGCCATCCGCTCGGTCACCGACAGGGCCAGTCCGGCCCGGCCGGCCGGCACCCGCGCAGGGTCGAAGCCGAGCCCCGCGTCGTGCACGGTCACCCGCGCCCGGCCGTCGTCGACCACCGCGGTGACCTGTGCGTGGGCGGTCCCGGCGTGCCGGGCGACGTTCTCCAGCCCCTCCGCCAGGGCACCGCCCAGGGCACCCGCGGCCCCGGCGGGAAGCCACATGTCGCCGTCGACCTCGAGGTCCACCGGGACCCGGGCACCCTGGACGGCCCGCCGGACCACGTCCTGCAGGCACCCCGCGGTGACGGGGGCGCCGTCCAGGGCGGCGACGTCCCGGGCCACCTGCTCACGCAGCCACGGCTCACGTCCGTCGACGCCGCCCAGCCCGACCATGAGCAGCGTGCTCGCGGCGGTGTCGTGCACCGTCGCCCAGTGCGCGCGCTGCTCCGCCCGCCGCGCCCGGGCCAGCTCGGCCTCGCGCTCGGCGGCGAACCGGCGCGCCATCCGTTCGTCGGCCGCCGCTCCCCCGCGGTGCACCAGCCGCCGCACCAGCCGGGACAACCCGGCCTCGACGGCCGTCCAGAGCCCGCCGACGGCCAGCGCCTGGCCCACCGTGATCTCCGGGGCGAGGGAGGCCCCGACCACGAAGGCCACGCAGACCGCCGCGGCCGCCACGGCTCCGGGCCGCGGCCGCACGTGCCACTGCAATGCGACGACGGCGACCGACGCCACCGGCGACACCCACCCCAGCATCCGCAGCAGCAGCGCCGGGTCCACGAGCAGCGGCTGGGCCAGGCACAACGCGCACATCGCCGCGACGTCGACGACCCACACCCGGGCCCGCGGCCGGGTGCGCATCAGGTACAGGTAGGCGACGCTCCACCCGAACAGGACGACCGCGACCGCGCCGCAGAGCGCCGGGCCCGCGGGCGGGTCGGCGAAGGGCGCGGCCACCGCCATCAGCATCCCGACCAGCGCCCGGGCGCCCGCCGCGTAGCGCAGGGCGAACCGGTCGAGGAGGGCCGATGTCGACATGTCGGGAGGCTGGTCGCAGGGCGCGACCACGCCGTTACATCCCGCTGCTCAGGGGCCGACGACCGTCGAGCGTCCGCTCAGGCGTTCACCGCGACGGGGGCCGCCAGCTCCTTCACCAGGGCCGCGAGCCAGTCGAGCAGCTCGGTGTCGCGCAGCGCGGCGCCGCCGATCCGGTTGCCCGCCGCCGGCTTCGGCACCGTGACGAGCCGCGCCGCCGCCTTGTACTGCCCCTTCGGGTGCAGCCGCTTGAACCGCATCTGCTTCGACTCGGGCAGCTCGACCGGGCCGATCCGGATCTGCGTGCCCGCCGCGGCGACCTCCGCGATGCCCAGCTCGCGGCACAGCTGCCGGAACCGGGCGACCGCGAGCAGGTTGAGCACCGGCTGCGGCGGCTCGCCGTACCGGTCCTTCAGCTCTTCGACGATCGCTTCGAGGGCCGCCTCGTCGGCCGCCTCGGCGATCTTGCGGTAGACCTCCAGCCGCAGCCGCTCGCCGTCGACGTAGTCGTGCGGGACGTGCGCGTCGACCGGCAGGTCCACCCGAACCTCGGCCAGCGGCTCCGGCTCCTCGGCGCCCGGTCCGCCGCCCGCCTGCTGGCGGAACGCGGCGACGGCCTCACCGACCAGCCGGATGTACAGGTCGAACCCGACGCCCGCGATGTGGCCGGACTGCTCCGCGCCCAGGATGTTGCCCGCGCCGCGGATCTCCAGGTCCTTCATCGCCACGGCCGCGCCCGAGCCCAGCTCGGAGTGCTGCGCGATCGTGGCGAGCCGGTCGTGGGCGGTCTCGGTGAGCGGGTGCTCCGGCGGGAACAGGAAGTAGGCGTACCCGCGCTCGCGGCCACGGCCGACGCGTCCGCGCAGCTGGTGCAGCTGGGAGAGGCCCAGCGTGTCCGAGCGCTCCACGATCAGCGTGTTGGCGTTGGAGATGTCCAGGCCGTTCTCGACGATCGTCGTGCAGACCAGGACGTCGAACTCGCGGTGCCAGAACGCGTTGACGGTCCGCTCCAGCACGTCCTCGTTCATCTGCCCGTGCGCGACGCCGACGCGCGCCTCGGGCACCAGCTCCTGCACCTTCCGCGCGGCCTTGTCGATGGTCGAGACGCGGTTGTGCACGTAGAACACCTGGCCGTCGCGCAGCAGCTCGCGCCGGATGGCGGCAGCGGCCTGCTTGTCGTCGTAGGCACCGACGTAGGTCAGCGTGGGGTGCCGGTCCTCCGGCGGGGTGGTGATGGTGGACATCTCGCGGATGCCCGCGAGGCTCATCTCCAGCGTCCGCGGGATCGGCGTGGCCGAGAGGGTGAGCACGTCGACGTGGGTGCGCAGGGCGGTGATGTGCTCCTTGTGCTCCACGCCGAAGCGCTGCTCCTCGTCGACGATCACGAGGCCGAGGTCCTTCCAGCGGATCCCGGTCTGCAGCAGCCGGTGCGTCCCGACGACGACGTCGACGGTCCCCGCGGCCAGCCCCTCGATCGTCTCCTTGGCCTCGCCCGGGTCGGTGAACCGGGACAGCCCCTTCACCGTGACGGGGAAGGCGCGCATGCGGTCGGCGAAGGTCTGCAGGTGCTGCGTGGCCAGCAGCGTGGTCGGCACGAGCACCGCGACCTGCTTGCCGTCCTGCACCGCCTTGAACGCCGCGCGGACGGCGATCTCGGTCTTGCCGAAGCCGACGTCGCCGGAGATCACCCGGTCCATCGGCACCGGGCGCTCCATGTCCCGCTTGACCTCGTCGATCGCGGCGAGCTGATCGGGCGTCTCGGTGTAGGGGAAGGCGTCCTCGAGCTCGCGCTGCCACGGCGTGTCCGCCCCGAAGGCGTGCCCGGGCGACGACTGCCGCGCCGCGTAGAGCTGCACCAGGCCGGCCGCGATGTCCCGCACGGCCTTGCGGGCGCGGCCCTTGGTCTTGGCCCAGTCCGCCCCGCCGAGCTTGTTCAGCGAGGGCTGCTCGCCACCGACGTACCGGCTGATCTCGTCGAGTGCGTCCGTCGGCACGAACAGCCGGTCCGCGGGCTGGCCGCGCTTGCTGGAGGCGTACTCCAGCACCAGGTACTCGCGGGTGGCGCCCTGCACGGTGCGCTCGCGCATCTCGACGAACCGGCCGATGCCGTGCTGGTTGTGCACCACGTAGTCGCCGGGCTGCAGCGCAGCGAGGTCGACGGCGTTGCGACGGCGGGCGGGCATCTTCCGCGTGGTCGTGTCCAGGCCGGCGCGCGTGCCGGTCAGGTCCGCCTCGGACAGCAGCACCAGGCCGACCTCCGGCGCGGTGAAGCCGTCGGCGATCCGCCCGCAGGTGACCGTGACCAGGCCCTTCTCCGGGGCCTCGGGCAGGTCCTCGAGCAGCGTCGCCGGCACCTCGGCCTCGCCGAGCTGCTCCAGGCTCCGCTGCGCGGTGCCCTGACCCGCGACGACCAGGACGGCCGCCCCGCCCGCGGCCGTGTGCGCGCGCAGGTCGACGAGCGCGCGGTCGGTGTCGCCGCGGTAGGACTCGATCTCGTGCATGCCCGGGACCACCGCGTCGTCGGCCCCGGAGAGCAGCGGGGACAGGCTGACGACGGGCCGTCCGCTCGCGGTGGCGTGCCCCAGGACCTCGGTGAGGTCCCGGTAGGCCGAGGCGCCGACGTCGATCGGCGCCGTGCCGCCGGTCCCCGCGGCGAGCCAGCTCGCCTCCAGGAACTCCTGTCCGGTCCGGACGAGGTCGTGGCTGCGGGTGCGGACGCGCTCGGGGTCGGCGACCAGCACGCGGGAGTGCGCGGGCAGCAGGTCGGTCAGCAGCTGCAGCTCCCCCGCCACCAGCGCCGGGATCAGCGACTCCATGCCCTCGGCCGGGATGCCCTCGGCGAGGTGCTCCAGGAGCTCGCGCAGCTGCGGGTTGTTCTCGTGCTCGCGCGCCAGCGCGGCGGCACGCTCGCGGACCGGCCCGGTGAGCAGCAGCTCGCGGCACGCCGGCGCGACGACCTCGTCGATCTCCGGCTCCTGCATCGACCGCTGGTCGGCGACGGAGAAGGCGCGCAGCTCGGAGACCTCGTCGCCCCAGAACTCGATGCGGACGGGGTGGTCGGCGGTCGGCACGAACAGGTCGAGGATGCCGCCGCGGACGGCGAACTCGCCGCGCGCGGTGACCATCTCGACGCGGGTGTAGGCCAGCTCGACCAGCCGCTCCAGCAGCTGCTCGAAGTCGTGCTCGGTACCGACCCGCAGCGTGATCGGGTCGAGGGTGCCCAGCCCCGGCGCGATCGGTTGGATCAGGCTGCGCGCCGCGGTCGCGACGAGCCGCGGCGGGTTCTCGGACCCGAGCGTGCGGAACAGGGTGAGCCGGCGGCCGACGGTGTCGGGGCGCGGCGAGAGCCGCTCGTGGGGCAGCGTCTCCCAGCTCGGCAGGACGGCCACCCCGGCCGGGTCGATCAGCTCGGCAGCCGCCGCGGCCAGCTCCTCGGCCTCGCGGTCGGTGGCGGTGACGGCCAGCACCGTGCCGTCCCCGGCCAGGCCGGCGGCCAGGAAGGGGCGCAGCGCGGCAGGGCCCTCTGCCCGGGCCGCGGGCGTGTCGGCCGTGCGGGTGTCGACCGTGCGGGCGGCGTCGAGCACCGCAGCCAGGCCGGGGTCGGAGAGGACGGCGGTGAGCAGACCGGACAGTGGTGCGGCCACGGGACTCCTCGAGAGCATGCGGACAGACCCCTGCCCGGGTCGGGTGCCCGTGCGGGGGTTGTTGACATCGACGATACGCCCGCCCGATTTCTTCCCCACAGGTCGGCACGTCCGGACGCTCGCGGGCACCCGGACGTGCCGCTCGGGGTCACGGGCGGGGCGGCAGCGCCGGCTTGGCCCGGCTCGGACGCGTGGCCGGGTCCGGCGGCCCCACCGGCGGCGAGGTCTGCAGCGCCTCCAGCGCGATCCGGACCGCCGTCTCCAGCTGTGTGTCGCGGCCGGCGACCCAGTCCTGCGGCGTCATGACGACCTCGACGTCCGGGTCCACGCCGTGGTTCTCCACCGACCAGTGCAGGTCGTCGAACCAGAACGAGTACCGCGGCTGGGTCACGCGGGTGCCGTCGACCAGCGCGTACCGGCTGTCGATGCCGATCACGCCGCCCCAGGTCCGGACGCCGACGACCGGGCCCAGGCCCATCCGCTTGAACGCGGCCGTGACGATATCGCCGTCCGAGCCGGCGTGCTCGTCGACCACCGCCACGATCGGCCCGCGTGGCGCCCCCTCCGGATAGGTGGCGGGCGCGCCGTGTCGCACGACGTCCCACCCGATCACCTTGCGGGCCAGCTTCTCGATCACCAGCTGGGACGTGTGCCCGCCGGAGTTGCCGCGGACGTCGAGCACCAGCCCGTCCCGCCGGGCCTCCCGGGCGAAGTCGCGGTGCAGCTGGGCCCAGCCCGACGCCACCATGTCCGGCACGTGCAGGTAGCCGAGCCGGCCCTCGGAGCGGTCGGCCACGAACGCCCGCCGCCCCGCGACCCAGTCGTGGTAGCGCAGGGTCGCGTCACTGCCGAGCGGCCGCACGACGACGCGGCGCACCTCCCCCGCGGCCGTCCGGATCGTCAGCTCGGTCAGCGTGCCCGCGGTGCCCACCAGCAGCGGGGCCGGGCCGAGCTCCGGGTCGACGGGCCGGCCGCCCACCTCGAGCAGCACGTCGCCGGCGCCGACGTCGACGCCCGGGTCGGACAGCGGGCTGCGCGCGCTCGGCGCCGACGTCTCCGGCGGGAGCACCCGGACGATCCGCCAGCCCCCGTTCCCGTCCGGCTCCAGGTCGGCCCCGAGCACCCCGGGCCGGCCGGACCAGTCCCCGCCGGCGCCGCGGCCCACCACGTACGCGTGCGACGACCCCAGCTCGCCCTGGACCTCGTAGAGCAGGTCCACCAGGTCGTCCGCGCTGCCGACGGCCTCGACCAGCGGCCGGTACCGCTCCAGCTCGGCCGCCCAGTCGACGCCGGCCATGTCCTCGATCCAGAAGTGGTCGCGCATCAGCCGGCCCGCCTCGTCGAACATCTGGCGCCACTCGGCGGCCGGGTCGATCGTCACGGAGATGCGCCGGACGTCGACCTCGAACTCGTCCGCGTCGCCCTCCGACGGCGCCGACGAGCCCGAGCGGTCCGGGCGCAGCACCCGCAGCGTGCGGCCGTCCCGCACGACGAGCCGGTTGCCGTCGCCGCTGACCGCGTAGCCGTCGGCCGGGTCGGCGATGGTGTCGACCTTGCGCTTCTTCAGGTCGTAGCGCTCGAGGACCGGGCGCGGGTCGTCGCCGCCGTGCCGACCCTCGCCGAGCACACCGGTGACCGGCACCCACAGCCAGAGCAGGCAGTCCTTCGCGGCACCGAGCGCGCGGTAGCGGCCCTCGGGGACCGGGATCGGGACGACGCGGGCGGTCAGGCCCTCGACGTCGACCACGGTCTCCGGCGGGGCGTCCTTCTCCTCGTCCTTCGGCGCGTCGTCCGAGACCTTCCCCACCGCCTTCGCGGCGGCTCGCTCGGCGGCCTCCGCCTCCTCGCTGCTCTCCGGGGCCGGGAGGTCCTCCGGCTCCTCGTCGGCGGCGGAGACGGGCCGGCCGTCCGGCCCCGCCCCGAACGGCGACGGGGTGCGGGCCGCCAGCGGCACCAGGAAGGGGCGCCAGGAGGCCGGGAAGGTGAGGTCGAAGGAGTGCTCGTCGTAGATCGGGTCGAAGCTGCGGCGCGAGAGGAAGGCCAGGTACTTCCCGTCGTCCGTGAACACCGGGTCGGTGTCGACGAACCGCGGCTCGGTGACCGCCACGAGGGTGTCGGGTCGGTCTCCCTCGGCCAGCTGCACGAGCATGATCCGGCTGAGCTCCGGTTCCACCGGGTCCTCGTAGGCCAGCCAGCGGCTGTCCGGGGAGAAGGCCAGCCCGGCGATCTCCCCGGCCGCGCCGCGGGCCGGTTCGCGCAGGGCACCGGTGGCGGTGTCGAGCAGGAGGAGCCTGCCGTCGTGCGTGGCGAGCGCCGCGAGCGCACCGTCCGGCGAGGGCTCCAGCTCCAGCACCCGGCCGAGCTCGCCGGAGCCGTGGCGGACGAGCGCGGGCGCGCCGTCGGCGTGCGGGTCGAGCGCGGAGATCGCGACGGCGTCCTCGCCGGTCGCGTCGTCGACCCAGATCGCGCGGTCGGCGCCGAGCGGCTGCGCCATCCGCGCCCGGACGCCCGGCTCGGCGAGCAGCGTGCGCGCCGGGCCGTCGCGGTGCGTGAGGCGGTGCACGGTGCCGCGGACGCCCACGATGCTCGCGCGTCCGGTCCGGTCCGGGTACGCGCCGCCGACCCAGGCGGCGGTGGTGATGCGGTGCGGCTCGCGGTCGGTCCGGGGCCCGCCGAGGCGGATGTCGAGGCGGCGCGGCCCCGGGTCGTCGGCGGGGTCGAGGGAGTCGAGCAGGTACAGCTCGCCGGCGGACTCGTAGACCACGCGGCGACCGTCCGTGGCGGCGTGCCGGGCGTAGAAGGCGGGCGCGCCCTCGCCGCCGTGGTCGGTGTGCCGGCGTAGGTCACCGAGGCCCGCGCGGTCGACCGAGTACAGGTTGCCCCAGCCCTCGTGGTCGGAGAGGAAGGCGATGCGGTCGCCGACCAGCATCGGGGCGTCGAGCTGACCCTCGAGCTCCGCGAGGATGCGGCGGAACTCGCCGCTGCCCTCGGGGTCCCACCAGAGCGTGCCCGCCGTGCCGCCGCGGTACCGCTTCCACCAGGCCATGTCGCGCGCCATGGTGCGGCCGACCAGCACCCCGGGGTCGCCCTGCGCGACCGCCGACACCGGGCCGTAATCCAGCCGCTGCGGCCGCCCGGCCTGCGCGGGGACCGCGTACGCCCACGTGTTGGCGCCGGTGTGCTCCCCGATCGCGGAGACCGCGAGCACCTGCCCGTCGGCGGTCCAGCCGGCCAGCCGGGTGCGCACGTCGCCCCAGAACGTGAGGCGGCGGGCGGCGCCGCCTTCCGCGTCGGCGACCCGGATCTCCGGCGCCCCGTCCTTCCACGACGTCCAGGCGACAAGCGTGCCGTCCGGCGAGAACCGCGGTCGGGCGGCCGGGACGTCGTCGGCCGTCAGACGGACGGCGCGGCCCCCGGCGAGCGGGGCGGTCCAGACGTCGTCCTCGGCGACGAACACGACCGTCTCGCCGGCGAGGTGGGGGAAGCGGAGGTAACTGCGGGACACGGCGCCACCGTATCCGTCGGGTCCGACAGGTCCCGGCGACGGCGGCCGGGCGGGCGGGTACCCGCCGACCCACCTGACGGAACGACGCGAACCGGGCAGATCACGCGCGGCTGACACGAGATCGGCCAGGGTCCTTCTTCGCGCCCACGCTGCTGCCCCGCCCGGCAGGCACTCGGCGTGGCGCAGGAGTGCTCAGCGCGCGTAGCGCTCCTGCGCGCGGGCGCGTGCCTTGGCCGCCTCCACCTCGCGGTCCTTCGGCGGGGCTGTGGTCACGAGGTCGTCGAGCAGGTGTTGGGTGACGTGCGCGATCTCCGCCACGGCCCGGTCGAACGCCTCCTGGTTGGCTTGCGACGGCCGGGTCGCCCCGCTGATCTTGCGGACGTACTGCAACGCCGCCGCCTCCACCTCCGACCGGGTCGCGGGCGGCTCGAAGTTGTGCAGGGTGCGGATGTTGCGGCACATGCGCGTTCTCCCGGGCTCGACGTCGGCACCCGCCGTTGTAGCAGCTCAGGCCCCGCGGATCACGTGCATACCCGCGTCGAGGGTGCCGGCGGCCTGGCGCGCCTTCAGCACCGCGAGCCGGGTGAACCGGTTGTCGAACGCCTCCCGGGTCAGTCCCCGCGCCCGGTACTCGGTCGCCAGCTGCCGCGCCCCGGCCGGGATCGTCCACGCCGCCTCGAAGCCGAGCTCCTTGCGGGCCCGCGAGAAGTCCACCCGGTACGAACGCGGGTCGTTGCCGGCCTCCCCGGTGATCGCCAGCTCCGCGCCGGGGACCGCGTCGACCACGGCCTGCGCGATCTCGGCGACCGTGCGGTTGTTCTGCTCGGTGCCCACGTTGTAGGCGCGCCCGCGCACGACGTCGGCGGGTGCCGCGAGCGCCGCGACCACCGCCCCCGCGATGTCCTCGGCGTGGGCGAGCGGACGCCACGGGGTGCCGTCGGAGAGGACCTTGACGACGTTCGAGAGCACGGCGTGCCCGGTCAGGTTGTTCAGCACGATGTCCGCCCGCAGCCGGGCCGAGAAGCCGAAGGCGGTGGCGTTGCGCATCGAGACGGGGACGAAGTCGGCGTCGGCCAGGTCGACGAGGTCGTCCTCCACCCGCACCTTCGACTCGGCGTAGGGGGTGACCGGCTTGAGCGGGGCGTCCTCGTCGACGAGGTCGTCGCCGGACTGGGCGCCGTAGACGGAGCAGGTCGAGGCGTACACGAACCGCCCCACCCCGGCCTCCTTCGCGAGCCGCGCCAGCCGCGTCGACGCGTGGTGGTTGATGTCGTAGGTGATGTCCGGCGCGAGCGAGCCGAGCGGGTCGTTGGACAGCGCCGCCATGTGCACCACGGCGTCGAAGCCCGCCAGCTGGTCCGCCGAGACGTCGCGCAGGTCGACCGCCAGGCCGGGGACGTCCGGGGTGTCGAGCGAGCCGAGGACGCAGTCGGCGAACAGCCCGCTGTCCAGACCCGTGACGTCGTGCCCGGCGGTCGCCAGGATCGGGGCCATCACGGTGCCCAGGTAGCCCTGGTGGCCGGTCAGCAGTACGCGCACTGGTGTCTCCTCGTCGCCGTTCCGCGGTGCACCCGTTGACTCGTCCGCGGCACGGGGAGCATTAGTCGACGGGGTCGATCCCGGTGAGCGGCGCCACGCCCAGGACCAGTTTCTGGGCGTGGAAGGCCTCGGCGTAGCGCGCGTGGCACTGCACGCCGCGCACCCGGGCGAGTCCGGCGAACGTCTCGGCGTCGAACCAGGTCCGGTCCCGCTGGCTGCCGTAGTGCTCGAGGAGCTTGGTGACCTTCTCCCGGAGCACCGGCTCGGCGAGGGGCAGGTAGACCGACGGCTGCGCGAGGTCGCTCTCCCACTTCAGGATCTCGTAGCCGAGGGCCAGGTGGTCGCGGAAGACCGTCGGAATGATCTTCGACAGGGTGCGGTGGTCCTGGTGCGCGTCGTGGGCCGTCGGTCCGAGGATCAGGTCCGGCTCCCCCATCGCCCGGACCTCCTCGACCGCCTGCTTGGCGCGCTCCCAGCGCACCGGCACGCGCCCGTCGGGCAGGTCGTGCACGATGATCTCGAGCTTGGCGCCGGGGCAGAAGGCCGCGAGCGCCTCCCGCTCCTCCTCCTCGCGCAGCGAACCGCCCCCCGTCAGCACCATGGCCGTGACGGAGACGCCCGGGTGGGCCCGGCAGAGCTCGAGCAGCGCTCCGCCCGCGCCGATCGCGATGTCGTCGCAGTGGGCTCCGAGCAGGACCATCCGGTCCAGGCGCTCGGGCAACAGGCTCAGCATCGTCGGGCTCAGCGCTCCTCGCGGACGGGACGGCGACGGGCGGACGCCGTGGTGCGGTCGGTGACGACCCTCAGCATCCCCCGTCGCATCCCGCGCCGACAGAGCCGAACGATCACTCCCGGTGCTCTCAGAGAGTGTTGTGAAACCTGGTGATCGCTCGGCGTGGCGGCGGTGATAGGCGCAGGGACGTGGTGATCGTCCGGTCGGGTGTGTGTCTGTAGCTGCAAGCCGGCTTATGACTCGTCGGTGACCGACGGGCAGTGGGTGGTGATCGAGCCGTTGCTGCCACGCCCGGCGGCGGTGTTGGGTGGGCGCCCGTATGTGCACTCTCGCAGGTTGATCGTCGACACGATCTCCTATGTACTGGTCAGTGGGTGCGCGTGGCGGCTGGTCCCGCACGATCTGGCCCCGTGGAGCATCGCCTACCAGTGGTTTCGGGCCTGGACTCGCGACGGCACCTGGGACCGGGTCCATGAGGTGCTGCGCGACCGGGTCCGCATCGCCGACGGCCGTGACCCGCAGCCCTCGGCCGGGGTGCTGGACTCCCAGTCGGCCCGCTCCAGCGAGGGTGGTGAGCAGATCGGCTACGCGCCGGGAAACGCGTGCGGGGCCGCAAACGCCACTTGCTTGTCGACACCCTCGGCCTGATGCTGCACGTGGTGGTGCACTCGGCGTCGGTGCAGGACCGGGCGGGTGCCCGGTTGATGCTCTCCGGTGCCCGGGCCCGGTTCCCGCTGCTCGGGCTGGTGTGGGTCGACGGCGGCTATGTCAACTCCGTGGATGCCGGACTGGTCGGCTGGGCGCGACGTACCGAGGGGCTGGAGGTGGTCGCGGTCCCGCGTAACGCCGACGTGAAAGGGTTCCAGGTGCTGCCCCGCCGGTGGGTGGTGGAACGAACCTTCGGCTGGTTGACGAGGTGTAGACGGTTGGCCCGGGACTACGAACGCAAGACCGCTCACGCCGAGGCGATGATCAAGTTCGCGATGATCCGGCTGATGGCCGCCCGGCTCGCCGGTGAGGAATTCCCCGCTCCCCGCAGTGAGATCGAGAAGGAAGCCGCTCGCCGGTTAGCAGAAGACCTCAAGGACTGATCGCGGAGGTTCTACAACACTCTCTCAGACGACCTCGAGGGACGGGATCGGGAACACGAGCCGCCCGCCCCACTCCCGCACGGGCGCGAGCTGCTCGACGAGCTCGTCGCGCAGGTTCCACGGGAGGACGAGCACGTAGTCCGGCCGGTCGGCCTCGATGCGTTCCGGCGGCAGGACCGGGATCCGCGTGCCCGGGGTGAACCGGCCGTGCTTGTACGGGTTGCGGTCCACCGTGTACGGCAGCAGGTCCGGCCGGATGCCGCAGTAGTTGAGCAGGGTGTTGCCCTTGCCGGGCGCCCCGTACCCGACCACGGTCCTCCCGGCGCGCCGCGCCTCGATCAGGAAGGCCACCAGGTCGTCGCGCACCCGCGAGACGGCCTCGGCGAAGCCGTCGTGACCGTCGGCGGTGTGCAGCCCGGCCTTCTCCTCCGCGGCCAGCACCTCGCGCACCCGGGCCGAGGGCTCGCCCGCGACGGCGGCCGGCCGGGCCCAGACGCGGATGGACCCGCCGTGGGTGTCCAGGAGCTCGACGTCGACGACCGTCAGCCCGCCCGACGCGAGGGCGCGCTGGGCCGTG
The DNA here is from genome assembly GCF_021283305.1 of Pseudonocardia kujensis. Classification (GTDB taxonomy): domain Bacteria; phylum Actinomycetota; class Actinomycetes; order Mycobacteriales; family Pseudonocardiaceae; genus Pseudonocardia; species Pseudonocardia kujensis. The sequence goes on from NZ_JAJSOK010000010.1 coordinate 17,328, forward strand.
AGCAGCGTGTAGTACTGGAAGTGCTCGTGGTAGACGGTGTCGAACTGGGTCCGCTCCACGAGCGTGAGCAGGTGCTGGACCTCGATCGACACCCAGCCGTCGTCGGCGACGAGCGCGCGCAGGCCCTCGGTGAAGCCGACGACGTCGGGGATGTGGGCGTAGACGTTGTTCAGGGCCACCAGGTCCGCCGGCCCGTGCTCCGCGCGGACCTGCGCTCCGGTCTCCGGGGTGAGGAAGGCGGTCAAGGTGGGGACGCCCCGCTCGCGCGCGGCCTCACCCACGTTGCGCGACGGCTCGATGCCCAGGCACCGGATCCCGCGCGCGACCACGTGCTGCAGCAGGTAGCCGTCGTTGCTGGCCACCTCGACGACGAACGAGTCCGGCCCGAGCCCGAGCCGCTCGCGCGACGAGTCGACGAACCGCTCCGCGTGCTCCACCCACGACGTCGAGTACGAGGAGAAGTAGGCGTACTCGGTGAAGGTCTCCTCCGGCGTGATCAGCGGGGGGAGCTGGGCGAGCAGGCACTCCTCGCAGACCCGCACGTGCAGGGGGTAGGTCGGCTCCGGCCGCTCGAGCGCGTCGGCGGTGAGGAACAGCTCGCACGGGGGCGTCGCCCCGAGGTCGAGGAAGCTGCGCAGGGCACTGGCCCCGCACAGCCGGCAACGGAGATCGGTCACGGTTCTGATGCCCCCACGGCGACGGCCTGCACGACACGTCCGGGTTCGCCCGCTCCCGTGCGGCCGTTACCCCGCGGTTGCGGCCGTTCGGCCGAGCGCGCCGCCCCGACCCGGCCGGACGCGCCGCCGCAGCCGCCGGACACGCCCGTGACAGGATGGAGGCCTGTCCGCCGTGGTGTAACGGCAGCACCTCGGATTTTGGTTCCGATGGTCCAGGTTCGAATCCTGGCGGCGGAGCGGCGTCGCGGGGCCCTCGTGCCCGACCCGGCACACGCGGAAGGGCGGCCCGCCGGATCGCGGCGGACCGCCCTTCGCGTCGGTCGCGGCCCTGGGGGTCAGGGACCGCAGGCGGGCTTCGGCGGGGACGGCGGCGGGGGCCGCCCGTTCCCCGTGCACCCCGGGCTCGTGGTCGTGCGCATGCGAAGTCCCTCCCGCCCGACGGGCGCGCCTCAGTCCAGCGCGGCGTCGAGCGTGATCGTGGTGCCGGTCAGCGCCTTGCTGACCGGGCAGCCCTCCTTGGCGGCCTGGGCGGCCTTCTCGAAGGCGGTGGCGTCCATGCCGGGGACCTCGCCCCGGACGGTGAGCGCGATGCCCGTGATCCGGAACCCGCCGCCCTGGTCCGGGCCCAGCGAGACGTCGGCCTTGACGTCGAGCGCCTCGGGCGTGGCGCCCTCCTGGCCGATGAGCGCGGAGAGCTGCATCGCGTAGCAGGCCGAGTGGGCCGCGGCGATGAGCTCCTCCGGGCTGGTGGTGCCGCCGGCCTCCTCGGCCGCGCGCTTGGGGAAGCTGACCTCGTAGGTACCGACCTTGCTGCTGGTCAGCTCGACCTGGCCGGATCCCTGCTCCAGGGAACCGTTCCAGGCCGTCCGTGCGGTGCGAGTGGGCATTCGGGCCTCCCGTCGGCGATGGTCCGTAGGGGGAACCCACCACGCGGGCCCGGCTACACGCGAGGTGGGTGCGAGATCGCCGACCGGTCCGATCGGGACGACGAGCGGAGGATCAGCGCACCTGGACCGCGTCGCCGACCTGGAGGAAGTCGTAGAAGGCCCGGGCGTCCTCGTTGGCCAGGCGGACGCAGCCGGCCGACGGCGTCTGCAGGTTGCCCTCGTGGAACGCGATGCCGCCCTCGGCGAAGAACACCGCGAACGGCATCGGCGCGTCGTTGAACTCCTTGCTGCGGTGCGTGTCGTTCTTCCACTCGACCACGAAGTCGCCGCGCGGCGTCTCGTGGCCGGGCCCGCCCGGGCTCGTGGCGACGGGGCCGCGGACCACCCTGCCGTCGTCGACCAACCAGGCCTTCTTCCCGGCGAGGTCCACGCAGGCCCGCGCCTCCGCGGTGCACGGGGTCCCCTCGACGGGGCCGGGCCCCGCGACGGCCTGGCCCTGGCCGGCGGCGAGCGTCCCCACCCCGACCAGTCCGGCCGCGACCGCCCCACGGACCCGCGGCGGGCGCGCCCTGCTGTGCCTTCCCATCTGTCCGCTCGGCACCTTTCATCCCGTTCGCCCCGGCCGACAGCACAACGACCGGGACGGGGCGAGGTAACGAGGCCGGCGAGCGGCCCGACAGGCCCGCGTAGGATTCGCCCCGCATCGGGGACCCGACCATCTCTCGAGGAGCGCCCATGCCCGACCGCCCTTCCGCCCGCCCCGCCGCCGCCGTGGTGCTGGCCGCGGGTGAGGGGACCCGGATGCGGTCCGCGACCCCCAAGGTGCTGCACGAGATCGGCGGCCGTAGCCTGCTCGGGCATGCCGTGCACGCCGTCGCGGAACTGGAGCCGGAGCACCTCGCGGTGGTCGTCGGGCACGCCCGCGAGCAGGTGGGCGCCGCGCTCGAGCGCCTCGGCGACGAGGTGGCGCGCCGGGTCCTGCCCGCCGTCCAGGAGCAGCAGAACGGCACGGGCGACGCGGTCCGCTGCGGTCTCGCCGCCCTGCCCGGCGGGCTGACCGGCACCGTCCTGGTGACCTACGGGGACGTGCCGCTGCTCGACGCCACGACGTTCACCGAGGTCCTGCGGCTCCACGAGACCGCGGGCGCCGCCGTCACGCTGCTCAGCACGGACCTGGACGACCCCACGGGGTACGGCCGGATCGTCCGCGACCCCACGGGCTCGGTGCTGCGGATCGTCGAGCAGAAGGACGCCACGGAGGAGCAGCGCGCGCTCACCGAGATCAACTCCGGCGTCTACGCCTTCGACGCCGCCTTCCTCGCCTCCGGCCTCGGCCGCCTCGACACCGCGAACGCCCAGGGCGAGCTCTACCTCACCGACCTGGTCGCGCTCGCGGTCGCCGACGGGCTGCGCGTGGAGGCGGTGCGCGTCGACGACCCGTGGCTGGTCGCGGGCGTCAACGACCGGGTGCAGCTCGCCGCGGTCCGCGCGGAGCTGAACCGGCGGGTGCTGGAGCGGTGGATGCTCGCGGGCGTGACCGTCGTCGACCCCACCACCACGTGGGTCGACGTCCAGGTCCGGCTCGGGCGGGACGTCGTCGTCGAGCCGGGGACGCAGCTGCGCGGGCAGACCACGGTGGGCGACGCGGCGGTCGTCGGGCCGGACACCACGCTCACCGACGTCGAGATCGGCGAGGGCGCCTCGGTGGTCCGGACGCACGGCTCGTCGTCGTCGATCGGCCCCGGCGCCTCCGTGGGCCCGTTCGCCTACCTGCGCCCGGGTGCGCGGCTGGGGCCCGACGGCAAGATCGGCACCTTCGTCGAGGTGAAGAACGCGGACATCGGCCGCGGCTCCAAGGTGCCGCACCTCACCTATGTGGGCGATGCCACGATCGGCGAGCAGAGCAACATCGGCGCCTCGTCGGTCTTCGTCAACTACGACGGTGTGGCCAAGCACCGCACCACCATCGGGTCGCACGTCCGGACCGGGTCCGACACCATGTTCATCGCCCCGGTGAGCATCGGCGACGGCGCCTACACGGGTGCCGGCACGGTCGTCCGCGAGGATGTTCCACCGGGGGCGCTGGCGGTGTCGTCCGGGCCACAGCGCACCATCGACGGGTGGGTCGTACGGAAGCGACCCGGCACGCCGGCGGCCGAGGCCGCCGAGCGGGCCAGCGACACGGCCGCCCGGGGCGCGGCCGACAGCGGCCGAGGAGGCACAGCGCAGTGAGTGCGATGTCGGGTCAGCCGAAGAAGAACCTGATGTTCTTCTCCGGGAGGGCGCACCCCGAGCTGGCCGAGCAGGTCGCCAAGGAGCTCGACGTCACCGTCACGCCGCAGTCGGCGTACTCCTTCGCGAACGGCGAGATCTTCGTCCGTTTCGAGGAGTCGGTGCGCGGGTGCGACGCGTTCGTCCTGCAGGCGCACAGCGCGCCGATCAACGACGCGATCATGGAGCAGCTGATCATGGTCGACGCGCTCAAGCGCGCCTCGGCCAAGCGGATCACCGTGGTCATGCCGTTCTGGGGCTACGCCCGCCAGGACAAGAAGCACCGCGGCCGCGAGCCGATCTCGGCCCGCCTGGTCGCGGACCTGTTCAAGACGGCCGGTGCGGACCGGATCATGACCGTCGACCTGCACACGGCGCAGATCCAGGGCTTCTTCGACGGCCCGGTCGACCACCTCTTCGCGCTGCCGGTGCTCGCCGAGCACATCAAGCAGAACTATGCGGGGGCCGACCTCGCCGTCGTCTCGCCGGACTCGGGGCGCGTGCGGCTGGCCGAGCGCTGGGCGGAGACGCTGGGCGGCACGCCGCTGGCCTTCATCCACAAGACCCGCGACCCGCTCAAGCCGAACGAGGCCAAGGCGAACCGCGTGGTCGGTGAGATCGACGGCCGCACCTGCGTGGTCATCGACGACATGATCGACACCGGCGGCACGGTGGCGAAGACGGTCGAGGTGCTGCTCAAGGAGGGCGCGAAGGACGTGATCATCGCGGCCACGCACCCGGTGCTCTCCGGCCCCGCGGTCGAGCGGCTGTCCACGTGCGGCGCCCGCGAGGTGATCTTCACCGACACGCTGCCGATCCCGGACGAGAAGCGGTTCCCGAACATGACCGTGCTCTCGATCGCCCCGCTGCTCGCCGAGGCGATCCACCAGGTGTTCGACGACGGCTCGGTCACCAGCCTGTTCGACGGCAACGCCTGAGCGGACGTGCCGAGGGGCGGGAGGCACGAGCCTCCCGCCCCTCGGCGTTCTCGGCGGGGCGGCCCACCCTGGTCGAGGTGCAGCCGCCGATGAGGGCGTCCCCCGAGGACCCCGCCGACGACCCCGCCGACGACCCGGCCCCGTGGCCGGCAGCGACACCTCCCGCGTGACCCTCACCGCCGCCGGCGCCGGCGCCGGCGCGGAGCGAGTACGGACGACCGGCTCATCGCCGCAGGCCGGACGGCCCTCGGCCACCGCCGCGGGAATCATCGATTCTCCCGAGCCCGCCCCGGGTGTCCGCCTTGGCGGACCCTGCGACGAGCCCGTTCCGGTGCGGGCGTACTCTTGTCGGCGGTTCCGCGGCGAGGGCGGGTTGTTCGACGAGCCCGCCGTCATCGACGTGTGGTCGGCTGTTCCGCCGCCTCCTCGCCGCGCGCACGCGACATCAGCAGTTCGAGGAGAGAGACCCACCGTGGCCCAGTCCAAGATCGCCGCCGAGACCCGGACCGAGTTCGGCAAGGGCGCCGCGCGGCGCACCCGCAAGGCGGGCAAGATCCCCGCCGTCCTCTACGGGCACGGCACCGACCCGCAGCACCTGACGCTGCCGTCGCTGGAGTTCGCCGCCGTCGTCCGCGAGCAGGGCCGCAACGCCGTGCTCGAGCTGGACATCGTCGGGGGCAGCAGCCAGCTGGCGCTGACCAAGACCGTGACCTTCCACCCGATCCGCCCCTACATCGAGCACGTCGACCTGCTCGTCGTGCAGAAGGGCGAGAAGGTCGTCGTCGAGATCCCGGTGATCATCACCGGTGAGGCGGCCCCTGGCTCCCTGGTCACCCAGGAGCTGAACACCATCGAGGTCGAGGCCGACGCCCTGAACATCCCCGAGAACGTCGAGGTCTCGGTCGAGGGCGCCGAGGTCGGCACCCAGTTCCTGGCGGGCCAGGTCGCGCTGCCGACGGGTTCGGAGCTGCGCACCGACCCCGAGTACCTGGTCGTCAACGTGGTCGCCGCGCCGACCGCCGAGGACCTCGAGGCGACCGAGGACGCCGAGGGCGCCGGTGTCGTCGAGGACGCCCCGGAGACCCCGGCCGACGTGTCCGAGGCCCCGGCCGAGGGCGAGTCCGCCGAGGGCGACGCCTCCGCCGAGAGCTGATCGGTGGCGCCGGCACCGTCCGCCGGCACGGCGCTGGTGGTCGGGCTCGGGAACCCCGGGCCCGGCTACGCCGACACCCGGCACAACGTCGGGTTCGGCGTGGCCGAGTTGCTGGCCGAGCGCGCCGGCGCGCGCTTCTCCCTGCACAAGCGGTCCAACGCCGAGGTCGCCGAGGGCAGGCTCGCCGGCCGCAAGGTCGTGCTGGCCAAGCCGCGGACGTACATGAACGAGTCCGGCGGCCCGGTCGCCGGGCTGGTCCGGTACTTCTCCGTGCCGCCCGAGGAGCTCGTCGTGGTGCACGACGACCTCGATCTCGGCTTCGGCGTGATCAGGCTGAAGCGGGGCGGCGGCGAGGGCGGGCACAACGGCCTGCGCTCGATCAGCCGCTCGCTCGGCACCAAGGACTACCTGCGGGTGCGCTTCGGCATCGGTCGCCCGCCCGGCCGCCAGGACCCGGCGGACTACGTGCTCAAGCGGTTCTCCGCGACCGAGCGCAAGGAGCTGGACTTCGCGGTCGACCTGGCCGCCGACGCCGCGGAGGCGCTGCTCGAGCAGGGCCTCGAGCCCGCGCAGAACCGCTTCCACGCGCTGTCCGGCTGATCCCGAGGGGCCCTTCCGCCACCGTGCGGGAGGGCCCCGTCGGCGTCAGGACCGGGAGGCGAGCAGGTCGGCGGTGGCGGCCCGGCGCAGCTTGCCCGAGGGCGTCTTGGGCAGGGTCCCCGGTGCGAGGACCTCCACCCGCGCGGGCCGCACCCCCACCGCGGACACGACCCGCGCGGTCACGTCCTTGCGGATCACGGCGGCCTCGGCCTCGTCGTCGGCCTTGCGGGCCTCGACGGCCACCGCGAACGACTCGCGCCGCTGTCCCTCCCCCGCGAACAGCCGGACCGCCACCGCGTTGCCCGCCCGCACGCCGTCGGCCTCCGCGGCGGCGCGCTCGATGTCGGTCGGGTAGATGTTGCGCCCGCCCATGATGATCACGTCCTTGCGCCGCCCGCACACCACGACCTGGCCGTCCTCGACGACGTAGCCCTCGTCGCCGGTGTCGAACCAGCCGTCGGCGTCCCGGGTGGCGACCGGGCCGTGCACCGTCAGGTAGCCAGGCGTCACGGACTCGCCGCGCAGCTGGATCACCCCGACCCCGCGGGTCCCGAGCACCTCGCCCGACTCCCCGACGACACGCGCCTCGATCCCCGGCAGGGGCGGCCCGAGCAACGGGAACGCTCGCCTCGGCCCCTCGCCGGCGGGCTCGGCGCGACGGCCGGACTCGAGGGCGTCGGCGTCGATCTCGTCGACGGCCAGGCCCGTCTCGACCGGTGCGAACGCGACGCCGAGCGCCGTCTCGGCCATCCCGTAGGCGCAGAGCACGGACTCGGGGCGCAGCCCGAACCGCGCCCCGGCGTCGACGAAGGCGCCGACGGCCACCGGGTCGACGGGCTCGGCGCCGTTGAGCGCGATCCGCAACGACGACAGGTCCAGCTCCTGGTCGGTCCGGGCGAGCTGGCGGGCGAGCACGGCGTAGGCGAAGTTCGGCGCGGCCGTGACCGTGCCGCGGTACTTCGAGATCAGCTCCGCCCAGAGCAGCGGCCGGGACAGGAAGTCGACCGGCGTGACCGTGACGAGCTCGAGCGCGGTGACCATCGGGACCGTCAGGAACCCGACCATGCCCATGTCGTGGAAGAGCGGCAGCCAGGAGACCATCACGTCGCGCTCGACGTCGAGGCGCGCGGCCTCGCGCATGGCGGTGATGTTCGCGTGCAGATTGCGGTGCGTGATGCGCACGGCCTTCGGCTCGGCGGTGGAGCCGCTGGTGAGCTGCAGGAGCGCGGTGTCGTCCTCGTTCGCCACGTCGGCGTCGGGTGTGACCGCGGCCGGGTCGCCCTGCAGCGACTCGAGCAGCCGGAACGGGATGCCGCGGTCGGTGAGCACCGGGGCCAGCCCGTCGAAGGGGGCGCCGAGCAGCACCATGCTCGCGTCGATCATCCGCAGCACCGCGACCGTGTCCTCGGCCCAGTGCATCAGGTCCGTGCGGGCGGTGGGCTGGTGCAGCATCGTGACGCTGCCGCCGGTGAGCCAGACCGCCTGGGCGAGCGGGGCGATCGCCGCCGGGTCGCCCGCCAGCACGCCCACGGCACCGCCGCGGGTGAGGGCGGGGGTGTCGCCGTCGGGCCGGCGCAGGGCGTCGGCGATCCCGCGCGCGGTCCCGTGCACCTCGCTCCACGACCGACGGATGGGGGCGGCGGGTTCGCCGGTGGTCATGCCGCGGGAGGTGTCGGCGGCGGACTCCAGCAACGTCGCGAGGAACCGGGACATGGGCGCAGCCTAAGGCCCGCACCGGTGATCGCAGTATGGATCCATAACGCGATCAAGCCGCCCGCCCGAGCGCAGTATGGATCCATAACGCGACCAGAGAGCCCATGAGAGCCCGTTATGGATCCATAACGCGATCCGGCGGCCCCGTCCGCGCCGGTCCCGAGGGCAGGGGCGGGCGTAGGGTCGGGCCGTGGCTTCCACCCGTGACTCGATCGCCGCGGCCGTCGAGGCCGTGATCCCGGGCGCCCGCGCCGATCTCGAGCGGCTGGTGCGCATCCCCAGCATCTGGGCCGACCCGGCGCACGCCGCCGACACCGAGGCGAGCGCCGCGGCCGTCGCGGAGCTCGCCGGCGCCCTGAACCCGGCGGACCTGCAGATCCTGCGGGCGGAAGGGGGCGCGCCCGCCGTCGTCGCCCGGTGGCCCGCGCCCGAGGGGCAGCCGACCGTGCTGCTCTACGCCCACCACGACGTCCAGCCCACCGGCGGCGACGAGCGCTGGACCAGCCCGCCGTTCGAGCCGACCGAGCGCAACGGCCGGCTGTACGCCCGCGGCGCCGCGGACGACAAGGCCGGCGTGATGACCCACCTCGCCGTGCTGCGTGCGTACGAGGGGAAGCCCCCCGTCGGCGTCACGCTGTTCGTCGAGGGCGAGGAGGAGTCCGGCTCCCCCACGCTCCCGCAGCTGCTGCGCGAGCACCACGAGCTGCTCGCCGCGGACGTCATCGTGATCGCCGACGCCGCCAACCCGGCCGTCGACGTCCCGGCGCTGACCACGAGCCTGCGCGGCCTCGTCGACGTCGTGATCGACGTGTCGCTGCTGGAGCGACCGCTGCACTCCGGGGTCTTCGGCGGCCCGGTCGGCGACGCGCTCACCGCGCTGACCCACGCCCTCTCGAGCCTGCACGACGAGAAGGGCGAGGTCGCCGTCCCCGGGCTGCACGCGAACACCGGTACGGACGCCGCCGCCAAGAACGTCCCCGACATCCCCGAGGCGGAGTGGCGCGCCGAGGCGGGCCTCGTGGAGGGCGCCGAGCTGCTCGGGACCGGCACGCTGGCCGAGCGGATCTACCACAAGCCGGCGATCGCGGTCCTCGGGATCGACGCACCCTCGGTCGCGCAGGCCGCGAACGTGCTGCTCCCGCGCGCCCGCGCGATGGTCAGCATGCGGCTCGCCCCCGGCGAGGACGCCCTCGCCGCACGGGAGAAGCTCGCCGAGCACCTCCGGGCGCACGTGCCCTGGGGAGCGCAGGTCACGGTCGAGCCGGGATCGGGCGTGGCCGAGCCCTTCTCGCTCGACGCCGACGGCGGCGCCTACGACGCGGCCAGGCGCGCCTTCTCCGAGGCCTTCGGCACCGCGACCGTCGAGATGGGCATCGGCGGCTCGATCCCCTTCATCGCCGAGTTCGCCCGCACCTTCCCGGGCGCGGCCGTCCTCGTCACGGGCGTGGGCGACCCCGCCTCGCGGTGGCACGGGATCGACGAGTCGCTGTCGTTGTCCATGTTCGCCACCGGAGCCCGCGCCGAGGCCTTCCTGCTCGACGAGCTCCGCCGCTGAGCGACCGCTCTCGATATATCGCTAGCGCCAGGCCGGTGCGCCCGGCAGACTGAGCCGATGCGGATCGGCGTGCTGGGCCCGGTGGCGGCGTGGGCCGCGTCGGGTGCCGACGTCGCACCGGCCGGGCTGCGCCTGCGCGGGCTGCTGGCCCGGCTCGCGCTCGCGCCGGGCCGCACCGTCACCGCCGAGACGCTGGTCGACGACCTGTGGGGCACCGGAGCCGACTCGGCGCCGGCCTCGGCGAACGCCCTGCAGGCCCTGGTCTCCCGGCTGCGTCGCGCCCTCGGGCCCGATCTCGTGGTCACCGTGCCCGGCGGCTACCGCCTCGACCTGCCGCCCCCGGACGTCGACTGCGTGCGCGCGGCCCTGCGGATCGCCGAGGCCGAGCACGAGGCCGACCCGGGGACCGCCCGCGAGCTGGTCGGGCAGGCGCTCGCGCTGTGGCGCGGACCGGCCCTCGCCGACGTCCGCCGGTTGCCCTTCGCCGGCCCCGCCGCGGACCGGCTCGACGGCCGCCGGGCGGACGCCCTGGAACGCGCGGCCGGGCTGGATCTGGTGCTCGGCCGCGCAGCGGGCAGCGTGGAGCCGCTGACCACGCTGCTCGCCGAGCAACCGCTGCGCGAGACCGCTGCGGCCGCGCTGGCCCGCGCCCTGCACGCCACCGGTCGCCAGGCCGACGCCCTCGCGGTGCTCGACCGGACCCGCGCGCGGCTGGCCGACGAGCTCGGCGTCGATCCCGGCCCGGAGCTGGACGAGGCCCGCCTCGACGTCCTGCGCGGCACGGTCGTGCCGGCGGCTCCCCCTCCGCGTCCGGCCCGCTCCGCGCCACCTCCGCCGCTGACCAGCTTCGTCGGCCGGGAGGCGGACGTCGACCGGCTGCGGGAGCTGCTGGAGACGGGCCGGCTCGTCACGCTCGTGGGGCCCGGCGGCGCCGGCAAGACCAGGCTCGCCCGGGAGGCCTGCCCCGAGGGGGCGGTCGCCGAGCTCGCCGCGCTCACCGGCCCGGACCAGCTGGCGGAGACGGTGCTCGCCGCGGTCGGCACACCGGAGCTGGTGATCCGCCAGGAGGAGCACCCCGACGTCGAACGGCTGGTGGCCGCCGTCGGCCGGCGCGACCTCGTCCTGGTCCTCGACAACTGCGAGCACCTGATCGGTCCGTGCGCGGACCTCGCGGGCACGCTGCTCGCCCGCTGCCCGGCGGTGCGGATCCTGGCCACCAGCCGCGAGCCGCTCGCCGTGCCCGGGGAACGGCTGCACCCCGTCGAGGCGCTCGACGGCGCCGCGGCCGCCCGGCTGTTCGCCGACCGGGCCGACGCCGTCGCACCCGGGTTCGCGGCCGCCGCGCACGCCCCCACGATCGCCGAGATCTGCCGCAGGCTGGACGGCCAGCCGCTCCCGATCGAGCTCGCCGCCGCCCGGCTGCGGGCGCTGAGCCCGGAGGAGATCCTCACCCGGCTCGACGACCGCTTCCGCCTGCTCACCACGGGCGCCCGGACGGTGCTCCCGCGACACCAGACCCTCCGCGCGGTCGTCGACTGGAGCTGGGACCTGCTCGACGAGGCCGAACGCGCCCTCGCCCGCCGGCTCGCCGTCTTCTCCGGCGGCGCCACCGCCGACGCGGCGGACCAGGTGTGCGGCGACGGGCTGGACGACCCCTTCACCACGCTCGCCGCGCTCGTCGACAAGTCGCTGGTCGTCGCGGTCCCGCAGGCCGGGGCGCCGACCCGGTACCGGATGCTGGAGACCATCCGCGAGTACGCACGGGAGCGCCTCGTCGCCTCGGGCGAGGAGGCCGCGACGGCGGCGCGGCACGCGGCCTGGACCGTCGCCCTGGTCGAACGGGCCGAGCCGGAGCTGCGCGGCCGGGACCAGCTGCGGTGGCTCGGGGTCCTGCGCGCGGAGGCCGGCAACATCACCGGGGCGCTGCGCCGGGCCGTCGCCGAGCAGGACGCCGCGACCGCGTACCGCCTGGTCGCCGGCATGTTCTGGGGCTGGCTGATCCGCGGCGCCACCGAGGAGTCGATGACCTGGGTGCGCGCGGTCGGCGCGCTCCCCACGGAGGGCGCCCCGCTCGACGTGGTCGCCCGGGTCACCGCGTTCCGGGCGATCGAGGCGCTCGGCCGCGGGGAGATGGAGGAGGCGCAGCGGCACGTCGCACGGGCGACCGTGCAGGCCGCGTCGGTCCCGCGGCCCCGGCATCCCGCGCTCGACCTGCTGGCGCCGCTGGGCGAGGCCTTCGCGACCACCGACCAGGCGCCGCTGACCTCGATCAGCACGACGCACCCGGACCCGTGGGTGCGGGCGTTCGCGCTGGAGATCCGCGCGACGCTGTCCGAGAACGCAGGCCTGATCGACCTCGAACGCGAGCTGGTCCGGGCCGCGCACGCCCTGTTCACGCAGGTCGGTGACCGCTTCGGGCTGGGGATGACGCTGACCACGCTCGGCGAGCTGGAGGCGTGGGCGGGCAACGCCGACGCCGCCGCGGCGGCCTTCGAGGAGGCCATCGCGCTCGCCACCGAGCTCGCCAACGACGACGACCTTCCGCAGTACCTCGTCCGCCGCGGCAGCCTGGCGGCGCGCACGGGCGACCACGCGCTGGCCCGCAAGCTCTACACCGAGGCGTTGGGGATGCTGGACGGCTCCGAGTACGCCTCGCCGGAGATGGTGCACGTCTCGCTCGCCGAGCTGGACCGTCTGGAGGGCGACGTGGCCGGGGCACGCGCCCGGCTCGCGACCGTCGACCCGGAGCCCGGCGGCATCGCCGTCGCCCAGCGGAGCGCCCACCTGGCCGCGCAGCGCGCGCTGGTCGAGCTGGCCGCGGGTGATCTCCGCCGGGCGGCCGAGCTGCTGGTCGAGGCCGTCGACGCCGCGGACGCGAGCAAGGACGGCCCGGTCGTCGGCTTCGTCGCCGAGACCGTCGCCCAGCTGGCCATGGCGCACGGGGACCGCGAGGGCAGCGCCCGGGCGCTGGGCGTCGCCGAGGCCCGCCGCGGCGTGCTCGACCGGGGGGACCCCGCCGTGGTCGCCCTGCTGACGGCCCTCGGGCCCGAGGCGGACGGCCTGCGGCGGGAGGCCCGGAGCCTCCCGCCGCAGCCCGGTTTGGACCTGCTGCGGGCTCAGGTCCGCCGGCGGTAGAGCGTCACCGCGATCGGCGCGAAGACCAGCGTGATGCCGGCGGCCCACAGCAGGGCGGTGCCCGCCGGGCCCGCGACCGGGCCGCCGAGCAGCAGGCCGCGCACGGCGTCGGCGGTCTTCGACACCGGGTTCACGTCCACCCAGCCCTGCAGCCAGCCGGGCATGGTCGACGCCGGCACGAAGACGTTGCTGCCGAAGGTCAGCGGCAGCGAGATGAGCGCGCCCAGGCCCTGCACCGAGCGCGGGTCCTTGACCAGCATCGCCAGGGCCGTGAACACCCAGCAGAGGGCGAACGCGAACGCCATGACCAGCAGCAGCGCGGCGACGATCGCCAGCGGGCCCGCGGAGGTGCGGAAGCCGAGGATCGTGCCGAACACGAGCATGATCACGCCGGACGTCGCGTAGCGGGCCAGGTCCGCGCCGATCGCGCCGAGCAGCGGGGCCGCCCGGGAGATCGGCAGGCTCCGGAACCGGTCGAAGATCCCGGTGTGCAGGTCGTCGGCCAGCCCCGTGCCGGTGCCGGCCGAGGCGAAGATGACCGTCTGCACCAGCACGCCCGGCAGCGCGAACTGCAGGTACGCCGAGGTGTCGCCGGCGATCGCGCCGCCGAAGACGTACACGAACAGCAGCAGGAAGATGACCGGCTGCAGGGTGACGTCGATCAGCGCCTCGGGCGAGTGCACCGTCTTGACCAGTCCTCGCCAGGCCAGCGTGGCGCCGTGCCGCAGCGTCGACGGCCCGTGGCGGGCCCCGGTGCGCGGCGGGGGTTGGGCGACGGTCGTGGGGACGGGGGCGGTGTTGGTGGCGGTGTTGGTGGTGGTGGTCATGCGGCCTCCTCGGTCGCGGGGCCGGCCTCGGCGGGGCGGCCGGTCAGGGTCAGGAACACGTCGTCGAGGCTCGGCAGCCGCAGCCCCAGCTCGGCGACGGGCACGCCGTCCTCCTCGAGCCGGACGCCGAGCCGGTGCAGCAGGGCGGGCGTGCCGGACAGGGTCAGCTCGCCGGTCGGGTCGATCGCAGGCGTCTCGGCGGTCAGCTCGCCGAGCAGCGTGGCGACGGCGCCGACGTCGGCCCGGTGCAGCGGCCGCACGTGCAACAGCTGCCCCCCGACGTCGGCCTTGAGCGACGCCGGGGTGCCGCTCGCGATCACCTCGCCGTGGTCGAGGACCACGAGGTCCTCGGCGAGCTGGTCGGCCTCCTCCAGGTACTGGGTGGTGAGCAGGACGGTCGTCCCCTCGGCGGCGAGGGCGCGGACGTGCTCCCACACCTCGTTGCGGTGCCGCGGGTCGAGGCCCGTGGTCGGCTCGTCGAGGAAGAGCACGTCGGGCCGGCCGACGAGGCTGGCGGCGAGGTCGAGCCGCCGGCGCATGCCGCCGGAGTAGGTCTTGACCCGGCGGCCGGCGGCCTCGGCCAGGCCGAACCGCTCGATCAGCTCGTCCGTGCGACGGCGGGCGTCGCGCCGGGACAGGTCCAGGAGGCGGCCGATGAGCCGCAGGTTCTCGACGCCGGACAGGGCGTCGTCGACCGCGGCGTACTGGCCGGTCAGGCCGATCCGCAGGCGGACGGCCGGGGCGTCGGCCACGACGTCGTGGCCCAGCACGGTGGCCCGGCCGCCGTCCGGGCGCAGCAGGGTGGACAGGACGCGGACGGTGGTGGTCTTGCCGGAACCGTTCGGCCCGAGCAGGCCCAGCACGCTGCCGCGCCGGACCTCCAGGTCGACGCCGGCGAGGGCGGTGGTGGCGCCGAAGGTCTTCACGAGACCCTCGACGCGGATGGCCGGTTCGTTCATGGCCACCACTGTCGGCGGGGGCGCTGCCATCCGGCTGACACCGGCCTGCCCCGCCGCGTCAGCGGACGTGGCGAGCCGTCAGATCCGGGTGCGCCGCCTGCCACCGCTGCGCCGATCGGCGGATCTCACGGCGGACCCGCGCGGGTTCGTCCCGCTCCGTCCGGTTTGCCGGTGTACGCAGCGGAACCGGCCGTTGACCCCTCGCTGTGACCGGGGTTACGGTCCCGCTTAACGATCGTTCGGCAGATGGGTACCCGCCCGTCTCCGCTCCCGGGATGCAGCGTCGCCGAGGGAACGAGGACCTCCACTGTGGATTCGACCGTGCGCTCCACCCTGCCCGGAACCGGTACGGAGGCGTCTGCGCGCCGCCGCTGGGCCTTCCTGATCGACCGCAGGCTCGACCGCTATCCGACCGGCGGCGAGCGCTACGCCCGCCTCGTGCTCGCCGTGCTCGCCACGGTCGTCATCTACTACGAGCAGTACACGCTCGGTGCCGTCTCGACGCTGGTCTCCCAGCAGCTCGGGATGTCGTTCCTGTTCCTCACGACCGGCCTCGCGGTGGCGAACCTGTTGGGCGCCTTCGGATCCCTCGCCGCCGGGCTCGCCGACCGGCTGGGCCGGGCCAACATCGTGGTCTACGGGATGCTGGTGGTCGGCGCGGTCACGGCGTTCGCCGTCACCCAGGTCCAGGACAAGTGGACCTTCATGATCCTCTCGACGATCGTCGCGATCATGGAGGGCATGCTGCTGGTGGCCACGCCGGCACTGGTGCGTGACTTCAGCCCGCAGATGGGGCGGGCCCGGGCCATGGGCTTCTGGAACGTCGCACCGCCGGCGGGCTCGCTGCTCGCGTCCGCGGTCGCGGCGATGACCCTCGGTTCGCTCGTCACCTGGCAGAGCCAGTTCCGCATCGCCGGTATCGCCGGGATCGTCGTCGCGGTGATCGCGCTGATCTGGATGAAGGAGCTCAACCCGGCACTGCGCGACCAGGCCGCGGTGTCCGAGGAGGACCGCGAGCTGCTCGAGGCGCGGGCCGCGCGCGGCGAGGTGAAGGTCGATCTCGCGCACCCGTGGCGACAGCTGCTGAAGGTCGACGTCGTGGTCCCGGCGCTCGGGTTCTCGATCGCGCTGCTCTTCTACTACACGATCGTCGGCTTCGCGCCGGTCCTGTTCACCACGGTCTGGGGCTTCGACCTCGCCGCGGCGAACAGCGTCATCGCCTGGGCCTGGGCGTTCAACGTGCTGCTCTCGCTCACCTACGGCGCGCTCGTCGACCGCTTCCTGGTCCGCAAGCCGTGGATCCTCGGCGGCGCGGTGCTGTGCATCGCCATGCAGATCGTGCTGATCACGCTGGTCGGCGGGAAGCCGAGCTACCTCACGCTCGCGATCATCATGGCCGTGCTGGCCACCTCCTGGGCCGGGTTCGCCGTGCCCTGGTACGCGGCCTTCACCGAGACCGTCGAGGCCCGCAACCCGGCGCTCACCGCGACCGGCCTCGCGATCTGGGCGTGGATCATCCGCGTGGTGGTGTTCCTGTCGTTCCTGATCGTGCCGCACGTGGTGACCTCGGCGAACACGCTGGTCGCCGCCGAGCCGTACGTCGCGGAGGCCGAGCGGCTCCAGGCCGCCGGGCAGGCGATCCCGCCGGACCTGGCGGCCAAGCTGGGCGAGATCCAGCAGGCCGCGGCTGTGACGGGCGACCAGTGGCGGCTGTGGATGTGGATCGCGGTGGTGTGTGCGGTGGGGCTGGCCGCCACCGTGCCCCTGCTGCGCGGCCGGTGGAGCGTGGCGAAGGCGCGCGCCGACCTGGCCGCGCACGAGCGGCGGCGCGCCGAGGAGCTGGCGGCCCTCCGTGGCTGAGGTGGGGCGGCTGACGCTGGCCAGCTGACAACCCCCGCATCATGGTTCCATAACGCGCGAGAAAGGTCACTGAATGTGCGTTATGGAACCATAGTGCGAGCAGGTCAGGCTTCGGCCTTCTCCGCGGCCTCGAGCCACTCCAGCTCGATGGTCTCCCGCTCGGCCTCGACGGACTTCAGCTCGGCGGAGAGCTCCATCAGCCGGGCCGGGTCGGTCGCGGCCTCGGCAAGCTTCGTGTGCAGCTGCTCCTCGCGCTTGGTGAGCTGCTCCATCTTCCGCTCGAGCCGCGCCGCCTCCTTCCGGGCGGCGCGTTGCTCGGCCGCGTTGACCGCCGGGGCGGCCTTCGGCGCCGGCGCCGCGGCGGCCTGCGGGGGCGCCGTGGAGGTTCCGGCCGCCTGCCGCCGGCGGAGGTACTCCTCGATGCCGCCGGGCAGGTGGGTGATCTTCCCGTCGCCGAACAGCGCCACGACGGTGTCGCACACCCGCTCCGTCAGGTAGCGGTCGTGGCTGACCACGACCAGCGTGCCCGGCCAGCCGTCGAGCAGGTCCTCGAGGTTGGTCAGGGTGTCGACGTCCAGGTCGTTGGTCGGCTCGTCGAGCAGCAGCACGTTGGGCTCGGCCATCAGCAGCCGGGTGAGCTGCAGCCGACGCCGCTCGCCGCCGGAGAGCCGGCCCACGGGCGTCCACTGGCGGGCGGGCGGGAAGCCCAGCCGCTCGGCCACCTGCGAGGCCGTCATCTCCTCCTTGCCGAACCGCACGTACTTGGCGACGGCCTCGACCGCCTCCAGCACCCGCATGTCCTTCGGCAGGTCCACGAGGTCCTGGGTGAGCTGTGCGAGCTGCACCGTCTTGCCCTCGATGCGCGTGCCGCCGTCGAGCGGGCGCTCGCCCGTCAGCGACCGGAGCAGCGTGGTCTTGCCCGAACCGTTGACGCCGACGATCCCGATCCGGTCGCCCGGGCCCAGCCGCCAGGTCTGGTGGTCGAGCAGGGTCCGGTCACCGATCGTCACCGTGGCGTCCTCGAGCTCGAGGACGGTGCGGCCGAGCCGGTTCGTGGCGAAGTTCAGCAGCTCGACGGTGTTGCGCGGCGGCGGCACGTCGGCGATCAGGGCCTCGGCGGCCTCGATCCGGTACCGCGGCTTCGACGTCCGCGCGGGCGGCCCGCGCCGCAGCCACGCCAGCTCCTTGCGGGCCAGGTTGCGCCGGCGCATCTCCGCCGCGTCGGCCTGGCGCGCGCGCTCGGCGCGCGCGTACACCCAGTCCTGGTAACCGCCGAGGTAGCTCTCGACGCGCCCGCCGGCGACCTCCCAGGTCCGGGTGCAGACGGCGTCGAGGAACCAGCGGTCGTGCGTCACGACCACGACGCCGCAGCGCCGGGACAGCAGGTGCTCCGCGAGCCAGCTGATCCCCTCGACGTCGAGGTGGTTGGTGGGCTCGTCGAGCACCACGAGATCGGGCTCGCCGAGCAGCGCGCGGGCCAGCGCGACCCGGCGCTTCTCGCCGCCGGACAGCCCGTCGACCGTCCGCTCGAGGTCGCGCAGGCCGAGGCCGCCCAGGACGTCGCGCGCCTTCGGGTCCGAGGCCCACTCGTGGTCGGCGTCGTAGTGGGCGAGCACGACGTCACGGACCCGCGCGCCGGCCGGGAAGTCGTCCCCCTGGGTCAGGTAGGCGAGCTTCAGGCCGCCGAGGCGGGAGACCCGGCCGCCGTCGGGCGCGCGACGGCCGGCCAGCACCTCGAGCAGGGTGGTCTTGCCGCCGCCGTTCAGGCCGACGACGCCGACCCGCTCGCCGCGCTCGACACCGAGGGACACGGCGTCGAGCAGCACGCGGGAGGCGTCGCCCGGGACGTGCGCGGTGACGTTCTCCAGGTTGACCAGGTTCTGTCCGGCCATCTGTCCTCTCTCAGGCCCGGGCCGGCGGCCAGGGCGACCCGCTCGGGGCGGGCGGTACGGGTGGGGGTTCGTCCGCGTCGACGACGCGGGCCCCGGGGACGGGCCCGTGCGCCACGCGGACGGTGCGGCAGACGCCGACACCGGCGAGCTCCGCGGCGACCTCGACCGCCGACTCGGCGTCGGAGCAGAGGAACGCGCAGGTGGGGCCGGAGCCGGAGACGATCCCGGCCAGCGCGCCGGCGCTGACCCCTGCCCTCAGGGTACGGCGCAGGTCGGGCGCGAGGCTCACCGCGGCGGCCTGCAGGTCGTTGCCCAGCGAGAGCGCGAGCTGGCGCGGGTCGCCCTGGGCGAGGGCCCCCAGCACCGGCTCGACCGGGCGCTCCGGCGGTTCCTCCTCGCCGCGCAGCCGGTCCAGCTCGGTGAAGACCGTCGGGGTGGACAGCCCGCGCCGGGCCAGCGCGATCACCCAGTGCATCGGGTGCCGCGACAGGACCGGGACGATCTGCTCGCCGCGGCCGGTGCCGAGCGCGGTGCCGCCGTGCAGGGCGAAGGTGACGTCGCTGCCCAGCTCGGCCGCCATGGACGACAGCTCGTCCCGGTTGAGATCCAGCTTCCACAACGCCGAGAGTGCGACCAGTGTTCCCGCGGCGTCGGCGCTCCCGCCGGCCATCCCGCCGGCCACGGGGATGCCCTTGCGCAGCACGACGCGCACGTCCGGGTCGTGGCCGGAGCGCTGGGCCAGCAGCTCGACGGCCCGCCAGGCCAGGTTCGTGTCGTCGACCGGCACCTCGGAGACGCCCTCGCCGTGCACCTCGAGGCCCGGCCGGTCGCTCGCCGAGACCGCCACCTCGTCGAACAGGCTCACGGCGTGGAAGACCGTGACCAGGTCGTGGTAGCCGTCCGTGCGCACGCCGCCCACCGCCAGGTGGAGGTTGATCTTCGCGGGCACCCGGACGGTGACCGGAGGACGAACGGCGGAGAGCACCACCCAACCCTACTGACCGCGTGCGACCGGTGACCTGAGGCTGACGGTGAAGGTGAGCACGGCCACCAGGCCCACCAGCAGCACTCCGGCGGGCAGCAGCAGGGCCTGCGCCATCGCCGTGCTGAAGGGGCCGTGCAGCGCCACCGGGATGGCGCTGATGCTCTCCGTCCGCGCCCCGCCGCCCCCACCGACGTTCGCCGCGATGCGGGACTCCATGAGCACGGCGATGCCTGCGCTGCCCAGCACCGCGCCGACCTGCCGCGTGGTGTTGTAGACGCCCGCACCGGCCCCGGCCTGCGCGGGCGGCAGGTTGCGGTTGGCGGTCGTGGCGACGGGGCCCCAGACGAACGCGTTGCCGACGCCGAGCAGCGCGATCGGCAGCTCCAGGGTCCAGATCGCGGCGTCGGGCTTCATGACGGCCGCGAGCCAGACCAGCGACGCCGCCCAGCAGGTCATGCCGAACCCCGCGATCCAGCGCGGGTGCGCCCGGTCGGTGAGCCGGCCGACGAACGGGGCCAGGGCCCCGGAGAACACCGCCAGCGGGATGAGCAACAGGGCCGCGCGCGTGGGGCTGAGCCCCAGGACGCCCTGCGCGTAGAAGGTGATCGGGAAGGCCATCGCCGTGACGGCGAACCCGACCGTGGTGATCGCGATGTTGGCCAGGCTGAAGTTGCGGTCGCGGAACAGGCTCAGCGACATCAGCGGCTCGGCCGGGTTGCGGCCCTGCCACCAGACGAACCCGGCCAGCACCGCGAGGCCGGACACGATCAACGCCCAGACGCCGGCGCCCCAGTCGTAGCTCTGCCCCTCCTGGATGCCGAAGACCAGCAGGAACATCCCGACCGCGCTCAGCACCACGCCCAGGACGTCGAAGCGGCGCACATGGGTGGGCAGCGCGGGCACGAGCCGCAGCGCCAGCACGAACCCGACCACCCCGACCGGCACGTTGACGAAGAAGATCCACTCCCAGCCGAGCCCGTCGACCAGCACCCCGCCCAGGATCGGCCCGACCAGCGTGGCGACGCCCGCGACCGCGCCCCACAGGCTCATCGCCTGGCCGCGCTTGTTCGGCGGGAAGGTCCGCGTGATCACCGCCATGGTCTGCGGGGTCATCATCGAGGCGCCGAGGCCCTGGAGGACCCGGGCGACCACCAGCCACGCGATCGTGCCGGTGAGCCCGCACCACAGCGAGGCGACCGTGAAGATGGCCAGCCCCGCGAGGTAGACCCGGCGCGGGCCGAACCGGTCCCCCAGGCGGCCGGTGATCAGCAGCGGCACCGCGTAGGCCAGCAGGTAGGCGCTGGTCACCCACACCACGGCGTCGACGCTCGCCCCCAGGTCCGACTGGATCGCGGGCGTGGCGACCGAGACGATCGTCGAGTCGACCAGGATCATGAAGAAGCCGAGGACCAGCGCCCAGAGGGCCGGCCACGGACTCGACGGCTCCGTGACGCCGGGGCGCGTGCCGGGTTCGGCGCTCGCGCCGGTGTCGCTGACGGCCATGGTTCTCCTCGGGTCGGTGCGCGGTGAAAGGGTAGGCCGCCGCACCGACGGAAAGCCCGGGGTTACCGGGGGCGGTGTGCGGCCAGCCGGGCGAAGTCCTCGACACCGAGTGTCTCGGCGCGGGCCATCGGATCGATACCGGCGGCGCGCAGGGCCTCCTCGGCGGCCGCGGGGGATCCGGCCCATCCGGCCAGCGCGGGCCGCAGGGCCTTGCGACGTTGCGCGAAAGCGGCGTCGACCAGCGCGAACACCTCGGCCCGGTCCACCCTGCCCCGATCTGCCGCGGCCCCGTCGCCGGGCGGCGGGTCCCGGCGGGTGAAGGCCAGCAACCCGGAGTCGACGTTGGGCACCGGCCAGAACACCGCCCGCGGGACCGGCCCGGCGCGGCGGGCGTCGGCGAACCAGGCCAGCTTGACGCTCGGGACGCCGTAGGTCTTGCTCCCGGGACCCGCCGCGAGCCGGTCCACGACCTCCTGCTGCACCATGACCAGGCCCTTCTCCAGGCTCGGCAGGGCGGCCAGCAGGTGGAGCAGGACGGGCACGCCGACGTTGTACGGCAGGTTCGCGACGACCGCGGTGGGCGCCGGGTCCAGCGCCTCGACCTTCATGGCGTCGACGTTCGTGACCGTCAGCCGGTCGGCCAGCGCCGGCGCGAACTCGGCGGCCGTGCCGGGCAGGGCGGCGGCGAGCGCCGGGTCGATCTCCACCGCGTGCACGTGCGCGGCGGCGGGGAGCAGCGCGAGGGTCAGCGAGCCCAGCCCGGGCCCGACCTCGACCACGACGTCCTCGGCCGTGAGGTCCGCGGCCCTGACGATCCGGCGGACCGTGTTCGGGTCGTGGACGAAGTTCTGCCCGAGCTTCTTGGTCGGGCGGATGCCGAAGCGCTCGGCGAGCGCACGCACCTCTGCCGGGCCCAGCAGGCGGGAGGTGGCGGGTTCGGTCACGGATCCATCATCCGGGATCGCACCCGCACGGCAGACTGCGGGGATGCGGAGACTGCGCCGGCCCACCCTGCTCACCGGCGATCCGGAGGCTCTCGACGCCCGGATCGCCGGCGACCTGGGCCTGTCCCGCTGCTCGTTCGAGGCCGAGCTCGAGGGCTTCGGCGTCTCCAGCGCGATCTACCCGCTGGGCCGCGACCGGTTCCTGGAGGTGTGCGCGGCCGTGCGGGAGGGGACGTCGGCGGCACGCCGGCTGGAGCGCGCGGGCGAGGGCATGTCCATGGTGATCCTCCAGGTCGCGGACCTGGAGGGGCAGCGGGAACGGCTCGCGGGGCACGGCATCCGGGTGGTCGCGGAGTTCGACCGCCCGCAGACCCGGGGCCGCTGGGCCTCCCGGCACCTGCATCCCGCCGACACGGGGCCGCCCTGCTCTCGCTCGACGTCTCGGACCCGCCCGAGGACTTCACCGTCGTCGAGGGGCCGTGGCGCGAGCACGTCCGCACCGGGGTCGTGACGGATCTGCGCGGGATCGAGGTCGTGGGCCCGGCGGGGCGCTGGGCGGCGGCGACCGGCGCCCCGCTCGACGGCGACACCCTGCGGCTCGACGACGCCACGGCCACCTTCCGGGGCGGCCCCGTCGAGGCCGTGACCACCGTGCTCCTGGAGGCGCGCGCGGACCGTGAGCTGGACCTCGGCGGCGTCCGGTTCGTTCTGCGCAGGCCGCAGCCGTAATACAGTCGCATCATGACCGACCTCCCGGCCGTGGTGTTCGACTTCGGCGGCGTGATCACCGCCTCCCCCTTCGAGGCGTTCGCCCGGATCGAGGCCGAACGCGGGCTGCCCAGGGACCTCGTCCGCCGGATCAACTCCACGAACCCGGACACCAACGCCTGGGCCCGGTTCGAGCGTGCGGAGATCGACGCCGCGGCGTTCGACGCCGAGTTCGCCGCCGAGGCCCGCGCGCTCGGCCACGACCTGCCCGGCAGCGTCGTGCTGGCGGTGCTGTCCGGTTCGGTCCGGCCGCGGATGGTCGCGGCGCTCGACTTGCTCAAGGAGCGGGGCCACCGGCTCGGCTGCATCACCAACAACGTGCCGGCGGGGCACGGCGCCCAGATGTCCGCCACCGAGGAGCGCGCCGCCGAGATCGCCGCGATCATGGCGCGGTTCGAGTACGTGGTGGAGAGCAGCAAGGTCGGGGTGCGCAAGCCCGATCCCGCGATCTACGAGCTGGCCTGCTCGGGGCTCGGCGTGCGCCCCGAGGACTGCGTCTACCTCGACGACCTGGGCATCAACTGCAAGCCCGCGGCCGCGCTGGGCATGCGGGCGATCAAGGTGACGAGCGAGGACCAGGCCCTCGCCGACCTGGAGAAGGCCCTCGACCTCGCCCCGGGCACCTTCTAGCGGGGCAGGCCGAGCTTGCGGGCGCAGGCGGGCCAGGCTCCGTAGCCGCCGCGGGAGTCGCGGACCTTGCTGGCCACGGTGATCTGCTCCTCGCGGCTGGCCTGGTGCGGCAGCGGCGCGTACTGGGTGCCGCCGTAGGCGCGCCAGGTGGAGGCGTCGAACTGGACGCCGCCGTAGTAGCCGTTGCCGGTGTTGATCGCCCAGTTCCCGCCGGCCTCGCACTGCGCGAGCCGGTCCCAGACCGCGCCGTCGGAGATCGCCGGCACCTCGGGCTCCTCGTCGTTGGTGCCGACCTTGACGATCCGCGGCCGCGGCGGGGTGCTCGCGCCCGCGCGGATCTGCTCGCGGCGGACCTCCTGGCCGTTCTGCACGTACACGCGCATCACGGCGGTCTGCTCGCCGGGCGCGCCCGGGTCGACGACCTCGCGCTTCCCACGGGGCAGCTCGGGGTCCTCGATCTCCTGCACCGGCGGGTCGGTCCGGCGCACCTCGACGACCTCGCCGACGCCGTTGCGCACCAGGTGGATCTGCATGCCGTCGGTCAGCTGGGTGTCGCTGCTGGGCACCGACACGTCGTCCGGGCCGAGGGTGACGCCCTTGTCCGCCAGCAGCCCGGCGATCGTCCCGGCGCTGGTGGTGATCTGCTCGGGCGCGCCGGTGCCGTCGGTGAGGGTGACGGTGCGCTGCACCTCGACGCGGACGTCGAGGCCGCCCATCGGGATCTGCGTGTCCGGCGCGAGCGACATCTGGATCGGCTGCACGTTCACGCCCAGGCCCTTGAGCGCCTCGTCGACCGACGACGCCGTGGTCCAGACGTTGCGGGTCTGCCCGCCCTCGGTGAGCGTGAGCATCCGGGCCCGGTTGACGATCACCTGGTCGCCGTCGGCGATCTCCGTGGTCGGCGCGGGCTCGACGCGGTCCTGGGGGTTCGCGGCGATGCCGGCCGCGGCCAGCACGCCGGCGACGTCGCCGGCGTAGGTGTGCAGGACGCGGTCCTGGCCGTCGACCGTCACCGTCACGGACTTGTCCACCGCGAGCGCCGTCGCGCTGCCCGCGGTGAGCGTGAGCAGGGCGGCGAGGGCGACCGCGCGGGCACCGAAGCCGGACCTCCGGCCGGCACGGGCGGGCGGCGTCGCGCGCGGCGTCGCGGTGCGGGGGGCGGCGGTGCGAGACGTGCGGGGGGTGGCGGGCGCGGCGGTGACGCCGAGCGGCTCGGGCTCCGCCGGCGCCGGAGGGGCGACGACGGCGAACGCCTCGGTCTCGGGCTCGGCAGGGGGCACGGTGTCGGGCCGGGTGTCGGGCCGGGTGTCGGGAGCCGCCGGGGCGACGACGGCGAGGGCGCCCGAGTCCAGCCGCCCCGTGTCCTCGACCTCGGCGAACCGCCCCGAGTCGACCCGCCCCGTGTCGTCGAACGCGGTGAACCGCCCCGAGTCGACGCGCCCCGTGTCCTCGAACGCCGCGAACCGGCCGGAGTCGACGCGGCCGGTGTCCTCGAGCGCCGGGAAGCGGCCCGTGTCCTCCAGCGCCACGAACCCGCCGGTGTCGATGCGCGCGGTCTCGTCCTCCCGGACGGACGGCTCCACGCGCGGCATCCCGCCCGTGGGCGCCTCGTCGAACCAGCTGCCGCCAGCGGGCACGGTGTCCAGGGCACCCGGCCCCGCCGGCGCCTCGGGTTCCGAGGGCAGCTCCGGCGTCCCGACGACCTCGATCGCCGCGAACGGGGCGGTGAACGGCTCGGCCTCGCCGCGCGGGCCGTCCTCGGCCCAGGTGCCGCCGGCCCAGATGTCCTCGACGTGCTCGGAGCGGTCGAGCCAGGCGCCGGCCGCCCGGCCGGACGCCCCGTCGGCCTCGCTCTCCTCGACGCTCTCCTCGGCGCTCTCCTCGGCCTCGGTCCACCAGGATCCCGGGACGTAGTCCCGGACCGCGACGCCGGAGTCGGCGTATCCGCGCAGGTCCTCCGCCGGGTCGGGGCTCTCGTCGGCCCCCTCGTCGTACTCCAGCCACGGTCCCGGGCGCAGCGTCGGTGCGTCGGTGGCGACCGGCGGCTCGGCGTGCTCCAGCGACTCGAGTCCCAGGCGGACCCGGACCGCGCGCCGGCGCGCGCGCGCAGATACGTCGACCACTGGCTTCCAGACGCTCGTCGGACCGGGCAGGGGTGGCGCGCGACGGTGACCGGGGCGGGGTCGGGGAACGCCCGGTCACGCGTCGCCGCACCGATGCTGGGGAGCGGACTCCTCCCGGCTGGGCGATCACGGAACCGTAACGGGCTGTGCTCGCCGGGTTCGACCCCGACGCGCGCGGCAGCGCCGAACGGTGCGTCCGCTACGCCGAGCGCGGTGCCCGACCGTCGGGCGACGGCACAGTCGCGACGGGCGGCAGGTCGGCGAGCCCGAAGACCCGCTCGGCGTTGCGGCCGGTGGCCCCGGCGAGCGCATCCGCCTGCACGCCACGGACTTCGGAGAGGCCACGCACCGTCCACGGTAGGCAGTAGGGCTCGTTGGCGCGGCCGCGGTGCGGGTGCGGAGTGAGGAACGGGGCGTCCGTCTCGACCAGCAGGTGGTCGTCGTCGGGGATCGCCGCGGCCTCGCGGAGCGCGGCGGCGTTGCGGAAGGTCACCGGTCCGGCGAACGACAGAACGTAACCGGCGTCGGCGCACTCGCGGGCCATCGCGGCGTCGCCGGAGAAGCAGTGGAAGACCACGGTCTCCGGCGCGCCCTCCTCCCGGAGCAGGCGCAGCACGTCGGCGTGCGCCTCGCGGTCGTGGATCATCAGCGGCTTGCCGAGCCGCTTGGCGAGGTCGATGTGCCAGCGGAAGGAGGCCTGCTGGGCCTCGGGCGGCGAGTGGTCCCAGTAGTAGTCCAGGCCCGTCTCGCCGACCGCCACCACGCGCGGGTCGGCGGCCAGCCGCTCGATCTCGGCGAACTCGTCGTCCGTGACGGCGGCGGTGCGGGTCGGGTGCAGCGCGACGGCCGCCGCGACCCGCTCGTCCCAGTGCGCGGCCTGCACGGCCCATCTCGCGGCCGTGAGGTCGTCGGCCACGGTGACGGCGCGGCCGACGCCGACGGCGGCGGCCCGGTCCATGGCGGCGGCGACGTCCTCGGCCGTCTCGCAGCCACAGGCGTCGAGGTGGGTGTGGGCGTCGACGGTGGGCACGCCCAGCGGCTCGGGGGGCTCCGGCCGCTCGCGCCTAGCCATCGGCACCTGCGTGCGTCAGGGAACCACAACGAGTCGTAACGCCGTTACTCAACCCGTTGTGGTTCCCTACTGCGATCAGGGGGCGGGTCACTTCTGGATCGGTGCCCACTCCGGGCCGGTCTCGCCGAGCTCGGGGGCCAGCTTGGCGAACAGCGGGGTCGGCTTGGCCAGCGGGCGGCCGACCTCGATCGGCCGGGACTCCCAGG
Organism: Pseudonocardia kujensis; assembly: GCF_021283305.1. Lineage (GTDB taxonomy): Bacteria > Actinomycetota > Actinomycetes > Mycobacteriales > Pseudonocardiaceae > Pseudonocardia > Pseudonocardia kujensis. The sequence goes on from NZ_JAJSOK010000010.1 coordinate 44,026, forward strand.
TGGCCTGCTGGTCGGTGTAGTCCCCGGTGAGGACGGAGTAGTCCGGGCCGTCGCCCAGGTCCTCCACCGACCGGATCTCCGGCTGTGCCGCCCACACGCCCTCGCCGCCCAGCGCCTCGTGCACCTTCTGCGCGGCGTGCGGCAGGAACGGCGTGAGCAGGGTGTTCGCGTCGGACACCACCTGCAGCGCGGTGTGCAGGATCGTGTCCCGGCGGTCCGGGTCGTCCTTGCGCTTCCACGGCTCCTGGTCGGAGATGTACTTGTTCGCCGCGCCCACGACCCGCATCGCCTCGGTGACCGCCTGCTTGAAGCGGTTGCGGCGCAGCAGGTCGCCGACGGTGTCGAAGCCGGCCCTCGAGGTGGCGAGCAGGGCCGCGTCGGCCTCGGTGGGCGCCGTGGGCTTCGGGATCGCGCCCACGTTCTTGTGCGCCATCGAGATCGAGCGGTTGACGAGGTTGCCCCACTCGTTGGCCAGCTCGAAGTTGATCCGCCGGACGAACTCCTCCCAGGTGAAGTCCGTGTCCTGGTTCTCCGGACCGGCGACGGCGATGAAGTAGCGCAGCGCGTCCGGCCCGAACTCCCGCAGGAAGTCCCCGACGTAGATCACGGTGCCGCGTGAGGTCGAGAACTTCGACCCGCTCATCGTGAGGTACTCCGACGACACGATCTCGCTGGGCAGGTTCAGCGTGCCGAACGTGCCGGGCTCGCCGCCGTGGTCGCCCTGGCCGTTCTGCCCGAGCAGGATCGCCGGCCACATCACCGAGTGGAAGGTGATGTTGTCCTTGCCCATGAAGTAGTAGCTCTGGGCGGCCGGGTCGGTCCACCACTGCTTCCACGCGTCCGGGTCGGAACCGCGGCGGGCCCACTCGACGGACGCCGAGAGGTACCCGATGACGGCGTCGAACCAGACGTAGATGCGCTTGAGCGGGTTGTCGCGCCAGCCGTCGAGCGGCACCGGGACGCCCCAGTCGAGGTCGCGGGTGATGGCCCGCGGCTTGAGGTCCTCGATCAGGTTGGCGCTGAACTTGAGCACGTTCGGCCGCCAGTCGGTGCGCGTGGACAGCCAGCGGCCCAGCGACTCGGAGAAGGCGGGCAGGTCGAGGAAGAAGTGCTCGGTCTCGACGAACTTCGGCGTCTCGCCGTTGATCCGCGACCGGGGGTTGATCAGGTCGGCGGGGTCGAGCTGGTTGCCGCAGTTGTCGCACTGGTCGCCGCGCGCGCCGTCGTACCCGCAGATCGGGCACGTGCCCTCGACGTAGCGGTCCGGCAGCGTACGGCCCGTGGACGGGCTGATCGCACCCATCTGGGTCTTGGGGACGATGTACCCGTTCTTGTACAGCGACAGGAACATCTGCTGCGTGACGTCGTAGTGGTTCGACGTCGTGGTCCGGGTGAACAGGTCGTACGACAGCCCGAGGCCCTGCAGGTCCTCGGTGATGACCTTGTTGTACTTGTCCGCGAGCTGGCGCGGGGTGAGGTTCTCCGCGTCGGCCTGCACCTGGATCGGGGTGCCGTGCTCGTCCGTGCCGCTGACCATGAGCACCCGGTCGCCCGACATCCGGCGGAAGCGCGAGAAGACGTCGGAGGGCACACCGAAGCCGGAGACGTGGCCGATGTGCCGCGGACCGTTGGCGTACGGCCACGCCACGGCGGTCAGCACGGAGGAACTCATGTGACCAGCGTAGGCCCGCCGCGGAACCGGCTTCCCGCCGCCCACGGCAGGGTGATCGGAGCCCGCCGCGACGGCGCGCCCGGCTGCGCGGACGGCCGCTCCACGGGGCCGCCGGTGGGGCCCCACGAAGGCTCGATCAGCCTGTCCGTGCCGGAGTCGAGGCCACGGCGACGGGCAGGTGAGGCCGGTGTTCGAGCAGACGGGGTCCCGTGCGGGCCCCGCCGGGGCGCGGACGGGCCGGCTGCCCGAGGCGGCGTGGGGCATCCGCGTCCCCGGTGAGGCCTGGTCGGTGGGACTCGTCCGCGGCGCGCTGCGGGTCTGGCTGGGCACGCTCGGGTGGCCCGACGGCCACGCCGACGACGTCGTCACCGCCACCGTCGAGGCGCTGACGCACGCGATCCGGCACGCCCACCCCACCCGTATCGAGGGCGGCCCGCTCTGGCTCGAGGCCGGCGTCGTCGTCGGCGCGGTCTCACGGTCCGTCGAGATCGCGCTGCGGCCCGGGGCGCCGCCGGTGCGGACGAGCTCCCCGCGCCCGTCCGCGACCTGACCGCCGCGGTGCAGGTCCGGTCCACCGGTGGCCCGGCCTGGGACAGCCGCGTGCTCCTTCGCAGCCACCCCGACCCGTGAGCGCGGGTCGGGCCTCCCGTCCCACCCCGGCGCGGTCCAGGTTGATCGCGGAGCTGATCATCCGCTGCCGGTGCTCGGCATCGTGGTCGCGCAGCAGCGGTATGAAGTCCGGCACCTCGACGATCCCGTGTTCGGTGAGGAACGGGGTGATCAGGACGTTGGAGTCGGGGAAGTGGGACTGCTGGCGGGAGGCGACCTCGCAGGTCGGGTGCAGCTCCAGTGGCCGCCGGTCTCCTCGTCGAGCAGCGCGGCGAAGGGGCTGGGCGAGTCGAGGCGGGGCGCGCAGAACCAGTCGACCGTGCCGTCGGTGCCGATCAGGGCCGCGGTCCGCAGGTCGCCGACCATGCCGTGCTCGGCGATCGGCAGCTGCGTCACCCGCGCTCCCGGGCGTCGCGCTCCTCGGGGATCCGCCAGCCCCGCGGGCCGGGCAGGTCGACGGCCTCCTGCGGCCCCCACGAGCCCTGCGGGTAGGTGTGCACGGGCGGCGGGTCGGCGAGCACCGGGTCGCACAGCTCCCACAGCCGCTCGACCTCGGCGGTGGAGGTGAACAGGGCCTGGTCGCCCCGCATGGCGTCGAGCAGCAGCCGTTCGTAGGCCTCGACGGCGGTCGAGCCGGGGAACGCCTCGACCAGCGCCAGGCTCATCCGGGCGTGCGCGATCTCCAGCGCAGGGCCCGGGCGCTTGGCGCGGAGGTCGACGAAGATCTCGGCGTCGTCGGTCAGCTCCAGGACGAGCTCGTTGGGCTCGCCGTCGGCGTCGCAGGGGAAGACCTCGAGCGGCGGCTCCCGGAAGCCGACGGTGATCGTGCGCCGGGTCTGCGCGAGCGCCTTGCCCGTGCGCAGGTAGAACGGCACGCCCTTCCACCGCCAGTTGTCGACGCGCGCCTCGAGCGCCACGAACGTCTCGACCTGCGAGTCGTCGGCGACGCCCTCCTCGTCCCGGTAGCCCTCGTACTGCCCGAAGACGACCTTCGCCGGGTCCAGCCGGCGGATCGCCCGGAAGACCTTCGCCTTCTCCTCGTGCAGCCCCTCGGCGTCGATCGCCGTGGGCGGCTCCAGCGCGACGAAGCCCAGCAGCTGGAACAGGTGCGTGGAGATCATGTCGCGGAACGTGCCGGTCGACTCCATGAACGACGCCCGGCCCTCGATCCCGATCTCCTCCGGGACGTCGATCTGCACGTAGGCGACGTGCTGCGCGTTCCACACCGGCTCGAACAGCCCGTTCGCGAAGCGCAGCGCCAGGATGTTCTGCACCGCCTCCTTGCCCAGGAAGTGGTCGATCCGGAACAGCTGCTCGGGCGCGAACACGTCGAGCAGCGCCGCGTCGAGCTCCTTCGCCGACGCCAGGTCGGTCCCGAACGGCTTCTCCAGCACCAGGTGGGCCCGCTCGTTCAGGCCCTCCTTCTCCAGCATCCGGACCATGCCGATCGCCGCCGACGGCGGCACGGACAGGTAGACGAGCCGGCGCGCGTCGCCGCCCAGCTCCTGCTCCACCGCACGTACGGCCTCGGCGAGCTCCGACCCGTCGTCGGCCGAGGAGGTCACGAAGCTGATCCGGGAGGCGAAGTCCTCCCACCCCTCGCCCTCCTGGCGGACCTCGTCCCGGAACTCCTCGTCCGTCCCGGGCGAGTGCCGACCGGACCCGATGATCCGGAAGGCCGCCGGCAGCAGCCCCTCGCGCCAGAGGAAGAAGAGCCCCGGGAAGAGCTTGCGCCGCGCGAGGTCGCCGGTGGCGCCGAAGAGGACGAGCACCTGGGGCGGGAGATCCGGACCGGTCATGGGGCCCTCTACCCCGCCCGGTCCAGCGGCCAATCCTCCGTGGCGGGACGTCACGATCGTCCGGGTTACCGTTGTGGGGTGAACGTGGAGGTCACTCCCCTGCCCGGGATCGGCGTACGCAAGGACTTCGCCCTGCGCAACGGCCGTCGCGTCGGTGTCGTCACCCATCGCGACGGCCAGATCGAGCTGATCCTGTCCAAGTCCGACGATCCGGACGCCTGCCTGGCCGAGCTGCCGCTGACCGCCGAGGAGGCCTCGGCGCTGGCCAACCTGCTCGGTGCGCCGCAGCTGGTCGCGCAGCTCAACGAGGAGCACAAGGACCTGCCGGGCATCCACACCAGGCAGATCCCGGTGCTCGAGAACAGCCCGTACGACGGGCGGACGCTGGGCGACACCGCCCTGCGCACCCGGACGAGCGTCTCGGTGGTCGCGGTGATGCGAGCCGGCCAGGCGCACCCGTCCCCCACTCCCGACTTCACCCTGACCGCCGGGGACCTGCTGGTCACCGTCGGCACGTCCGAGGGGCTCGACAACGCCGTCAAGATCCTCAAGAACGGATAGCCCGTGGACCACACCGCGCTCGAACTGATCGAGCTCGGCGCCGTCTTCTTCGGGCTCGGACTGCTCGGCCGGCTGGCGGGCCGGATCGGCCTCTCCCCCATCCCGCTCTACCTCGTCGGCGGGCTCTGCTTCGGCACCGGCGGCCTGTTCCCGCTCGGGGACATCGGCGAGTTCACGTCGCTGGCCAGCGAGGTCGGCGTCGTCCTGCTGCTGTTGCTGCTGGGCCTGGAGTACTCCGCCGCCGAGCTGATGACCGGGCTCAAACGCTCGTGGACCGGCGGCGTGCTCGACATCGTGCTCAACGCCGCGCCGGGCGTGGCGGTGGCGCTGATCCTCGGCTGGGGTCCGGTCGGGGCGATGGTGATGGGCGGCGTCACGTACATCTCGTCGTCCGGGATCGTCGCCAAGGTGCTGTCCGACCTCGGCCGGCTCGGTAACCGCGAGACGCCGGTCGTGCTGTCGATCCTCGTGTTCGAGGACCTGGTCATGGCGGTCTACCTGCCGATCCTCACCGCCCTGCTGATCGGCGTGACGTTCATCGGCGGGCTCGAGGCCGTCGGGATCTCGCTCGCGGTGATCGCCGTCGTGCTGCTGGTGGCGCTGCGCTGGGGCCGGTACGTCTCGGCCGTCGTCGACAGCCCGGACCGCGAGGTCTTCCTGCTCAAGGTGCTCGGCGCGGCGCTGCTCGTCGCCGGGCTCGCCTCGGCGCTGCAGGTCTCCGCCGCGGTCGGCGCCTTCCTGCTGGGCATCGCGATCTCCGGGTCCACCGCGCACAACGCCACCCGGCTGCTCGAGCCGCTGCGGGACCTGTTCGCGGCGGTGTTCTTCGTGGTCTTCGGGCTGAACACCGACCCGAAGGCCATCCCGCCGGTGCTCGGCTGGGCGGTGGTGCTCGCCGTCGCCACCTCGGCGACCAAGATCGCGACCGGCTGGTGGGCGGCCCGGCGGCAGGGCATCGGGAAGCTCGGCCGGGCCCGCGCGGGTGCCGCGCTCATCGCCCGGGGTGAGTTCTCGATCGTCATCGCGGGCCTGGCGGTGTCCTACGCCGCCGTGCCGGCCCAGCTGGCCGCACTGGCCACCGCGTACGTACTGATCATGGCGATCCTCGGCCCGATCGCGGCCAAGTTCGTGGAGCCGGTCGCCCGCGCGCTCCAGCGCCGGTCGGCGCCCGCGCCCGCCCCGACCGCGGGCAACTGACCCGTGAGTGGCACGTGCCGGCGGCACGTGCCACTCACGAGGACTGCAGGGTGGCGTTGTAGAGCTCGCGCTTGCCCACGCCGGCGGCCTTCGCCACCGCGGCCACGGCGTCCTTGAGCCGCTCGCCCTCGGCGACCCGCTCCTGCACCGCCGGCACCAGGGACTCGACCGGCGGAGCGGCCGAGGGCGCGGCACCGGCGAGCACCACCGTGATCTCGCCCCGCACCTCGCCCGCCGCCCACTCCGCCAGCTCGGCGAGCGGGCCCCGGCGGACCTCCTCGTAGGTCTTCGTCAGCTCGCGGCACACCGCGGCGGCGCGCTCCGGCCCCAGCACCTCGACCGCCGCCCGGAGCGTGTCGCCCAGCCGGTGGGGGGACTCGAAGAACACGACCGCCCGGGGCTCGTGGAGGAGCTGCCCCAGCCATCGCGTCCGCTCCCCGGCCTTGCGCGGTGCGAAGCCCTCGAAGCAGAAGCGGTCGCAGGGCAGGCCGGAGAGGACCAGCGCGGTCGTCACGGCCGACGGGCCGGGCAGGCAGGTGATCGGCAGGTCCTCGGCCGCCGCGGCCGCCACGAGCCGGTAGCCGGGATCCGACACCGCCGGCATCCCGGCGTCGGTGACGACCAGCACGGTCCGGCCGGCGCGGACGTCGTCGAGCAGGCCGGGCATCCGGGCCGTCTCCACGGCGTCGTAGTGGCTGAGCACCGTGCCCCGCACCGGGACGTCGAGGGCCGCGGCGAGCGCCCGGAAGCGCCGGGTGTCCTCGGCCGCGACGACGTCGGCGGTGGCGATGGCCTCCCGCAGCCGGACCGAGGCGTCCCGGGCGTCGCCCAGCGGGGTGGCGGCGAGAACGAGCATGACCGTGAGCCTACGATCGGGCCGGTGGAGCCGATCGGGGCGCGGGCCGGAACCCCTGTGGGCTCCGTGGGTTCGGTGGGCTCGGTGGGTTCGGTGGGCTCGGTGGGTTCGGTGGGTTCCGTCGGCGCAACGGGTTCCGGGGGCGCGAAGGGCTCCGTGCGGGCCGACCGGGTGGTGGCCGACGACGAACCCGACGTGACGGGAGCGGTCACCGTCGGCACACCGCCGCCGCTGCGCCCACCGGAGCCGGACCCCGCCGTCCGGCTCGGACCCCCACCGCCCACCGACACCCTCCGCAGCTGGCTGCTCGCGATAGCCCTCGCCGTGCTGGGCGGTGTGCTGCGGTTCGCCGGGCTGGGCTACCCGACCGACTCCGGCACCCCGGTCTTCGACGAGAAGCACTACGTGCCGCAGGCCTGGCAGATGCTGCGCAACGGTGGCGTCGAGGACAACCCGGGCTACGAGCTCGTCGCGCACCCGCCCCTCGCCAAGCAGCTGATCGCGGTCGGCGAGTGGCTCTTCGGCTACGACGCGGTGGGCTGGCGGGTGGCCGCGGCCTTCTGCGGCACGCTGATGATCCTCATGATCGTGCGGGTCGCGCGGCGGCTCACGCGGTCGACCCTGCTCGGCGGCCTCGCCGGGGTGCTCCTGATCTGCGACGGCGTGTCGCACGTGCAGGCCCGGGTCGGGATGCTCGACGTCTTCCAGGCCTTCTTCGTGCTCGCCGCCTTCTGCACGCTCGTCCGGGACCGCGACGACGTCCGGGAGCGGCTCGCATCGGTCGCCGACCGGATCACCGAGTCCCCGTTCGGCCCCCGGCTCGGGGTGCGCTGGTGGCGGCTGGCCACGGGCGTGCTGCTGGGCCTGGCCTGCGGCGTGAAGTGGTCGGGCATCTACTGGGTGGCGTTCTTCGGCGTCCTCGTCGTGCTGTGGGACGTGTCGGCACGGCGGGCCGCGGGCGTCGCGCGGCCGTGGGTGGGGACCCTGCGCCGCGACCTGGCCCCGGCGCTGTGGGCGCTGCTCCTGGTGCCCCTGCTGACCTACCTGAGCTGCTGGTGGGCGTGGTTCGGCAGCGAGGTCGGGATCGACCGGCACGCGGTGGGCAACCAGGTCGGGAGCGGCGGGCCCTGGTCGGTCGTCCCCGCCGCACTGCGGTCGCTCTGGTACTACAGCGGCCACGTCCTGGCCTTCCACGAGAGCCTGGACACCCCGGTCGGGCACCCGCACCCGTGGGAGTCCAAACCCTGGACCTGGCCCATGGGTCTGCGCCCGATGCTCTACTTCTACGAGTCCAGCGCGTCGGTCCACGGCTGCGACGCCACCGAGTGCACCAGCGCCGTGATGCTGGTCGGCACGCCCGCGCTGTGGTGGCCGGCGATCCCGGTGCTGCTCTGGGGGATCTGGCGCACGGTCACCCGCGCGGACTGGCGGTACGCGGCGGTGCTCGTCGGCTACGCGGCCGGCTTCCTGCCGTGGTTCCTCAACATCGACCGGCAGATGTACTTCTTCTACATGACGCCGGTGGCGCCGTTCCTGGTGCTGGCCACCGTGCTGGTCATGGGCGACATCCTGGGCCGGGCCCGCCGGGCGGGGTCCGAACGCCGGCGCACCGGCCTGCTCGTCGTCGGGCTGTGGGTCGGCGCCGTGGTGGCCAACTTCGCCTGGCTCTGGCCGATCCTCGTCGGGCTGCCGATCACGCCCGAGCACTGGCAGGCCGAGCTCTGGCTGCCGTCCTGGCGCTGAGGCCGCTCAGCCGCCGCCGGCCAGGGTGACGCTCGCCCCCACCGCCAGCACCACGCTCACCAGCTGCACCACCGTGAGGCGCTCGCGCAGGACCGCGCGGGCGAGCAGCACGACGGCGACCGGGTAGAGCGCCACGATCACCGAGGTCACGCCGAGGGAGCCGACCCGGGTGGCGAGCAGGAAGAAGACGTTGGCCGCGGAGTCCAGCACGCCGCTGGCGACCATCAGCCACACGCTGCCCGGCCGGCCTGGACGGCGGATCAGGGTGAGGACCAGCAGCAGGCTCACCGACGCCGTCCGCCCGAAGACGAGCGGCCAGAGGCCCGAGTCCGCCGGGGTCGCGTCGAGGATCACGAAGAACAGGCCGAACCCGGCCCCGGAGGCCAGGCCCAGCAGCACCCCGGCGAGCGCCGCCCTCTCCCGGCGGGAACCGGTGGTGGCCAGCACGATCGCGACCAGCGCGACCAGCATGCCGACGATCGTCCACGGCCCGGGGCGCTCCCCGCCGAGGATGCCGACCAGCAGCGGCAGACCGGCCGCGACGACGGCCGACAGCGGCGCGACCGTGCCCATCGGGCCCACGGCGAGGCCGCGGAAGTACAGCAGCAGCCCGGAGGCGCCGGCGAGCCCGGCCAGGGCGCCGATCCACGCCGCCGGAACGCTCGGGCTGCCGGGGATCAGCAGGAGTCCCGGGAGGAGCGCGACCAGGCCCGCGATCTGGGCGACCACGGTCACGGTGAGGACGGGGGCGCGACGGGCGGCGAACCCGCCCGCGAAGTCGGCGAACCCGTAGGTGACGGCCGACAGCAGGGCCGACGGCGCGGCGAATCCGGCGGCCATCAGCGGGGTACAACGAACTGGACGAACGAGGGCACGTCACTGAACTGTACGGTCGGCCCCGGAGAAGTACAACCGACTATCCCCCGGGGTACGGCAGAATGGATCGGGTGCAGTCCCCCGACGACGTCGCCACGGCGATCGGCCGCAACGTCCGCGCGCTCCGCCAGCAGCGCCGCATGACCATCGACGCGCTCGCCGCCGCGTCCGGGGTCAGCCGCGGCACGGTGATCCAGATCGAGACCGCGCGCGGCAACCCCAGCATCGGCACGCTGGTGCACCTGGCCGAGGCCCTGCGGGTGGGGGTGACCTCCCTGGTCGACGGCGACGCCACGCCCCGCGTCGTCGTCCGGCGGGCGGAGCAGGCCGTACCGCTGTGGAGCAGCGATGCCGGGAGCACCGCGGTGTTCCGGATCGGGACCGACCCCCCCGACGTCGTCGAGCTGTGGGACTGGACCCTGCAGCCCGGCGACGCCTTCGAGGGCGAGGCCCACCCGATCGGCACCGCCGAGGTGCTCTCCGTGCTGCACGGCCGGCTCGGGCTCCGGGTCGGTGCCGTGGAGCACGAGCTCGGCGAGGGCGACACGGTGATGTTCCAGGCGCAGGTGCCGCACCGCTACTCCGGCGCGGGCGACCGGCCCGTGCGGTTCACGATGGTCGTGCTGCAGCCGGGCGACGCCGGGCTCGTGCCGCCGACCTCGATCGCCCCCGCCGACCCGGACTGAGCGACCCGCACCGACCGCAGCGCCGATGGGCACGGCGTCGCTCGGAGCACGGGCATCCACCATCCGGCCCCCTCGCCCGCAGCGGGTGAGCTCGTCCCGGCAACGCGGTGGAACGATGCCCGCGCCCGGGCCGGTCAGGCAGGGAGGACGCCAGGGAACCGCGCGAGGAGGGATCATGACGACCATCGCTGAGCTGCGTGAACAGGTGCGCGGTCCGGTCATCGAGCCGGGTGGGGACGGCTACGACGAGCACCGCCAGGTCCACAACGGGATGCATGACCGCCGTCCCGCGCTCATCGTGCGGGCGACCTCGGCCGCCGACGCCGCCGCCGTGGTGAACTACGCCCGCGAGGCCGGGCTGGATCTCGCGGTGCGCGGCGGCGGGCACAGCGCGCCCGGGTTCGGGACCTGCGACGGCGGCGTCGTGCTCGACCTGTCGCCGCTGAACAACGTGTTCGTCGACCCGATCAAGAAGACCGCCCGGGTCGGCGGGGGCGCCACCTGGGGGGACTTCAACCACGCCACCCACGTCTACGGCCTGGCCACCACCGGGGGCATCATCTCCACCACCGGCGTGGGTGGTCTCACCCTGGGCGGCGGCATCGGCTATCTGACCCGCGGCTGCGGCCTCTCGTGCGACAACCTGGTCGGTGCCGAGGTGGTCACCGCCGACGGGCGCGTCCGTGCGGTCGGCGAGGACCAGCACGAGGACCTCCTGTGGGCGTTGCGCGGCGGGAGCGGGAACTTCGGGGTGGTCACCGCACTCGAGCTCGCCCTGCACGATGTCGAGACCATCTACGGCGGCCCCCTGCTCTACGAGGTCGCGGACGCCCCGGCCGTGATGCGGGCCTTCGACGACTACATCCAGCAGGCCCCCGAGCAGCTCGGCGCGTTCTTCGGCTGGCAGCTGGCCCCACCGCTCCCGTTCATCCCCGAGGACCGCCACGGCGACGTGTTCTGCGCCGTGGTCACCTGCTGGAGCGGGCGGCCCGAACACGGCGAGCAGGCGATCAAACCCTTCCGCGACATCGCCGAGGTCAAGGCCGAACTGGTCGGGCCGATGCCCTACCCCGCGCTCAACTCGGCCTTCGACGGGCTGTTCCACAAGGGCATCCGGCAGTACTGGAAGGCCGACTTCGTGCGCGAGCTGCCCGACGACGCCATCGCCAGGCACCTCGAGCACGGTCCCGGGACGCCGACGGTCGCCTCGACGATGCACCTCTACCCCGTCAACGGCGCGGCGGCGCGGGTCGGCGCCCAGGACACGGCGTTCGGTCACCGCGACGCGCGGTACGCCATGGTGATCGGCGCGTTCTGGGACCCGCCCGGCGACGACGACGCCAACACCCGGTGGGTGCGGGACTACTACGCCGCCGTGCACCCCTACTCGGGCACCGAGGGCGGGTACGTCAACTTCATGGGCGCCGACGACGCGGCACGCGCCCCCGAGAACTACGGCCCCACCTACCAACGACTGCGGCAGGTCAAGGCCACCTACGACCCCGGCAACCTCTTCCACCTGAACCAGAACATCGCCCCGGCCTGACCGAGGCCGTGACCCGGACACGACGACGCCGCCGAGGCGTGAGCCACGGCGGCGTCGAGTACCGCGGTGAGCGTGTGGTGGAGCTGAGGGGAATCGAACCCCTGACCTTCTCGATGCGAACGAGACGCGCTACCAACTGCGCTACAGCCCCAGGCCTGCAGGCCTTCCGGCCGTGCAGGAAGAACCATATCAGGCGCTATTCACCGGCTGCACGGCGGTATGCCGCTGCGGGGCCGCGCAGGTCCCCGGCGGCGTCGAGCGGCAGCTCGTCGTCGTCCGCGTCGACGTCGACCAGCTCCGTTCCCGCGGGCAGCGGAGGCGGCGGGGCCGGCTGGAGGCGCGGCAGGGCCGGCTCGAAACCCGCGTCGGCGGACCCGCCACCGTCGACCGTACGGCGCTTCGCCGGCAGCACCCCGACGGGCTCCCCGGTGCCGCGGACGCGGTCGGGCTCGCCGTCGTCGGCCGTCCAGTCCTCGTCGTCCTTGGCGTCCCCGGTGTCGTCGGTGTCGTCGTGCTCGGCGCCGACCGGGTCGCCGGGCTCCTCGTCGTCGTACCCGCGGTCCTCGAGCTCGCCGTCCGCGTCCTCCCGGGGCGCGCCGGCCTCGCGGCCCCGGCGGGCCCAGTCGTCGAGCGCGGGGTCGTCGGCGGCGGAGGGGCGGCGGGTGCCGGCCGACCGGGCCGCCCGGCGGGCACGGATCGCCTCCTCCAAGCGGACCTGGCGGCGCAGATAGACCAGGTAGCCGACCAGCCCGAGGTCGACCAGGCCGTGCACCCACCAGAGGGCGGGCAGCACCAGCAGCGCGGCGCCCGCCGTGACCACGGCCAGGACCAGCAGCGCGATCACCACCCGCTGCCGGAAGGCGTAGCGGGCGCGGGCGGCCAGCGCGGCGGCCTCGGCGTCGAAACCGCCGCGGCCGGGCCGGAACGAGGCCGGCGGGCGCTCCCAGCGCCGCTCGTCGAGGTCGGCGTGGGTGCGGGGCTCGTGCCGGGCGGGAGCCGCGCCCCCGCCGTCGCGGTGCCGGTCCTCCTCGTCCCAGGAGTAGTAGCCGGCGGCGGCGTAGCCCTCGTCCGGGTCACCGGTCGCCGGCCCGTCGAGTTCCCGCTCGTCGTCGGTCTCGTCCGCGTCGGCGCCGGTCTCGTGAGCGCCGGTCTCGACTGCGCCGACCTCGACCCCGTCGGCCTCGTCGTCGACGCGGTCGGCCCGGCCGTCCCGGACGTCGTGGTCCTCGTGGTCGTCGTGCTCGTCGTGGACCGCCGTGCCTCCGCGGTCCGCGGGCTCGTCCCGCTCGTCGTGAGCGGCCTCGCGGGCGGCGGGCACACGGGTCTCCGGGCCGGGTCCGGCGCCCGTCGCGACGGCGGCCCGCTCGTCGTGCGTGTCCATCCCGTACACCTCCAGGGTCCGGTGCCGCACGGGCCGCGCGAGCACCCGGCCGGAGAGTGCGGCCGGACTGGGCCGCACGACCTCCTGCTGACGCCGCGCGACCGCCGGGACGAGGATGAGCAGCCAGATCACCACGAGACCCGCGAAGATCAGCGAGCTGGGCACGGCTGCTTCCTCCCCCCGATCGGCGCAATCGAGACGCGTCCCCTCCGGCGGCCGGAGCCAAGATCACGCCCGGAGACACCACGGTAGTGAGCCCGAACGTGGGATCCGGCGAACGACGCGCCGTCATCCCCCACGGGATCTCTGATTCGCCCGGGACGGTTGTGACTGATGGTGTACGAGTGAGCACTGCCCGCCACGACGCACCGTTCCGGGCGGCCGGTACACCCGTCGGGGGCGCTCAGGCCCGGGAGGCCCGCCCCTCCGCGACCAGCCGGGCCGCGAGGCCGCCCGGCGGCAGCTCCTCGACGGTCTGCGCGAAGCAGAGATGATCGCGCCAGGCCCCGTCGACGTCGAGGTAACGGCGGAACAGCCCCTCCTCGCGGAAGCCGAGCTTGGTCAGGACCCGCAGGCTCGGCCCGTTCTCCGGGCGCACGGTCGCCTCCAGCCGGTGCAGGCCCACGGGCCCGAAGCAGTGGTCGACGGCGAGCGCGACGGCCGCCGTCGTGACGCCCTTGTTGGTGACCCGCGCGTCGCACCAGTAGCCGACGTACGCCGAGAGCAGCGGCTCCCGCACGACGTTGCCGACCATCACCTGGCCGACCAGGCGCCCGTCGAGGGTGATCGCGAACGGCAGCGCCGCCCCGCGCCGCGCGGCCGAGCGAAGCAGCCACCAGCGGCCCGGCCACTCCCCCGCCGAGTTGCGCCGGGCCCAGCCGCCGGGCGTCGACGGTTCCCATTGAACGAGGTGCTGCTGGTCGCGGATCCGGATCTCCGACCAGGCAGCGCCGTCCGACAGCTTGACCGGCCGGAGCTCGACCCGTCCGCCCGAGACCGTGAGCGGTCCCAGCCGTGCCGGCCAGCCGGGGTGACGCCCGGCGTACTCGGGCAGGGAGTGGGCCACCGCGGCTACCGGCGGACGGAGAGCAGGCTGACGTCGACGCGCTCGTCCACGGTCACGTCCGTGGTCTCCTCCGGTAGCGAGATCAGCGCGTTGGCCTCCGCGAGTGTGGCCAGCAGGTGCGTGCCGCCGGTGGCGAGGGGCTGCACGAGGTAGTCCCCCGACGCGACCTCGCGCAGCAGCCGGCCGCGCAGGTACGAGCGGCGCCCGGGCGGCGAGGACACCGGTGAGGTCAGCCGCGCGGACACCAGGCGGCGGTACGGGTCGGGCATGCCGAGCCCGAGCCGGATCAGCGGCCGGACGAACACCTCGAACAGGACCAGGGCAGTGGCCGGGCTCGACGGGAAGAGGAACGTCGGGACGGAGTCGCGGCCGAGCCTGCCGAAGGCCTGCGACGAGCCCGGTGCCATGGCGACCCGGGTCGTGTCGATCTCGCCCAGCCCGGTGAAGGCGGCCCTGGCCTCCGCCCCGGCGTTGCCACCCGCGCCGCCGCACACCACCACGACCTCGCTGAACGGCAGCAGGTCCTCCACCGCCGACCGCAGCTCCCGCGCGTCGCACCGGACCAGCCGCGGCGGGCGCGGGATCTCGGCGCCCGCCTCGCGGGCGGCCGCGGCGAGCGCGTACGAGCCCACGTCGGGCACGTGCCCGGCCGAGGCCGGACGCGCGACGTCGACCAGCTCGTCGCCCATCGAGACGACCGAGACCCGCGGGCGCGGGTGGACCAGCACCTTGTCCCGGCCGGCGGCGGCGAGCAGCGCGACCTGGGCCGCGCCGATGACGCCGTCCCGGCGGACGGCGACGTCGCCCGGCTGGATGTCCTCGCCGACCCGGCGCACGTACGCCGCCGACGGCACCCCGCGGGTGACCTGCAGGCGCGCGGACCCGCCGTCGGTGTGCGCGACCGGCAGCACCGCGTCGGCGAGCGTGGGCAGCGGCGCACCCGCGCTCACCCGGACTGCCTGTCCGGGCTGCAGCCGCAGCGGCTGGCGCGACCCGGCCGGGATCTCGCCGACGACGGGCAGTCCGACGGGCTCGGCCTCGCTCCCGCCGACGACGTCGACGCTGCGCACGGCGTAGCCGTCGATCGCGGCCTGGTCGAAGCCGGGCAGCGCGCGGGAGGTCACGACCTCCTCGGCGCTGCGCAGTCCCTGGGCGTCGGAGATCGCCACGCGCACGGGCGCGGGCCGGACCGCGATCTCCAGAACCCGTTTGAGCTGCTCGTCGACACTCCGCACGGCGTCAGTTTTCCAGCCGCTCCTGCAGCCAGGTACGCAGGGACGCGCCGTAATCCGGGTGCTGCAGGGCGAAGTCGACGAACGCGCGCACGTAGCCGCCGGGGTTCCCAAGGTCGTGCCGGCCACCCCGGTGGACCACGATGTGGACCGGGTGGCCCTCGTCGATGAGGAGCTGCACGGCGTCGGTGAGCTGAAGCTCGCCGCCCGCGCCGGGCTCGATGCGGCGGAGCGCGTCGAAGATCGCCCGGTCCAGCACGTAGCGGCCCGCGGCGGCGAAAGTCGAGGGCGCCTCCTCGGCGGAGGGCTTCTCCACCATCCCGTGCACCTGCTTGACGTCCGGGTCGCCGGTGTCGCTGACGTCGAACACGCCGTACGGCGAGATCTCCTCCTTCGGGATGTCGAAGGCGCAGAGGACGCTGCCGCCCTTCTCGGCGCGCACCTCGATCATCCGGTTGAGCACGCCCGTGGGCAGCACGATGTCGTCCGGCAGCAGGACCGCGATCGCCTGCTCGTCCTCCGCCAGGGCCTGCTCGGCCTGGGCGACCGCGTGCCCGAGGCCCTTGGGCTCGTCCTGGTAGACGGTCTTGACCTCGATCAGCCCGGGAGCGCGCTGCACCTTCTCCAGCAGCGCCTCCTTGCCGCGGGCCTCGAGGGTCTTCTCCAGGTCGGGGGCGGCCTCGAAGTAGGCGGCCACGGACTCCTTGCCCGGCGAGATGACGATCAGCAGCTGCTGCGCCCCCGCCTCGGCGGCCTCGGCGGCGATCAGCTCGACGCCCGGGGTGTCGACGACCGGCAGCAGTTCCTTCGGCACGGCCTTCGTGGTCGGGAGGAAACGCGTGCCCAGACCGGCGGCGGGGACGACGGCCGAGCGCAGGGCGGAGGGCTGGCTCATCCCGCGAGCCTATCGGCGCCACTAGCGTGGCCGGGTGCTGGAGCGTGAATCGCGACACGAACCGGGCTCCCGGGCCGCCGGGCGGCCGGGCACGGGGACCCGGGGTGACGGCGGAGACGACACCCCGGGCTCCGACGTCGCCCGGCAGAAGGACGCCCTGCGCGCCCGGGTGTTGGAGGCCCGCCGCGCGCTCACCCCTGAGCAGCGCGCCACCGCGGCCGAGGAGCTCCGCGGCCACGTGCTGGAGCTGGCGCAGGAGCTGCGGGAGGGCCCGGTGTGCGCGTACCTGCCGGTCGGCGCCGAGCCCGGTTCCCTCGCGCTGCTCGACGGGCTGCGGGCAGCCGGCCGCTCGGTGCTGCTGCCGGTGGTCCCGCCGCGGCCGGGACCGCTGGACTGGGCGGTGTACACCGGTCCGGACTCCCTCGGCCCCGGCCCGCTCGGGCTGCGCGAGCCCACCACGCCGCGGCTCGGCCCGGCCGCCCTGCGCACCGCCGTGCTGGTCCTGGTGCCCGCGCTCGCCGCCGACCGGTCCGGGCGACGCCTGGGCCGGGGCGGCGGCTACTACGACCGCACCCTGGGCGCCCTGCCCCCGGGCGTGCCGGTGGTGGCGTTGCTGCACGACGGCGAGCTGATCGACGAGGTGCCCGCCGACCCGCACGACCGTCCGGTCACGGGTGTGGTGCTGCCGACTCCCGGGACCGTGGCGACGGGGAACAACGGGCGGGGCTGACGGGTTATGCTGGCACTCGCTCATACAGAGTGCCAGTTTCCGGAGGATCACGTGCCGACCTACCAGTACGCCTGTACCGCCTGCGACCACCGGTTCGAGGCCGTGCAGTCCTTCTCGGACGACGCGCTGACCGAGTGCCCGGTCTGTGGCGGCAAGCTGCGCAAGGTCTTCTCCTCGGTCGGGATCGTGTTCAAGGGCAGCGGCTTCTACCGGACCGACAGCCGGTCCGGCGCCAGCAGCGTGGGCTCCTCGAGCTCCTCGGACGGGGCGAGCTCCTCCTCGGAGTCGTCGTCGGTGAAGTCGGACTCCGGCTCGGGCTCGAAGTCCGACTCCGGCTCATCGTCCACCAGCGCCCCCGCCGCGGCCGCCTCCTGAGGCCTCCGGGGCGGGAGTTGTCCACACCCCGCCCCGTTCCTCCACAGGCCTGCCGTCGGGCCGGGAGCCCGCACGTTCCCGGCCTAGCGTCACAGGCATGGCAGAGCGTCGCGCCCGGCCGGCCCCGAAGGCCGGCGCGGGCGGTTCCCCCCGTGCACCCGCCGGCCCGTCCCGGCCGGTCGAGGCCGTGGCCGCATTCCTCGGCAGGGCGAGCTGGCGGCGGGTCGTGCTGGTCCGCCGGTGCCTCGCGGGGGTGCTCGTGGTCGTCGCCGCCGTGCTCGCCCTCTCCCCCGCCGGTGGCCGCTCGAGCGAGGTCGTCGTGGCGGCGCGCGATCTCGCTCCGGGAAGCGTCGTGGCGCCAACCGACCTGACCGTCGCGACCTGGCCCGCCGAGCTCGTGCCGGCGGGCGTCGTGGGGGTCGCCGCGGCCGAGGGCCGCGTCCTGGCCGGAGCCCTCCGCGCCGGCGAACCCCTCACCGACCTGAGGCTGGCCAGGGCCGCCCTGGCCGCCGCGGCCACGGGCATTCCCGACGCGGCCGCGGTACCGGTCCGCCTCGCCGACCCGGACGTGGCCGCGCTGCTCACCCCGGGTGTCCGGGTCGACGTCGTCGTGGCCGCGCCCGAGGGCGGCACACCGACGGTGCTGGCCGACTCGGCGGTGGTCCTGACCGTGCTCGAGCCCGGTGGCGCGTCGGCCGGGAGCAGTGCGCGGGGCCGATCGGCGCTGGTCGCGCTGCCGCGCGAGCTCGCGACGCGGGTCGCGGCCGCCTCGCTCTCCGATCAGGTCGCCGTTACCCTCCGTTGACGGTAGTGATCACGCAGACCGATCCGTCGGTCACTGGAGGGAACCGTGCTCAAGGGCTTCAAGGACTTCATCCTGCGCGGCAATGTCGTGGACCTCGCGGTCGCGGTCGTCATCGGCGCCGCCTTCACCGCGATCGTCACGGCGTTCACCGGCAGCATCATCCAGCCGCTGCTCAACGCGATCACGCCGCCGGACGTGCCGGCGCTCGGCATCCAGCTGCAGGCCGACAAGCCCAGCACACTGATCAACTTCTCCGAGGTCATCGCCGCCGCGATCAACTTCCTGATCGTCGCGTCGATCGTCTACTTCGTCTTCGTGCTGCCGATCCAGACGATCAAGAACCGTCGCAAGCGGGGCGAGGAGCCGGGTCCCGCGGAGCCGACGGACGTCGAGCTTCTCGCCGAGATCCGCGACCTGCTCAAGGCGCAGGCCAACTCCAGCAGCAACGGCCGCCACCAGGCCTGACCGCGGCCCCACCCGCGAGGCGTACCGCGCCACTCCCGGCCCGCCCCCGGGACCGCTACCGGTCGTGGTGCGGGGGCCGGTTCGCCCGGTACCACTCCTCGTCGCGCTCCCGGTCCCGGTCCGCCGGGCGCGGGTCGTCGAGCTCGTCCCGGGTCACGTCGGGCATCGTGTCGCCGAAGATCTCCGCGAGCCGGCGGCGCACCCGATCCGGAAGTTCGGCCATCCCTCCATGGTGCCAGGCCACATCGGAACCGGTTCGGTGCCACCATGGCCGTGGAGGCCGGGTGACCGGGCGGCGAACAGGAGGGGCCCCATGACCCTGCAGGACATGACCAAGGAACTGCTCGAGAAGATCAAGCCCTACCTGGACCAGGCGCAGGAGAAGGCCAAGCCCTACCTCGACCAGGCCCAGGAGAAGGCCGGGCCGTACCTCGACAAGGCCTCCGAGAAGGCGGCGCCGTACGTCGCGAAGGCCAAGGAGAAGGCGGGGCCCTACGCCGAGCAGGCGCGGGAGAAGGCCGGGCCGCTGGTGGAGAAGGCGGCCCAGAAGGTCGACCACGCCACCGGGCACAAGTACAGCGACAAGATCGGCACCGTGAAGGGCAAGGTCGGCGACGCCCTCAAGCAGAGCGGCTCCACCACCGCCGGACCCACCACCACCGGGGCCACCGGAGCCACCGGGGCCACCGGGGCCACCGGGGCCACCACGGCCACCGACACCGCCGGGCCGACGGCCCCGGCCGCGCCCTCGCCGACGCCCACCGCCGCCCCGCAGGCCGCCGATCCCGAGGCACCCGGAGCGAAGCCCGGCAGCGGCACGACGCCGTCCGTCTGACGGCTCATGCTCGGGCGGTGCGCCCGGGCGCCCCCCGGCGGGTCAGGCGTCGAGGCTGGACAGCTCGCTGATCACATGCGTGACCAGCGGCGACAGGGTAGCCATGCCGTCGCGCACCGCGGCGCGCGAGGAGGCCAGGTTCACCACGAGGGTGCTGCCCGAGATGCCGACCAGCCCGCGGGAGAGCCCGGCGTCGACGGCGCCGGCGGCGAGCCCGGAGGCCCGCAGCGCCTCGGCGATGCCGGGGATCGGGCGGTCGAGGACGCCTGCGGTGGCGTCGGCCGTGACGTCCCGCGGGGACACCCCGGTGCCCCCGACGGTGATCACGAGGTCGACGCCGCCGATGACGGCGGTGTTGAGCGCGTTGCGGATCGCGACGGCCTCGCCCGGCACGGTCACCGCGCCGTCGACCACGAAGCCGGCCTCCTCGAGCAGCTCCGCGACGAGCGGACCGGTGCGGTCCTGGGTCTCGCCATGGCTGACCCGGTCGTCCACGATCACCACGAGGGCACGGCCGAGCTGCGGGGTCGCCATCTCCATGTGCTCACCGTAGTGGTCCCGGCACCGGGCGGCGCCTCGGGTGGCGGGTTCGTCGCCCGCCCGGACAGGGCGGGACCGCGCCGGCACTGGGAGGGGGTGCCGGCACCGACGCGGACCCTGTGTCCGGTCGCGGGGCACCACGACACGGACACCTCCATCATGACCCGAAACGCGGGCCCCGCGCCGCTCCCGGGCCGGATCTGGGCCGGTTGACACTTGCGGATCCCCCGGCGGCAGCTAGCTGGGCTCACCCGCGAGGGTGACGGTGACCTGACGGTCCGTGAGGGCGAGTCCGACCTGCTCACCGGGCTGATGGTCGCGGATCGCCGCGACCAGCTCGTCGCCGTCGGCGATCGGGCGGTCACCGACCCGGAGCACGACGTCACCGGGATGGAGTCCCGCCAGGGCGGCCGGCCCACCGGGTGTGACCTGCCCGACGACGGCGCCTCCGTTCGCGGGCTGTCCGACGGCGGTGACCGTCACCCCGAGGACCGCCCGGGTCGCGCGCCCGGTGCGGTTCAGCTCGTCGGCCACGCGCCGCGCCTGGTTGACCGGGATCGAGAACCCGACGCCGATCGAGCCGCCCTGGTTGCCGCCGGTGCTGGCGATGGCGGAGTTGACCCCGACCACGCGGCCCTGCAGATCGACCAGGGGCCCGCCCGAGTTGCCGGGGTTGATGGGGGCGTCGTGCTGGACGGCGTTGAGCACGGTCGCCTGGCCGCCCTGGTCGCCGCCGACGCTGACCGCCCGGTCCAGTGCGCTGACGATGCCGGTGGTCACGGTCCCGTCGAGCCCGAGCGGCGCCCCGATCGCGACGACCTGCTGGCCGACCCGCAGCGAGTCGGAGTTCCCCAGCTCGGCCGCGGTGAGTCCGCCGGCCCCGTCGAGCCGGACGAGGGCGAGGTCGGAGCCGGTGTCGCGGCCGACGATCCGGGCGGGGAACGCCCGGCCGTCCTGCAGCAGTGCGGTGATCGTGCCGCCCGCGGCCGCGGCGGAGACGACGTGGTCGTTCGTCAGCACGAGGCCGTCCGCGCTGAGCACGATGCCGGAGCCCTCGTCCTCGCCCGGACCGCCGCCCTCGACCTTGAGCAGCACGACACTCGGCAGCACCTTCTCCGCCACCGCCTCGACGGGGGTGAGCTGGGACGACGCCGGGTCGGCCTGGGGCAACGGCCGGCCGAGCGCGCCGTCGGACACGCTGCGCCCGGCGAGGGTCCAGCCGATCCAGCCGCCGGCCAGCCCCGCGAGGAGCGCCAGGACGACGGCCGCGGCGGCCAGCGGGGCGTAGCGGCGAAGCCGTCCGGACCAGGTGCGGGCCGGCGCCTCCCCCTCGTCGTCCGCTCCGTCCGCCGGAGCCGGTGCGGGCGCTCCCGGCGCGAGGCCGGGCCGCTCCGCCTCTCCCGCCGGATCCGGCAGCGGGGGTGCCGCGTCGTCCGGCTCGATCAGCGCGTGCCGACCGGTGTCGGTCACGGGATCGGGCACCGGCAGCCCCCGTGGGGGCGTCGCCTGCGCCGGGTCGCCTTCGAGGGGAGGCAGGGCCCCGCTCCCGTCGGCGGTTTCGGCGGGCGTGCGCCCGGCGGCGTGCCGCCCTCCGGCCCCGTGGCCGGAGCGCTCGTCGTCGGTCATCCGGGTCCCGTGCTCCTCGCTCCGACGGGCGCGTCCGCGGCCGCCGCCGCGACAGGGTAGGCGGGCGAGCGGTCCGCGCCCGCGCCGCCTCCGACAACGATTCCCTCCTTGACAGGATTTGTTGTCGGTGGCACCGTCGGTACCGTGACGAACCGGACGGCAGCACGGACCGCGGTGATCGAGGACGGGGCGGCCGCCGCGGTCGCCCTCGACCCGGTGCGGGCCCGGCTGCTGCGCGCGTTGCGGGAGCCGGGCTCGGCCACCTCGCTCGCCGTCGAGCTGGGTCTGACCAGGCAGAAGGTGAACTACCACCTGCGGGCGCTGGAGGCGCACGGCCTCGTCGAGCTGGTCGAGGAGCGCCGCAAGGGGAACATGACCGAGCGCGTGCTGCGGGCGACCGCGAGCGCCTACGTCGTCTCTCCGCAGGCCTGGGCCCTGGTCGCCCCGGACCCGGAACGCGAGCCGGACCGGGTGTCCGCCCAGTGGCTGCTCGCCCTCGCCGCGAGGTTGCTCCGCGAGGTGGGAACGCTCATCACGCGGGCCGGGCGCAAGCGGGTGGCCACCTTCGCCGTCGACGGCGAGATCCGGTTCGCCACCGCCGCCGACCGGGCGGCGTTCGTGCGCGAGCTCGGCGAGGCCGTCACCGAGCTCGTCGCCCGCCACCACGACGCGACGGCGCCGGGAGGGCGTCCGCACCGCCTCGTCGTCGCCCTCCACCCCGCCCTGCCGGACGGCGGGTCCCCGCCCGGCGCCGGGGCCGGCACCGAGTCCGACACCGGGCCCCACCCCGAGCCCCACACCGAGTCCACGACACGTACCGAGGAGCCGCCGTGAGTCGCCCGTTCGAGATCCGCCGCGAGGTGGTCCTGCCCGCGAGCCCCGAGGAGGTCTGGCGCGCGATCGCGACGCCGGAGGGACAGGCGGGGTGGTTCATGACCGGCCCCGATCCGGAGGAGGCCGGCGCCGAGATCGACGAGGACGCGCCGCGCCGGCTCGAACAGCGCTTCGGCACCCAGGCGATCGAGTACGTCCTCGAGGCCGCGAGCGGCGGCACGACCGTGCTCCGGTTCGTCCACAGCGGCATGGCCGAGGACGACTGGGGCGACGAGTTCGAGACCATGACCGGGTTCGGCTGGGACCTCTACCTCTTCACCCTCGGTGAGTACCTCCGCCACTTCCCCGGCCGCCCGGCGGTGTACGTCGAGGCCGAGGCGCCGAACTCGCCGGACGCCTGGAAGCGCATCCTCGCCGCGCTCGGCGACCCGGCCGAGGGCGACACCGTCGAGATCCTCGGCGGCCCCGGCGTGGTCGACAAGCGCACCGAGCACTACCTCGGCGTCCGCACCGCCGACAGCCTGATCCGCTTCCACGAGCGGTCGCTGCTCGGGATGCCGGTCGCCGTCGGGCACCACGACTACGCCCCGGGCGTCGACGTCGCGGCGAAGACCGCGGAGTGGACGCGCTGGTTCGCCGACACGGTCGCGGGCTGAGTCAGCCGGCAGCGCGCTCCTCCGGTGGCAGGACGTCCCCGCGACGGCCGGGCAGCCGCAGCGAGAGCAGCGCACCGCCCTCGGGGGCGCGGCCCGCCCAGGCCGCACCCCCGTGCCGCACCGCCACCTGCCGCACGATCGCCAGCCCCAGCCCGGAGCCCGGCATCGTGCGGGAGGTGTCGGCGCGGTAGAAGCGCTCGAAGACGTGCGGCAGGTCGGCCTCGGCGATGCCGGGGCCCGAGTCGGCGACCTCGATCACCATCGTCCAGTCGTCGAGGGGAACCATGCGCAGCCGGACCGTGCCGTCGGGCGGGCTCCACTTCACCGCGTTGTCCAGCAGGTTCAGCACGGCTCGCTCCAGGGCGGTGGCGTCGCCGACGAGCGTCCACGGCACCGGCGAGACGTCGAACGTGATGTCCCCCGCGCGCCGGCGCACCCGCTCCAGGGCCCGGTCGACGACGTCGGTCATCTCGACCGGTTCCCGGGGCACGGCCGGGGCGTCCTCCCGGGCCAGCTCGGTGAGGTCGCCGATGAGCTGGGTGAGCTCCTCGACCTGCGCCCGGACGTCGGCGAGCATCTCCTCGCGGTCCTCGGCGGGCAGGATCGGGGCGCCCGGCCTGTCGGCGGCCGCGAGCAGCTCGAGGTTGGTGCGCAGCGAGGTCAACGGCGTCCGGAGCTCGTGTCCGGCGTCGGCGACAAGGCGCCGCTGCTGCTCCTGCGACGCGGCCAGCGCGCCGAGCATCTCGTTCAGGCTCTGCGTGAGCCGGGCCAGCTCGTCCGACCCGCTGACCGGGATCGGCCGCAGCTCCCCCGTCGCCGTGACACGCTCGGCCGCCGCGGTGAGCCGCTGCACCGGCCGCAACCCGGCCCGGGCGACGGCCACGCCGGCGAACGCGGCGAGCACCACGCCGATGCCGCCGATCACCGGCAACGCCGTGGCCAGCTCGGACAGCACGGCCTGGGTGGAGTCCAGCTTCTGGGCGATCACGAGCGCCCGGCCGTTGCCGGCCTCGACCGCGACGACCCGGTACCCCGCCGCCGTCCGGAAGCTCTCTTCCTCGTCGCCGCGGGCGACGTCGAGCTCGGCGTCGCTCAGCGGCGGCGCGGAGGCCGGACCCTCGGCGGACTGCGCGAAGCCCGACGCGTAGACCAGGGCGACGCGGATGTCCCCCGCCCCCAGCACCTCCGGCGGGATCGTCGAGATCAGTTCGGGTTTGGCCAGCTCGCTCTGGGCGGCGGCCGTGGCGCGCCGGTAGAGGTTGTCGTCCAGCGTCTCCAGGATGCTCTGCCGCACGATGAGGAACGCGGCCAGCGACACCAGCACGACGACGCCGGCCGCCACCGCGGCGGCCAGGATCCCGATCCGCGCGCGCAGGCTGACCCGGTCGAGCCGCTCCCGGACCGAGGGCCAGTGCCCGCGCTCGGTCACGGCGGCGTCTCGCGCAGCACGTAGCCCACGCCGCGCACGGTGTGGATCAGCCGCGGCTCGCCGTCGGCCTCGGTCTTGCGCCGCAGGTAGCCGATGTAGACCTCGAGCGCGTTGCCCGTCGTCGGGAAGTCGTAGCCCCAGACCTGCTCGAGGATCTGCGCGCGGGTCAGCACCCGGCGCGGGTGCGACAGCAGGAGCTCCAGCAGCGAGAACTCGGTGCGGGTGAGGCTGATCGGGCGCTCGCCGCGGCGGACGTCGCGGGTCTCGGGGTCGAGCGAGAGGTCGGCGAACTCCAGCACGTGCGACTGCCCCGCGGCGGCCGCGATGTCGTCGATCGTCCGGCGCCGCAGCAGGGCGCGCAGCCGGGCCAGCAGCTCCTCCAGCGCGAAGGGCTTGGGCAGGTAGTCGTCCGCCCCGGCGTCGAGGCCGGCCACCCGGTCGGACACTGCGTCGCGCGCGGTGAGCACGAGGATCGGCAGCTCGTCGCCGGCCGCGCGCATCCGCCGGCAGACCTCCAGCCCGTCGAGCCGGGGCATCATGACGTCGAGCACCATCGCGTCGGGCCGCTGCGCGTCGACGGCCTCGAGCGCGGCGAACCCGTCGCTCGCGAGATCGACCTGGTAGCCGTTGAAGGCCAGCGAACGGCGCAGCGACTCGCGCACCGCACGGTCGTCGTCGACGACGAGGATTCGCATGGCCGTCAGTCTCGCGCGGTGTTCTGAGAAGCGTCTGAGAGGCCCCTGTGACGCTCGTCCGCTCCGGGCGGTTCGCGCGACGGGGTACGGCGGCCCGCGCGTCAGACGATGAACGGCTCCCGCTGCGCGCTGCGCCGCTCGACGACCGCCGAGACCGTCGCGACGACGAGCCCGGCGAGCGCGAGGACGGCGGCGACGACGTTGGGCGAGGTCAGCCCGAAGCCCAGCGCGATCGCCACGCCGCCCAGCCAGGCCCCCAGCGCGTTGGCCAGGTTGAACGCGGCGTGCATCGAGCCGGCGGCCATGTGCGGGGCGCCCGCGGCGCCGTCGATGATCCGCAGCTGGGCCGAGGGGATCAGCGAGAAGGTCGTGACGGAGAAGAGGAACAGCACGATCGCGGCGCTGACCGGGTGGTGCATCGCCGGGACCAGCGCGAGCGCGACGATCACGTCGGCGGCCAGGACCGTGCGGATCGCGCGCATCGGGTCGATGTCCGCCAGCCGGGCCCCGATGGCGTTGCCGACCGTCATGCCCACGCCGAACATCGCGAGCAGCAGCGTGATCGCGGCGGTCGGGAACCCTGCGACGTCGGTGAGCATCGGCGCCACGTAGCTGTAGCTGGCGAAGAGGGTCGCCCCGCCCAGGACCGCGATGAGCAGGGTCAGCCAGACCGGGCGGCGGGTCAGCGCGCGCAGCTCGTCGGCCAGGCGTGGCCGGCCGCCCTCGGGCCGGACGTCCGGGACCACGAGCCGGATCAGCACGGCGGCGGCCAGCCCGATCACGCCGACCGCGGCGAAGGTCCACCGCCAGCCGACGAGCTGCCCCAGGAGCGTCGAGAGCGGGACGCCGACGATGTTCGCGACCGTCAGGCCGGCGAACATGTGGGCCATCGCCCGTGCCCGCCGGTCCGGCGCCGCGAGGGAGCCGGCGACGATCGCCGCGATCCCGAAGTAGGCCCCGTGCGGCAGCCCGGACAGGAACCGCCCGAGCATCACGTAGTGGTAGCCCGGCGCGACGGCCGACAGCAGGTGCGCCACGCCGTACAGCCCGATCATCACGATCAACGCCCGGCGGCGCGGCAATCGGGTCGCGGCCGCGATGAGGAGCGGCGCCCCGACGACCACGCCGATCGCGTACGCCGACACGAGGTGCCCGGCCTCGGGGATCGACACCTGCAGGTCGCCGGCGACCTCGGGGAGCAGCCCCATCACGGTGAACTCGCCCGTCCCGAGGGCGAACGCCCCCAGCGCCAGCGCGAGCAGCGCGACGCGCACCGACCGCACGGTGACCCCCTTACGCACACAGAATGCAGAACTCTCCCAGCGTAGGCCTCGACCGGCCCTCAGCGGGTGTTCGACGGGTCACCCACGGGCCGCGGACGACGCCGTTAGGATGCTGCCCGCAAGCCCTCGTAGCTCAGGGGATAGAGCACCGCTCTCCTAAAGCGGGTGTCGCAGGTTCGAATCCTGCCGGGGGCACAGGTCAGCGTGTGCTTCGTGGATCTTGTTCTCGGACGTGGGAGCCAAATGGGAGCGAGTCTGTTGTTCGGCGTAACCATCCGTACACCGACGACGGATCGCCGCTTCGACCCTCAGCCGAATCCCACCTCCCCGTCAGGGGTCAGGCGGACCATCTCATCGATCTCACGCGAGTCACGCTCGAATGCCGCGAGGGTTCGTTCAGCAAAATCCGAAGTCGCCACCTGAGGCTCGCCTTTCGCGTCCAGCGTGATGGGCACGAGCCGGAGCCGTCCGGGCCCGCGCTCGGGCAGGTCGATCTCGAATGCCGCGCTGTCGAACCACCGACCGGTGAACAGCCTTGACGCCTGGTAGGGAAGCGGGAAGTAGAGTTCGGGCACACTGATCTCGGCGGCGTGGAACAGGAAGTTCCCGGCCGAGTAGAGGATCAAGCCGTCGTTCCATCTCTCGACGGGATGCAGGCAGTGCGGGTGCGTGCCGATCACGACGTCCGCTCCCGCGTCGACGAGTCGCCGTCCTAGCGGCTGTTGGTACTGCGCGAGCGGGCCCTGGTTATCCGGCAGGTACGCCCACGGGACTCCCCAGTGGAGGCAGACCACCACCCGGTCCGCCGTGCGCCGGGCGGCGCGGATGGCGTCCTCGGCCCGGGCAACATCTGCCTCCTGCGCGGCGGTGCGGAGGAACGGCGGCGTCCCGGGTTGTTCCTGCAACGTGATGCCGTCGAGCGCAAGGCTCTGGTCGATCCGAATGGGCGCGATTCCGGGGCGGGTGGTGGTCGCGTTGGCGCCGGGCGGAAGCGTGGAGCAGAAGCTCAGGACGGCGCCCCTGGAGCCCGCCGCCTCGACGACTGTGCCGCGCTCCGCCTCGGCGAGGGTCCGGCCACCGCCTGCATGCCGGACACCGGCGGCGTCGAGGGCCTCGATCGTGCTGAGTAGACCCTCCGTGCCGTGGTCGAGAGCATGGTTCGTAGCCAGCGAGACCACGTCGATCCCCAGGTCGGCGAGAAGCGGCGCCGTCGCCGTCGGGACCCCGATGGTCATCTCCTTCTCCGTCGGACTGTCGACGTCGACCAGCGGCGCCTCCAGGTTCGCGATCGTGACGTCGCCTCGCCTCAGCAGGGGCAGCGCAGAGGCCTCGGGTCCCGGCGTGCGGGCGAGCACGGTGTCGCCGACGCCCATGATCTTCATCGTTCCCCCTTCGTCCACCGGGTGGTTGACAGGATCCGTTGCCCGGTTCAGGATCGTCCCACTCTGCAGCACAAATCGTTCCGCAGATATGAACGCTCGGGAGACTACGTGATGCGCGTGGACCGCACGCTGCTGTTCACCCCAGGGGACGCACCCCGCCGGATCGGGCGGGCCCTGTCGCTCCGTTTCTCGACCGTCGTCCTCGATCTGGAGGACGGTGTGGGGGCGGGCCCGGCGAAGTGGCAGGCCCGGACCGCCGTCGTGCGTGCCCTGACGGTCTCGCGGCGGCCCGGGCTCATGGTCCGGATCAACGGGCTCGATGATCCTGAGCACCTCGCCGACCTCGAGGCGCTCCGGCCGGTCCTCGGCCATGCCGCCGCCGTCGTGGTCCCGAAAGTCGAGTCGGCGGCGCGGCTCGCCGAGCTCGCCGACACGGTCCGGGTACCGGTCGTTCCGGTGATCGAGAGCTGCACGGGCCTGCTCGCTGCGGCGGAGATCGCCACCGCTCCGCAGGTGGCGAGGGTGATCCTGGGTGTCCTCGACCTGGCGGCCGAGCTCGGCGTCTCACCGGTGCCGGGCGAGGCGGGCCTCGACCACGCGCGCACCCACCTCGCGGTGGCGTCCCGCGCGGCGGGTCTACGCGCCCCGATTGACGGACCCCACCCCGACCTCGACGACGAGGAGGGCCTGATCCGTAGCAGCCGCGCCTCCCGGGCGCTCGGGTTCGGCGGCCGCGTGGTGCTGCATCCCCGACACCTCGACGCGGTGGCCCGGGCGTACGCACCGACCGCGGCGGAGATCGAGCGGGCACGCCGGGTCGTCGACGCGGCCGGGTCAAGACCCGGCAGCCTGCGTCTGTCCGACGGCACCTTCGTCGACGCCCCGGTCGTGGCCCGGGCCCAGGCCCTGCTCGAGGAGGTGCACGGTGAGCCGACTCCCGCTTGAGGACGTCGTCGTCGTCGGCCTGGAGCAGGCCGTCGCGGCGCCGTACGCCACCCGGTTGCTCGCCGACCTCGGCGCTCGGGTGATCAAGGTCGAGCACCCCGAGGGCGGAGACTTCGCCCGGACCTACGACGACGTCGTCGGCGGGTTGTCGAGCGTGTTCGTCTGGCTGAACCGGGGCAAGGAGTCGGTGCAGCTCGACCTGAAGTCCGCGGCCAGCCGGGAGGCCCTGGAGGATCTTCTCGGAGCCGCGGACGTGGTCGTGGCCAACCTGTCCCCCCGGGCGCTGGCCGCACTCGGCCTCGGAGTCGAGGCACTCGGCGAACGCCACCCCGGCCTGATCGTCTGCACGATCTCGGGGTACGCACCGGACGGCCCGCAGCCGGAGCGCAAGGCCTACGACGCGCTGATCCAGGCGGAATCCGGTCTGATGGCACTCACCGGCTGGCCGGACTCCCCCGCGAAGGCCGGGATCTCGGTGGCCGACATCGCGGCGGGATCGTTCGCGCACAGCGGGATCCTGGCGGCGTTGCGTCACCGCGACCGGACGGGCGAGGTGCTGCCGGTGCACGTCCCGCTCTTCGGCGCGCTGACGGAGTGGATGGCCTACCCGCTGTACTACACCGCGCACGGCGGTGCGGCGCCGGAGCCGATGGGCACGGCGCACCCGACGATCGCCCCGTACGGGGCCATGCCCACGGCGGACGGTGGGCGGCTGATGATCGCGGTGCAGAACGACCGCGAATGGCGCCGGCTGTGCAGCGACGTCCTCCGGACACCCGCCCTGCTGGAGAACCCGCGCCTCGCGAGCAACGGGCTGCGAGTCGCCCATCGCGCCGAGCTCGACGAGCTGGTCGACGCGGTCTTCCGGACCCTGCCGGAAGCGGTCCTGGTGGAACGACTCGAGGCCGCGGACATCGCCTGGGCGCGGCTCAACCAGGTCACCGACCTGGCGCAGCATCCCGAGCTCGCCGTCCCGGCCCGCTGGCTCGACACCCCCACACCGAACGGTCCGGTACGCACGCTCACCCCGATCGCGACGCCCGGGGCCCGCGTCGCCCGCGACGGCGCCGTCCCGGGCCTCGGACAGCAGACCGACACCGTGCTCGCCGAGATCGCGGCACGCCGGAAGGAGACCGCATGACCACGCATGACGGCTGGCAGGGCCGGTTCTTCGAGGACTTCGTCCCCGGGGACGTCTACCGCCATCCGCTGGGGCGCACGATCACGACCACGGACAACATCTGGTTCACGCTGCTGACCCAGAACACCGCGCCGCTGCACTTCGACCACGAGTACGCGAAGCGCACCGAGTTCGGGAAGCCGCTGGTCAACTCCACGCTGACGCTCGCGCTCGTCGCCGGGCAGAGCGTCACCGACGTGTCCCAGAACGTGTTCGCGAACCTCGGCTGGACCGACATCACGCTGCCCGCCCCGGTCTTCGAAGGGGACACGATCCGCTCGTCATCCACCGTCGTCGAGGTCCGGGAGTCGAGGTCCCGGCCGACGGTGGGCGTGGTGATGGTGCGCACCACGGGGACGAAGCAGACGGGCGAGACCGTGATCGAGTACAGCAGGACGCTGCTGGTCTACAAGCGCGGGCACGGTCCGCGCGCGGAGGACGCCGCATGACCACCACTACCGACCGCACCGAGCTCCGCCGTGACCTGCGCGCGCTCATCGACCAGATCTGCACGGACTATCCCGACGCCTACTGGCGCGAGGTCGACGAGGCCCGCCGCTATCCCGAGGAGTTCGTCGACGCCCTGACCGGGACCGGCTGCCTCGGGGCGCTCGTGCCCGAGGAGTACGGCGGGCTCGGTCTGGGGCTGGGCGACGCGTCGGTGCTGTTGGAGGGGATCAACGCCAACGGCGGCAACGCGGGCCCGGTGCACGCCCAGCTCTACACGATGGGCTCGGTGCTGCGGCACGGCAGCGAGGAGCAGAAACGCCGCTACCTGCCCGACATCGCCGCCGGGAAGGTCCGGCTGCAGGCCTTCGGCGTTACCGAGCCGACCGCGGGCTCGGACACCACGAGCCTGCGGACCACCGCCACCCGCACCGACGACGGCTACGTCCTCAACGGGCAGAAGGTCTTCATCTCCCGCGTCCAGCATTCCGACCTGATGTTGCTGCTGGCCCGCACCACTCGCCGCGAGGACGTCACGCGCAAGTCCGACGGCATCTCGATGTTCCTCATCGACCTGCGCGAGGTCTCCGGCGTCGAGGCCCGCCCGATCCGCACCATGGTCAACCACGAGACCAACGAGGTCTTCTTCCACGACGTCCACATTCCCGCCAACGCCCTCGTCGGCGAGGAGGGCAGGGGCTTCCGCTACGTCCTCGACGGCATGAACGCCGAGCGCATCCTGATCGCCTCCGAATGCGTCGGCGACGGTCGCTGGTTCGTTCGGCGCGCCTCCCGCTACGCGAGCGAGCGCGAAGTCTTCGGCAGGCCGATTGGCCGCAACCAGGGCGTGCAGTTCCCCATCGCCCAGGCCCACGTGCACCTCGAGGCCGCCGACCTCATGCGCTGGAGAGCGGCCGACCTGTTCGACGCCGGACAGCCGTGCGGGGCCGAGGCGAACATGGCCAAGCTGCTGGCGTCCGAGGCCTCGTGGGAGGCGGCCGACGTGGCGTTGCAGACCCACGGCGGGTACGGGATGGCCGCGGAGTACGACATCGAGCGCAAGTTCCGCGAGACGCGGCTCTACCGCATCGCCCCAGTGTCGTCGAACCTCATCCTGTCCCACATCGGCGAGCACGTCCTCGGCATGCCGCGGTCGTTCTGATGGGCACGACCCTCGGCTACCTCGCGGACTGGGCCGCGCGGCTCGACCCCACCGACGCGGACCGGGCCCTGGCCCGGACCGCACTGGCCGACACCCTGGCCGTGACACTGGCCGCGGCGGACGAGCCGATCGTGTCCCACACCGTCGGGCAGCCCACCGCACTGCGGTGGGCGGCGATCGGGCACGCGCTCGATTTCGATGACGTCCATCTGCCGTCGACCTCGCACGTCAGTGTGGTCTGCGCGAGCGCCACCCTCGCCACCGGCGGGGGCGAACGGGAGTTCCTGGCCGCCGCCGGGGTCATGGCTCGGCTCGGCACCGCGCTGGGTTGGGGCCACTACCGGCGCGGATGGCACGCCACCTGCACTGCGGGCGCGCCTGCCGCGGCGGTCGCGGCGGCCCTGTCGCTCGGCCTGGACCCCGACGGCGTCCGACGTGCGATGGCCCTGGCCGTCCCCGCGGCGGGCGGGGTGCAGCAGGCCTTCGGCACCGAGGCCAAGCCGCTGCAGGTGGGGTTCGCGACGGACGCCGGGGTCCGGGCCGCCCGGCTCGCGGCGGCCGGTGCGGGCGCCGACCCGCGCGCGCTCGACGACTGGTTCGCACTGATGGGAGGCGCGCAGGAGATCGACCTGTCGGGCCCCGCGGTCCCCGGCGGTCTGGCCGTCAAGCCGTTCCCCTGCTGCTACGCCCTCCAACGGCCGATCGGGGCGGTGCGCCTGCTCGGCCCGGTCCCCGTCGACGAGATCGACACGGTGGAGATGTGCGTGGCCGAGTCCGTGCTGCAGCCGCTCGCCCACGACCGCCCGCGGACGGGAGCCGAGGGCAGGTTCTCCCTGCCGTACGCCGTGGCCGCCGCCCTGGTGGACGGCTTCCCGACCGCGGCGAGCTTCACCGATGCCGCGGTGCGGCGGCCCGAGGTCCGGCGGTTGCTCGAACGCATCGCCGTCCGCATCGTGCCGGGTGGCGAGGGCGTGCTCGCCGGCGACAGCACCGTCCGTCTCACCCGCCGCGACGGCGGGAACTTCGAGCAGACCCTGCACACCCCGCCGGGCCATCCCGACTTCCCGCTGTCACCCGCCGATCTGCACGCGAAGATCGCGGGCTGCGTCGGCGACGCCGCGGAGGTCGCCGACGCGACCTGGCGGGCTGCCGCCCGGCTCCTGTCCGACACCTACCCCTGAGAGCGAGCCATGGCCGATTTTCTGGTCTCCATCGACACCACCGACGTGTTCGCACTGCCGCCCGCCACGCGGTCGGACGTGGTGGACCGCGAACGCGCCGCGGGCCGGGCCCTGATCGAGGCGGGCACGCTCAAGGGGCTCTGGCGGGTGCCCGGGGAGAAGGGGAACGTCGGTATCTGGTCGGCCGCAGACGCCGACGAGCTCCACGACGTCCTGCAGGCGCTCCCGATCTTCCCCCATGCCCGCTTCCACGTGCGCCCGTTGGCGACGCACCCCCTGGCCAGCGGGGTCGACGACTTTTTCAACAAGCCGTAACATCCGTTCCGCTCTTCAGGACGCCGTTCCGAAATAGAGTACGGGCAACGTCGCCCAAGGAGGCATGAAGGTGGCACCACCGCACTACGCCGGGTACCGGTCGTTCTCCTACCTGGAGCCCGGTGAGGACTATGTCGAGTTCACCCTGGCCGCCGAGGTCGATCGGCTCCCCGCGCACGATCTCGGGCTGACCGCCGCCGAGGAGGACCGCGCCGAGCGGCTGCTCACGGAGAACATCGCCGTCTCGCTGCACGACCACCCGGTCCGGCTCCCGGAGAAGGCCGAGGCGGAGCTCTCTGCCTGGAACCGGGAGGCCCGCCTTGCCTACGGCTACGAAGGTCTGAGCCGCTCTGGGCTGGATGCAGTCTTCGACAACCTCGACTGGGGGGCCTGCGAGTCGCGCAACGGCTGGAAGTGGGACGACGTCATCACCGACCTGGGGATGCGGTTCTGCGACTTCGCCCACCAGGACTACGCGATCCGCGCCGAGTCCGTCGACGACATCCGGCGCGCCCACGCCGAGGGCCGCCTCGCCGCCGTCGCCGGGCTCGAGGGCGCCGCACTGATCGAGAACGAGGTCGACCGGCTCGACGTGCTGTACGGGCTCGGCGTCCGGCAGATGGGTGTCGCCTACAGCGACCAGAACTCCCTCGGCAGCGGCTTGCGCGAGCGGGGCGACGGCGGGCTCACCGAGTTCGGACGCCGCGCGGTCCGCCGGATGAACCGGCTCGGCATCGCGATCGACCTGTCCCACTCGGGCGACCGCACGGCCCTGGACGTGATCGAGGCCAGCGACAAGCCGGTGTTGATCACTCACGCGGGCGCGCGCGGGCTGTGGGACACCCCTCGGATGAAGCCCGACGAGGTCATCCGTGCCTGCGCCGAGTCCGGCGGCATGATCGGGATCGAGGCCGCTCCGTACACCACGGTCAGCCCGGACCACCGCAGGCACACGATCGAGTCGGTCATGGACCACTTCCGGTACTGCGTGGACCTCGTCGGGATCGAGCACGTCGGGTTCGGCCCGGACACCTTCTTCGGCGACCATATGGGACTTCACCACGCGATGAGCGAGAAGCTCGGCGTCGGGTCCATCACGGCCGGCCCGGAGTTCGAGCCGGTCGAGTACGTCGCCGGCCTGGAGAACCCCGGTGAGTGCTTCCGCAACATCACGCGCTGGCTGGTTAAGCACGGCTACTCCGACACCGACATCGCTGCCGTGACCGGCGGCAACGCGCTGCGGGTGCTCGAGAAGATCTCGTAAGGCCGTCCTCCGTCCCGTGGGCCCACGAGGCGTCGGGACGTACCCTGCTCCCACCGGAGTCACTCATGCAAAAGAAGGTCCTCGGCGCGGCCATGGTCGGCCACACCGTCGAGTCGTTCGACTTCGTGATCTACGGCTACTCGGCCGTGATCATCGCCAAACACTTCTTCCCGGCCGAGAACCCCGCTCTGGCCATCCTGTCCACACTGGCCGTCTACGGGCTGGCGTTCGTGGTCCGCCCGCTGGGCGGCGCCGTGTTCGGCAGCATCGGCGACCGGCTCGGCAGGCGCACCGCGCTGTCCACCGTGGTCCTGATCATGGCGGTGGCGACCGCGGCCATCGGCGTGCTGCCCACCTACGGCACCGCCGGGATCGTCGCGCCGATCCTCCTGCTGCTGTGCCGGACCGCCCAAGGGCTCTCGATGGGGGCCGAGTACACCAGCGCCGCCTCCTACGTGATGGAGCAGGCTCCACCCGACCGACGCGGCCTGTGGACCAGCGCGGTCGGCAGCGCGACCTTCATCGGTGCCGCCCTCGCCTCGTTCCTGCTGCTCGGCCTGCAGTCGGCGTCGAGTGCGGCCTACCAGGACTGGACCTGGCGGCTGCCGTTCTTCATCGGGGGCGCGATGGCACTGATCGGGCTCTACATGCGACTGCGGCTGTCCGAGTCGAGCACCTTCCGCGACCTCGAGGAGCGCGGTGAGACGACGGCGACGCCCGTGCGGGACTCCTTCCGCAACACCCGGTCGTTCCTGCTGCTGCTCGCGATCTTCTCGCTGCTCGCCGTGGTGTCCCAGAACTTCCTCGGCTACCTGCCCACCTACCTGACGACCACGGCCGGGCTGCCTTCTATCACCGTTCTGGTCGCGAGCGGCGTCGCCCTGCTGATCTGCGCCTGCCTGTCCGTCCTCACCGGGGCGATGTCCGACCGGATCGGGCGCAGGCCCCTGCTCATCGCCGGCGTCGTCGTGGCCGTGCTGGGGTCCTTGCCCGCCTACCTGATCGCGTCCATCGGTTCGCTCTGGTCCACGATCGTCGCGCTGATCCTGCTGGTCGTCCCGTCGGCGCTGGTCGGCATGACCGCCACTATCACCGCCGTCGAGCTGGTGCCGCCGCGGATCCGGGCGACGAGCACGGCGCTGACCTACAACATCGCCTACGCCGTCTTCGGTGGCACGGCACCGCTCGTCGGCGCCCTGCTCACAACCCAGTTCGGCAGGCTGGCCCCCGGCGGGTACATCACCGTGATCGCGGCGCTCGCGCTCGTGGTCGTCGTCGTCGCACTCCCGGAGACCCACGGCCGGGCCCAGGCCGTGGACCCCACTGCCGATGCCGAGCCGGCCCCCGACCCGCTGCCCAGCACGTGAGGAGCCACCCCGTGACGTCACCGGTGAAGGACCGGATCGCCGCCGAGTTCGCCCGGCACGAGCCCGAGGTCCTCGCGCTGTCGCGCCGCATCGGCGAGCACCCCGAGCTGGCGTTCGAGGAGTACAAGACCGCCGCGGCGATCGTCGACCTGCTGCGCGACCACGGCGGGTTCGTGGTCGAGGAGGGCGTCGGCGGACTCGACACCGCGTTCACCGCGACCGTCGGGTCCGGGTCGCTGGCCGTCGGGCTCTGCGCCGAGCTCGACGCGCTGCCGGGGATCGGCCACGGCTGCGGGCACAACGTGATCGCGACGAGCGCCGTCGGCGCCGCGCTCGCCCTTGC
This sequence comes from Pseudonocardia kujensis, assembly GCF_021283305.1. Lineage (GTDB taxonomy): Bacteria > Actinomycetota > Actinomycetes > Mycobacteriales > Pseudonocardiaceae > Pseudonocardia > Pseudonocardia kujensis. The sequence goes on from NZ_JAJSOK010000010.1 coordinate 80,004, forward strand.
TCCCGTCGCCGACGAGCTCGGGCTGAGCGTACGACTCCTGGGCACACCGGCCGAGGAACGCGGTGCTGGGAAGGCGATCCTGTTGCGCGAGGGCGTGTTCGACGGGCTGCACGCGGCCCTGATGATGCACCCCACGCTCAAGGACATGGCGACCCCGCACATCCGGGCGCTCGGCACCTGGACGGTGGAGTACCACGGCCGGACCGCGCACGCGTCCCGACCGTTCGACGCGCTGAACGCGGCGGACGCGGTGACCGTCGCCCAGGTCGCCGTGGGGCTGTTGCGCCAGCAGAAGAAGGACTCCGACCGCATCCACGTCGTGGTCAAGGAGGCGGGCACCGCGGTCAACGTCATCCCCGGGCACGCCGTCGTCGAGGTCGGGGTCCGCTCCGACACCCTCGCCGAGGTCGAGGCCCTCTGGGCGCGCGTGCGGAACTGCTTCGAGGCTGGGGCACTGGCCACCGGGGTGCGCCTGGAGGTCTCCGAGCCCCTGATGTGGCTCAACGGGTTCCGCCACGACACGGACCTGGCCGGGCTCTTCCGGAGCAACGCCGAGGCCTTGGGCCGGACCTTCCCGGACTACGCCGACCGGTCCCTCGGCTCGACGGACATGGCCGAGGTGTCGGTGCACATGCCCGCCATCCATCCCGTCCTCTCCTTCGACCGGCCCGCCGAGGAGGGCAATCACACCGCCGCGTTCGCCCGCACCGCCTGCGGCCCGGAGGGCGACCGGGCCGTGCACGACGGCGGGCTCGCCCTCGCCTGGACGATCGCCGACGCCGCGCAGGACGACCGGCTCCGCGGCCGGCTGACCGCGAGCGGCGCCTTCCGCTGGACAGGAGCACAGTGATGAGAGCAGCCCGCATCAGCGCCTTCGGGGGTCCCGAGGTCTTCGGGGTCACCGAGGTCCCCACCCCCGAACCCGCCCCGGGTGAGGTGCTCGTCCGCATCCGGGCGGCGGCCCTGAACCGGGCAGACATCAACATCCGGGAGGGCCGGTTCCCGGAGGCCCCGCCCCCGCCGATGACCCTCGGCGTCGAGGGTGCGGGGGTCGTCGCGGCCCTCGGCGACGGGGTGACCGGGCTCTCAGTGGGCGACCGGGTCGTGATCAACCCGATGCTCGTCTGCGACGCCTGCGAGTTCTGCCGGAGCGGCCGCGACAGCGAGTGCCGCGGGCTGCAGGTCGTCGGTGAGCACTTCGACGGCACCTACGCCGAGTATATCGCGCTGCCCGTCCGCAACCTCATCCCGGCGCCGGACCGGCTCAGCGACACCCAGCTCGCCGCCGGACTCGTCGCCTACCTCACCGCATGGCACATGCTCAAGACCCGGGGCGGGCTCCGGCGCGGTGAGTCCGTTCTGGTCGTGGGCGCGGGCAGCGGTGTCGCCAGTGCCGCGGTCCAGGTGGCCAAGGCCCTGGGCGCCACCGTGATCGCTACGACCGGTAGCGAGCGCAAGGCCGAGCGGGTCCGAGCCCTGGGCGCGGACGAGGTCGTCGACTACCGCGCCGAACCGGACTTCCACGAGGCGGTCCGCAAGCTCACCGGCGGGGACGGCGTCGATCTCGTGCACGAGACCGTCGGCGAGGCCACCGTGCAGAAGTCCGTCCTCGCCGCGCGACACGGCGGCCGGGTCCTCGGCATGGGCTCCCACACCGGTCGCTACGCCGAGCTGGACCTGTGGAGCCTCTACCGGCGTGAGATCACGTTCATCGGGTGCCACACCGGCAACCGCGCGGAGATCGCCGAGTTCCTCCCGCTCCTGGCGGACGGCTCCCTCACCCCGGTCCTGGACTCGGTCCACAGCCTGGAGGACGCAGTCGCCGCCCAGGCGAGGCTCGCGTCCTCGGACCGCTTCGGGAAGGTCGTGCTGTCCGTTGACTGAGACTGTTAGCCTGTCCCACAATACGGAACACACCGTTCCAGGCGCCGCAGGACAGGAGCCCGTGATGGATCGACCCGAGGCGAGCAAGGGCATCAGCTCCGTGCTGAACACCCTGCAGGTCCTCGAGGCGGTCGCCCGGCAGCAGCCGGTCGGGGTCTCCGAGCTCGCCCGCGCCACCGGGATGCCGAAGAGCAGCGTGCACCGGTGCCTGCTCACCCTGCGGGAGGCGGGCTGGCTCCGTATCGTCGACCCGGACCGGGTGCTCTGGGGGGTCACCAGCAAGCCCCTCGACATCGGCCTGACCGGCTCCGGAGAGCAGAGCCTGCGCGAGGTGGCCCAGCCGCACCTGGAGGCGCTCCGGGACGTCACGAACGAGACCGTTCACCTCGTCATCCGGGACGGCGACTCGCTCGTGATCATCCTGCGCGAGGACTGCCGCCAGGCGGTGCGCACCTTCGTCGAGATCGGCACCCGCGCACCCATGCACGCCACCTCGTGCGGGCTCGCCGTCCTCGCGAAGCTCGACGACCCGGAGGTCGACGCCCTCCTCGGCCGGGGGCTCGACACCTACACCGACAGCACCCCCACCTCGCTCTCGCGGCTCCACCGGGAGATCGAGCACACCCGCGAGCGGGGCTACTCGGTCAACGACTCGTCCTGGTGGCGCCCGGACGTCAGCGCGATCGGCGCAGCGATCGTCAACTCCGCGGGCAGGCCCATCGGCGCGCTCGCCATCTCGGTGCCCTCCAGCCGCTTCGCCCCCGAGGACGTCGCCGGCTACGGCGCGCACGCCGTCAAGACGGCCGAGGCCATCGCCGAGTCGCTGACCGGCCGCTGACGCCCCCGTCCCACCCCGGACCCCCGGCCCCTCCCCAAGGAGTCCATTATGGAGACTCGCCCGTCCACATGGAGACTCGCCCGTCCACCGACACGACCCTCCACTACGACGTCACCGGTGCGGCCACCGGTCCGGCCCTCGTGCTCGTGCACGGCCTCGGCTGTAGCCGACGCGACTTCGACGGCCTCACGCCCCTCCTCCCCGCGCACCTACGGGTCGTGGCGGTCGATCTCGCCGAACACGGCGACTCCCGGTCCACACGCGCCGACTACTCGATCGGCGCGTTCGCCGCGGACGTGGTCGCCGTCCTCGACGCCGCGGGGATCGATCGCGCCATCCTCGTCGGCCACTCGCTGGGCGGCGCGGTCGCCGTCGAATTGGCCCGCGTGCGCCCGGAGCGGGTCGAGGCCGTGATCGGCCTGGACGCCCTGCACTTCCTGGGCATCTACCCTCTCCAGCCGCCCGAGGTCGTCGAGCAGACCGTCGCGTTCTTCGCCCAGGACTACGTGGAGGCCGTGCGCTCCCTGGTCGACACCGGCGTCGTGCCCGAGACCGACCCGAACGTGAAGGCGGCGGCGTTCGCGCAGATGTCGTCCGTTCGCCAGCCCGCCGGGCTCACCGGGCTGCGTGGGCTGCTGGAGTGGGACATGGAGACCGCGCTGGCGACCACCACACAGCCGATCACGGTGATCGCGGCCCGGCCGCTGTACGACGAGGACGCCCACCGGCGGTTCGGTGACCGCGTCGACTTCCGACCCGAGGATCTCGGGAGCCACTTCTTCCCGGTCGAGTTTCCCGACCAGACGGCACGTCTGATCCTCGATGCCCTCGCCCGAATCGGCGGCAGAGTGACGTGACCGCCCCCGTCCTGCGCCCCACGGAGTTCCCGATCTCCCGCAGCGTCGTCACCCGCGTCGCCGGCGGAATGGACGGCGTCCTCCGGGTGGTCGCTCTGCTCCGCGGACGCGGCTACAGAGTGCATGACCTCGCCGTGCGGATGCACGACGGTGTCGCCGTGAGCGAGATCGATGCCACGATCAGCCTCACCGCGTCCCAGGCCGCCCTCCTGCTCGCCCGGCTGCACCGGCTCCCCACCGTCGTCGACGCGTACACGCTCTGAGCCAACTGGAGATCATCGTGACCACGACCGCCTCGCGCTACGACCCCGCAACCTTCCAGGGCCTGCGCTTCCACACCGCGACGGACGCGTTCCTCCGGGACGAGGACACGCCCCGCGACTACCTCGAACGCTGCCTCGCCGTGATCGCCGACCGCGAATCGGTCGTGCGGGCCTGGGTGGTTCTCGACGAGGAGAGCGCCCGCCGACAGGCGGACGCGAGCACCGAGCGCTGGCGGCGAGGCGAACCGCTCTCCGCCGTCGACGGCCTGCCCGTCGGGATCAAGGACCTCCTCGAGACCCGTGACATGCCCACACAGATGGGCTGCGCCGCGTTCGCAGGCAACTTCCCCAAGCGGGACAACGCCGCGGTCTGGGCGCTCCGTCGGGCCGGTGCCGTGATCGTGGGCAAGACCGTGACGACCGAGCTCGGCGGCCCGGAGCCAAGCCCAACCACCAACCCGTTCGACCCCGCGCACACCCCCGGCGGCTCATCGTCCGGATCGGGCGCCGCCGTCGCTGCGGGGATGGTGCCCGCCACGATCGCGACCCAGACCGGCGGCTCCCTCATGCGGCCGGCGAGCTTCAACGGCAACTGGGGGCTCAAGCCTAGCCAGGGCGCGATCAACCGGGGCGAACGCCAGACCGCGAGCATGACCACCCACGGCGTGCTGGCCGCCTGCCCCGAGGACATGTGGTTGGTCGCAGCCGCCATCGCCCGACGAGCCGGCGGCGATCCGGGATGGCCGTCGCTCGTCGGGCCCGAGTCACCCCCGCTGCCACGCCGTCCGAGCACGGTCGCGGTCCTCGAGACCGAGGGCTGGGAGCGCCTGGACGCGGCCAGTCGCTCCGCGTTCGACCAAATCCTCGACCAGCTCGCGGTGAACGGAGTCACGGTGCTGCGCCGCGACGATACGGTGGTCGCGCGTCTCGAGAAGGCACTCGTGGGCGCGTCCGAGCTCGGCAGCGCCATCCTTGCGTGGGAGCACTACTGGGCTTTCCGCGACGTCCTCGCCGATCATCCCGACGGCCTCAGCGCTCGCGGACGACGGTTCTTCATCGAGACCGCCGAGCGCATGAACGCTGCGGACTACGACGACGCGCTGCGTGAACGAGTCTTCATCCGGGCAGCGCACGCCCTCCTCGGACCCTGTATCGACGCCGTCATCGCGCCGACCTCCACCGGGCCGGCCCCGGTGTGGCGCGGCGACGTTCCGGGCACAGAGCCCTCCCGGTGGCCGACCGGCGACCCGGCCTTCAACTTTCCCAGCTCGCTCCTCGGCGCGCCCGCCGTGAACGTGCCGCTCATGGCCGTCCGCGGCCTCCCGTTTGGACTGCAGGTCCTGGGACAACCGGGCACCGACGCGCGGATGACCGGTATCGCGCGGTGGATGGGCGAGACGCTTACCCCAGTAAGCGTCTGATGGCTCACCCCTTGATCATGCCGGACTCGCTCGAACTCATTCACCTCCTGAACAATGACTCCGGCTTCCGTCGTCTAATGGCTGAAGGCCGACCTGGCAACGACCAGGACCGCCGGTCGCACGGGCTCAACGCCGTGGGGAGCGTCGCGGGTCGGGGGAGCCATCGTGGGAGCGAAACGCTGAGGCTGGGGAGCTATCGAGGCTTTCGCTGTTCCAGGAATGCGAGGAACGCGCTCGTAGAGGCCACGGTGAACGGATAGGTAAACGCTCCTAAAGCGGGTGTCGCAGGTTCGAATCCTGCCGGGGGCACCACCTCCGCCCAGCGGTTCCGCTGGGCGGTCTTCGGCGAGATCAGGCGGCCACGCTCGACGCCGAGATGCTCGAGCGTCTGGACACCCGACTCCAGCAGTGCCGCGAGCTGTGCAATGGCCGACCGCGGGCCCGTCGCGCCTCCCGCCCGCCGGTGGCGAGCACCACCCGCAAGGTCCACCAGATTCTTCACACCGCCCTCGACCGGGCGGTGCGGTGGCGACACCTGGGCGTCAACTCGGCAGCGGCGGTCACGGGACAGCCTGACGGGGCACCACGGGCTCGGGCGATGCCCGGCCCGCGCCGCGGGTGCACACTGCGCGGGTGGATCAGCCCGAGGCGCCCGCACCGACCGCGGCCGAGCCGCCGCCCCCGCCTGCGAAGCCGGCGCACCCGGCCGTGCACTCCGGCGGGCTCGCGGGGCTGGTGCTCGGTGCGTTGGGGATCGTGTTCGGCGACATCGGCACGAGCCCGCTCTACGCCGTGCAGACCGTCTTCTCCATCGACGACAACGCCGTACAGCCCACGGTCGACGACGTCTACGGCGTCGTCTCCCTGATCTTCTGGTCGGTCACGATCATCGTGACGCTCAAGTACGTCACGCTGGTCCTGCGGGCCGACAACGACGGCGAGGGCGGGATCATGGCGCTCGCCGCGCTCGTGCGGAAGGTCTCGGCGCCGTTCGCCCGGCGGGCGGCGATCGCCCTGGCGCTCGGCGTGCTCGGGGCGTCGCTGTTCTACGGCGACTCGCTGATCACCCCGGCGATCTCGGTGCTCTCGGCGGTCGAAGGCCTCGAAGTGGCCCGGCCCGAGCTGGCCGAGCTGGTCCTGCCGATCGGGATCACGATCCTCACCGCCCTGTTCGTGGTGCAGCGGTGGGGGACCCACCGCGTCGGGCGGCTGTTCGGCCCCGTGATGGTGCTGTGGTTCCTGACGCTGGCCGTGCTGGGCGTCCCGCACATCGTGCAGCATCCCGGTGTGCTGCTCGGCCTGTCGCCGACCTACGCGCTCGCCTTCATCGCCGACCACCCGTACACGGCCTTCATCGCCATGGGCGCGGTCGTGCTGGCCATCACCGGCGCCGAGGCCCTCTACGCCGACATGGGCCACTTCGGCCGCCGCCCGATCCGGCTCGCCTGGTTCTCCCTGGTCTTCCCGGCCTTGATCCTCGACTACCTGGGCCAGGCCGCGCTCATCCTCGACGACCCGCGGGCGATCGACAACCCCTTCTACCTGCTCGCGCCCGCCTGGGCGCGGTTGCCGCTGGTGGTCCTCGCCACCGTCGCGACCGTGATCGCCTCGCAGGCCGTGATCTCCGGCGCGTACTCGGTGTCGCGCCAGGCGGTGCGCCTCGGCTACCTGCCCCCGCTGACCGTCCGGCACACCTCGGAACGGGAGAGCGGGCAGATCTACCTGCCGGCGGTGAACTGGCTGTTGTTCGGCGGCGTCCTCGTCCTGATCCTGGTGTTCGGGTCCTCCGCCCGGCTCGCCACGGCCTACGGCCTCGCGGTGACCGGCACCCTGCTCCTCACCACGACCCTGCTGCTCGTCTACGCCGGCACCGCCTGGCGCTGGCCACGCTGGCGGATCGCGCTCGTGGCCGTCGTGTTCGGTGGCCTGGAGCTGCTGTTCTTCGCCGCGAACCTGACCAAGATCACCCACGGCGGATGGCTGCCGCTGCTCGTGGCGGTCGTCGTCGTCACCCTGATGACCACCTGGCAGCGGGGACGCCGGATCGTCACCGCCCGCCGCGCCGAGCTGGAGGGCTCCCTCACCGAGTTCGTCGAGCGGATGCGCGTGGAACGCATCCCGCGTGTGTCCGGAGTAGCCGTGTTCCCGCACCCGACCAGCGAGACCGCTCCGCTGGCGCTGCGGGCCAACGTCGAGTTCAACCGCGTCCTGCACGAGCGCGTCGTGATCGTGTCCGTGGTGTCGGAGAACGTCCCGCACATCCCGATGGCCGACCGCGTGACCGTCGACCAGCTGGGCCCGGCCGACGACGGCATCGTCCACGTCGCCGCCCGCTTCGGGTTCCAGGACGAGCAGGACATCCCGGCCGTGCTGCGGCACGCCCACGGGCTCGCCGACGAGCTCGACGTCGACCCCGCGGAAGCGTCGTACTTCCTGTCCCGGATGTCGCTGGAACGCGGCGGCCAGCCCGGGATGCACGTCTGGCGCAAACGTCTGTTCATCGGGCTCGCCCACAACGCCGCCAACCCGGCCGCCTACTTCAAGCTGCCCGTGGACCGGACCGTCGTGATGGGCTCACGCGTCGAGCTGTGAGGCCGTACCGTCCCGTCCGCGGTGCGTCCGGTCGGGTGGTCCGGCGTCAAGAACGCGTCAGAGCGGCTTGTCCTCGCATCCGACCAGGTGTTGGCTCCCGGGTCGTGACCTGGCAGCAAACCCGACCGTCGGCGCTGGGGTGGGCGGTCCTGCTCCCGCTCGCGGTCGCCGCAGGCCTGAGCCTGGTCCGCCCGTGGGCGGCGAACACGAGCATGGCGCTGATCCTCGTGCTCGTGGTGGTCGCGGTGGCGGTGCGTGGTGATCGCCTCGAAGGCGTGGTCGCGGCGGTGGTCGCAGCGGCCTGCTTCGACTTCTTCCTGACGGCGCCGTACTACCACTTCACCATCCGCAGCCCGAGGGACGTGGAGACGGCAGCCCTCCTTCTCGTCGTCGGGATCGTGGTCAACGAGCTGGCTCAGTGGGGCCACCGCGAGTTGGAGCGCGCCTCGGCGCGTGAGGGCTACCTGGTCGGACTGACCACCGCAGCCCGGATGGCGAGCGACGGAGCCGGCTCCGCAGATCTCGTCTCGACGGTGGGGCGCATGATCACCGAGGTCCTCGACCTCGACGACTGCCGTTTCACCACCGAGCCGAGCCGGCCCGACAGGCCGCAGCTCCACCCCGACGGCGCCGTCACGTGGCGTGGAGGCCCTGTCGACGTCGACCGCGACGGTCTTCCCACGATGGACGTCGTCGAGTTGCCGGCCCGGCGTGGCGACGGCCTCTTCCTGCTCACCGCCGCTACTCGGGTCCGCCGCCCCTCGTTGGAGCAGCGGCAGATCGCGGCGTCGCTGGCCGAGCAGATCGGTGCCGCACACCCCCTGCCGTGAGGTCTCGACCGTCGACAACCTCGTCGGTCCCTCCAACAGGGTGCGGTCTCACGCTCGTCGCAGGCACCAGACCGGCCACGAGCCACCGGCGACGGCCACGATGCCGCCGACCACGAGCGAGCCCACTGCCAGCAGCATGACCCCGACGGCTGCCTCGAACCGGCTACGCGGTGGCCGGACGGACGGCGTCCCAGAGCGTGCGGACGAGGCGCACGGCGAGGCGTTCCAGGAGCGCCGCGGCGGCGGTCACCAGCACGGCCGTGAGGATCTCGCTCATCCTGTCCCCTTTCCGACGAGGTGGACCGAGCGTCACGTCTCACGGTGACCGCCCGGGACGATCGAGTTGGACGTGGAGTGACCGATCGGTGACGGACCGGCTCAGGTCCGGTCCGTGACGCGTTGGGCGACGAGCTGCGCGAGGGTGGCGGCCACGCTGGCGACCAGGGCGATCCCCCACTGGTGCGGCAGCAACGGACGCGAGCCGACGACGTGGCTGATGCCGGGTACCTGGACGGCGATCGCGAGCACTGCGAACGAGGCGGCGACCGCCAGTGCGACCAGCGGCGTGCGGCCGCGAACGGCAAGGGTCTGCCCGAGCTGAGCGCCGACGAGTGCGACGAGGCCGGTGGTGCCGGCCTGCCCGGGGGTGCTCACCGGGCGCGCGGCCAGCCAGGCGGCGCCGGCGGCGAGCGCGGTGATGCTCGCGCGCACGATGATGTCGCGGACCAGAGAGGCGCCGAGGGAGCGGTCGGGGCCCTCGGCGAGCAGCCTCTCGGCACTGACGTCCGGCGGCGGGCGGACGGCGACGGCCATGGCCGGCAACACGTCGGTGAGCATGTTGATCAGCAGCAGTTGCCGGGCGTTGAGGTTCCCGGGCCCCCCGACCAGCCCGGTGCCGACGGTGTAGGCGACCTCGCCGACGTTGCCGCCCAGCAGGATCGACAGCGCGTCCCGCACCGACGACCACATGCCCCGGCCCTCGACGACGGCGTCGGTGAGCGTCTCGATGCGATCGTCGGTGATCACGACGTCGGCGGCCTCCCGCGCGGCCGGGGTGGCGCGGGAACCGAGCGCGATCCCGACGTCGGCGAGCCGGATCGCGGCGGCGTCGTTGGCCCCGTCGCCGGTGACGGCCACCGCGTGGCCCGCCCGTTGGAGCAGTCGGACGATGCGGGCCTTCTGCGCGGGGGTGACCCGGGCGTAGACCGCGGTGCCGGCCATCGCCTCGCCGAGTTGCGCGTCGTCGAGCCGGTCGAGGTCGGCGCCGGTCAGCACACCGCGACCGTCGAGCAGGTCGAGGTCGGCCGCGATCGACTGGGCGGTGCTGGGATGGTCGCCTGTGATCATCGCGATCTCGACGCCGGCGGCGCGCAGCGCGGCGACCGAGCGTGCCGCCGTCGGCCGGACGGGGTCCACCAGGGCGACGAGACCGCGGAACTCGAGCCCGACCACGTCGTCCTCGGCCAGCCCGGACAGTCCGGACGCACGGCGCTGGGCGACGGCGAGCACCCGGTGCCCGTCGAGGGCGAGCCGGTGCACCTCGGCGTGGATCTCCGCTCGGGCCCGCTCGTCCAGGGTGGACGACTCTCCGTTCCGCAGCCTCCTGTCGCAGAGCGGCAGCACGACCTCCGGGGCGCCCTTGACGCTGATCCGGCCGCCACTGCGGCCCTGCCACAGGGTGGCGTGGTAGCCGCGATGGGTCTCGAAGGGCAGCTCGTCGATCTGCTCGACGACCGCGTGGCCGTTCTCGGCGGCGATCCCGAGCCGCTCCGCGCCGTGGAGGACGGCCCGGTCGGTCTGGTGGGTCACCTGGTGGGCGTCCGCCCGGAACGGGCTCGCTCGGACGGCCACGGCCACGACGTCGCGCAGGTCCTCGGGCACCGGATCGTCGACGGTCACCGTGCGGGCGCCGTCGGAGATCCGACGGAGGCTGATCCGGCCCTCCGTGAGCGTGCCCGTCTTGTCGAAACACAGCGCGGTGACCCGGCCGAGGGCCTCGATCGTCGAGGAGTTGCGGACCAGGGCTCCACGGCCGGAGAGCCGCCGGGCGGCCGCGAGCTCGGCCACCGTGGCGACGAAGGGCAGGCCCTCCGGCACGGCTGCCACGGCCAGACCGACCGCACGGGTCAACGCCGCGGCCGGGGGTCGTCGGCGGAGGAGGTCGATCACGATCACCAGGGCACCCGCCCCGAGCGTGAGTGGCAGGACCCGCGCGGTGAGCTCGCGCAACCGGATCTCGACGCCGGTCGGCGGCGCTTCCTCCCCGTTGCGGCGCAGGCTCCGGCCGACCTCGGTGGCGGCCCCGGTGGCCACCACCACGCCGGTCCCGCGCCCGGCCGCGACGACGGTGCCCTCGTAGAGCATGGAGTGGCGGTCGGCCAAGGTCCGGGCGTTGCTCGCCCGGGGGGTCTTGGGGACGGGGACCGACTCCCCGGTCAGTGAGGACTCGTCGACCTCGAGGTCGTGGGCGGTGAGCACGCGGCAGTCGGCGGGCACGGCGTCACCGGCGTGCAGCCGGACCAGGTCGCCGCGGACCAGTTCGTCGCTGCGACGGTCGGACTCGGAGTCACGACGACGTACCCGTACCCGGGTGGCGGTGCCGCGGTGCAGGGTGCGCAGCGCCCGCTGCGCGCCGACCCGCTGCCCGCCACCGATCAGCGCGCTGACGGCGAGCACTCCGAGGATGAGCAAGGGATCCAGGAACGAACCCGTCGCCGCGGAGATCCCGGCCCCGGCCCCGAGTGCCGGGGTGATCGGGTTCGCGAGCTCCTCCATCGCCGCCCGGACGATGCCGACCTCGGACTCGTCGGCGGCTGCCGGCTGCTCCCCGCGGCGGCGCCGCGCCTCCTGCTCGGTCAGGCCCGTCCTCGAGCTGCCCACGACCTCCAGGACCGCACGCGTCGACATGGCGTGCCACGGAGTGCGGTCGGAGGGCACCGGCGCCGGCCGCCGCCCGGGCCCCGAGCCGCTCCAGGTCCCGTACCCGAGGGCGAGCAGGGCGGCGGCGTGCACCGCGACCGTCGCTCGTCCGCTCGCCCCGCTCGGTGGGCCGAGGAGCGCGAGGACCGCGCCCAGCGCGGATCCGGCGACCGCGAGCTGCGCGGCCCGCCGGCTGGCCGACGTGGCGGGCTCGACGGCGTCGAGCACCAGGCACACCTCTGCCGCCGTGCGGCCCAGCACGTCGGCCGTCCACGGCGGCGCGACGTCACGACCCGGCACGAACCCGATCGCCAGATCGGCGGCGTCGAGGGCAGCCGCGTCCCGGCTCACCAGCCCGACCACGTGCCCGTCGGACTGCAGGGAGGCGACGGAACCGACCAGCTCCGCTCCACTCCTCACCTCGCCGTCGGCGCCCAGGCGGCGCGCCAGCTGCCGCGACCCCGCCACCAGCACCAGGCCCGCGCGGCCGGCCGCCGCGACGATCGCCTCGGCGTACGGGTCCAGTTCCTCCGCCACCCCGACCAGGGCGAGGATCGTGCCGTCGCGGCGCAGGACCAGGACGACCGGGGCGCGGCGGCCCAGCTCGGTCGCGGCCTCGCGGACCTGCGCCGTCGACGACCCGACGTCGCCGACGGGTTCGACCGACCAGGCCCCCCTGGCCCGACGCCGCCTCGGCCGGCGCAGGTCGACGAGGTCGTGTACGCGCTCGACGAGTTCGGACGTCTCGCCCTCGGTCGACGCGAGGACGGGGACCACCTCATCGACGACGTGACGTCCGGTGCACAGCACGTCTTCGTCGAGCACGATCGTCGAAACCCGGTCGAGGCGCCGCAGGGCTGCCGGGTCGATCAGCAGGCTCCCCCGCCCGGCCAGGTCACGCCCGACGCGCGCGGCGAAGGCCTGTCGGCCCACCTGCGCGGCCTTGGGCACGCCGGCGGCGAGTGCCGCGCCGGCCAGCGGCCGCGGTCCGGCCAGTCCCAGCAGGAGGCTGCCTCCGATGGTGAGTCCCGCGGCCCGGTCGGTCTCCTTCTCCACCGGCCCGCGCGGCAGGGCCACGGGTCGAGGGCGCTCCGCGACCGTGGCAGCGCGGTGGCCGCCTTCCACGGCCGCGAGCGCGCTCTCCCACGCCGTCCAGGCCTTCCGCCGCGCATGGGCCTCCTGGTGCAGGACGTACCGCTGGCAGGCGTCGACCGTCAGCCCGACCGGCCGCCTGCCGGTCGCGTTGGAGAACGCCGCGGCGCCGTTCAGCACCACGTCGGTCACCGGGTCTCCGAACGCTGCCACCAGCAACCCGCGCAGCCGAGGCGTGGAGTCGATCAACGAGGCCACCGTGCCCAGGAGCGCGACCGGCAGGAGGGGCACTGCCCGTCCCGCCGTGCTGTAGGCCAGGCCGGCGCCGTGCAGACACAGCAGGGCCGCCTCCCGCAGCGCGCGGGCCGGGTCCCCGGGATGCTCGCGCCCCGAGCGCGGCGCGGTGGCGAGGCCACATTCCTCCTCGGCCATCAGAACGACCTCGGCGATCCGGCGCCGCGGTACCTGGTCCGCGTCGAACTCGATCATCACCGAGCCGAGCACGCCGTTCACCTCGGCGCGGCGCACGCCCTCGTGCCGCTCGATCGCCCGCTCGACGGCCGCCGCCACGTCGGGGTCGGCATGGACACCCCGTACGGGCAGGTGGACCCGCGCCGACGACGCCGACGCGATCCCGGACCCGACCATCGAGAACACGTCGACGACGCCGTCGGCCAGACCGACGACGGTGCCGGCAATCGTCCCGGCGGTCGCGGCGGCCAGGTCGACCATGCGCTGCAGCACGAGGTACTCCCGCGGTCACGGCGTCGGAGAGACAACGCGCCGCCCCCGTACCGGCGGCCGTGTGCACGGGTCCGGGGACACCGCCCCACCGGAGGTGTGCACCTCCGACGGGACCCGCCGAACCGGATCAGGACGCTCCGGTCACGACGCTCCGCCTCGGCCGCCACCGGCCTCGGCCGGATCACCGGTCTCCGCCCGCACCGGCTGCTCCTGCCCCGGTCGTGGGGTCACGTCCGCCCTGCCCCGGCTCGCGAGCGCGCTCCCGACACCGATCGCGGCCGCGACGGGCCACTCGATCACCCCAACCGCCGCCGTCACCGCGAGGCCGCCGAAGAACAGCAGTGACCTCCCCGAGGGCAGCATGGACCGCGCACCTCGGGCCGCCGCCTCGAGGTCCCCACGTCTCGGGGCGTGCAGATCCGGCGCACGGAACTGCGCCGTCACGAACGGGAGGTTCACCGTCGCCGACCGGTGCCCCTCGAAGCGACCCTCTCCCGGTCGGTCCGGACGCACCTGCTCGGTCTCCGTGGCGGTGCCACCGTCGTCCGGCGCGGCCGCCACCTCCGCCATGCCCTCGCCCGCGCTCTTCTCCGCCTGCCTGGCCCTACCCGCCACGACTTCACCCCGCCTCACCGCGCACTGCCGCCGACCCGTCCGCATGCCCTGCTGACTGTGACGCAAACCAGTGATGAACAGAAGCCGGTGTCTCGGCCGAGTGGTGTTTCCCGCCGGGGCGAGCCGGACATACGGCGCCGTCACGGGAATACGGGGCGCACCCTCTCTCCGTCGTGGGCGCGCGGGACAGCGGCCGATCAGCACGACCTCGGCGCCCTCGCCCGCGCGCCGGGCCGTCTCGAGCCCGATCCTCGCGCTACCGCCGATCAGGACGACGGTCTGCCCCAGCAGGTCGGCTCAGGCACCGGCACACCATTCGATCTCATCGCCCTCCCGCTCGACGGCACCTCGGATCAGGACACCAGGGGTGGCAGCCCGGGCATGACCTTCTCGAGCGTGATGGGGAAGTCGCGCACGCGTACCCCCGTGGCGTTGAACACCGCATTCGCGACTGCCGCTCCGGCCCCGCAGATGCCCAGCTCGCCGAGGCCCTTCGCGCCCAGGACGTTGGCCTTGCCGTCGTACCCGTCGAGCACGACGGCGTCGATCTCAGGGATGTCGGCGTGCACCGGCACCAGGTAGTTCGCGAGATCCCGGGTGACGAAGGCACCGGAGCGCGCGTCGACGACGGCCTCCTCCTCGAGGGCTGCGCCGGCTCCCCAGATCATGCCGCCGATCAACTGCGAGCGTGCCGTCCTGGAGTTGAGAGCGCGGCCTGCCGAGAACACACCCAGCATCCGCCGGAGACGGATCTCGGCGGTGTCGGCGTCGACGGCCACCTCGACGAAATGCGCACCGTAGGAGTGGATGGAGTAGTCCCGGTAGTTCGGATCGTCCGTCATCGCGACGGTCGCGCCGTCCGCCTCCACCCCGTTCGGATGGTTGCGAGCGACGATCTCGCTCAACGCCTCCGACACGCCCTCGATGCTCACCCTGCCGTCCGCGAACGTCGCACGGGCCGGATCCGACCCGTGCAGCACGGACCGCGTGTCGGCGCACGCGGTGGCCACCAGCTTCTCGCGCAGGGCCAGGCACGCGCGATGCACCGCAGTGCTCGAGTTGGCCGCACCCCACGAGCCGCCCGAGCCCGCGCCGACCGGGTACTCCGAACGCCCGAGTTCGACCCGTACCCGATCCGGCGCCAGTCCGAGCCCGTCGGCCGCGACCTGGGTCAGGATGGTGTAAGTGCCCGTACCGATGTCGGTCATGTCCGTCTCGACGACGGCGCGGCCGTCCGCCGCCAACCGCACCCGGGCCGTTGTCGGCGCCTGGAAGTGTCCGCGGATCCCCGCAGCCATGCCGTGGCCGATCAACCACTGCCCGTCGCGCACGCTCGCCGGCGTCGCGACCCGGCGCTCCCACCCGAACCGTCGCGCGCCTTCGCGCAGGCAGCCGACCAGACGTCGTTCGCTGAACGGCACCCCTCGCTCGGGGTCGACGGAGGGCTCGTTGCGGATCCGCAGCTCGACCGGATCCATGCCGAGCTCGACGGCCAGCTCGTCCATCGCCGACTCGACGGCCAGCAGCCCCGGCGCCTCCCCCGGCGCTCGGACGTCTTCCCCGCGCAGCACGTCCAGCGGCATGAGCCGGTGGCTCGTCAGCCGGTTCGGCGCGGCGTAGAGGCTGCGTGTGGTGGCAGCCGTCGGCTCGATGTACTCCCAGTGCCGGTTCGTGGCCATCGTGGCCTCGTGTGCGATCGCGACCAGGCGCCCGTCCCGCTGCGCGCCCAGCCGAACGCGTTGGTCCGACGTCGGGCGCACGCCGGTGAGCTGGAAGATCTGTTGCCGGGTCAGCGCGATCTTCACCGGCCGGCGCAACGCGCGCGCGGCGAACGCCGCCAGGATCGCCTCGGCGTGGATCCGCAGCTTGGAGCCGAAACCTCCGCCGACGTACGGGGCGACGACGTGGATCCGCTCCGGATCCATCCGTAGCGTGCTGGCCATCGAGGCCCGGGCGGCGTCGACGATCTGCGTGCTGACGTAGACGATCAGGTCCTCGCCGTCCGGCACCGCCAGACAGGCATGCGGTTCCATCGGCTGCGAAAGCTCGTACGGCGTCGTGTAGCGCTCGTCGATCGTGACGGGAGAGGAACCGAACCCGGCTTCGAAGTCACCCACGGCGGTGGCGACCGGGACGATGCCGTAGATCGGGCCGGCGGGCACGTAGGCCTGCTCCAGGCCGGCGGCGAAGTCGAAGGAGCCGGGCTCGACCGTGTACTCGACGTCGACCAGGTCGGCCGCCGCCCGCGCCTGTTCGACGGTCGCGGCGACGACGAGCGCCACGGCTTCCCCGTAGTGGTCGACGTCGGGGCCGCTCATCACCGGATGGGCCCGCCAGAACTCGAAGGGGAGGGACGGGTCGGGGGTGCCCTGGGCCGGGAGGTCGTGAGAGGTCAGCACCCTGTGCACTCCGGGCGAGCGTCCGGCCCTGTGAGTGTCGATCCGGGCGATGCGGCCCCTGCCGATCGTCGCCCCGACGACGGATCCGTAGAGCGGCTGGCCGGCCTCCCAGTGCTCGTAGGCATAGGTCGCCCGACCGGTGACCTTGAACGGGCCGTCCACGCGGTCGAGAGCCTGGCCGATCATCGTCGCCTCCTCAACTCGCCCGGGCAACCTGCGCCAGCGTCCGGCAGAGCGTGCGCTTGGCCAGCTCGATCTTGAAATCGTTGCACCCCTGCCCCACCGCGTGGCGCATCGCCGCTTCCGCGGCGGCGCGATATGTGGCCATCGTGGCCGGACGGCCGGTCAGCGCGGCCTCCGCCTCGACGGACCGCCAGGGCTTGGGCGCCACCCCGCCGAACGCCACCCGTGCCGCACGGATCGTTCCTTCCTCGACCGCGGCCACCGCCGCCACGGAGACCAGTGCGAACTCGTAGGACGCCCGGTCCCGCACCTTGCGGTAGCGCTGCCGGCCCGGTGGAGGCGGCGGCAGGACGACGCCGGTGATCATCTCGCCCGGCCGCAACACGGTCTCTCGGTGCGGCGTCTCGCCCGGGAGCCGGTAGAAGTCCGTGATGTCGACCCGACGGAGGGAGTGAGCCGCGTCGAGCAACTCGATCCGGGCGTCCAGCACCGTCATCGCGACGGCCATGTCCGAGGGATGGGTGGCGATGCAGGCCTCGCTCGCGCCGAGGATCGCATGCATGCGGTTGAAACCGCCGATCGCCGAGCACCCGGAGCCGGGGTCGCGCTTGTTGCAGCCCGCGGCAGTGTCGGAGAAGTACGGGCAGCGGGTGCGCTGCACCAGGTTCCCCCCGACGGACGCCTTGTTCCGCAACTGGCCCGAGGCCCCGGACACCAGCGCCTCCGACAGCACCGGATAACGGTTCCGCACGCGGGCGTCGGCCGCGGTGTCGGAATTGGCAGCCTGCGCGCCGATCCGCAGTCCGCCGTCCGACAGCTCCTCGATGTCCCGCAACGGCAGCCGACTGATGTCCACCAGATGGCTCGGCCGCTCCACGTCGAGCTTCATCAGATCGAGCAGATTCGTTCCCCCGCTGATGAACTTCGCGCCTGCTCGGCGCCCTGCTGCCACCGCGGCCCGCGCGTCCGTCGCGCGCTCGTAGGTGAAGGGCCTCATCGCGGACCCTTCCCCGTCACGCTGTGAATGGCTGCAACGATGTTCGGATAAGCGGCGCACCGGCAAATATTGCCGCTCATTCGCTCGCGGATCTCCGCATCGGTCAGAGCCGTCCTCGGCGACGCGACATCAGCGGTCACGTGGCTGGGCCAACCCGCCCGCACTTCGGCGAGCATGCCGATCGCCGAGCAGATCTGCCCAGGGGTGCAATAGCCGCACTGGAAGGCGTCGCACTCGACGAACGCGCGCTGCATGGCGTCCAGATCCTCGCGATCGCCCACACCCTCGATCGTCACCACCCGGTCGCCCTCGTGCATCACCGCGAGCGTCAGACAGGAATTGATCCGCCGGCCGTCGACCAGCACCGTGCACGCGCCGCATTGCCCGTGGTCACACCCCTTCTTGGTCCCGCTCAGGTGCAGGTGCTCGCGCAACGCGTCGAGCAGCGACGTCCGCGCGTCCAGCTCGAGACGCTCCACCTGACCGTTGACGTCCAAGGTGATCGCCAACAGCTGCGGCGGTTCGTCCTCGTTCTGCTCCGCTGCGGGTGCTGCAGCCCCGGCCACGCCCGATGACGTCATCCCCGTGACGCCCGTCACCACGTCGCTCACCACGGCCTCCCGTCCTGGCTCGGTGTGCACGCCACTCGCGGTCGTGCGCCCCCGGTCGCGTCGGGAACGACGACCCCGGCGCACGCGAATCTCGTCACCCGGTCCGCGGACCTCGCGCGTCGGGCCCGGCGGCGGCGGCCACCGTCCGCGCCCCGGCCGACGTCGGCAAGGGCCATCGGACTCGGGCAGGGCGGGACCGCCGCTCCTGGCAACAACGTCCGCGGAGCAAGCACGCGCCCGGGCAGCCGGTGGTCGGCGTCGGGCGCCGCCAGGGACTGCCCATTGCGTGACCACCGTCACCTCACCTCGGGTGGACGATGTCCCGGACGTCCCACGGAGGCACGGTGCGCGTCGTTCGCCGTCTCACCGGGTCCGCCCGCGGCCCCGCAGAGGAGGACCGCAATGTCAACGACCACCACGCCTGCCGGCGCAGCACAGGAACCTCGGACCACCGGGACCTCCGCCGAGGCACCTGCCGTCCGGGTCGGCCATGGCGAGCTGTTGCGCGCGATCGAGAAGAACGTGCAGGACAACTCGGTCAAGGTCGAGATCTCGGGCCTGGGCACCGTTCGGCTGCCGGCCGCCGACTCGCTGGCCTGGATCGGTGGTCTGGTCACCCTGGCCGCCGTCGGAATCCTCGAGTGGCCGGTGGCCGCCGCGATCGGCGTGGGGCATCTGCTCTCCCGCCAGCGGCACCTGCGGCTCCTGCGGGACTTCGGGGAAGCGCTCGAGGAGGCATGAGCCTCCGGCCCCTGCCCTCCGCCGCCCGCCGGCGATCCGTTTCCGCAGGTCGCCAGGTCATCGGACCCCCGGCGTCGACGAAGAGAGCGCGGGGAGGGTTCGACCTCGTTCGAGCCCGAGGGTTGCCGGGCGACGCCATCGCGCCACCGGGCGCCCCGCCGTCGGTGTGGCGGGGCGTTCTGAGGTTCTCACCGGCGCCCGGAGGTGCTGGCCTTCGGAGGGGCCCGTCCGGCGGTGGGAGCTCCCGCTCGCCCTCGACGCCCGGCGATCACGGGCCCGAAGGATCCCGTCCTCAGCGGCGCGGCGAGGCGGTGATCTGGTGCCTCGCCGCCTGCAGGTACCGGGCGACCTCACCGGTGATCCGGTCCGCCTCCCTGCTCAGCACGTCCATCCGCTCGTCCACGGGCACCGAGGCGTAGGCGACCACGAGATCCTCGAGCCGGCCGCAGCAACATCGCGGCCGCCTCGGCCCGCGTCTCCCCCGGAGTCAGTACACGTTCCACTCCTCCAGTTGTCCCGCAGAACCGCCACCGCGGGCAACCGACGCGCGGGACGAGTCGATGAACAGCCCGTGTCGCTCGGCCCGCTGCTCCTGACGGCGGCTCGCGGTCACGCTGCGCGGCGGAGCCCCACCGGCTCCGACGCGCGCACACTCGCTCCATGGCGCCGAACGTCGGGTTCGAGGACGGTCCGGCTCGCGGGCAGCTACCCGTCGAGGGTGAGCTCCCGGAACTCGACGGTGCCACCGCGTGGCTGAACTCCGCACCGCTGACGCGGGACGCGCTGCGCGGCAACGTCGTCGTCGTCCAGTTCTGCACCTTCTCCTGCATCAACTGGCTGCGCACCGTGCCCTACGTGCGGGCCTGGGCCGAGAAGTACCGCGACGCCGGGCTGGTCCTGATCGGCGCCCACTCCCCGGAGTTCCCGTTCGAGCACGACCAGGCGAAGATCCGGACGGCCCTGGACCGGCTCGCCGTGGAGCATCCGATCGCGGTCGACAACGACTTCGCGATCTGGCGCGCCTTCGACAACGCCTACTGGCCCGCCCTCTACTTCGTCGACGGCGACGGACGCATCCGCCACCACCACTTCGGCGAGGAGGACTACGAACGATCGGAACGGGTGATCCAGCAGCTGGTCGCCGAGTCCGGCCGCGACGACGTCGACGGTGACCTGGTCTCCGTCGATCCCACCGGGGTGTTCCGCGCCGCCGACTGGGCAGCGCTGGGCACGCCGGAGACCTACGTCGGCTACGCCCGCGCCACCGGCTTTGCCTCGCCGGGCGGCGTCGACCCGGACCGCGGCAAGGCCTACGACGCGCCCTCCCGGCTCGCCCTCAACCAGTGGGCGCTCGCGGGCGACTGGACGGTGGGCGACCAGACCACGACGCTGAACGAGCCCGGCGGACGGATCCTGCACCGCTTCCACGGAAGGGACCTCAATCTCGTGCTCGGCTCCCGCACCGGCGCGCCGGTGCGGTACCGGGTGCGGATCGACGGGAGGCCGCCCGCCGGGGCCGCCGGCCTCGACACCGACCCGCGTGGCGAGGGCACGATCACCGAGGAGCGGCTCCACCAGCTGATCCGCCAGGACGGCCCGATCGCCGACCGTACCGTCGAGATCACCTTCCTCGACACCGGCGCCCAGGCCTACGTCTTCACCTTCGGCTGAGCGGGCGGGAGAGCGCGCGCGACCACGGGGACCGCCCGTCACCGTTCCTCGCGGCGTTCCCCGAGGCCCGGCCTGAGACCGAGATCTCGGCAAGGACGCTGCAGCACGCGGTCGGGCGAGCGCAGGGTCGCCCGTCTCGCGCATCGGGGGCGGACGGACGGCCAGATGCCGGTTCGACCGTTCCGGGGCAACGGTTCCTGACCTGGGCCGCCCCGTTTTTCCGGGAGTGTGGGCGCCAGAGCGAGGGGGTAGCTCCGGCACCGTCCGGCCTCGATGCGAGAGGCCCGGACCCGTGGACCCAGCACCGGCCGGAGCCGTCGAGCAGGCCGGTGCGACACGGGATCACGCCCACCACCGTCGAGAGGGAAGCGCACGATGGCTGAGGAGCCGAGGACCACGACGCCGAACCCGGCGAGGACCACGCGCCCGCAACCGGCGGCCACCAGGCCGACGAGCACCAGGCCGACGAGCACCAGGCCGACGACCACCAGGCCGACGACCACGGAGCCGGCGGACGCCACACCGAGCGAACCCGCGGTGACGCCGGTCGGTGTCCCCGTCGCCGAGGCCGACCGCGGCCGCACGGGCGCGAGCCACCGCACCCGCGAGCAGAACGACCGCCTGCCGAAGGGCTCGACCGGCCCCGCCGGCCCCATCGGTGAGCGGGGGGACAAGGGCCCCGAAGGCCCGGCCGGTCCGCCCGGCGAACCGGGCGACCGTGGCCCGAAGGGCCCGGCCGGACCCGTCGGCCCCGAGGGCGAGCGCGGCGACACGGGCCCCCGAGGTCCGGTCGGCCCGCGCGGCGAGCAGGGCCCGGAGGGCCTGACCGGTCCGCAGGGCGAGCAGGGCCTCCCCGGCTCCACCGGCCTGCCCGGTGAGCAGGGCGAGCGCGGTCCGCGCGGGCCGCAGGGCGAGCAGGGTCCGGCCGGCCCCGTCGGCCTGCCCGGCGAGACGGGAGAGCAGGGGCCCCGAGGGGAGCAGGGCCTGCCCGGCGCCCAGGGCCCGCGCGGGGTGATCGGAGAGGCCGGCGAGCAGGGACCACGCGGACTGCAGGGGCCCCAGGGCGAGCGCGGCGAGAAGGGCGCACCGGGGGTCCGCGGGCCCCAGGGCCCGCAGGGCGAGCAGGGCCCGCCCGGGCCGGTCGGGTTGCCCGGCGTCCAGGGCCCGCAAGGCCCCTCCGGACCGGCCTGGCTGTACCAGCCCAGCCCGGCCGAGCTCGCGACCAAGGTCAAGCGGGCCGCGCTGGACATCCGGCCGCGAACCGTGCTCGACCCCCGCGAGGGCGTCCGCTACCTGGCCACGTTGACCTCCCGGATCGTGAAGCTGCAGGGAGGCCTGATCCTGCGCGCGATCGTCGACACCGACGCCGCCGCGAACCACGCCTCGACGACCGGGCCGAGCAACGTGCACACCCTGGCGCGGTGACCCGCTGCGGCGCCGGCGGCCCCGTCAGCTCCGGCGGGCGGGGCCGCCCCGCCCTGCCCGCCGCCTCCGGCTCGGGGTCGGGTCTGCCCGCGACGGGACCGGGTCCGGGTCCCCTACCGGGAGTCCCCGGAAGGGCCGAGACCGAGGTGCTCGCGCAGGGTGGTGCCGGTGTAGCGCTCCCGGTAGACGCCACGGTCCTGCAGCTCGGGCACCAGTCGGTCGACGATGTCGTCGAGCCCGTCGGGCGTGAGGTACGGCGAGACGTTGAAGCCGTCGACCGCACCGCTCCGGACGAAGTGCGCGAACTTCTCGGCGAGCCCGCCCGGCGTGCCGACGTGCCCGCGCTGGGGCCCCAGCGCGATCACCGTCTCCCGCAGGGTGAGCCCACGCGCCTCGGCGGTCTCGCGCCAGGTCCGCACGATCTCCCGCGGGTCCTTCCACCGCCGGCTGCCCATCTCCCCGGTCGGTGCGGTGACGACCGGGTCCTCCGCGGGGAGCGGGCCGTCGGCGTCCCGGTCGGCCAGGTCGATCCCCCACACCTGCCCGGCGATCGCCAGCGCGGTCGCGGGCGTGACCTGGTGCAGCCGGATCCAGCGCGCCTTCTCGGCCGCCTCCTTCTCGGTGTCGCCGAGGATGATCTCCGTGCCGGGCAGGATGCGGAGCGCGTCCTCGGGACGCCCCGCCGTGCGGAGCCGGGCGCGGAGGTCACCCGCGAAGGCGAGTGCATCGGCGAAGTCACTGCCGTGCGCGGAGAAGACGACGTCGGCGTTGCGGGCGGCGAAGTCCCGGCCCTCGGCCGAGTCGCCCGCCTGGAAGATCACGGGGTGTCCCTGCGGACTGCGGGGCAGGGTCGGGGTGATCTCGACGTCGAACTGGCTCGTCCGGGCCCCGACGGTCGCGATGCCCTTGGGGTCGGCCCAGTCCTCGGCGTCGGGGCCGGTCGCGAGCGCGTCGGCGTCCCAGGAGTCCCAGATCTGCCGGGCCACGGTGAGGAACTGTTCGGCGCGGACGTACCGGTCGGCGTGGTCGAGATAGCCGCCGCGCCGGAAGTTCTCCCCGGTCCAGGCGTTGTCGGTGGTCACCACGTTCCAGCCGGCCCGGCCCTTCGACAGCACGTCCAGGCCGGAGAGCCGCCGGGCGAGGTCGGCCGGCTCGTTGTAGGTGGTGTTCTGGGTGGCGACCAGCCCGATCCGCTCGGTCACGCCGGCCAGCGCGGCCAGCTGCGTGATCGCGTCCGGACGGCCCGCGACGTCGAGGTCGTGGATCTTCCCGCCCGACTCCCGCAGCCGCAGCCCCTCGCCGAGGAAGAAGGCGTCGAACAGGCCGCGTTCCGCCGTGGTGATCATGCGGCGGAACGACGAGAAGTCGATCTGCGAGCCGCTCTCCGGCAACGACCAGATCGTCCAGTGGTTGACGCCCTGGAAGAACACCCCCAGGTGCAGCCGGGCGTCGGGACGCGGGTAGTCGGTGCTGCTCATGCGGTCCCCTCCACGGAGGTCAGGTGCCGGCCGAACCGGGAGGCGGGGCGGGGCAGCCCGAGGGTGCTGCGCAGGGAGGCGCCCGGTCGCGGGCGAGCGGCGGTACCGGACCGGAACAGGGCCGGGAGCACCCGGGCGGACAGCTCCGGCAGGTCCTCCTCGAGGACGGCGGGGCGCAGCCGCACCCCGTCGACGACGCCGGCGAGCTCCTCCAGCAGCGCGACCAGCCCGCCGGGCGGACCCGTGTAGCGCAGCCGCGGACCGGCCGGCCACGGTGCGCGCCGGTCGAGGTCGGCCAGCCGCGCCGCAGCGGTGTGGGCCGGGGTGTCGAGGGCGATCTCCAGCTCGGCGAACCGCAACCCCGTGCCCCGACCGGCGAGGGCGGCGACGGACCGGCCCTGCACGAGCTCGACGTCGGCCACGTCCTCGGGCAGCAGGCCCGCCGGTGCGAGCACCACCAGCTGCCCCTGCGGCGGCCGGGGCACGATCGCCGGGCCCTTCACCGAATACGTCTCGCCGACGAAGTCGATGTAGTGCAGCTTGTCCCGGTCCAGGTAGCGCCCGGTGCCGACGTCGCGGACCGCGGCGTCGTCCTCCCAGGAGTCCCACAGGTCGCGGGCCACCCGGACGGCGTCGAGGGCCTCGCGGCGCAGCGCCGCCGTGCCCTCGACGACCGGGCGCCCCAGGGCGCGGGCGGCCGCCGGGTCGTCCGTCGCGGCGACCAGCCACGCGGCCCGGCCGGCCGCGGCGAAGTCGAGCGACGCGAGCTGCGACGAGACGTGGAACGGCTCGGAGTAGGTCGTGGACACGACGGGCGCGAGGCCCAGCACGGTGGTGTGCACCGCCGCGAAGGCGGCCCGCTCCACCGCGCCGATCCGCCCGACCGGCCCGACCCCGCCGGGCGGCAGCAGCGAGTCGTCGAAGGTGACGAGGGTGAGGCCGGCGTTCTCGGCGACCTGGGCGAGCGCGCGAACGCGCTCGGGGGTGAGCAGGGCGGCGGGGGCGTGCGACGCCCGCCGCCACGCGGCAGGATGGGCGCCCTCGCCGTCGAGCTCGACGGCGAGGTGCAGAGGGCGGCTCATGGGGTGCTCCTCGCGGATCAGGACGCGGCCTTGCGCGGCAGGCCGGGCGGGTTGACGGCGGAGGTCTGCAGCGCCTCGTTCGTCAGGTTCCAGCGGCCGAGGACCTCGGCGTACTTCCCGTTCGCGATCACCGAGTTCAGCGCCTCGTTCAGCGCCGTGACCAGCCCGTCGTCCTTCTTGGTCATCGCCGCGATGTCGGCCTGCACGCCGCCGCCCCCGCCGTTGACCGAGCCGACGATCTTCGTCTTGCCGCCGGTGGCGACGTGGTAGGCGACGCCGGGGTTCGGCCCGAAGTAGGCGTCGAGGCGGCCGGAGTCGAGGGCGAGGTAGTAGTCGCCGACGTTCTGGTAGTACTGGATCGTCGCCGGCGCGAGCCCCGCCTTCTCGTTCTGCGCGTTCCAGTCGACCAGGATCTGCTCCTGGTTCGTGCCCGAACCCACGCCGATGGTCAGCCCGGAGATGTCGGCCGGCTTCTCGATGCGCTGTACCTTGCCGGTGTTCGCCGCCTCGAACGACACGGTGTCCACCCGGTAGGTGGCGAAGTCGTACTTGTCCTTGCGCTCCTCGGTCACCGTGATGTTCGAGAAGCCGGCGTCGTACTGCCCGGACTCGACGGCGAGGAAGAGGTTCTCCCAGGAGGTCGGCTGCAGGTCCAGCCGCAGCCCGAGGGTGTCGGCGACGAGCTGGGCCAGGTCGGGCTCGACGCCGATGACGGTGCGGTCGTCGTCGGCCCGGAACGACAGCGGCGGGTTCCCGCTGCCGGTGGTGCCCACGACGAGTGTGCCGCGGTCACGGATCGCCTGCGGGACCTTCGCCGCGATGGCGTCGACCTTGTCCGCCCGCACCCGGTTCTGCTCGGGGCTGGTGTTGACGGCGGCGCCGGTGGCCGACGGCGGTGCCGCGGCCTGGTCGGGGTCCGGCCCGGAGCAGGCCACGGCCGCCAGCACCGGGACGAGGAGGGCGACGGCGGTGAGCCGCAGGTGGCGCAGCGGCCGGGGGATGCGGGACATGGGTTTCCTTCGGTCGGGTGGGAGCGCGCCGGGGTCAGCGCAGGACGGCGCCGAGGAAGGCGCGGGTGCGGGGTTCGCGGGGGTCGTCGAGGACCTGGGCGGGCGGTCCCTGCTCGACGACACGGCCCTCGTCGAGGAACACCACGGTGTCGGCCGCCTCCCGGGCGAAGCCGATCTCGTGGGTGACCACGACCATGGTGGTGCCGCTGCGGGCGAGGTCGCGCATGACGTCGAGGACCTCGCCGACGAGCTCGGGATCGAGCGCCGAGGTGGGCTCGTCGAACAGCAGGAGCTTGGGGCGCAGGGCCAGCGCGCGGGCGATCGCGACCCGCTGCTGCTGGCCGCCGGAGAGCCGGCGCGGGTACTCGTCCACCTTGTCCGCGAGGCCGACGCGGTCCAGCAGCTCGCGCGCCTCGGCGAGGACGGTGACGCGGTCCCGGCCCTGCGCGGAGATCGGCGCCTCGGCGACGTTGTCGAGCACCGTGAGGTGCGGGAACAGGTTGAAGTTCTGGAAGACGAAGCCGATGCGGCTGCGCCGGCGCAGGATCTGCCGCTCGGGAAGCTCGTGCAGCTTCCGGCCGGAGCGCCGGTAGCCGATCAGCTCGCCGTCGACCCGGACGAGGCCGCGGTCGACCTTCTCCAGGTGGTTGATGGTGCGCAGCAGCGTGGACTTGCCGGAGCCGGACGGCCCGAGCACCACCGTGACCTCGCCGGTCCGGACCGTGAGGTCGACGCCGCGCAGCACCTCGATCCCGCCGAAGCTCTTGTGCACGCCGCGCAGGTCGACCATCGGCGCCGCGCTCACGCCGCCACCTCCCGGCGGAACCTGGTGAACGTGGCCCGCAGCCGCTGCAGGGGCGTGGGCGGCAGGACGCGCAGCGCGCCCTTGGCGTAGTGCCGCTCCACGTAGAACTGCCCGATCGACAGGACGGTGGTCAGCACCAGGTACCAGACCGCGGCGACCAGCAGCATCGGGATCACCCGGCCGGTCCGCGTGTAGATCACCTGCACCTGGTAGAAGAGCTCGGACAGCGCCATGATGTAGACCACCGACGTGCCCTTCACCAGGCCGATCAGCTCGTTCGCCGCCGTCGGGACGATCGTGCGCATCGCCTGCGGGAGCTGGATGCGGCGGAAGCGGCGCCACCGGGGGATGCCGAGTGCGGCGGCGGCCTCGAGCCGGCCCTGGTCGATCCCGAGGAAGCCGGAGCGCACGACCTCGGCGGCGTAGGCGGCCTGGTGCAGGGCGAGCCCCAGCACCGCGGCCGTGACCGGTCCGACCAGGTCCATCGTGCCGATCTCGAACAGCGCCGGCCCGAAGGGGACGCCGAACGAGATCGACTTGTACAGCAGCGCGAGGTTGTACCAGAACAGCAGCTGCAGGATCAGCGGCACGGACCGGAAGATCCAGATGTAGGTCCAGCTGACCGACCGCAGCAGGGGGTTGGGCGACAGCCGCATGATCGCCAGGACCGTGCCGAGTACGAACCCCACGACGATCCCCAGCACCGTGAGCTGCAGGGTCAGCAGCACCGCCCGGATGATCGACGGCGCGAAGAGGTACTGCCCGACGGTCGCCCAGTCCCACGCCGCGTTGGTCACCAGGGCGTGCAGCGCCATGGCGACCAGCACCGCGACGGCCGCGGTCGCCACCCATCGCCACGGGTGGCGGGCCCGGACGATCGTGAGGTCGGCGCCGTCGTCCGGGCCCTCCTCGCGGACGGGCGGGGCGTGGGCGGTGGCGAGCTCACTCATGGCGGTCTCCGGTCAGGTGCTTCTCGAACGGGTGGGGACCGATCTCCTCGGGATCACGGGAGCGGTCGTAGAGCGGGGTGTAGCCGGTGGCCAGGTACAGCTGCTGCGCCTCGGGCTGGCGGGGCCCGGTCGTCAGGTGGATCCGGCGGTAGCCGCGCTCGAGGATCTCGGCCTCGAGCTCGGTCAGCACCCGCCGGGCGAGGCCGCGCCGGCGGTGCGCCGAGTCCGTCCAGATCCGCTTGAGCTCGGCGGTGTCGGCGTCCCACCGGCGGAAGGCACCACCCGCGACGGGGACGCCTTCCTCGAGCAGCAGGATCAGCCCGCCGTGCGGCGGCGCGAACCGGGCCCGCTCGCGGCGTGTCTCCTCGGCGAGGTCACCGAGGGTGTGCCGGTAGCGCGTCCGGTACTCGTGGTCGAGCTCGACGAGCATCGGCAGGACGAGCGGATCGGTGTAGTCGACCCGTCGGATCTCGAGCGGAACCGTCACCGCGCCGCTCCGGCGTGGGTGTGCTGGTGCGGACAGGTGGACATGAGGGACCCCCGGAGCGGTACGCAGAGCGCGCATCGGAGCACTGTGGACGGACGGTCCGCGTTCGTGCGGCCGTGACGAAGGGCCGGCCTGCGAAAGCCGATCAGCGGCAGCCGGCCGGCGACGGGACGCAGCGGCGCCGATCAGGAGCAGAGACGATCAGCAGCAGGGCCGGCCCGCAGCAGGGACTGTCAGCGACAGAGCGCGGTGTGCGTCCGGCAGAGATCGACGTGCCGGCGGCGCGTCCACCAGCAGCGCAGCTGCCGGCGCGCGGGCACCCGGAGCACTCGGCTCGACATACCGCTCCCATCGGTCCCGGCGGTAGCACCCTGCGCCGTGGGCGCGGGTTGCTGCGGCGTCGTCGAGCCGGGTCTCTCGGCCGCTCTGGATGGACTTCTCGCACTCAACCCGTCACCCGATCCGGTTGTCAAGAGCATGAACGTGCAAGTGTCGCCCTCGCCACACCCGTTCTGACCTGCGAAAAGTCCGGACATCCGTGCGGGACACCGCCCGGGCTCAGGAGGCGAGGCGGGTCCGCGCCCGCGCCGCCCACTCCTGCGCCAGCAGTGCCTGGGAGGCGACCCGGTCCTCGTGCCGGTGGGTGATCGTGGTGACCAGCAGCTCGTCGGCGCCGGTGACCCGCTGCAGGGCCTCGAGGCGCTCGGCGACCGTGGCGGGTGCGCCGACGAACCGGGTCCGTACGCGATCCGCCACGAGCGCCCGGTCCTCGTCGGACAGCGGGTACGCGGCCGCCGCGACCGGGTCGGGGAACGGGATGGCTCCGGCGCCGGTGCGGATGCTGTGCACCCACGGTTCGTAGCCCGTGGCCAGCTCTCGCGCGGTGGCGTCGTCCTCGGCGACGACGACGTCGACCGACACCATGACGTGGGGAGCGCGCAGGTGCGGCGACGGCCGGAAGGCCTCGCGGTACGCGTCGACCGCCTCGAGCACCGTGCCCGGGCTGACGTGGTAGTTCGCGGCGAACGCCAGCCCGCGCTCCCCCGCCACCACGGCGCTGTCCCCGCCGCTGCTGCCCAGCACCCAGGGCTCGACGCCGGCCCCCTCGCCCGGCACCGCATGCACCTCGACGCCCTGCGACGAGCGGTAGCGGCCCGCGAGCAGGTCGAGGACGTCGTCGACGATCCGGTCGTAGGCCGGTGTCGTCGCGCCCGGTTGGCGCAGCAGCTCCAGCTGCGCCCGGAACCGCGGCGACCGCAGCAGCCCGCCGATCGAGAACCGCCGCGGGATCAGCACGCCGTCGACGACCCGCTCCTCGGCCGGGCCGGGCGGCTCGTCCCGGGTGCGCGGGCCGCCCGAACGGCCCAGGCCGAGATCGATCCGGCCCGGGTACAGGGCGTCGAGGATGCCGAACTCCTCGACGACCGACAGTGCGGTCCGGTGGCCGGTCTGCACGGCGCCGGACCCCACGCGGATCGAGCTGGTGGCCTGCGCGACCGCCTGGATCAGCAGCGGTGGCGAGGCGCCCGCGACCCCGGGGTTGAGGTGGTGCTCGGCCAACCAGTAGCGCCGGTAGCCCTGCCGCTCGGCGTGCCGGGCCAGGTCGACGGTGTTGTGCAGCGCCTCGGCCACGCTCGACCCGGCCACGATCGGGGCAAGGTCCAGGACGGACAGCGGCACGTGGGAGGTCCCGGGGAATCCGCTCGACATCGCTCCTCCATCGCTCCCGGCATGAGCACCCGCACCCGTCGACGGGGGGTTGCTGCGGCGTCGTCGAGCCAGGTCTCTCGGCCGCTCTGGATGGTCGTGACCCCGCGGGGCCGGTTCCACCTTAGGGATCACCACGGCCCGTCCGTCAATACTCTCGGTGACTTCTGTGATGCCCGCCGCCGAATCCCCGTCGTCCTGTCCGGACATCATCGGCGAGGCTTCCACCAGCCGAAACACGGCACGGACCCGGCGCCGCTCCTGACCGGACAACCCCGCGACGGCACCGGTGGGACTCCCCATCGCCCACCGATCGTGGTTACGGTGGGGCTCCGTCCCGGATGCGAGGACGAGTGCCGCCACGACCGCGGCCCGACACCTCTCCGGCCGTCGCCCTCAGGAGCTTCCGCATGCGCTTCCAGGTTCTCGACATCGTCCCGCACGCCCCGCACCCGGTGACCGGGGAGATCATCTCGGTGCACGAACGGTTGCAGCGGGTGGTGGAGAACGCCGTGCTCACGGAACGGCTCGGCTTCGACTCCTACGCCGTCGGCGAGCGGCACGCCGGCGAGTTCGTCTCCTCCGCCCCGACCGTCCTGCTCGGCGCGCTGGCCCAGGCCACCGAGCGGATCCTGCTCAGCACCGGGGTGACCGTGCTGTCGCTGCTCGACCCCGTCCGGGTGGCCGAGGACTACGCGACGGTCGACCAGCTCTCCGGCGGACGGCTGGAGATCGTGATCGGGAAGGGCAACGAGGACAAGCACTTCCCGCTCTTCGGCCTCGACCTGGCGAAGCAGTACGAGTACCTCACCGAGAACCACGAGCTGCTGCGCCGGCTCCTGCGCGAGGAACACGTGTCCTGGACCGGCGTGCACCACCACGACCTCGACGACGTGACGACCTACCCGCGTCCCTTCGACGGACCCTTCCGGATCTGGCACGGGTCGGCCACCTCCACCGTCGCCGTCGACCTCGCCGCGCGATGGGGCGACCCGATCTTCAGCGCCAACGCCCTGCAACCGCGGGAGAACTACCTGGTCCTCATCGACCGCTATCGCGAGCAGCTCGAGGCGCACGGGCACGACCCGGCCCTCGGCTACGTCGGATCGGGATCGGGCGGGTTGTTCCTGGCCGACACCGACGAGCAGGCGGTCGCGGAGTATCGACCGATCTACGAGGCGCAGGCGGCCAAGCTGGCCGCGGCGCACGCCGGCGACCCGCGCAGGGGCAAGACCATGTCCTTCACCACGATCGAGGAGGCCGTCGCGCACGGCCCCGCTCTGGTCGGCACCCCGGAACGGGTCGCCGCGAAGATCCTCGACTACCACAAGTCCTACCGGCACGACGTCCAGTCCGTCTCGATCAACCCCGTGCTGCCCTACCCGCAGCAGCAGGAGGTGCTGACGCGCTTCGCCGAGGAGGTCGTGCCGCTGGTCCGCCGCGAGGTGTCCACGACGCTGTGGGGACCGGAGGACCCGGGTCGCGCCCGGGGCCTGACCTAGCTGCCCGACGGGACCTCGCCGTCGACCGTCCGTACCTGCCGCGGCGGCTGCGGGGTCCGGCGGAGGGCGGAGCGCGCCACGGCCAGCTCGTGGGCGACCTCGGCCGTGATCAGCTCGGCGTGCAGGCCGCCGGAGCCCGTGTTGAGCAGGGCGCGGTGCCGCTGCACCAGCGCCTCGAGCCCCTCGAGCAGCCGGGCGCCGACATCGACCCGGCGCTGTTCGGGAGCCGTTCGCGCTGCGGTCGAGGTGTCGACGCTCGCGACGGCGGTGCGCGAGGCGGAGTGGGGGGTGAGGAAAGGCATGACGGTGCTCCGTGGGACGGCGGAGTGGGCGCGCGGGGGCCCGGGTGGACACGGCGTGCAACGACCCGACGGCGGCCACGACCCGTCGGCGGGTGCGGCGTCAGCGGTGCGGGGTCGTCACCGGCTCAGCGACAGAGCGCGGCCTCGGTCCGGCAGAAGTCCACGTGGCGACGGCGGGACCACACCGGCGCCCCCAGGGGCAGGCCCGACGGCCCCTCGATCCGACGTCCGGTGCGCACGATGCTTCCCCTCACGGCCCCGCGGTCGCACCCGACCGTCGTCGGACACCACGGAGGACCTTCGATCAAGCAAACCGAGCGCCCCCACCCGCTGTCAAGGCGTTGCGCGATCGGCGACGGGCCTCGGTCGCCGGCAGGCAAGGGCCACGCTGTCGTAGAGGTCGAAGGAGGACCCGACCAGCCCCAGGACGCGGCCGAGGACCGGGTTGTGCGACACCACGACCCGTACCTCGGTGCCGCGCCGGCGCAGGACCGCCTGTGCCTCGTCCAGCCGCCTGACCGCCCGCGCCGCGACGAACCCCACCATGCTGAGGTCCACCACGACCCGCTCGGCGTCCTGGGCCTCCACCCATGCGGCGACCTCGGCCGAGTTGGTCAGGTCGAGCTCCCCGGACACCATCAGCAGCGTCAGGCCCGGAGCGGGGCACACCGCGCGCACGGCGGCCTGGCCGTAGCGCGAGAGCTCCCCCTCCGGCGCGCGCGACGCGCACCCGGTGGTGGGGCGTTCGGGAGCGAGATCGTCCACGTCACGGTCCTCTGGGTCGTCGACGGCTCCCCGCGAGGGTCGCGGGGCTGCACACGGCCGACTGCGTGACCGAGAACGACGGGGACAGGAGACCGCCCGGGACGTCGCAGCCGCCACTGCACCAGGGCCGGGGGCGTGAGCGCAAACCTCGAGGACCGGGTGCGGCCGACGGCACCGCCGAGCTGGTCCGTCCGGAGCCGTGCCGCACGGCCGTACGGCGACCCGGTTCCCCTCCGCCCGCTCGCCGGGTGTCCCGGCGACGGGACACGCGTCGCCGGGTCGTCAGGATCGCGTCAAGATCGGGCGGCGGGGCGTCAAGGTCCTGTTCGGTTCCCGCACGCGCACTCCCGGGACGCCCAGACTCGCCATCGGTCTCGCCGGAGGGTCCGGCGGGTCGAGCGTGAGGAGTGTCCGGTGGCCGATGTGCTCTATGCACTGCTGCTGGTCGGCGGGTTCGCCGTGCTGGTGCTGTGCCTGCACGGTCTGGAGCGCCTGTGAGTGCGATCGGCGACGTCGTGACGAACGTGGTGGGCGGCGTCGTGGCGCTCGCGTTGCTCGTCCACCTCGTGGTGGCCCTGCTGCGGCCGGAGAGGTTCTGACGTGGACGACACCCTCGCCGGCCTGCTGCAGGTCGTCCTGCTGCTGGTCCTGCTCGCGGTCTGCCACGCGCCGCTGGGCGACTACATGGCCAGGGTCTTCACCAGCGAGAAGGACTGGCGCGTCGAGGCCGCGCTCTACCGGCTCGTGCGGGTCGACGCCTCGAGCGGTCAGCGGTGGCCCACCTACGCCGCCGGCGTGCTGGGCTTCTCGTTCGTCTCGATCGTGCTGCTCTACCTGCTGCAGCGGCTCCAGCCGCTGCTGCCGATGTCGTTCGGTCGCGGCGCGGTCGGGCCGGCGACGGCGTTCAACACCGCGATCTCGTTCGTGACCAACACGAACTGGCAGTCCTACGTCCCCGAGCAGGTCCTCGGGAACACCGTGCAGATGGCGGGTCTGACGGTCCAGAACATCCTCTCCGCCGCCGTCGGCCTCGCGGTGGCCGCGGCACTGATCCGCGGCTTCGTCCGCTCCGGCACCGACCGGATCGGCAACTTCTGGGTCGACCTGACCCGGGCCACGTTCCGGATCATGCTCCCGATGGCGTTCGTCGCGTCGGTCCTGCTGCTGATCACCGGTGTGACGATGTCGCTGCGCGCGGGCGTGGACGTGACCGGGGTCGACGGCGCTACGCACACCCTGCCCCTGGCGCCCACGGCCTCCCAGGAGGCCGTGAAGATGCTCGGCACCAACGGGGGCGGCATCTTCAACGCCAACTCGGCCCACCCGTTCGAGAACCCGAACGCCCTGTCGAACCTGCTCGAGATCTTCCTCATGCTGGTGGTCCCCGTGGCCATGACCCGCACCTTCGGCACGATGGTCGGCAACCGCCGGCAGGGCACCGTCCTGCTGTCGGTCATGGGGATGCTGTGGGGTGCCCTGCTCGCGGTGGCATGGTTCGCCGAGACCCACCCGAACGGCCCGGCCACCCTCGCCGCGGGCGGCGCGCTCGAGGGCAAGGAGGTCCGCTTCGGCATCCCCACGTCGATCCTCTTCGGGGTGTCGACCACCGGGACCTCGACGGGTGCGGTGAACTCGCTGCACGACAGCTACACCGGCGGCGCGGGCGGGGTGACCCTGCTGAACATGCTGCTCGGCGAGGTCGCGCCGGGCGGTGTCGGGGCCGGGCTCGTCGGCATCCTGGTGGTCGCGCTCGTCGCGATGTTCCTCGCGGGCCTGATGGTCGGGCGCACCCCCGAGTACCTGGGCAAGAAGCTGGGGCAGCGGGAGGTCACCGTGGCCGCGGTCTACATCCTGGTGATGCCCGCCGTCGTGCTGCTGGGCGCGGCGCTGGCGATCGCCCTGCCGGGCACGCCCGGCGCCCTGGGCAACACCGGCGCGCACGGCTTCTCCGAGGTCCTCTACGCCTTCGCCAGCGCCGCCAACAACAACGGGTCCGCGTTCGCAGGCCTCACGGTGACCAGCGACTTCTTCCAGTCCGCGCTGGGGCTGGCGATGCTGTTCGGCCGCTTCGTGCTGATCCTGGCGGTGCTCGCACTGGCGGGCTCGCTGGCCGAGCAGAAACGCGTGGAGGCAGGAGCCGGGACGCTCGCCACGGACAAGCCGCTGTTCGGCGTCCTCGTCGGCGGGACCCTGATCCTCGTCGCCGCCCTCACCTTCTTCCCGGCGCTCGCGCTGGGTCCGCTCGCGGAGGCCGTCGCGTGACCACCCCCACCCTGGAACGCGACCCGGAACGGACCGTCACCGCCGGCGGACCGGTCGGGGCCGGCGCCTTCCGTCCGGCTCAGCTGTGGGCGTCGCTGCCCGACGCGCTGCGCAAGCTCGACCCGCGCACCCAGCTGCGCAACCCGGTCATGTTCGTCGTCTGGACCGGGTCCGTGCTCGTCACCCTGGACGCGCTCTGGCGACCGACGCTGTTCGGCTGGCTCATCGCCGTCTGGCTGTGGTTCACGGTGGTGTTCGCCAACCTCGCCGAGGCCGTTGCCGAGGGCCGCGGCAAGGCCCAGGCGGAGACCCTGCGGAGGACCAGGCGGGACACCGTCGCGCGGCTCCTCGACGGCACCACCACGGGCGCCACGGAGCTGCGCGTCGGCGACCGGGTCGTCGTCGAGGCCGGGGAGACGATCCCCGGCGACGGCGACGTCGTCGAGGGCATCGCCACCGTCGACGAGTCCGCGATCACCGGTGAGTCCGCGCCCGTCGTGCGCGAGGCCGGCGGCGACCGGTCCAGCGTCACCGGCGGGACGACGGTGCTGTCCGACCGGATCGTCGTGGAGATCACGACGAAGCCGGGCGAGTCCTTCGTCGACCGGATGATCGCGCTGGTCGAGGGCGCCTCGCGGCAGAAGACGCCCAACGAGATCGCCCTGACCATCCTGCTGGCCGCGCTGACGATCATCTTCCTGCTCGCCGTCGTCGCGCTGCAGCCGATGAGCGCCTACGCCGGCGCCCCGCAGTCCGTGGTCGTGCTGGTCGCGCTGCTGGTCTGCCTGATCCCGACGACGATCGGCGCGTTGCTCTCCGCCATCGGTATCGCCGGCATGGACCGGCTCGTGCAGCGCAACGTCCTGGCGAAGTCCGGCCGCGCGGTCGAGGCCGCGGGCGACATCGACACCCTGCTGCTCGACAAGACGGGCACCATCACCTTCGGCAACCGGCAGGCCACCGAGCTGATCCCGACGGGCGGGGCGAGCACGCGGGAACTGGCCGAGGCGGCCCGGCTGTCCAGCCTCGCCGACCAGACCCCGGAGGGCCGCAGCGTCGTGGCCCTGTGCGCCCGGGAGTTCGGCCTGGCGCCGGAGGCCTCGGCCGACGAGGCCAGGGCGGAGTTCGTCCCCTTCACCGCGCAGACCAGGATGTCCGGCCTGGACGTCGACGGCCGCCGGATCCGCAAGGGCGCCGCGTCCGCGGTGCTCGCCGCGACCGGGGTGCGGAGCGGCGAGGTGGATCGACTGGTCGAGAGGATCTCCGACGAGGGCGGCACCCCGCTCGTCGTCGCCGACGGCGAGCGGGTCCTGGGTGTCATCCGGTTGTCCGACGTGGTCAAGCCGGGCATCGCGGCCCGGTTCGCCGAACTGCGGGTCATGGGCATCCGGACGGTCATGGTCACCGGGGACAACCCGCGCACCGCCCGGGCGGTCGCCGCGGAGGCGGGCGTCGACGACCACCTCGCCGAGGCCACGCCCGAGGACAAGATGGCCTACATCCGCGCGGAGCAGGAGGGCGGTCGGCTGGTCGCGATGACCGGCGACGGCACCAACGACGCGCCCGCGCTCGCGCAGGCCGACGTCGGCGTCGCGATGAACACCGGGACGGCCGCGGCGAAGGAGGCCGGCAACATGGTCGACCTCGACTCCGACCCGACGAAGCTGATCGAGATCGTGGAGATCGGTAAGCAGCTGCTGATCACGCGCGGGGCGCTGACCACCTTCTCGGTGGCCAACGACCTGGCGAAGTACTTCGCGATCCTGCCGGCGATGTTCGCCGCGCTGTACCCCTCGCTCGGGGCGCTCAACGTCATGGGCCTGCACTCGCCGCAGTCGGCGATCCTGTCCGCGGTGATCTTCAATGCGTTGATCATCATCGCGCTGATCCCGCTGGCGCTGCGCGGCGTGCGGTACCGGCCCTCGTCGGCCTCGGTCCTGCTGCGCCGCAACCTCCTGCTCTACGGCCTGGGCGGCGTGGTGCTGCCCTTCGTCGGCATCTTCCTCATCGACCTGCTGGTCCGACTCCTCCCGGGGATGTGACGTGCTCTCCACCCTGCGCAGGCAGACCGGCACCGGTCTGCGCCTACTGGTCCTCCTCACCGTGCTCTGCGGCATCGTCTACCCGCTCGTGGTCTGGGGCGTCTCGCGAATCCCCGGGCTCGCCGGCCACGCCGAGGGATCGGTGATCACGAAGAACGGGACCGCCGCCGGGTCGTCGCTCATCGGCGTCGACCCCGTGCCGGCCGATCCCGCTGCCGACCCGTACTTCCACACCCGGCCCTCGGCCTCGTCCGCGGACGTCCTCGGTCCCGCCGACACGAGCACCTCGGGCGGCTCCAACAAGGCCGGCGACTCGCAGGATCTGCTCGACACCGTCTCCCGGCGGCGCGCGCTGATCGCACAGCGGGAGGGCGTTCCGCCCGCGGCCGTGCCCACCGACGCGGTCACCGCCTCGGCGTCCGGGCTCGACCCCGACATCGGCCCGGCCTACGCAGCGCTGCAGGTCGAGCGGGTCGCGCGGGTGACGGGACTGCCGGTCGACCGGGTCCGGGACCTCGTCGCGGGCGCCACGGACGGGCGCATACTCGGGTTCCTCGGCGAGCCGACCGTGAACGTCACCGCGCTCAACCTGGCGGTCGCCGCCGCGCAGCGGCCGGCCGGCTGACCCGGGTCGGCGGGTCTCGCACGAACGGGGTGGGGGCATGACCAGCGGACCGGCGACGGGAGGGACCGTGCAGCCGCGGGGTGAACTGCGGATCCATCTGGGCGCGGCGCCGGGGGTCGGCAAGACCTACGCCATGTTGTGCGAGGCCCGCCGCCGCAGGGAACGCGGAACCGACGTCGTCGTCGGGCTCGTGGAGACCCACGGCCGCGCGCGGACCGCCGAGCTCCTGGACGGCCTCGAGGTCCTGCCGCGGCGACCCACGCGGTTCGGCGGCGAGCTCGACGTGGACGCGGTGATCGCCCGCCGTCCGGAGGTCGTGCTGGTCGACGAGCTGGCCCACACGAACGCCCCGGGGCCGGACCGGACGGCCGGCTCCGCGGGCTCCGCCCCCGGCAACCCGAAGCGCTGGCAGGACGTCGAGGAGCTGCTCGAGGCCGGGATCGACGTGCTGTCCACCGTGAACGTCCAGCACCTCGAGTCGCTCAACGACGTCGTCGAGAAGATCACCGGGGTCCGGCAGCGGGAGACCGTGCCCGACGAGTTCGTGCGCCGCGCCGACCAGATCGAGCTGGTCGACATCACCCCCGAGGCGCTGCGCCGCCGGCTCGCGCACGGCAACGTCTACGCCGCCGAGAAGGTCGACGCCGCCCTGGCCAACTACTTCCAGGTCGGGAACCTGATCGCGCTCCGTGAGCTCGCCCTGCTGTGGGTGGCCGACGAGGTCGACACCGCGTTGCAGCGGTACCGCACGGAGAAGCGGATCTCCGAGACCTGGGAGACCCGCGAGCGCGTGGTCGTCGCCCTGACCGGCGGCGCCGAGTCGGAGACCGTGCTGCGCCGGGCCACCCGGATCGCCAAACGGGCCGGGCAGGCCGACCTCCTCGCGGTGCACGTGCTGCGCGGCGACGGTCTCGCCGGGGCGCCGGTCGGGGCCACGAACGCGCTGCGGAAGCTGGCCGACGACGTCGGGGCCAGCTTCCACACCGTCGTCGGCGACAGCGGTGCCGGCGGCGTCACCGACGCCCTGCTCGAGTTCGCCCGCGGGGTGAACGCCACCCAGCTGGTGCTCGGCACCTCGCGACGGTCCCGGCTGGCCCGGGTGTTCGACGAGGGCATCGGTGCGCGCGTCGTCCGCGAGTCCGGTTCGATCGACGTCCACATGGTCACCCACGCGGCCGCCGGTGCGTCGGCGCTGCGGCTCCCCCGGCTGCACAGCGCGGTCCCGCTCGACCGGCGCGTCCTCGGCTGGGTCCTGGCGGTGCTGGGCCCGGCCGCCGCGACCCTGCTCGGCGCGTCCCTCGACGAGATCGTCGGGCTCTCGACGGACGTCGTGCTGTTCTTCCTGGCCACCACCGTGGTGGCCCTGGTCGGCGGGCTCGGACCGGCGCTGCTCGCCGCCCTGCTCGGCGGCCTCCTGCTCAACTTCTTCCTCACCCCGCCGCTGTACTCGCTGACCATCTCCCAACCGGAGAACGCGATCACCGTCGTCGCGATGCTGATCGTCGCCGTGCTGGTCGCCCTGGTCGTGGACCGGGCGGCCCGCCGCGGGGAGCAGGCCGCGCGGGCAGGCACCGAGGCCGCCCTGCTGGCGTCGTTCGCCCGCACCGTCCTGACCCGCGCCGACCCGCTGCCCCGCCTGCTGGAGAAGGTCCGCGAGGCGTTCGGGCTGCGTTGCGTGGCACTGCTCGAACACGAGGGCGGCGAGTGGCGCCGCGTCGCGACCTCGGGTCCGCCCGAGTGCGGCCGCCCGGAGGACGCCGACGTCGACGTCGCCGTGGAACCGGGGCTGCACCTGATCGGCACCGGCCGCTCGTTGCCCGCCCACGACCGGAGACTCCTGGAGACCGTCGGCGGGCAGGCCCTGCTCGCGCTGCGCAGCCAACGCGCGAGCGAGGAAGCCCTGCGCGCCCGGCGACGCGCCGAGATCAACGAGACCCGCGGGGCGATGCTCTCCGCGGTCGGCCACGACCTGCGCAGTCCCCTGACCTCGATCAAGGCGGCGATCGGCAGCCTGCGCGACCCGCTGCTCCGGTTGTCCGGCACGGACCGGGCCGAGCTGCTCGAGACGGTCGAGGAGTCGGCCGACCGGCTGGCCGGGCTCGTCGACAACCTCCTGGACTCCTCGCGGCTCGCCTCCGGCGCGGTCGAGCCCCTGCTGGAGCGCGTCGGCTACGACGAGGCCGCCGCGCGGGCCCTGCTCGGCGTGCCGGAGGCGGCCCGGGTCCGCCTCGAGATCCCGGGCGACCTCCCCGACGTGACCGCGGACGTGGGTCTGCTCGAACGGGTCGTCGCGAACCTCGTCGACAACGCCCTGCGCCACGGCGGCGGCGCACCGGTCGTCCTGCGCGCGAGCGCGTACGAGGGCCGCGCCGAGCTCCGGGTCGTCGACTCCGGGCCGGGCGTGCCGAAGAAGCAACGCGACACGCTGTTCACCCCCTTCCAACGGCGCGGCGACCGCCGGGCCACCAGCGGGGTCGGGCTGGGGCTGTCGGTCGCGCGCGGGCTCACGGAGGTCATGGGCGGCACCCTGACCGCGGAGGACACGCCGGGCGGCGGCCTCACGACCGTCGTGTCCCTGCCCCTCGCCGCGCTCCCGGCGGCCGGCCGGCCCTCCGCTCCTCCCCCGCAGCTGACCGACGGGTCGGCCGCGAGCGGGATGCGCGGATGAGCTCGGCGGGATCGGACGACCGTCACCATGCCCGCAGGCTCGCCGCAGGCAGGGCGATCAGCAGCGAGCCGAGCCCGCCCGAGGTCGCGCCGACCAGCGCGAGGCGCCCTTCCGCGGACGGCGTGGCCGTGGCACCGCCACCGAACGGGCGGGTGAGGGCGATCAGGAGCGGGGCCGCCCCTGCGTCACGGCCCGACGGTCGTCGCGGGCGCCGCCGAGGCACGGCGACGGAGCCGGTGCAGGCTCACCTCCGAGCGGGCGGTGCCCGTCGTGCTGACGATCGCCCACTCCGCACACGCGGCGAGGAAGTCACGGGCCGGCGGACGTCCCTCGTCGGCGAGCCAGATCTCGCCCGTGCCGCAGACGAGCCGGGGCAGCAGCGCGCCGAGGGCGTCGAGTCCGTCGTGGAGGTACAGCACGTCGGCCGCCAGGACGAGGTCCCACGGAGCACCCGCGATCGCCGACCAGGGATCCGACCAGTCGCACTGCGCCACGTCGAGCCGGACCCCGTTGCGGCGGGCGTTGTGCGCCGCGAAGGCCAGGGCGCTCGGCACGAGATCGGTGGCGAGCACCCTGGCGCCACCCTGCGCGGCGGCGAGGCTCGGCAGGGCGAGCCCGCACCCGAGCTCGAGCACGCGCGCGCCGGAGACGTCCGCGCGCGCCACGGCGCCCGCGAGCTCGATCCCGCTCGGCCACGGCTGCGCCCAGTAGGGCGGCTCGGTCCCGCCCCAGCCGAAGTTCTGCTGGTAGATCCGGTCGAGCGCGTCCCGGGGGTGGATGAGCTCGATCCGTCCGGTCGGCAGGTCGAGGGAGCTGTGGCCGACCCCCGGCAGGCCGGACGGCACACCGGCTCCGGGAGCGTCGCCGTACAGGGTGAATCCGCTGGTGGCGGAGGGCATGCAAGCCTCGGATCTCTCGCGGGACGACCCGCGTTCGGGTACGGCACACAGGTGCCGCTCATACCGTGCCTCGCTGCACGGATCGGTCAGTGGCGGAGGACGCCTGCCCTGCCCGGCTCCCTGCACCCCGGCGGTGACGACTCATCGGGCGACCCGGGCGACGCGCCTCGACAACTGCTGTGCCCCGACCCTACGCGTCCTGCCCCGTTCGGGCGCGCCACGCAGTAGGGTGCCCGCGGTCGTTCGGTTTTCGAGGTCCGTGTCCTGCACGCTCGCGGAAACGGAAGCGATGGGCCGCGGCCCCGTCCTCACCGTGACGGCGGGACCGGCCCGTCAGGCCGCCCGGGCCCCGCACCCTGCGGAGGCCCAGGACCTGCGAGGAGCAGTCAGATGCCACAGGGCACCGTGAAGTGGTTCAACGCCGAGAAGGGCTTCGGCTTCATCGAGCAGGACGGCGGCGGCGCAGACGTCTTCGTCCACTACTCGGAGATCGACGCCGCCGGGTACCGCAGCCTCGACGAGGGCCAGCGGGTGGAGTTCGAGGTCGGGCAGGGCAAGAAGGGGCCGCAGGCCACCGGCGTCCGCCCCGTCTGACACCGCACACGCCAGGAGCCCGCCACCCCTCGGGGAGGCGGGCTCCCGTCGTCTCCGGGCCGGGATCCCTGGCACCGGGGACGAACCGGCCGGACCGCTCGACGGCGCCCGGTTCCGGCCGGGGCGGTGACGACCGGACAACCGATCACGAAACCGGACGGGGCCACCCCGGGCGCCGGGCGTGGCCGGCCACCGGGCACGCTGCGGAGGTGCCGTCGTCCACACAGCCGGACGCACGGCCGGGTGGTGGTCGTCGCCGGGTCGGAGGTTCATGGGTGGTTGCGCCGGCTCCTCGGGAGGAGGAACGCATCACGACACCGGCAGCGGTGGAACCACACCTTCCCGACGTCGGGACGGCGTCCCGGCAGTCGGGCCGGTGGGCACGGGCCCTGCGCCTGACCCGGCGTGCCCCGGTGACCGTGCTGCTCGTCGTGACGATCTGGGTGCTCGGGGCCGCCACCGGCAGCCTGCTGCACGGCCCCTCGCCCGCGCTGGCCTCGGCGATCGGCGCGGGGCTCGACCCGATCCGCTCGGGGGCCTGGTGGGGCCTCGCGACCTCGGCGCTCTGGTGTCGGGGGGCGGCCTCGTACGTGTTGTCGACGCTGATGATCGTTGCCCTGCTGCCGGTGGCCGAACGCCGCCTCGGGAGCCTGCGGGCCGCCGGGCTGGCCCTCGTCGTCCAGGTCGCCGGCTCGGCGGTGGGCCTGCTCTGGGTGTGGCTGCTCGACCGGTACGCCGACGGGCGGTGGGCCGATCAGCTGGCCGTCTCCGTGGCCGTCGGACCGGGCACCGCGGTCGTCGGGGTCACCCTCGCGGCGAGCGCCTGCCTGGCCGCGCTGTGGCGCCGCAGGCTGCGCCTGGTGCTGGTCATCGCACTGCTGATGCTGGTGCTCTACTCGGGGTTGATCGGCGACCTGCTGCGGTTGTGCACCGGCCTGCTCGGGCTCGCGGTGGGCGCGCTGCTGTACGGACGGATCCACGGCGCCGAGGTGCCGGTCGTGTCCCGGCCCTCACGGGCGGAGCGGCGGATCCTGGTGGCGCTGGTGGTCGCGGCGTCGGCACTCGGCCCGCTGATCGCGGCCTGGGCCCAGTCGCGGGTGGGGCCGCTGTCGGTGCTGCGGTTCGTCTTCGCCGCGCCCCCTCCCGACGCGGCCACGGTCAAGCAGATCTGTGCGGCGGCCCTCGATCCCCGCGACGTGCGGGAGTGCGCGGAGCTGCAGGCGAGGTTGCGGTTCTCCGGGGTCGGGCCGGCCCTGCTGTCGGTCATGCCGGTGGTGCTGCTGCTGGTCGCGGCCGAGGGGCTCCGCCGCGGGCGTCGCGCGGCCTGGGGCCTGGCCGTCGGGCTGAACCTCGGGCTCGCCGCGCTCGCCGTGGTGCTGATGACCAGCCACGCCCAGCAACGGATCGTCCTCGGTGTCGGGGCGCACCCGCGGGCGTGGCTCGCGATCCTCCTGCCGCTGGTCCAGCCGCTGCTGGTCGTCGTCGTCCTGCTGCTGACCCGCGCCCGGTTCGACGTCCGGGCGCCGCACGGCACGTACCGGGCGCTCCTGCGCGCGACCGTCGGAGCCCTCGTCGTCGCGGCCGCTGCCTACGTGGCCCTCGGCCTGATGCTGCGGGACGACTTCGACCCCGTTCCCGGTATCGGCGACCTGCTGCTCGACCTGCCGTTGCGGCTCGTCCCGCCGGGCTACCTCGTCGGGGTCGGCCCCGGCTTCCTGCCCGTCGACGACGGCGCCACCCTGCTCTACGAGTGGACCGGCCCCGCGGTGTGGCTCGTGCTGGCCGCGGCCGCGCTGCGGACGTTCCTGCGCAGCCGCCCGGACGTCGCCGCCTCCGACCTCGCCCGCGTGCGCGCCCTCCTCGGCGGCGGGGCGGGCGGGTCGTTGCAGTACATGGCCACCTGGCCAGGTCACGCCTACTGGTTCGGCCCCGACGCCACCGCGGCCGTGGCCTACCGCGTGATCGGCGGGGTGGCCCTGACCACGGGCGGCCCGGTCGGACGGCCCGCGTCGGTCCCCGCAGCCGTCGCCGGGTTCGCCGCGCACTGCCGCCAGCAGGGATGGACGCCCTGCTTCTA
This sequence comes from Pseudonocardia kujensis, assembly GCF_021283305.1. Lineage (GTDB taxonomy): Bacteria > Actinomycetota > Actinomycetes > Mycobacteriales > Pseudonocardiaceae > Pseudonocardia > Pseudonocardia kujensis. The sequence continues at coordinate 123,341 of NZ_JAJSOK010000010.1, forward strand.
CAGCGTCGGCGCCGAGGTCGTCACCGCCGCGCGAACCCTGGGCTGGAGCGCGGTACAGGTGGCCGAGGAGACCCTGCTCCCCCTGCCGGAACTCACCTTCACCGGGCGGAAGTGGCAGGACGTACGGACCGCACTGAACCGGGCCGCGAAGGCGGGGATCGCGGCGGAATGGACAACCTTCCGCGCCGCGCCCGTAGGGATCACCGACCAGATCCGGGCGATCAGCGAGGAATGGGTGGCCGACAAGGGGCTGCCGGAAATGGGCTTCACCCTCGGTGGCATCGACGAGCTCGCCGACGACGAGGTGCGACTGCTGCTGGCCGTGGACGCCGACCGCTCCGTACACGGCGTGACGAGCTGGCTACCGGTCCGGCGCAACGGCCAGGTCATCGGCTGGACGCTCGACTTCATGCGCCGCCGCTCCGACGAGCAGGCCTTCCGCGGCGTCATGGAGTTCCTGATCGCCTCCGCCGCGACCGATCTCCGCGAAGAGGGCGCAGAGTTCCTCTCACTGTCCGGCGCCCCGCTCGCCCGCCTGGACCGCGGAGAGCCCATCGCGGGCCTGCAGAAACTCCTCGACGCGATCGGCCAGCGGCTCGAACCCGTCTACGGATTCCGCTCGCTACTGGCGTTCAAGGCCAAGTTCCAGCCCGAGTACCGGCCCCTGTACCTCGCCTATCCCGACCCGACCGCACTGCCCGCGATCGGCAACGCCCTCGCCCGCGCCTACCTGCCCGACCTGCGCCCCACCCAAGCCGCCGCCCTCGCCCGCGCCCTCCTCGGCCGCTGACCGACGGTGGCGTGAGCGTTTACCCTCCGCTTCCCGTGGCGCCGCTAGCGTCTCGTAGCGTGGAGCCGGAGGCAGCGACGACTCGAGACCTCCGCCGTCGGGAACCGGGCGGACCAGGCCGCAGGAGCAGAACGCCGATGCGGACGCTCGGGCCGGGTGCAGCCAGGCGCCTCATTCGGTTGGGCGTCCTGTGCGTCGTCGGTGGGGTGCTGCTGGCCGGCATGGTGTTCCCGGTCGTGTCGGGCCTCGGCCTGACCGCGGGCGAGGCCGGGGCCGGCGGGCCGAGCGTCCCGGCGATCCTGGCCGACCGGGACGTCCCCCTCACCACGACGGTGACGGACGACAACGGCGAGCCGATCGCCTACCTGTTCGACCAGGACCGGCGGCCGACGCCGTCGGCGACCATCTCCCCGGCGATGAAGGCCGCGATCGTGGCCGTCGAGGACCGCCGCTTCTACCAGCACAGCGGGGTCGACCCGCAGGGTGTGCTCCGCGCCCTCCTGCACAACGGCGAGAGCACCTCCCAACAGGGCGGGTCCACGCTCAGCCAGCAGTACGTGAAGAACTACACGCTCGACACCGCCACCACCGCCGCGGAGCGAACCGCCGCAACCGCGCCCACCTACGCGCGCAAGCTCTCCGAGGCCCGCCTCGCGGTGGCGGTGGACCGGGCGCTCGGCAAGGACGAGATCCTGACCCGGTACCTGAACATCGTGTACTTCGGCAACGGGGCCTACGGCGTGGGAACCGCGGCCCGAACCTACTTCGACACCACCCCGGACCGGCTGACCGTGGCACAGGCCGCCCTGCTCGCCGGGATGGTGCAGAGCCCCACCGCCTACGATCCGCTTCGCCACCCCGCGGCGGCGACCGCGCGGCGCAACGAGGTCATCCAGCTCATGGCCGGGCAAGGGGTGGTCACGCCGGTCCAGGCCGCGGCCTCGAGCGCCGAGCCGCTGGGTGTGCCCGCGGTGGTGAACCCACCCGCGGAGGGCTGCGCGGGCGCCGGGGACGCCGGCCACTTCTGCGCCTACGTGGTCGACTACCTCACCAGGGCCGGCTTCTCTCTGGGCCAGCTCGACCGGGGCGGATACATCATCCGCACCACCCTCGACCGCGCAGCCCTGGCCGCGGCCAAGGCCGCCGTGGACGCCCAGGTCCCGCCGCGCACCCCGCACATCGCCGACGTCCTGTCGATCGTCGAGCCGGGCGCCACGGGCCACCGCGTGGTCGCGATGGCCGCCAACCGGACCTACGGCCCCGACGCCGCCGCCGGCCAGAGCAGCTACGGGCTTCCCTACACCCCGGAGAACCTGGGGGCGGGCTCGGTCTACAAGATCTTCACCGCGGCCGCCGCCCTGGAGAAGGGCCTCGGGATCGACACCGTGCTCGACGTCCCCGCCAGCGGCTGGACCACCCCGTTCTTCGCCAACGCCGGCGTCCCGGTCCCGATCCACAACGCGGGCAACTACGCCTCACGCCTCAGCTTGCAGGACGCGCTCGCCCAGTCGCCCAACACCGCCTTCGTCGCCCTCGAGCAGTACACCGGGGTCCCCGCCGTGGTCGACATGGCGGTGCGCCTGGGGATGACGTCCCTGGCCGACACCCCGACCGGGTCGAGGACCGGGTCGCCGTCGATCGCCACGGTCACCAAGGCCCAGAACCACGCCTCGTTCACCCTGGGCGACACCCCGACCAGCGCGCTGGAGCTGGCCAACGTCGCGGCCACACTCGCCAGCCACGGGACCTGGTGCCCGCCCGACCCGATCGCCGCGATCACCGACCGCACCGGCACCGCCGTCCCGCTCCCCGGGCCGGCGTGCAACCAGGCCGTCTCCCCCCAGCTCGCCGACACCCTACTCACCGGCCTGAGCAAGGACGACCAGCCCGGCGGCACGTCGGCGGCGGCGGCGCGCGCCGCAAACTGGAACCGGCCGGTCGCGGCGAAGACCGGGACCACACAGAACTACGAGTCCGCCGCGTTCGTCGGCGCGACCCCGCAGCTCGCCGGCGCCACCATCGTCTTCGACGACTCCCCCTCCCCCGCCCCGATCTGCGTCGGATCGCCCCCGCACACCTGCTCGGGCGGCAACATCTACGGCGGGCTCACCCCGGCGGCCACCTGGTACCAGGCGATGACCCGCATCCTCGGCGACCAGCCTCCGCTTCCGCTGCCTGCGACCGACAGCCAATACGTCACGGGGGGTGCCATCGCCTCGATCCCCGACGTCGTCGGGCAGGACCTCGAGACAGCGACCGACACGCTGCGGCGGGCCGGTTTCGGCGTCGAAACCTCGTCGGTCGACAACCTCGCCCCTGCGGACACGGTCATGGGCGAGTCCCCCCGCGGAGACAGCCTTGTCGGCCGGACCGTGCACCTCGACGTGAGCAGCGGTCGCGTGCCGCCACCCCCGGCGGCCCCCGGCCGGTAGGACCGCAGCATCGCCATCGTCCATCGACCGTGCGGGATTTGCGCCGTCCAGGCTGGAAGCGTCATGCTGCTCGACCACAAAATCGCCCGCATGGATTCCGGGTGTGGGACTGAGACAGGACACCGCTCACCCGTCGCCGGGCCGCCACAGACCCGGCACGCCAGGCAGGAGTCGCGATGCCGCGTCACCGCACCGCTCGACCGGGTACGCGTTCGCGCGGGCTGCGCACCGGTTTCGTGGCCCTGCTGAGCTTCGGGGCCGCCCTCGCCCTGCTCCCCAGCGCGGTTCCGGTCACCACGCCGACCATGCACTCCGGCAGCAACGTCCCGCGCCCGGTCGCCGTGGGCGCGAGCGGGCCGACGGCCGACGGGTGCGCCACGATGTCCGCGACAACGATGAACCGGCTGAGCGCGGGCCTGCCGCCGGGCAGCGTCTCGGTGGCCGGACTGAATCTGGACACCGGCACCCGCGTGCGCTATGACGCCGCCGCGCAGGTCGTCACCGCGAGCGTCATCAAGCTCGACATCCTCGAAGCGCTGCTGCTGGCCCACCAAGACGACGGCACGGTCCTCGCCGGCCCCGAGCTGGGTCAGGCCACCGCGATGATCGTCAACAGCGACAACGACGCCGCGACCGCACTCTGGAACGCCGTGGGCGGCCACGGGTCCGGGCTGCAGGAGGCCACCGACCGGCTCGGCGCCGACGCCACCACCACGGACCCGAACGGCTACTGGGGCCTGTCGGTCAGCGACGCCGACGACCAGCTCACTCTGCTGACCAACCTGGTCGATGACGGTCCGCTCACGCCGAGCGACCGCCGACTCGCCCTGGACCTGATGTCGCGGGTCGAACCCGACCAGGCCTGGGGCGTCAGCGTGATTGCCGACCCGGCCACGACCACCGCGTTGAAGGACGGCTGGCTCGACATCGACGACGACGACGGCCGCTGGGCCACCGGGAGCGTCGGCGTGCTCACCCTGCACGGTCACCGGGTCCTGCTCGCCGTGCTCACTCAGCACAACTCCACTGAGCAGGAGGGAATCACCCTCGTCGAGGCCATGGCCCGCGCAGCCGGCACGACCCTCGCCTGCTCCTGAAGACCGAGGGGCCAGCTGCGCCTTCCGCCGTGGTTACGGCCGGGACGGGGTTGCGCCAGCCATCCGGGTGCAAAACCCTGAAATGGTTCCTGATTGGACATGGCGGACAATCGTGCGGGCGAGATTCACGCTAGGACGCCGGAGCACCGGTGGGCTGCTCACCGCACGTAGGAAGGGGAGACACCGGTAGTGACGTGCTCCCGGCAGGCATGCAAGGAACTAGGTCGAGGAACCTCGCGTCGATACGAGCGCGGGCTGGCTGTCAGGCTACTTGCCGGCGGTCCTGCTCCACTTACGTATTCAGAGCAAGTGGATGCGCTTGCCCGATGCCTCAGAGCATTCGTGTCGTGGGGCCAGTGGTTGCGGTCCTCGTCCAGGTGGTGACCATACTTACCGTTTGTGACAGGCATGGTTGCCGAGCAACGCTTTTGGGTGGCGCGCCACGCCGGGAAGCTGACCTCGACCTTGTCGCGCCGCCTCGGTCGGGGCGAGGGCGCCGTTATCGGAGGTCGCGTCGCTCTCGCGCTGGACCCTGGTGCCCTGCGTCGGCTCGCCCGCGAGCGCCGGATCGCCCTCGTGTCGGGCACGAACGGGAAGACTACGACCAGCCACCTGCTGGCAGCGGTCCTGCGCACTCTAGGCCCTGTCGCTCACAACGCCACCGGGGCGAACATGCCTGATGGCGCGCTCGCGGCACTGGCCGACGCTCCCGACGCGCAGCTGGCGGTCCTGGAGGTCGACGAGCTGCATGTCGCCACTGTCGCCGGAGCGGTGGACCCGCGGGTTGTGGTGCTGGGGAACCTCAGCCGCGACCAGCTCGACCGAGGTAACGAGGTCCGCGCCGTCGCGGCAGCGCTCGCGCAGGCGCTGCGCCATCATCCCGACACCTGGGTGGTCGCCAACGCCGACGACCCGATGGTGGTGTGGGCAGCGCGCGCGGCAGCCCGAACGGTGTGGGTTTCGGCCGGGTCGGGCTGGTCGGGCGACACCGCAGGTTGCCCGCGCTGCGGGGAACCGCTGCGTCTGACGCTCGGCCGCGCCTGGGGCTGCCGCTGTGGTCTGGTCCGGCCGCGCCCGCAGTGGTCGGTTCGGCGAGAGGACTGTGCGCTCACCGATGACGAGGGGCTGTCGGTTCCGCTGTCACTGCACTTGCCCGGTGCGTTCAATCTGGGCAACGCAGCCCTCGCCCTCGTCGCTGGGGCCGTCCTCGGGGCTGATCCGCTCGTCGCGGCGGCCGGACTTGCCAACGTCTCGAACGTCGGCGATCGCTACCGGAAGGTCCGCCGCGGTCGGCACGAGCTGCGGCTGCTGATGGCCAAAAATCCGGCGGGATGGGCCGAGACCTTGCCGTTGCTGGAGCCGGACGCGAGCCTGCTGCTGGTGATCAACGCCAGGGAGGCCGACGGGCGCGACACCTCGTGGCTGTGGGACGTCCCGTTCGAACAGCTCACCAGCCGTCCCGGCGTCGCAACCGACGTCGTCGCGGCCGGCGAACGGGCGCACGACCTGGGCCTTCGGCTCGACTACGGGCACGTCCGGCACACCACCGTCACGGACCCGGTCGATGCGCTCGCATGTCTACCGCCCGGAAAGGTCGAGGTCGTGGCGAACTACACGGCGTTCCGCACCCTCGCCCGCCGACTCGCCACGGAGCACACGTGAGCGCCCCCACCGCGGCGGATCTCGCGATTGCCGTGCTGCTCCCCGATGTGCTCGGCACCTACTCCGACGCGGGAAACGCCGTCGTTCTCGCCGAACGAGCGCGTCGCCGTGGAGTGTCCACGCAACTGCTCACCGTCACCCTCGCCGACGCGCCACCCCACGGCGCCGATGTCTACGTCCTCGGCGGCGGCGAGGACGCCGCGCTGCCCGCCGCGGCCCGCTGGCTGCTGCGCCACCGGATGCGCGACGCGCTCGCCGAAGCCCGAGCAGTGCTCGCCGTCTGCGCGGGATTCCAACTGCTCGGCAGCACGATCACCGATCTGGCCGGCCGCGTAGTTCAGGGCCTCGAGGTACTCGACGCCGACACCGCCCCGGGACGTGAACGTGCCGTCGGCGAAGTCGTCGCGTCGGCGACCGTCGCCACGATAGGTGAACTCACCGGCTTCGAAAACCACCGCGGCCACACCACACTCGGTCCGGCAGTGCAACCCCTGGCAGTCCCGACGCGCGGAACCGGCAACGGCACCCAACAGCACGGACGTCCCAGCGAGGGAGCGCTGAGCGGGGCCATCGTCGCAACCTATCTGCACGGCCCGGTCCTGGCCCGCAACCCCTCACTAGCCGACCACCTGCTCGCACTGGCCACCGGCCTGGACCAGCCTCCGCTCGACCTGCCCGACCAAGAACCGCTACGTCGCGCCTACCTCGAGACCTCACCCCACGCTCGCGGGCGTCGCTGGCGGCCCATCGGTCGAAACCGCTCGCGAAGACGTGGCTGAGTGAGACCGCGCGCAGGGAACGACGGCGTGTTCGACTTCGCCGGCCGCTGCAGCGGATCGACCTGAGCTCCGTCGAGTGGGGTAGACCTTTCGTCTCTGACGAGGGGATGGGGTCTGCACCCGACCTGAAGTGGGGGCGAATCTCACGACGCGGGGGACAGCACGATCGTTCCCCGGCTCCCTGACCGGCAGAGTTCTCGGCACCGGGAGGAACCAGCCGAGCCCGCCCAACGCCCCGAGGAGCCCCGATGTCGCACTGGAACAGCCACGAGGACCGCCACCACGAGTCCAGCTACAGCCACGACGACTCTCACCACCAGTCCAGCTACAGCCACGACGACTCTCACCACGAGTCCAGCTACAGCCACGAGTCCAGCTACAGCCACGAGTCCAGCTACAGCCACGAGTCCAGCTACAGCCACTGCGACAGCAACTACGACCACGACGCGAGCTACGACCACTGCGCCGACTACAGCGACTCGCACCACTACGCCTGGGCGCACTGACCGGCTCTTGACGTGACCCGCCGCCGCGCGACACCCCGTCCGGGTGCCGCGCTACGGCGTTTTGTGGTTGCCGGGTTCGGACCGCGCTGAGTCGAGCTCGCGGAGGATGGCGAGCCCGAGGGCGCCGCCAAGGCCCAGCGCGGACCCCGCGCACCACGGTGACAACACCCCCAGATCAACGACGACAAGGGCGACTAGTCATGCTGTGGCCGGTGGCCTGCAAGCCCCTCACCGAGCTTGATCAAGAAGGTGACGGGAGCGTTGGCCGTCCTGATCCGCTGGTCGGGTCGCGCCCTCGTCGGCTGCTCTCAGGGCGCCTGGATCTTGGGCCTGTAGATCAAGACCAGAACTCCGCTGGTGAAGCGCCTGACCTCTGCCAGCGACAGTTGCGGCGCGCCGTGGATCTCCTCGAACATGTGCTGGCCCGACCCTGCCGCTACCGGCGTCAGCAGGAGGTGGAACTCGTCGATCAGGTTGTCCGCCATGAGGGGCCGGTCCAGCGGGCCGTTGCCGTACTTCACGATGGTGCCGCCTGGCTGGCGCTTGAGGTCTGCGACGAAGGCGGTCACGTCCCCGGGGATGACGGTTGCGTTCCAGGTGGTTTCCTGCAACGTCCTGGATGCGACGAACTTGGGGATCGAGTTCATCCGGTCGACGAACGGGTTGGACGCCATGGCCGTGTAGCCGGCGGACAGTCCCTCGTAGGTCCGGCGGCCCAGCAGCAGCGCGTCGGCCTCGGCCAACAGCCCGGTCGCGTAGGCCGTGTGGTCATCGTCCAGGTAAGGAAACGCCCAGTCCAGCGGGTCGATCTGGCCGCCGAGGCCAACGTGGACCGACTCGATCAGCTTCCTCATGGTCATTGCCCTCCCGTGGTCGTAACACAAGCGCTGCGATCAGTTCATCGAGGCGTCCGTGGCACTCGGCCAGCCGCGCTCCGCGCCCGCGGCGGCGTAAAGTTCGCGGGCCTGGAAGGCGGGGAAGACCGTCCGTCCGGTGACCAGGGTCGTGTCGTCCTTCTCCTCGAAGGTGACCTCGTCGAGCGCCTCGGTGGCGGGTGCGGCTTCGTCAACGAACGTCGACACGAGCCGGCGGGCCGCTCGATCTCCCGGTAGTGGCCGGTGAACTCGCTCACGACGACTGTCCCCGGCAATTCTCGGGTCAGAGGAGAAGCGGCCGAGGCTGACCTCAGCCGCCGGAAACGTGATGCTTCAGGTTGGCCAACGTGGCGGCGAAGGCGGTGGCGTGGTCGGCACTGCTGATCCCGTCCGGGACGTTGTCGGCGATGATGGAGACGCGGGTGCCGAAGGGAGCTGACTCAAGGCTCCAGGTCATGGTCATCGTGCCTGCGTACTGCGGGTCGTCCGAGACGAAGTCGACTTCCTCGACGATGCGGTGCGGTGGATCGACGGCCACGAAGCGCACGTCGGTGACGTCGGTGTTCGCCTCGGTCTTGCCGGGGTGGGCGGGGTCGTCGTAGGCGAGGACCATCCGGTAGCCGCCGCCCGGGCGCACGTCGAACCACTCGAAGTGCCCGGTCATCCCGCTGGGCGGCATCCAGGCAGCACGGGCGTCGGCGTTGGTGAGGGCGGCGAATACCACCGATGGCGGAGCGGGCAGGTCCGCGCCACCGATGTCCCTATGGACCATGCACGGAGGCTAACGCGCTACGCGAGTGCCGAGATCCTCCATAGCCGGGCCAAGTCATCCAGTGGCGTCCACCAGAGTGTGCCTGCCCGGTGCCGGGCGAGGCGTCGCGTGGGGCGGCCACCGCGTGATCTGTGAGTGCGTCTACAGCGTTTCCGGTGGGAAGCGCTTCGGCTTGACGGCGGTGCCTGCGACTGACTCTCGCGTGACCTGCCCCGCTGCGGCGTGCCGCTGCAGAAGACTTGTCGTCCTGGGCGCCGTCCTCGGCCCGCCAGATGGCTTGATCAGAAGCGCGTCCGAGCCCAGCCCACCCGAGCTCGTGACTCATCACAGATGTGCCCCACGGTGGTCTCACCCGGGTCGACGTTCAGCGTCTCCTCCGGGAAGGACCCAGAGACCGCATGACGCAACTGGCCGAGGTCATCGACGTAGTTGTCGGCGGCGAGACCCATCGTGAGCTGCACTCCCTTGAGCTCGTGGCCCCATAACAGCACGTCAGGAGCGGTGCCGAAGTGGTACCGTCCTTGGCCTGGCGATGAATGTGAGGTTCACCGACGAGGAGGCCCAGGCACTGCGCGCTCAGGCGGCCGCCGAGGATCGGTCGATGCAGGACGTCGCGCGCGCCGCCGTCCGGGAGTACATCGAGCGCCACTCCCACCACGATCGGGTCGCCGAGGCCCTCGCGATCCTCGGCCCGCGCAATAAGGACCTGTTGCGCCGGCTGGGCGCGGCGTGACCGAGTACCTGACGCTGGAGTCGCTGCTGCAGGTCGCCGAGGGCGCGATCGAGGGCGAAGTGGCGGTGCGCGACTTCGGGCTGCTGGAGTCCGCGGTCGCGCGGCCGCGCACCACGGTGTTCGGCGCCGAGGCTTACCCGACGATGCCCCAGAAGGCGGCCGCGCTGCTGGAGTCCCTGGTGCGCAACCATGCCCTCGTCGACGGCAACAAGCGGCTCGGCTGGCTCGCGACCGAGGTGTTCTGTTTCCTCAACGGCTGGCTGGTCCTCGCCGCCGACGACGACAAGTTCGACCTGGTCGTGGACGTGGACGTGGCCGCGGGGGCGGTGCCGGGCGTGCAGAAGATTGCTGAGCGGCTGGAGCCGTGGCTCACCCCGCGCGGGGGCGATTAGCGATCCTTGATCGCCAGGTGAGCCGGTCTCGAAGTTCGTTGCCTCATGGCGGATGCGTGCCCACGGGACGAGGAGTCGTTCCCTGCCGCGAGGGCCTGCGGGCTCGACCAGCACCAGGTCCGCCGGGGGAGCTCCTGGCGGCGCTGGACAGTGATCTTGATGGTCGCACACGCCCTGCTCGCCCTCCCGCGCCGCGCACGAAGGCGCCGGGTCGCACAGCGCGCGGTCGACGCCTTACTGCGTTCGCGCGGCAGGTGACCGAGACCCGAAGGTCCCGGCGGAGATCCCGCCGGTCGAGGTCCGCGAGCCTGCGGAGGACCCGAGCACCACGGAGCCCACGGAGGGCACCGAGCAGGTCTGATCCGCTGCCCGACAGAGCCGCACCGCTGCCGACACCGCGGGCTGGGCCTGGGTCGCAGCATCGGCAAGTGCGGGCACCGCAAGCGGCGCAACGGCGACCGGGGCCGCCCGGACCGTCGCTGGAGTCGACACCGCGGGGGCGGCAACCGCAGAGGGCAGAGCAGCAACGACACCAGCCGTGAGGACGGCAGCGATCGCCGTCCCGGCGAGCAGCCGCGGCGCGTCGACCCACTGCCTCCGCGCCTTCGGCGCCTGGCGGTGCTGCCCGGAAGGCCACGGCTGCTGCTTGTCTTGCGTCATCATCACGGTCCCCCGATCGACGTGCCGCTCGCCTGTCGACTTACTGGCAGCAGTCGTTACGCCGTTCGCCGGTCAGAGTTGCTTCACGTGGTTCACCCCAGCGCCAGCACGAGGCCTGCCGCGACGAGCAGCGCGGCCGTGAGCCCGTGGATGCCCAGCGCGGTGGAGGGCTTCCCACCGTGGGTGAGAACGATGATGGCGTCCGCTGTCGGGGTGAGGGCCGCGGCGACTAGCGCCCAGCCGAGTGTGGCGGGACCGGCGGCCGCCCAGACCACGAGCGGCACCACCCCGGAGCGACGCGGTGACCAGGAGCTGTTGACAGAAGCAATCCTCCACAGCATCATGGTCAAACGACCAAGTCGTATGACCATATCACCGGTTCAGAGCGTTCCATTGGGCGGGGTGGATTTCTACCGGCTCTTCTAGTTGACGGCACGCCACAAAGGAGAAGTGATGTCGGAACGTTACGACGTGATCGTCGTTGGCGCAGGTTTCGCTGGCGCTGCCGCGGCACGGGAGTGCGCAACACGAGGCCTCCGCACACTGGTACTCGAAGGTCGCGATCGGATCGGAGGGAGGACGTGGACATCCCGGTTCTCGAACGGTCAGCCAATCGACCTCGGTGGAACGTACGTGCACTGGCGTCAGCCGCATGTCTGGGCTGAGTTGACACGTTACGGCCTGACCGGTGACGTCATACCCTCCGCCGAGTCCCCGGAGCAGGTGCTTGCTCCGTCCGGAGACGGATTGAGCTGGATTGATGCGGCCAAACACCGCAAACGCGAGGCCGCGCTGATGAACCGGATCTTCGCCGGTGCGCGTGACTACTTCCCGTACCTGCCGGATCCGCTGGCCGCACGGGATAAGCTGGAGAAGCTGGACCAGATGACTATTCGCGACTGGATCGACCAGTTCCATTTGTCACCAGACGACGACGCGCTCGTGACCGGCTTGCTGACGTATGAGGCACTTAGGCCTGCGAAAGACTCTGGGATTCTCACATGGGTCTGGTGGTGGGCCCAGTCCGGCGGCGATTATGAGTCGGCGTACGAGATGCTGCTCGGGTACCGCCTGCGGAGCGGTATCGGTTGTCTGCTGGAACGAATTCTCGCAGACGGGGGTTCGGAGGTCCGACTCGGCCAGACCGTCAAGAGTGTCGTTTCGGACGGCGACAAGGTTCGGGTGTCGACGACTGACGGGCGAACCTATCAGGGTTCCGCGCTGGTCGTCGCGACGCCCACCGGCTCCTGGTTGGACATCGACTTCTCGCCCGCGCTGGCGCCGGAGCGGATCGAAGCAGTGCGCGAAGGGATTCAGGGGCCACGTGCGGTCAAGGTTCTGGCTCGGATCAAGGGTGAGCCTCGCAGTATCGAGGTTGCCAGCGGCGATTCATACCGGATCAACGCAATGTGGACTGAGCGCCGGGATGCACCCGGTGAGCAAACCATCGTGGCTGTCGCGGGCAGGCTGATGAAGGACCCGAACGACCCGGACGAGGTCGCGGACGCCATCAAGGAGCTCCTCCCCCACGTCGAGGTCCTCGAGGTTGCAGCTGGTATCTACTCTGAGGATGACCCCCATGCCCGAGGCGGGTGGATGTACCTGCGTCCCGGTGTTATGACTCGGTTCGAGCCGTCGAAGAAGTTCATCGAAATGGAAGGTCGCATTGCTTTCGCAACGGCCGATATCGCGACCGTCCTGGTAGGCTACATTGACGGTGCGATCGAGACCGGGCTCAAAGCCGCTCGAAACGTTCAGCAACTCGTCGTACGATCTGACGCTAGCTAGATACCCCGGAGCCTTCGCGGTTCGACGCGGGGTATGGCACTACACGAACGCGTTCTCGTATCGGTGTCATACCTCGTTGGCGGCCGTGCCTGGGCCCTCCATGCAATGAACATCGGCCAAGCGTCTGCCAATGCGCTTATCGTGTCGCGTTCGTCTGGCGTGTGGTGACCCGCTGACGCCTGGCCGTTGGGCACAGCAGCCTCACCCGGTGGCTGTGCTCACAGAGCATCTGATGGAGGACCGCATGGAACCCGTGTAGCTACTCGGTCCTGATGGGACTCTTCGCGCCGATCCTCAGTGGCCTCTGGAGGTCACCCCGGAGCCAGCTCTCCTGGCGGTGCCGGCGCGCGCGCCAGCTGTGTCGCGACTTCTACCGACGGATGACGCTGGCGCGCTGCTTCGACAACGAGGCCCTCGCTTTGCAGCGACAGGGCGAGCTCGGTCTTTGGCTGCAGTCGCTCGGGCAGGAGGCCGCGCAGATCGGCTCGATCACGGCGCTGCGCTCCGACGACTACATCTTTCCCAGCTACCGGGAGCTTGCCGCGGCGCTGTGCCGTGGGATCACCCCGGCCGAGTTGCTGGTGCAGTGGCGCGGCAACCAGCACAGTGGGTGGGAACCGGCGCGCTACCGCTTCCACATTTACACGCTCGTCCTCGCCGCACAGTTGCCGCATGCCACTGGCTATGCGATGGGTGTGCAGCGCGACGGCACCGACGAGATCGTCGCCGCCTATTTCGGTGACGGCTCGACGAGCCAGGGCGAGGCGAACGAGGCATTCAACTGGGCCGCGGCCGCCGAGGTCCCGCTGCTGTTCTTCTGTCAGAACAACCAGTGGGCGATCTCGACCCCGGCACAGACCCAGATGCGTGCGTCGCTGCATCAGCGTGCGCTGGGTTTCGGGCTGGACGCGTACCTAGTCGACGGCAATGACGTCCTTGCCGTGCACGCGGTGAGCCAGCGCCGTGGCCGGGCAGATCCGGGCCGGCGGCGGCCCGGCCTTGATCGAGGCGATCACCTACCGGATGGCCGGACACAGCACCTCGGACGACCCCGGTCGCTCCCGCGCAACCAGGTCCTGGTTGAGATCGAGACCGCCAAGTCGCTGGTCGAGCTCCCGTCGCCCTACGAGGGCATTGTCGCCGAACTCCTCGTGCAGGAAGGCCAGACCGTCCCGGTTGGCACCTCGATCATCGCCATCGGCTCCGGCGCCGAGACCAGGAGCAGCCGCCCGACCTCGCCAGATGATTCGCCCGCGGAGGACCCGCGGACCCCGACGAGTGCCATCGAGAGCGGCGACGCCACCGGCTCCACGAAAGATATGGAGGAAACGGAGCGCATATAGGCGGCGCATTCGGTGCTCGTCGGCTACGGCCCAACCGAAACCAGTGGTAGCCGTCGCCGTAGAAAGGCGCCGGCGTCGGCTACCAACTGCACGACCTCGAGGCCGGCTGTCGGTCGGGACGCCACGCTGATCCGGGTCAAGCCTCCGGTGCGCAAGCCCGCCAGGGACCTCGGCGTCGACCTACGCGCGGTGCCTGCATCGGGTCCGAGCGACACCATCACCCGTGATGACGTCCTGCGTTTCGCCGAGCCGAGCCCGGCGACCGGCCCGATGCAGATCGAGCAGTCGACCCAGCCGGTCACCGTTGCGCCGACGGCGCCGCCCGCACAGGGGCAGGCGGAGGCACTGACGACCCGGATCCCGGTCAGGGGCGTGCGGAAAGCCACCGCGGCGGCGATGGTGGGCAGCGCGTTCACCGCACCACACGTGACCGAGTTCGTGACCGTGGACGTGACCCGCTCGGTGAAGCTGGTCGACAAGCTGAAGGCGGAGCGTGCGTTCGAGGGCTCGCAGGTCACGATGTTGCTGCTCGTGGCGCAGGCGCTGCTGGCCGCGGTCCGGGAGTTCCCGGACATCAACGCCTCCTGGGACCAGCAGGCGAACGAGATCGTGCAGCACCATCAGGTCAACCTCGGCATCGCCGCCGCCACGCCGCGCGGGCTCATGGTGCCCAACATCAAGAACGCCGGAGCTCTGTCACTGCCCGGGCTCGCCGGTGCGATGACCGAGCTCGTTCGCACTGCGCGCGGGGGCAGGTCGACGCCCGAGGACATGTCGCGAGGCACAATCACGGTCACCAACATCGGGGTGTTCGGGGTCGATGCCGGGATCCCGATCCTGAATCCCGGCGAGGCCGCGATCCTGTGTGTTGGCGCGGTGCGCCGCACCCCGTGGGAGCACAAGGGTGCGATCGCGCTGCGCTGGACCACCCAGCTTGCGCTGTCGTTCGATCACCGGCTCGTCGATGGCGAGCTGGGCAGCAAAGTACTCGCCCGCGTCGGGAAGATCCTGGAGAACCCGAAGTGGAACTGCTGCTGTCCTAGGCTCCGCCGGCCTGGAGGTCGCCGGAGGTGCCGGGGGCGTCGTCGGCGGGCGCGGCGAGCGGTCCCGCCGGTTCTCGATCGGCAGCTCCAGGAGCTTGCGGTCGGTCGCGTCCACGACGTTGGTGCGCTCCACGCCCCCTCGCTCTCGCCCAGCTCTCGGCACGGGCACCGACAGTAGCGCGCCGGGACCACAGATCTCCGGGACAGCCACAAGCCGAACCGGACCGTTGAAGGGACAAATAGTGACTCACACCAGCCCGACCGTCGCCATGACCGACCGCGATTTCGAGCAGGTCGTGCTCTGCCGCGACCCCGGAGCCGGCCTCGAGTCGGTGATCGCGATCCACGACACCACGCTCGGGCCGTCGCTGGGCGGGATCCGCATGCGCGCCTACCCGGACCCGGACGCGGCTGTCGCCGACGCGCTCAACCTGGCCCAGGCCATGACCTACAAAGCTGCCCTGGCCGGGCTCGCACTCGGTGGCGGGAAAAGCGTGATCAATGCCGACCCGACGGCCCCGAACCGCCGAGAGCTGCTCACGGCCCACGCCCGCTACATCAACTCCCTCGCCGGACGCTACATCCCAGCGGTCGACATGGGCACCACCGTCACAGACCTCGAGCTGGTGGGGCAATACGTGCCGCGTGTGTCCAGCCAGCGGCGAGACCCGTCGTCGTTCACCGCCCAGGGGGTCGTCGCCGCCATCCGAGCCGCCGTCCGCGTCAGCGAAGACACCTCGCTCGCCGGGGTCCGGGTGGCCGTCCAAGGCCTCGGCCACGTCGGGCGCCTGGTCGTCGGCCTCCTCACCAGGGAGGGCGCCCAGGTCCTCGTCAGCGACATCGATGCGCGGCCTGTCGCGGCGGTCGTCGCCGAGACCGGCGCCACCGCCGTGCCGATCGACGATGTCCTTGTCGAGGATGTGGATGTGGTCTGCCCCTGCGCGACGGGCGGTGTGATCACCGAGCCTGTCCTCGAGCAACTCAAGGCCCGCTACGTCATCGGCGCGGCCAACAACGTCCTCGCCGATGCGCCGGGCCTGGCCGACCAACTGGCCCAGCGCGGGGTGATCCACGTACCTGACTTCGTCGCCAACGCCGGCGGGCTTATCGCCTGCGAGGCCGAGATCCGCGGCGGCGACACCGATCTTGCAGATCGCGTCGAAGGTATCGGCACAACAACACACGAGCTGCTGCAGCGGGCAGGCGCCGAACGTCGCAGCACTGTCGCCGTCGCCGTCGAACTCGCCCAGGCACGACTCGACCAGCGACGCGCACAGCGTCCCTACTTCGCGACGCGATGAACACAACGGCGTCTGCTCCTTTCCCGGTGCCGCGGCGAGCGGGCAAAGTGACCCAGCTCGGGCTTGCCTCGACGATCTACCACCTCGGCCGTCAGGCCGTTCCCGGTTCGCCGCTGGCTGGGTGCTGCCGGGAGTGCCGGAAGACGCCGGCGCCAGATCCCACACACAAGGAGTACCTCATGAGCGGACGACGCCTACCAGCTGATCCTCAGCGGTGGCTTCGGTGGTTACGTATGCGCCCTGCGTCACCTGGATAGTCGAGAAGGACGAGCTCGGCGGCACCTACCTGCACTGCTGCATCCCATCGAGACGCCCATCCACGGGGCCGAGGTCGCCGACGGCCGCCTGGGAGGGCGACAAGGTCGGCGTGCACTCCCAACTCATGGGCATCGACAGATTTGGGGTCAGCACCTCCACGGACCGCGTCGTCGGGGCCGCCGCAACGCGTTTTTGGGCCGAACTCAGTCAGCGCGGGAGGTGCCACCTGCACCGGCCGCAACGTGTGGCCTCGTGCTTGTCCTCCAAGGCCCTGCTCGGGCTGGAGATCGGCGGCGGATCATCACCCTCCTGCCGTGCGCGCAGCCGCTCGGGGTAGTCACGCACCACAATCGGCCCGCATCACGGCCCCTCGTCCGGGCACCTGCCTGGGCGCGGTGGCCCCGTGTCTTGCTACCTGCGCCGCTGCGCCTGTAGCTGGTCAACGGATCGGATGACGCCTGAGGGCGGAGTCGGCAGAGCAGGCCTCGACGCATTCGGGATGGAGCGGGGGTTACAACTTGTGGATCGGCCGGCTACATCGCAGGAGCGCCGAGCCTCCCGCTAGCTCGCACGTGCTACCTGCTACCGTCTGGGTCGGCCGACCAAGTCAGCGGGCAGGGGAGTCCATGGTCCGAATTGCAGCGGATGACCGGCGTCAGAGGTTCATCGAGGCTGCCGTCCACGTCATCAGCGAGCATGGTGTTGGTGGCGCCACTACGCGCCGCATTGCCGCCGCCGCAGACGCCCCCCTTGCGAGTATTCACTACTGCTTCAATACGAAGCAGGACCTTCTCGTGGCCGTCTTTCAACATGTCGATGCATTGATTTTCGAAGCAGTGGAATTGACGGGTCAACATGAGGGCCTCGGCAAGGCCGGTTCGGCTTTTCTCGCAACTGCGTGCGAGTGGTACACAGCCAATGCTTGCTATGTGCGTGCCCAATTCGCCCTGTACCAGTGGATGCTTCACGAGGGAGGCAAGTGGTCGGAGATTGCTAGAAATGCATACCGATCCGGGGAGCTGAGGTCCGCAGAAATACTACGTTCCTCCATGTTGCCAGGCGACGATGACGATCTCGTCGAGCCACTTGTTCGGCTTGTCTTCGCTACGGTCGATGGACTTATCCTTGCCTGGTTTGCCGACCAAGACCGCCAGCGATTGGAAGCTTCGATGGACATAGCTATGAAGTCCATCGAACTTGCGGTGACCCGCCACGTCTCCACATAGCGGACCCACTAGCCCAGAGCCGTTCAGTTAGCGGCGACTGGGTGGGGTCAATGGTCGTGGATGATCGGCGTGTCGGGGCCCGGTCCTATTGTCGTGAGTCCTTAGATCTTTGCCGGTTGTTAAGCTGCGGTATGGCGACTCGTGGCCGAAGCCGGCGGCGGAGGTCGGTGGCCGGGCTGGCAGCGCGGAGCAAGATCGTGCTGGCCGCGGCCGAGGGCTTGTCGAACACCGAGATCGCCGCTCGACTGGGGGTGTCACGGCCGACGCTGACGACCTGACGGTCGCGTTTTGCTGAGCACCGCCTGGACGGGCTGGTCGGCGAGCCGCGGCCGGGGCGGCCGCGCACGGTCACCGACGAGCAGGTCGAACGCCTGATCACCGAGCCCAAGAGTCCGCATCAAACGACGCGTTCGGCAAGTTCCCGCGCAGGCTCGACCGCGAAGTACCCGCCGAGCTCGACGTGCACCTGGTGCTCGACAACGCCTCCACTCACAAGACTCCGGCCATCCGCCGCTGGCTAACCGCGCACCCACGCTTCGTCCTGAACTTCACCCCGACCAGCTCATCCTGGCTCAACCTGGTCGAACGCTGGTTCGCCGAGCTCACCACCAAGAAGCTGCAGCGCTCCACCCACCGCTCGGTCCGCGCGCTCAACGCCGACGTCCGAGCTTGGATCGACACCTTGTTGTCCTTGACTTTCAGGTACGCCTTCCAAATCAGCCTCTTCGGGATCTCAAAAGGCTTTCCCACTGCCTGTGTCTTGCCCACGTGACTCCTCCCATTCCTGGGTGATCACCGGACAACATTCGACGGCACGACCCCTTCGCTCCACGCCCATTACAAGCACTTCATCACTACTACGGGCCGCTCCGCCCTCCTGGCGCGCTCCAGGTACTCTACGGCTTACGGTTTGAGCCACTTGCCGTCCTCCCGGCAGGAAACGACATAGATCTGCGCCACCCATCTCGCGTCGAGGAGTTCTCCCTTTCCGTTGCGGAGCCCAAGCCAAGCTCGCGCCACCTTCATGCCGGACACCGCCAGAGCAGTAGACAGGTTTCCCTCCGACTGATCCCGGGACAGCATTAAGGCCCGGTTCTGATGTCATTTGGCTTAACGACACGTCATCGATCGTTCACTCGCGTTCGCCTTCTTGGCTTACACCTGCCGCCTCTTCCGACGGCTTTCCACGACGCTCACGACCATAGCTCATTCACCACGGCAGCTCGTGGCGGTTTGACACCGGCACCTGCATGCCGATATCGAAGAGCCTACCTTCATGTCCACAACAGCATGGTCACAAAGATCATCTGTTCTGCATCAGACTTTCCTGCTCCCTTCGGGACACACCAAAGCCCTCGCCGAGAACCTGTCGTCCACGATCAAGATCGAGCTTCTCTACTGGCCCGGCACCACGTTCGCGACCCGCCGCGAGCCCGAGCACGCCCTGATCCGCTACCTCGACGGCCGGTACAACCCGCGCCGGATCCAGGCAAAGCTCGGCGAGCTCTGACCCGACGAGTACGAAGACGCCTACCACCGCGCCCAGCGCGACGATCACAGATAACCCGGACTCCGGCGAACCGGGGGAAGCTCAGGCGGCTGGTCGCCGCGATCGACCGCACCATCCTGTACTGCCCGGACACCATCACGAACCTGACCGCGTTCAGCAAGGGCGGCAGCTCGCATGGCACCGCCACCGGGTATCTGATGGCCGGATGCTGTGCTGGTGGACTGTGGCACCCGCAGCCTCACCGACATGGTCTCCGGCATCGACCGCATCGGCGGCTCGCCTACGCCGGGCAGCTGCTGCGCTCCACACGGGCGGCGATGATCGTGCTGGCCGCCCGGAGTTTCGCCGCCGCCGCTTGGCTCGCAGCACTCGTCTCGACCGGCGCCGATGTGCTGGTCCGGGTGAAGAACAGCCGGCGGATGCTGGTCTGCCGCACCCTGCCCGACGGATCGGCCTTGGCCCGGATCGGACGAGTCGCGGTTCGGGTGATCGCCGCCCGAGCCACGATCAGCACCAGCGCGATTCGGCGCGAGGAGACCTACCGGCTAGCCAGGTCAGAACGTGCCCGAGCCCGAAGGTCTCGATCTTACGCAGCTGGGGTCGGCGACATAGGCCTCGTCAGCGGGTGCCCGAGCGAGCCGGAGCCCCGACTCGCAAGGCGCGGTCGATCATCGCCGGACGAACGGAGGCGACCCCGGACGTGCCCGTGGGCGGGGGACCCCGGGCCTGATCGGGAACCTTCGAAGCCTGCGGCCCAGGGCCCCGAGGGAGATCGCCGTGCTGCGATATCGGTCCGCGAAGTGGACACACGACTCCGGTGTCAATGCTGATCAGCGCGTGACCCCGGGAGCTCACGGCGTCCAAGCCACCCGTGGCAGGTTGACGCTGCCAGCCACTCGGTGCATCATGGTCACCTGTCCAAGTCAAATGACCAGCTGGCCGAGGGCCGTATGGCCCTTCGAGTCTCTTCGTGGCCCATCACTGACGAACTCACAAAGGAGTGGTTGTGTCGGACAAGTATGATGTAATTGTCGTAGGCGCTGGCTTTGCTGGCGCCACCGCGGCACGCGAGTGCGCCGTCCGAGGATTGCGTACATTGGTACTCGAGGGACGGGATCGGGTAGGCGGACGAACGTGGACGTCTCAGATGTCCGATGGCAAGCTCGTCGATATCGGCGGAACATATGTGCATTGGCGCCAGCCTCACGTGTGGGCAGAAATCTCCCGCTACGGTCTGGCCGACGATCTCATTCCTGGCGCTGAGGCGCCCGACCAGTGTTTGGCTCCCTCCGCCTCGGGCATGGCATGGGTTGACGCCGAAGAATACAACAAGCGTGAAGCGGCGCTGCTGAACCAGCTCTTCCAAAACTCCCAAAGCTACTTTCCGCAGCCCTTCAAGCCCCTGCTACGGCGTGCGGATGTGGAAAAGCTCGATAGGACCTCTGTCCGCGAGTGGATGGACCAGTTTGACCTGTCGGAGGAGGACCACGCGCTCGTCACCCAAGCTCTGACTTACGAGACGATGCGCCCGGCAGAGAGAAGCAGCATTTTGACATGGATGCGCTGGTGGTCTGTGTCTGGCGGCGACGCCAATTCTGTATATGAAGCCATCCTGGGCTTCAAGCTCGCGGGCGGGACAGCAAGCCTTCTCAACGCCATGCTGGCGGACGGTGAAGCTGAAGTACACCTCAGTGAGGCCGTGACCAGAGTGGATTCGACCGACCAGGGCGTACGGGTCTCGACGGTGCACGGTCGTACGTATTCGTCTTCGGCCGTCGTGATCGCGACGCCTTCTGGGGTGTGGCCTCACATCGATTTCTCCCCAGCTCTGGCTCCTGAACGGATCCAGGCGGCTCGGGAAGGAATGCAAGGGGGTACTGGGGCCGCGAAGATCCTTATTCGCATCAAGGGGGAGCCACGCAACATCAATGTTCTGAATAGGCCAGGACGACCCCTCGATGCAGTTTGGACCGATTCGCGTCAGTCAGACGATGAGCAGACCGTCGTGGCAATTGCTACCAGTGGAATGAAGGATCCGGGCGATCCCGTCGAGGTCGCGGAGGCGTTGAGGGAACTGCTTCCACACGTGGAGGTCGTCGACATTGCCGCCGGCGTCTACCGGTTGGACGATGAGTTCTCAAGGGGCGCGTGGATGTACTACGGCCTAGGGCAGCTGACCCGCTTCGAACCGCACAGGAGGTTCATTGAGCTGGAGGGCCGTATCGCTTTCGCCACCGCAGACATCGCGACTGGCTGGGTCGGCTATATCGATGGCGCCATCGAAACCGGCCTCCGCGCGGCACGCGCTGTTCAACAGATTGTGTTGTCGGACGCCTGATAGTCGTTGGCGCATCCGTCATACCTCAACGGCGGCGTTCGAACTTGGGCAAATGCATGTAGGCGATCAGTTTTAGCCCCGGTGCCTGAAGGACGAGGAAATCATTCGGGCGATCGCGTCGAGCCCTGCTGCTAGGCGCAGTGCCCTTGCTTGTCAAGTGGTCCGCCGTGCGATATCTCATGGAGAAGACAAAGCTTCTGCGCAGTGTCGTGGTTCTTGCGACGCACGCAGCATTCCAGAGGGGCAATAAATGCCTGACCCAGAAGTGCAGAAACCACGCGAAGCCACGGACGCGGGCGGGGTAGCGGACCTGGAAGCCGGTCATCTTAGCCGCACCCAGATCGTTCTATTTGCGATTTCCAGCGGCTCCCCGGCTGTTGGGCTTTCCCTCGTTCCCATGTTGATGTTTTCTTACAGCGGACTGCAGAGCTGGCCTTCACAGCTTCTCGGAATGGCTGCGACGGTTTGCATCGGGCTAACAGTCAGCTTCTTTGCGCGGCGTTACGTGGCCACGGGTTCGATCTATTCCTACATGGGCGCGGCGTTCAGCGGGCGCTGGGCTCGCATCATCGTTGGCGCGGCACTGCTGTTGGGGTTTATTCTTCAGGTTGCGATCATCGTCGGCGTCGTTGGTCTATTCGTTGGGAGCTTTCTCACTGAGATCGGATTTGGCAAGGCGACGGGCGCATTCTTACAAGCGGTAATCTACTTGATCGCGTTGGGCGCGGCGGCGCTCATCGCTATCCGCGGTTTGGATGCGTCGGTCCGTACTGTGGTTATTGCCGCGGCTGTTTCACTTCCCCTGCCACTTCTCATCACCGTTATTAGCGGCGTACATACGGGTCTCGCCCTCCCGCTTCAGTTCAACCTGAATGAACTCTCGATCAGCGCGACGTTTCGCGGATTCGCTGCCGGCGTCGCTTTTCTCGTGGGGTTCGAGAGCCTCGCAGCATTAGCCGCTGAGACACGAGATCCGAAGCGGAATGTTCCCATCGCCGTCATGTCAATGCCGGTAGTTCTCGGTAGTTTGTACCTTCTTGCCACCATAGTGCAGCTTCCCGGGCTCGCCGCCGCTTCAACGCAGATAGAAGCTGGACTCTCGCCGCCTGCTGCCCTCGCTCTGCAGGCTGGACTACCTCCAGAGGTCGGACCGGCCGCAGACCTTCTCCTGGCCGTTTCGATGTTTGCCGGCTTGGTCGGGTTTATGAACTTCGGATCCCGTTTTGTCGCCACTCTTGCTGCGGACAAGCTACTCCTATCCCGGCTAGCGGTTATTCACCACCGCTACCGTAGCCCGGCGGTCGCAATCATTATTCTGGCGGCGATCGGCTTCGTGCTGATGGAGTTGACTGTGCTGGTGGCTGGAGATGTCACAACTGGTTACACGGCTATTGCCACTGCGCTGGTCTACTCGTGGCTTCCTGCCTACCTTCTGCTCTCGATCGGCGCAATCGTACGGATGCTCCGGGATAGGGATCTTCGGTGGACCTATACTGCCTCGGCCACCCTCGGGGCGCTTGTCATCGTGTGGCTTTACGTGAATGACATCATCAATCCGCCACCTGGGCCGTCAGCAGGTGTACGCTGGGTGACGTATGGAACAATAGCTGGGCTTCTTCTGGTATTTGGGTTCGTCGAATACAAGAGGCGCCGGGCGCTCCGCAGGGTGGGGTCCGTTAAGGACGCGCTTTGAAGCGAGACCTCCGCCCTGGCGGATGATTGGCATACGTCCCAGTCAGCTGACGGCCAATACGCGGCCTCGCGCGCCTACATCGCGCTTCGAACGTGGGTCGCGAACTCAGATCACCAGGAGTTGCGTATGAGCACCACGAGTCCGGCAGTCACCACCGTCCTGGAATGACATGGTCGCGGAGCTCCGCTCGGAAGGGATGTCGCAGGCCGAGGTTGAACAGCTACTCGTCGGCAATCCACCGAAAAGCGCGCACATTGACGCGGCACCCGGCCCTACCACTAGAAGGATCCATGCGCCCTGCTCCGTTCCAGTATCAGGAAGCCGGCACCGTCGATGAGGCGTGTGCCGCGCTTGCGGCACGCCCCGGACAGGTTGCCATCCTGGCCGGCGGCCAAAGCCTCGTGCCCGAGCTCAACTCGCGCCGGAGAACCCCGGCAATGGTGCTTGGGATCGGACGAATCGCCGAGCTGACCACGGTCACGGTCGAAGGGGACCGGCTGCGCATCGGCGCGACTGTCATACAGCGAGCCCTGCAACGCAGCGGAGCGGCTCGGGCGGTACCAGTTCTGCTCGAGGCACTCGATCACGTTGGCCACGTCCCGACCCGAAACCGCGGCACCGTCGGCGGCAGTATCGCCTTTGCGGACCCGACCGCCGAGCTGCCAGTCGTGCTGCTCGCGTTGGGCGGCACGGTGCGCGCTCGGTCGGCGCGTGGCACCCGAACCGTTCCAGCAGTGGACCTGTTCGCCGGCCCCTTCCGTACCGTTCTGCACCCGGATGAGTTGCTGATCGCGGTCGACATCCCGTTGCCGGCGGCTGGTTCCCGCTGGGCCTTCGAGCAGCGTGACTTCCGACGGCATGCCAAGGTCTCCGTTGTTGCCGGCAGCGATCCGGGCGGGGGGCTGGTCGTGGCCGTCAGCGGAGTCGGGGACCGACCGCTCGTCCTGCCTGATTCCGCCAGCGCCTACCAGCGGGGCGGGTGCGCCGCGGTCGCCACGGCCGCGGCCGACCTCGTGACCCCGATCGCGGACCGCTACGGCTCCGTCGACTATCGGCGCCGGCTCACCCGACTCGCGGTCACCGCTGCCGTGGAGCGGGTCTCCGGCGACCCGACGACCACCATCCCGACTCGCGAGGACGCCGCCTGATGGAGACAACCGACCGTGCCCTGTCCGTGCGGGTCAACGGCGAACCGGTCATCGGGATCGTCGAGCCCCGCACCAACCTCGTTGACTTCCTGCGCGAGAAGGCCGGTCTGACCGGCACGCACACCGCCTGTCACCAAGGTTGGTGCGGTTCCTGCACCGTGTTGCTCGACGGCGACTCGGTCCGGTCGTGCCTGGTCCTGGCCGTCCAGGCGGACCGCTGCGAGGTCACCACCGTCGAGGGCGTGGGGGGCCCTGACGGCACGCTGAGCACGCTGCAGGAGGCGCTGATCGAGCACTCCGGCTTCCAGTGCGGCTTCTGCACCCCCGGGTTCGTCGTGCTCGGCACCGAGATCCTGGCCGAGGCGCGCGCCGGCGCCACCTTCACCCGCGGCGAGCTGCAGCGCCGGCTCGCCGCGAACATCTGCCGCTGCACCGGCTACGCGGGCATCCTCGCCGCTGTCGAGGCGGCCCTGAAGGCCGTCACCGCTGCAACGCACACCACGCGAGAGGTGACCCCATGACAGTCACCGAGCAGCCATCCGTCACCACCCGCTACGTCGGCACGGAGGTCCGCTCCCGCAACGGTGCCCGATTCGTCCGTGGCGCCGGCCGCTACGTCGACGACATCCACCTGCCCCGCGAGGCGACCCTGGTCGTCCTGCGCAGCCCGCACGCGCACGCCCGGATCGTCTCGATCGACACCACCGCGGCGAAGGCCCTGGACGGCGTGTACGCGGTCGCCACCGGCGCCGAGCTGTTCGACGAGATCGGCCCGCAGCAGTACCTGTGGGACCTACCTGGGCAGAAGACCGGGCACGGTCGTCCCGTGACCGTGCATAAGGTCCGGCACGTGGGCGAGCCGGTCGCCGTGGTCGTCGCGCGGGACCAGTACGTCGCCGAGGACGCCCGGGACCTGGTCGAGGTCGTCTACGAGCCACTGCCCCCGGTGTCCACGGTGGATGATGCATTGGCCCCCGGTGGGCCGCTGCTGCACGAGGAGTGGGGCGACAACATTCAGGTCACCGCGGCCTGGCCGGTGTCGATCCCCGGACTGGCCGAACCGCCGGACGCCGGTGCCGCGCTCGAGACCGCGCACACCGTGGTCCGCGAGACATTCACCAGCGCCCGGATCCTCGCGAACTCGATGGAGACCCGCGGGGTGGTCTGCGACTACGACCCGTCCGGGCCGAGCCTGACCGTGTACACCTCCACCCAGTCCCCGCACCAGATCCGGGAGGGCGTCGCAGCGATGCTGGGACTCTCCGAGCATCGGATCCGGGTAGTCGCCCCGGACGTCGGCGGCGCGTTCGGGATGAAGGCTGTGCTCTACCCGGAGGAGGTATTGGTTCCGTACTTCGCGCTGAAGCTGCGCCGCCCGGTGCGGTTCGCCGAGCAGCGTGACGAGGCCTTCGTCGCCTCGACCCCGTCACGGGACCAGCGGATGGACCTCGAGGTCGGGTTCGACGCCGACGGACGAATCGTCGGCCTGCGTGCGCGTTACCTGATCGATCTGGGTAGCGCTCCGTCGACCTGCGGGGCGGGAACCGGGTGGGCCACCGGCGCGCTGCTGGGCGGGCCGTACACGGTGCCCGCGGTGGACATTGTGGCAACTGCAGTGGTCACCAACAAGACCCCGCTGGGCGCCTACCGCGGGTTCGGGCAGCCCGAGGCAAACTTTCCCATGGAGCGGCTGCTCGACATCGCCGCACCCCGGCTCGGCCTGGACCCGGTCGAGCTGCGGCGGCGCAACCTCGTTCCGCCCGACGCCTTCCCCTACACCACGGCAACTGGTCAGCTGCTCGACTCTGGCGACTACCCCGGGATGCTCGCGGCGGCGCTGGAGCGCCCGGCCTACCGGCAGATGTTGCGCGAGCGGGACGAGGCCCGCGCAGCCGGCCGGCACGTCGGGATCGGTGTCGCCTTCTTCAACGAGTGCACCAACTTCGGCCCCTCCGGAGTGTTCCCGCTGATCGGCATCACCACCGGGGGCTGGGACGCCACCTCCGTCAACGTCGAACCGGACGGGACGATCCGCGTGGTCAGCAGCCAGACCCCGATGGGCCAGGGTATCGAGACGGCCTTCGCCCAGCTCGCTGCCGACCAGTTCGGCGTGCCGATGGACGACGTCGTGGTCCGCTTCGGCGACACCGACTCCAGCCACTACACCGCCTACGCCAGCGGGGCCAGCCGGGCCGCCGGGATCGGCGGGTCGTCACTGATGGTCGCCTCCGGCAAGGTCCTCGACAAGATGCGCCGGATCGCCGCGCACCTGCTTGAGGCCGATCCGGACGACGTCGAGCACGTCGGCGGGGAGTTCCGGGTCCGCGGCGCGGGCGTCCCCGGCGTGACCCACGCGACGATCGCGGCTGCCGCCTATCAGGGTGGCAACCTGCCCGAGGGGGTGGAACCCGGCTTGGAGGCCCTCGGCGCGTTCGACCCGCAGGCGCTGGCGTTCTCCTACGGCGTCGTCGTCGCCCTGGTCGAGTGCGACGAGGACACCGGGCAGACTCGGGTCCGCCGGATGATCTTTGGACACGACTGCGGAAACCAGCTCAACCCCCGGATCGTGAACGCCCAGATCGTCGGCGGCGCACTGCAGGGTCAGGGGGCCGCCCTCAACGAGGAGCTCACCTACGACGAGCACGGCAGGCCGGAGGCGGTCAATTTCAAGGACTACCTGATGCCGCTGGCCACCGAGATCCCCGAGCTGGACCTGTTCCACACCGTCACTCCCACACCGTTCGCGCTGAACGGGGCAAAGGGGGTCGGCGAGAGCGGCGTGATCGCCGCACCGGCCGCGATTGTGAACGCAGTGCAGGACGCCCTGCCCGCTGGCGCCGCACCGTTGACCACGATCCCGGTGCTGCCCGAGCGGCTGCTGCAGGCGTTCGACGGCCGCGACCGATTCCACGACGACCGGCAGAGCGTGGATCCGGGGCCGCCGAGGCCTCAGATGAAGGAGAGCCCATGTCCGAGCTCGTCCTCGCACTGACCACGCTGCACTCTGCGGATTGGACGAGCGGTACCAGGCACGGTCGCGGGAGGTCGACGGGGCGACCGCGGCTCGGACGCCCGGCGTCGTCGACGGCGAGCTCTACCGGCGCTCGGTGCGCGAGGTACGGGCGAGCTTTCCCGCGGGGTTCCACAGCTACGTCTCCTCAGCCGTGTCGGCGCGGGCGATCCCGATCACCTGATCCGCGGGCCGACCGCGCACGGTACGCACCTGCGGACCTGGAGAAAGGACGGAAACCGTGCCGATCACGGTGGGATACAAGGCGTCGGCCGAGCAGTTCGGCCCCCGCGAGCTCGTGGAGCTGGCTGTGCTGGCCGAGGAGCGCGGGATGGACTCGGTGCTGGTCAGCGATCATTACCAGCCCTGGCGGCACGCCGGCGGACACGCGCCGTTCTCGATGTCCTGGATGGGCGCGGTCGGTGAGCGGACCTCCCGCGTAGTGCTCGGCACTAGCGTACTGACCGCGACCTTCCGCTACCACCCGGCGGTGGTGGCGCAGGCGTTCGGCACCCTCGGCGCGCTCCACCCGGGGCGAGTGCTGCTCGGCGTCGGCACCGGGGAGGCGCTCAACGAGGTTGCCGTCGCCCGCTTGGAGTGGCCGGAGTTCCGCGAGCGGTTCGCCCGGATGCGCGAGGCGATCGAGCTGATCCGCCGGCTGTGGACCGAGGAACGGGTGACCTTCGACGGTGAGTACTACCGGACCGACAACGCCACTGTCTACGACCGCCCCGAGCACCCGGTGCCGATCTACGTCGCAGCCGGCGGACCGGTGGTGGCGAAGTACGTGGGCCGGGCCGCGGACGGGTTCATCTGTACCAGCGGCAAGGGCATGGAGCTCTACACCGGCAGGCTCCAGCCAGCCGTGGACGCCGGGGCCGAGGCCGCCGGCCGCCGTTGCTCCGACATCGAGCGGCTGATCGAGATCAAGGTCTCCTACGACCCCGACCCGGACGCCGCTCGGGACAACACCCGCTTCTGGGCGCCGCTGTCGCTCACCCCGGAGCAGAAGCACGGCATCTCGGACCCGGTCGACATGGAGCGGGTCGCCGACACGCTGCCGATCGAGCAGGTCGCGAACCGCTGGATCGTCTCGTCCGACCCGGACGAGGTCGTCGAGCTCGTCCGGCCCTACGTCAACGCCGGTTTCTCGCACCTCGTGCTGCATGCACCAGGACACGACCAGCAGCGGTTCCTGCAGCTGTTCGACAAGGACCTCGCGCCCCGGCTGCGCGGACTGGCCTGACCTTCCCCACACGTCTATCGAGGTGACGATCATGACCAATCGGATCGGCCTGCTGCTGGGCAGCACCACTCCACCTGAGGACATCGCCCGGCTCGCCCGCGAGGTCGAGGACAACGGATTTGGCGAACTCTGGATCCCGGAAGACTACTTCTTCCTCGGCGGAATCGCCGCGTCGGCGATCGCGCTCGGTGCGACCGAACGGATCCCGGTCGGAATCGCGGTAGTCTCCTCCATGGTGCGCCACCCGGCGCTGCTGGCCATGGAGACCGCGACCTTGGCCCGCGCCTACCCGGGACGGTTCAAGCCCGGCATCGGGCACGGCGTCCCAGCCTGGACCGCGCAGATGGGCCTGACCGTGAAGTCCCCGATGAGCGCGCTGCGGGAGAACCTGGTCGGCGTCGCCGCGCTGCTGGCGGGGGAGAAGATCGACGACGACGGCCGGGTGCACACCTTCAACGAGGTCGCCCTGACCCACCCGCCGGCCGACCGTGTGCCGCTCTACACGGGGGTGCTCGGCGACAAGGGCATCGCGCTCACCGGCGAGCTGGCCGACGGAATCGTGGTCAGCGTCCTGGCCACCCCGGACTATGTCCGCGCTACCCGGGAGAAGCTCGACACGGCCGCCGCGGCGGCCGCTCGCAGCGAGCGCCCCGAGCAGGTCGTGCTGACGGCGATGAATCTGACCCGCGACCCGAGCGCCGCCGCGTCGGTGCGCGAGCAAATCAAGCCGGTGCTCGCCTTCTACATCGCCGCGACCGGGCCGTGCCCGCTCTTCGCCTCGATCGGCGCCAACGAGCCCATCGCCGACATGCTCTCCCGCGGCGGCGCCGAGCTGGTCGCCGCCGAGATGCCCGACGACTGGGTGGACCACTTCTCCGTCACTGGCGGCCCGGACGAGGCGCGGGCCGGGATCCAACGGTTCCTCGACGCGGGCGCGGACAAGGTCGTCGTCGTCCCGGTCGTCGCCGACAACGCCGAGGAGACCCTGGCCGCGGTCTGCGGCCTGATCCACGACTTCACCACCGCCTGATCCCGCCCCGAAAACCCCGAGGAGAACGATCATGACCGACCACGATAAGGACCTGGCCGCAATCCGCGAGCTCCACGACGGCTGGTTCGCTGCCAACGTGGGCCTCGACGCCGACACCTTGCCGCGGTTCTTCCCGTCCGGCAACGCCTACCTGCAGTTCAACCTCAACGGCTTCGTCTACAACGGCCTCGCGGAGAAGGTGAAGCTCTGGCGCAACCTGTCGTCGGTCGGGGTGGACATCGTCCGCATCGAGGACACGAGCACGCCGGTGATCCAGGTGTTCGGCGACGTCGCGCTGCTCACCTCGGAGGGCGAGGCCGAGCTCGTGCTGCCCAGCCCGACCGGCAAGCTGGAGAGCTCCGGGGCCACGAGGTTCCGCAACACCGAGTTCTATCGGCGCGACGACGGTGCCGGAAACCCGGACTGGCGGATCTGGCACATGCACGTCAGCGAGGGCGCGCCCGAGGGGCAGCTCAAGTACGGGACGGAGTGAGGACGCCGTGGCCACGCAGCATCCGGCGACCCGCACCGTCGCCGGCCCGGCAGGGCCGCTGTCCGTGACCGTGACCGGAGAACCGGCGGTCGAGGGCACGGTCGTCCTGGTGCATCCGATCAACTCCGCCGCGCTGGTGTGGGAGTACGTCTCCGCGGCCCTCGACCGCCCGACCGTGGCGCTCGACTTGCGTGGGCACGGCGCCTCCACCACCGACGGCCCCTTCACCGTTGAGGAGGGCTACGTCCCGGACGTGCTCGCCGTCCTTGACGCACTCGGTCTGCAGCGGGTGCACCTGGCCGGCGGCTCACTGGGCGGCTCGATCTCCCTCGCTCTGGCCGCGCTACACCCGGACCGGGTGCTCAGCGTAGCGACGTTCGGCTCCACGCTAGGCGTCGATGCTCCGGCAGACGCGATCATGGCGATGGTGACTGAGCTGGAGGCGAAGGGCACCGCCCGCTACTTCGCCGACCTGGTGCCCGACATCGTCGGTGCCCGCCACCGCGACGAACCGCGGGTGGTCGACGGGATGCGATCGGCGGTCGGACACCGCTCAGGGCCGCTCGTGGGCGCCATCCTGCACGGCGCCTTCACCGCCGACATCCGACATCTGACCGCGCGGGTGCAGGTTCCGGTGCTGGCTGCCACCGGCACCGAGGACCCGACCTGCCCGCCGGCGATGACCGAGGAGATCGCGGCGGCGACTCGCACCGAGCCGGTGTTCCTCGACGGCCTCGGGCACCTCCCCATGCTGGAGGATCCCGTCCGGGTCGCCGAGCTGATCACCGCGCACGTCGCTCTCGCGGAGGCCGGGACGGGCGCGGTGCGATGACGTACTCGATCGTCGCCCGTGACCCGGACACCGGGCAGCTGGGCATCGGAGCCCAGTCGCACTTCTTCGGCGTCGGACGGCTGGTCGGCTGGGCCGAGCCCGGTGTTGGCGCCGTCGCCACCCAAGCGTTCGTCAACGTTGGCTATGGGCCCGATACCCTGGAGCTCCTGCGCACCGGGGCGACGGCACAGACAGCGGTGGACACGGTAACCGCCGCCGACGAGCTGTCCGGCTACCGCCAGCTCGGGGTGGTTGATGCGACCGGGTCGGCCGCGTCCTTTACCGGCGCCGCCTGCGCCCCCGCCGCCGGCGGAATGACCGGGCACGGGGTCGCGGTGCAGGGCAACATGCTCGGCTCGCAGCGGGTGTGGCCAGCAATGCTGGAGGCCTACCAGCAGGCCGAGGGCGATCTCGCCGACCGGATCCTGGCCGCTCTGGTCTCGGGCGAGGAGGCCGGGGGTGACGTGCGCGGCTCCCAGTCGGCGGTGCTGACGGTCGTCTCCGGGAACCGCTCGGACACACCGTGGGCCGAGACCGTGATCGACATCCGGGTGGACGACCATCCCGACCCGGTTGGTGAGCTGGCCCGGCTGCTACCCCGGCAGAGGGCCTTCAACCTGATCGGAGAGGTGATCTTCGCGCCGAACCTGACCATAGGTGAGTTCATCAGGGTGGACCCGGAGCTGCTGCACGACAGGCTCACTGGTCTGGCCCAGGCCGGGAAGCTGCTCGGCGCGGACAACCGGGAGGCCGACTTCTGGCGAGCGCTGCTGCTGGCCCGCAGTGGTGACACGGCGGCGGCCCGGGCGCTGTTCGACGACCTGTTCGCCGCGCGCCCGCAGTTGCGCGGCTTCCTGGCCGGGATCGCGCCGCTGGGCTTCCTCGACGACGTGCAGGAGTATGTGTGACCCGAGCCGACACCGCCCGATCTGACGCGCAGGCCGCCGCCCGAGCCGCGGTGGACACCCGTCGATGCACCGAACTGGCTGTGGCGATGGTGCAGTGTGACACCCGCAACCCGCCGGGAAACGAAAGCTCGGCCGTCGGCGTCCTGACCGACGTACTCTGCGGCCTCGGTGCCCGCACCGAAGTGTTCGAACCCGCCCCGGGCCGCATCTCGGTGCTGGGCACGATCGGCGACGGCTGCCAGCCCGTGCTGCTGATCAACGGCCACGTCGATGTCGTCGCCGTCGAGGAGGCCGACTGGACACTGCCGCCGTTTGGCGGCGTGCTGCGTGACGGGCGCCTCTACGGCCGGGGCGCCTGTGACATGAAAGGCGGCATCGCAGCCGCCTTGGAGGCGGTGCGGGCCTGCCAGGACGCCGGTGTCGACCTGAGGTGCGACCTGGCTTTCCACCTGGTCGCCGATGAGGAGACCGGTGGCCGGTGGGGAACCTCAGCGCTGCTGAAGGCCGGGCGAATCCGGGCCGACGCTGCCATCGTCCCGGAGCCGAGCGAGCTGGCGGTCGGCGTCGCCGAGCGGGGTGCGCTTCTGGCCGAGGTCACCGTCTCCGGCCGCGCAGCGCACGGCAGCGACCCGGCCGCCGGGCACTCCGCGATCGCCGACGCGGCCCGGCTGGTGCAGGCCGTGCACCTGGCTGACTTCGGCACAGCGCCCCACCCGTTGCTGGGCAGCCCGACCTGCAACGTCGGGACGATCTCCGGTGGCACGATGCCGAACATCGTGGCTTCCAGCGCGAAGCTTCGCCTTGACCGGCGGGTGCTGCCCGGCTGCACCGAGCAGCAGGCCGTTGCGGAGCTGGAGGCGGTGCTGGACCGGGCTGGCACCGACATCGACCGCAGGCTGGAGGTACTCGCCTTCATCGAGGGCTCCGAGGTCGACCCCGGGCACCCGTTCGTACGGGCGGTGCGTGACGCCACCGACGATGGTGCCGGGCCCGCCCCGGTCCGTGGCCTCCACCTCGGGACTGACGCGCGTTTCCTGCGTAACCGGCTAGACATCCCGGCGGTGATCTACGGTCCTGGATCCATGACGGTAGCGCACACCGCCGACGAGTACGTGCCGGTGCCGGATCTGACGGTCGCGGCACGGACCTTCGCCGCGGTATACGCGGGGTACGGCAGGTAGCACCGAGCAGAGGCCACGACGCGTGACGTAACAGAACACAGTCGACGACGTCGACGGCCTGCTCATCGACAATCCGCCCTGAATGCTGACGCACTGACCGAACTGTGCGCCGCGAACAACAGATCCGCGCGGACCTGGACTGCGTCACAGGAAATGGGAAGCCGATAGTTGCAGTCCACCAACATTGCGCGCGCCCATTTCGCCGAGGAGAACCGATTGTGGCTCAGTACGTTTTCTTCCTGACCGACCTGCAGGCCGGGGCTATCCCCGCGGAGTACGAGAATTGGGTGCGCGAGGTAAACTACCCGACCGCCCGGTCCCTGCCATCGATCGCCTCCTACCAGGTGATTCGAATCGATGGCGGACTGCCCGAAACGCCTGCGATCACAGGCAGCTACCTGGAGGTCATCGAAGTCTCCGACGTCGACGCCTACCAGCAGGACGTAGCGAACCTACCCGGACGAGAACAGTTCATGCAGCAGATCGGCACCTTCTTTGCGAACACTGTTGCCGGTTACGGCACGGCCGTCGAATAACAGATCGGCTCACGCCGCAACAATATCTCTGCTTAGGATTGGGGAGTCTCGATGTCCAGGGATTCGCGTCACGATATTCTTTTCGAGCCTCTTCCTATCGGGCCGAAGGTTATGCGCAATCGGTTCTACCAGACCCCGCACTGCATCGGGTTTGGCGCGGAACGGCCGGGAAGCGAGGCCTACCTCCGGGCGATGAAGGCCGAGGGCGGCTGGGCTGTCGTCAACACCGAAGCCGCCCTCGTCAGCCCGGAGGACGACTAGGCCGGGTTCACCACCCAGACTCGCATTTCCGATGACCGGCAGATTCCCAACCTTGCGCTGCTCGCCGAGCGCGCTCACGACCACGGCGCACTCGCCGGGGTGCAGCTGTTGGCTATGGGCAAGGACACCACCGGATTCAACACCCGCCAGCCCGGGGGCGGTCCGTCGGCCATTGTCAGCGATTCGATGTGGTGGTCGGCGGCCTACGAAATGGACCTCGACGACATCTATGACCTCCAGGACCGCTACGTCGCGGCGGCGAAGCGGGCCCGGAGCGCGGGGTTCGACATCGTCAACATCGCCGGTGCGGAGGGGGCCGGCGTGCCGCTGCATTTTCTCATGGCCCGCTATAACCACCGCACCGACTCCTACGGAGGATCCTTCGAGAACCGGGCTCGGTTCTGGCTCGAGACGCTCGAGAAGGTGCGCGCGGCAGTCGGGGACGACCTCGCCGTCACCACCCGCCTCTGCGTCGACACCCTGCACAACTCCGACCACGGGATCCGCGTCGCGGAGGAGGGTGTCGGGTTCATCCAACTCGCCGACCATTTGGTCGACTTCTGGGATCTTCAGGTGGGCGGCGACAGCCTCGAGCATTGGGTTCGCGATGCTGGGAGCTCGCGATTCTATCCGGAGAACTTCCAAAGCGAGTGGGTTCGCCAGGCCCGCCCGTACACGGATAAGCCCATCGTGGGGGTCGGCCGGTTCACCAGCCCCGACACGATGGCCGATCTGGTCCGCAGCGGTCAGCTCGACATCATCGGCGCGGCTCGACCGTCGATCGCCGACCCGTTCATTCCGAACAAGATTAACGAAGGTCGCGTCGACGACATCCGTGAATGCATTGGATGCAACGTCTGCATTTCCAGGGTGAACGCTGGCGCGCATATCGTTTGCACGCAGAACGCGACGTTGGGCGAGGAGTACCGCCGTGGCTGGCACCCCGAGCGCTTCTCCACCGCCCGCAACGCCGAGGCCAACGTCCTCGTCGTCGGCGCCGGCCCGGCCGGCATGGAGTGCGCGATCACCCTGGGTAAACGCGGCATGCAGAGCGTCCATCTTGTCGAGGCCGCCGACGAGCTCGGCGGGCATTTCCGTTGGGTGCGGCAGCTCCCCGGACTCGCCGAGTGGGGCCGAGTCGTCGATTGGCGCCAGAGCCAGCTCGCCAAGCTGGCCAACGTCCACGTGGTCAGTGGAAAGCGGCTCGACGCCCCAACCGTCCTCGACTACGGCGCCGACCTCGTCGTGATCGCCACTGGTTCGTCGTGGGCAACCGACGGACTCAACGGTCCGTCGCAGAGCACGATCACCGGTGCCGATGCCGCTCTGCCACACATCCTAACGCCCGAACAGATCATGCTCGAGGGCAAGCCCGTCCCCGGCGACCGAGTCGTGGTCTACGATTGTGAGGCCTATTTCGTCGGCGTCAGCATCGCGGAGAAGCTTGCCCGGGCGGGTAAACAAGTCACCCTCGTCACGCCGATGGCCGGTCCTGCCCTCTACATGGGGTTGACTGGCGAAGCGGTGGAGATGATGCCGCTTCTGGCCGAGCTGAAGATCGCAGTCGTCGCCCGGCATCACGTCACCGAGATCGGAGACGGTCTCGTGCACGGTGTTCCCAAGGGTGGCGGCCCCCCCCGTCAGGTGGGAAACCGACGCGGTCGTACTGACCACCCAACGAGTTCCCGACAACGCGCTGTATCGCGCTCTCAAGGCGGATCAGCATGGGCTAGGAGACTGCTGAAAAGCTCGGGTGTCGGACCGCCAGTCGATCTCGGGCCGCTGGGACGATGCCCGTGTGCAGGGTCGGTCTGATCCGCAGCGTGAGCTGCTCGATGTCGAGTCCGTGGCCGGGCATC
>NZ_JAJSOK010000110.1 GCF_021283305.1 Pseudonocardia kujensis
GCGGGTCGACGACCGGCGTCGACGCGCTTCCGGGCATTGCCGAACAGCGTCCGAGATTTCCCCTGTCGGAGGGGCCTGCCGCCGAACGGAGGTGCTCTGGACCGGCTACTCGGAGCGGATGCCTGACTCAGACGGTCGGGACGGTGCCGCCGTCGATCACGTACTCGGCGCCCACGATTGCCGAGGCGCGGTCAGAGACCAGGAAGCCGACCAGGTCCGCGATTTCCTCGGTGTTCGCGAACCGACCCAGCGGTACTCCTCCCAGCGAGTCGTAGATGGTCTGCTTGGCTGCTTCACGTGTGAGTCCATTCCCCTCGGCGATCCGATCCACGAATCTCTCGTAGGCTTCGGTCTCGATTCCGCCGGGGCTGATTGCGTTCACCCGTACGCCCCGCGGCGCGAGCTCATTGGCGAGCCCCTTGCTGTATGTGCGCAGTGCGGCCTTCGCAGCGGCGTAGGCCAAGGTCGCGTCGTGCTGGGGCAGCTCACGCTGGATCGAGGTGAAGTGCAGCACCACGCCGGAGCCGGACTCGCCCATCGCCGGGACGAGAGCTCGATCCAGTCGCACCGCTCCGAGGAGATTGAGGTTCAGCTCGATGAGCCACTGGTCATCGGTGATGACCGCGAACCCACCGGACGGCGTCGACGCCCCTCCGACGACGTGCACCAGGATGTCGAGCGTGCCGCAGGCCTCAGAGATCCGAGCGGCCACGGTTTCGGTGCCTTCTGCCGTCATCATGTCCGCTTCGATGAACCGGTCAGGGTGCTCGTACCCGGCGGGCATCGTCCGCGCCGTGACGTAGACGTCGGCACCCATCTCTCGCAGTCTCTCCACGACGGCCTTGCCCGAGCCCTTCGAACCGCCCGTCACCAGTGCCCGACGACCGTCCAGACGATCGCGATCTGAGCTAGACATTCTCTCTCCACTGAGGATCAAGCTGGCGCTGGTTCGGTCAGGCTTCGTGGTTGGCGATGACGAGTTCGGCGACGAGGTCGTCCCGCAGCGTGAACCGGTAGTCGAGTTCGGCCACGCCACCGGGGAAGGTGCCCTCGAGTCGCACGGTGACCACCCAGTGGGCGTCATCGACGCGGCGAGCGCCGATCTGCTCGGTCGTGTACTCGAACTCGGATCCGGCGTCCCGCAGGAACGCGTGGGCCTTCTGTCGGCCGCGGAAGGTCTCGCCCTGGTCGACCACCACCGCATCCTGGGTGAGGAACGACGAGGCGGTGTCCGCGTCGCGGACGACGTGGGCGGCGAAGAACTCGCGCACGGTCGTGGGGAGCAGATCGGATGGGACATCGGCGTGCTGTGTCATGCGTCCATCATGTGACGTCACGGCGCGGGAGGGTCAAGGCGTGGACCCTCCCCCAGGGGGACCGTTCAGAATGAGCGGGTGCTGACGATCGGGGAGTTCTCGCGGCTGACCCACTTGAGCGTGCGGACACTGCGTCGCTATCACGAGGCGGCCTTGCTGGAACCCGCTGTGGTGGACGAGACCACCGGTTACCGCTACTACGGCGTCGACCAGATCCCGCCGGCGCAGGTCATCCACCGGCTCCGCGAGCTCGACGTCCCCCTGAGCGATGTGCGGCGGATCCTGCGGAGCCCCGACCCCGGTGTCCGGGCGGCCCTGGTCGCGGACCACCTGCACCGCCTCGAGGACGAGCTCGACCGCACCCGGGCCGCGGTCGTGTCGCTGCGCCGCCTGCTCCGGCCCGACCCCGCGCCGATCGACGTCGAGCTGCGTGCGGAGCCTGCCCGGACGGTCGCGGCGGTGGAGGCCGTGGTCGGGAGTGGCGACATCGCGACCTGGTACGCAGGCGCAATGGCCGAATTGGAGGCGGCCGTCGGCGCCGCCGCGACCGGACCGCCGGGCGGCAGCTACGACAACGCCCTCTTCGAGCAGGAGCGCGGTCACGCGGTCGTCTACCTGCCGACCGCTGCGCCACCTCGCACGGGACGCGTACACCCCTTGATTCTTCCGCCCGCGGAACTGGCCGTCACCACCCACGTCGGCGAGCACGACGGCGTCGAGGTCACGTACGGCGAACTGGGGACCTGGGTGGTCGAGAACGCGATGTCGGTGGCCGGGCCGGTGCGGGAGGTCTACGTCGTCGGCCCTCGTGACACCAGCGATCCCGCTGCGTGGCGCACCGAGATCGGCTGGCCGGTCTTTCGCGTCACCTGAACGGTCAGTGCGGCCCGGGGTCTTGGAAGGACGAGGCGGACGCCAGGTCGGTTTCAACCGGGCGTCCAAGCCCGTTCCCTCTGGCACGGACCTCGCGCCCGGCCGCGCGGTCGAGCTCGCGGCCCACGCAGAGCTGCCCACGGGCGCGACGATCTCGTGGGGCGGCGGGGGTTGCCGCGCAGCCGAGTAGCATGTCACGCTCCACCGTGGTCCGGGTCTCACCGTGGAGGCGCCCATGCGCGGTCTGATGTTCGACAGCCAGCTGCTCCTGCACTCGTTCCTCTGGCGTACGGAGCGACTGTTCGCGGACAAGCAGATCGTCACCCGACTCGGGCCGGGCGAGTACCACCGCTACACCTACCGGGACTTCGGCAAACGGGCGCGCCGGCTGGGCGACGCCCTCCGGACGTGGGGGATCGGGCCCGGGGACCGGGTCGGGACGCTGGCCTGGAACCACTACCGGCACCTGGAGGCCTACTTCGGCGTGCCCGGCATCCAGGCCGTGCTGCACACGATCAACCTGCGGCTCTCCCCCGCCCAGCAGAAGTTCACGATCGACAAGGCCGAGGACCGGCTGCTGCTGGTCGACGTCGACCAGCTCGACCTCGTCGCCGACCTGCTGGACCTGGGCCTGCCCACGGTCGAGGCGGTCGTCGTGCTCGCCGACGAGGTGCCCGCGCACCGTCTCGGCATCCCCGTCCACTCCTACGAGGAGCTGCTCGCCGCCGCGGACGAGAACGCGCAGTTCGAGGAGTTCGACGAGCACTCGGCCTCGGCGATGTGCTTCACCTCGGCGACCACCGGCGACCCGAAGGGCGTCGTGTACTCGCACCGGGCGATGGTGCTGCAGGCCATGTGCCTGGCGATGCACGACAAGCTCAACATGAGCGAGCGGCAGGTCTGGCTCGAGGTCGCGCCGATGTTCCACTGCAACGGCTGGAACATCCCGCACACCGCGCTGCTGCAGGGCGCCACGCTGGTGCTGCCGGGCGCCCACCCGACCCCGGGCGACTACGTCGACATCATCGAGGACCTCGGCGTCACCGGGATGAACGCGGCCGTCACGATCGGGACGATGATCCGCGACGCCGTGCGGGCGGGTGACCGGCCGCGGGACCTGTCGTCGCTCTCCACGCTCTGGCTGGGCGGGCAGGCCCCGTCGAAGGCCGTCATGAAGTGGTTCGCCGACGAGTACGACTGCGAGGTCATGCAGGGCTACGGCATGACCGAGAACTCCCCGCAGATCTGCTTCTTCGCCCTCAAGTCCACCCTCGACGGCGGCACCGAGGACGAGATCTACGCGCTGCGCCAGACCCAGGGCCTGCCGATCCCGCTGCTGCAGATCAAGGTCGTCGACCAGACGACCGGCGAGGAGCTGCCCTGGGACGGCGAGAGCATCGGCGACTTCCACGTCCGCTCCCCGTTCACCGCCAGCGAGTACTACGAGGACGACCGCACCAAGGACTCGATCATCGACGGGTGGCTGCGCACCGGAGACGTCGGTTGCATCGACCCCGAGGGCTACGTGCTGCTCAAGGACCGGTCGAAGGACCTGATCAAGTCCGGCGGCGAGTGGATCTCCACGATCGACCTGGAGAACGCGCTGATGCTGCACCCGAAGGTCGCCGAGGCCACCGTCGTCGGGATCGAGGACGAGAAGTGGCTCGAGCGCCCGCTGGCCTGCGTGGTGCCGAGCGATCCCTCGCTCTCCCCGGAGGAGCTGCGGGAACACCTGCTCGCCGAGGGCTTCATCAAGTTCTGGATCCCGGACACCTTCCTGTTCGTGCCCGAGGTCCCCAAGACCAGCGTCGGCAAGTACGACAAGAAGGCCATCCGCGGTGTGGTCGCCGACGAGGGGCTGGATCGGGCGAGGGTGACGCTGGGCGCCGGGTAGCCGCTCGGGCGATCGGCCGACCCCGCGGTCGGGCGGGGCGTCGGCCGGTCACCGGATCGGCACCGGGGCCCGCGGGCGACATCGTGGTGCAGGGCGTTGCCGCCCCCGCCGGAAGGTCCGGCGAGACACCACGAGAGGAACCCCGATGTCCACGCTCATCACCGTCCGGCCCGGCTGCACCCTTCCCCACCCGGAGCACCGGCACGCCTGGTCCGCCGGCTCGCACCACCCCACCTCCGACGGCCCGGTCACCTACCGCAAGTGCCTGTCCTGCGGGGCCTGGGGGCTGTTCGTCCCGACCGCCTCCGCCGAGGACGGTTGCTGAGGGAGCTCGGCGATCGGCAGCATCCGGCGCGCCCGGGAGGTGGGTGCTAGGCGAACTCGGCGATCCGCGGGCCTTCCCGGGCGGGCGTGGAGCCCCACGTCCGCGGGCGGGTGCGGGGCGTCCGATCCGGGTCGACCCAGGCCGGCGGGACGAATTCGGGGATGCCGTCGCGCAGCCGCACCACCCAGTCGGTGGCATGGATCTGGCGGTGGTGGGCCCTGCACAACATCACCAGATTCCCGAGGGCGGTGGGCCCGCCGTGCTCCCACGGGATCACGTGGTGGATCTCGCACCAGGACGGTGGGCGGTCGCAGCCCGGGTGCGCGCAGCCCCCGTCGCGGGCCGTCACCGCGCGGCGCAGCCCGTCGGGGATCGACCGGGTGAGCCGGCCGACGTCGAGCGGTTGCCCGGCACCGTCGAGCACCATCGGCACCACCCCGGAGTCACAGGCCAGCTGCCGCAGCGCGGTCGGGGCAAGGTGCCCGGCGAACTCCAGCATCCCCGACCGCGCGCGCTGTTCGAGGTCCTCGAGGCGGATCTGCACGGTCGGGGTCGGGCGGCGCCCGCCGACCGCGGGCAGCTCGCCGTGGTCGAGCACCCAGCCGCACACCTCGGCCAGCGCCTCGGCCTGCCGCTCGGCGCCGCTGCGCTCGTCCTCACCGGTCAGCGGGGCAGCCTTGGCGTCGAGGACCGCGGTGATCGCCTCGAACATCGCCGCGTCGTCATAGCGCCCGACCAGCCGCCCACCCGGCTTGCTCACGAACCGGGTCAGGCGCAGCTCGTTGACCTGCGGCGGCGGCCCGTCGTCGGGCTCCGGCCCGTCCTCGTCCAGCATCTCGAGCAGCGCGGTGCCCCACTGCTGCAACTCCCGCGGGGTGTACACCGCGGCGGCGTCGGCCAGCTGGATCTCCGCACCGGCCCAGATCTCCGGGGCCAACCGGCCTGCCGGAGGCGAGGCCAACAGCCGCGCGATCACCGCCACGTGGGCCTGCGAGGTGTCCCCGGCGGCGAACACCTCCGCGGTCGCCGGGAGTTTCGCCGGCAGCCCAGCGCCCGGCAGCCCAGCGCCCGGCAGCCCAGCGCCGGCGAGCCCGGCCCGCGCACCTACCGCCTCGGCGACCGCGACCCGCTGCGCGGCGACCCCACGATCGAGACGCAGCAAATCCTGCAACGCCCGGGTCGGCGAGGCGTAGCCGTGCTCGGCGAACGTGCCGCGCCGGTCCAGCTCGGCCACCACCTGCACCCCGAGCAGCTCGAGCCGCCGGACCACCGACTCGCGCACCCGCAGCGTCTCCACCAACTCGGCGGCGCTCGCACCCGGCCCGGCCGCGGCCGCGAGCGCGTCGACGGCCGCATCGAGCAGGCGGCACGCGTCGGCGACCGGGCTGGGGAGCATACCCCGAGACTACTCGAACACGCCTTCGAACACAAGGTAAAGTTCCCAGCTCAGGGTCCCCCTCTCCCCGGCCCTGCTGCATCAGACCAACGGAGATGTGACCAGGCGAGTGCAGCGCCGCCGCTCCGGGCGAGCTTCCGCGGAAGGACCTATCTCCGGCGGGTCCTGAGAACCGACCATGGAGAACTACGGGAGCGCGAACCTTCGGGACGCGACGGGAGCTTCCGGGCCCGACATGGCGTCGGCGCGGGGATCGGGTGCAGGTGCACGCGACCCGCTCGCGCCGGGCCTGGACCTGCTCGCGCCACCCGGTCTACGGCGCGCTGCGACGCTCGCACGTCGGCGACCGGAGGGGAGCCGATGAGCGGCAGCCGCGTGGCGGCGTCCGCCTTGGTGCCCTGCACCCTTCGCCGAGGAGCACGACGTCGAGGACGAAGTCGGCCTTGCTCCGGTAGTCGTGGTAAGGCCCGGTCGGTACTCGGTATGACGGCCCGATGGTCGCCGAGCGGCCCGGCGCGGGCAAGGCATCCGCATTACGCGCCCGGATGTCCGGTCAATTGAGGGCAGGTCCCGGGATCCGGTCGCGTGGTTGTCCGGTCCGCCTCGGCGTCGCACGATGGGGGCATGACGACTGCTGCGCACGGTGACGGGTCCCCCGTTCCGGCCCCCGCGTTGCGGTCGTTCGATCTCGAGCGCTTCTGGCCCTCGCGCCGGAGCCACGCGTTCGACGAGGGATGTCGCTGAGGGCCGACGAGCCCGCCCGGACCCCGGGCACCGGTCGT
Source organism: Pseudonocardia kujensis (assembly GCF_021283305.1). Classification (GTDB taxonomy): domain Bacteria; phylum Actinomycetota; class Actinomycetes; order Mycobacteriales; family Pseudonocardiaceae; genus Pseudonocardia; species Pseudonocardia kujensis. The sequence goes on from NZ_JAJSOK010000110.1 coordinate 6,587, forward strand.
CGCGCCCTGCCCCGACCCCGCCCGAGCGCCCGCGCGACCTGACGCGCACCGCACCCCGCCGGGTCGTCCCGGCCGGTCCGGGGCCGACCGGCGCCCCGGAAGGACCCACCACCGCCCATGTTCGCCCCCGCCCTGCGCCGCCGCGCGTCCGTCCTGCTCGCCGTCCTGGCCGCCGTCGGTCTGGCCGCCGGCTGCTCGCGCGCGCAGGAGAGCACGCCCTCCGCTCCCGCCAGCACCTCCCCCGCCGCCGAGCTCCGCCTCGGCTACTTCCCGAACATCACGCACGCGCCCGCGCTGATCGGCGTCGCCCAGAACTACTTCGCCGAGGAGCTGGGCAGCGGCACGAAGCTGACCACCCAGACCTTCAACGCCGGCCCGGACGAGGTGAACGCCCTGCTCGGCGGCTCGCTCGACGTCGCCTTCATCGGCTCCAGCCCGGCCATCAACGCCTTCGCGAAGTCCGACGGCGAGGCGGTCCGGCTGATCGCGGGCTCCACCTCCGCCGGCGCCCAACTCGTGACCAGCCCAGACATCACCACCCCGGACCAGCTCAAGGGCAAGATCATCGCCACCCCGCAGGCCGGCAACACGCAGGACGTCGCGCTCAAGAAGTGGCTCAAGGAGAACGACCTCGAGATCGGCGAGGGCCCGGACAAGGTCACCGTCCAGAACATCGACAACCCCCGCACGCTCGACCTGTTCAAGCAGGGCCAGGTCGCGGGCGGCTGGCTGCCCGAGCCGTGGAGCTCGCGGCTGGTCGACGCCGGGGCGAAGGTCCTCGTCGACGAGAAGTCCCTGTGGCCGGACGGCAAGTTCCCGACCACCGTCGTGATCGTCCGGACGCAGTTCCTCCAGGAGCACCCGCAGTCCGTCGAGGCGCTGCTGCGCGGTGAGCTCAAGGCCATCGACTTCGCCACCACGAACACCGACCAGGCCAAGACGATCACCAACGACTCGATCAAGCAGATCACGAACTCGTCGCTGTCCCAGCCGGTGCTCGACCGCGCCTTCTCCGAGCTGAGCTTCGACAGCGACCCGCTCGCCTCGACCTTCCCCCAGCTGTCCAAGGACAGCGTGACCGCGGGCGCCACGCCGAAGGAGACGAACCTGCAGGGCTTCGTCGACGTGACCGCCCTCAACACCGTCCGCCAGGCCGCCGGGCAGACACCCGTCGACGCCGCGGGCCTCGACAAGCAGGGATGAGACGGGTGACGACGAGCACCACCACGAGCTCAGGGTCCGAGATCGAGCAGGCCCGCCGGGACCGCACCGCGCACACCGCGGTGGAGCTGTCGGGGGTCGGCAAGACCTTCGGCACCGGGACGGGCGCCGTCACGGCGCTGCGCGGGATCGACCTGCGCGTGGCCCACGGCGAGTTCCTCTGCCTGCTGGGTGCCTCCGGCTGCGGCAAGTCGACGCTGCTCAACCTGCTCGCCGGGCTGGAGGAGCCGACCACCGGCACGGTGTCGGTGACCGCGGCGCGGCCGTCGTTCATGTTCCAGGAGGCCGCGCTCATGCCGTGGCTGACCGCCGCCCGCAATGTGGAACTGCCGCTGCAGCTCGCGGGGCAGGGCCGCGGGGCCCGCCGCGAGCGGGCCCGGGAGCTGCTCGAGCTCGTCCGGCTCGACGGCGTGGGCGACAAGCGCCCCCACGAGCTGTCCGGCGGCATGCGCCAGCGCGTGTCGCTGGCCCGGGCGCTCGCCGCGGCCACCAGCACCGAGGGGGACGCCCCCGGCCTGCTGCTCATGGACGAGCCGTTCGCGGCCCTCGACGCCATCACCCGGGACGTCCTGCAGGGCGAGCTGCTCCGGGTGTGGGAGGCCACCGGCACCACGGTGGTCTTCGTCACCCACGACGTCCGCGAGGCCGTCCGGCTGGCCCAGCGCGTCGTCCTGCTCTCGTCGCGGCCGGGAACGGTCGTGCGCGAGTGGAGCGTCGACGAGCACGGGCCGGAGCTGCACGAGGAGATCACGGGCCGGCTGCGACAGGTGATCACCAGCCATGCCGCCTGAGCTCGTGGAACGTCAGGGCGGGAGCGGCACGGACGACAGCGCGAAGGCGCTCGCCGGGCTCGACGCCCTGGACACCCCCACGGTCAACCGCGTCCCGTGGTGGCGGCGGGCGTCGAGGAGCGTGCTGCCGCCCGTCGTCGCGCTCGTGCTGATCGTGGTCGTCTGGCAGATCGTGTGGGCCTCCGCGATCACGCCGGAGTACAAGCTGCCCTCGCCCGCCGCGGTCTGGGACGAGTTCCTGGGCATCGTCGCCGACGGCAGTATCTGGTCGATCCTGTGGACCTCGATCAGCCGGGCCATCTTCGGCTTCGCGATCGCGCTCGTCATCGCCACGCCGCTGGGCCTGCTCGTGGCGAAGGTGCCGGTGGTGCGGTCCGCGATCGGACCGCTGCTGTCAGGCCTGCAGAGCCTCCCGTCGGTGGCGTGGGTGCCCGCCGCGGTGCTCTGGTTCGGGCTGACCGACGCCACGATCTACTTCGTGGTGCTGCTCGGCTCGGTGCCGTCGATCGCCACCGGCCTGGTGGCGGGCATCGACCAGATCCCGCCGATCCTGCCGCGGGTCGGCCGGGTGCTCGGCGCCCGCGGCCTGGCGAGCGCCCGGCACGTCCTGCTCCCCGCCGCGCTGCCCGGCTACCTGGCCGGGTGCAAGCAGGGTTGGGCCTTCTCGTGGCGCTCGCTGATGGCAGCCGAGATCATCGCCGCGGGCCCGGCCCTCGGCGTCGGGCTGGGCGCCTACTTGAAGAACGGCAGCGACTTCAACGACATCGCCGCGGTGTTCTCGGCGGTCCTGCTGATCCTGGTCGTCGGCATCGGCATCGAGCTGCTGGTCTTCCGGCCGCTCGAACGCCGGGTGCTGCGGGCCCGCGGTCTGGCGGGCGTGTAGTCCTGACGCAGTACGGAGCCATGACGCGCGCCGGCGGAGGCCACGAACGCGTCATGGCTCCATGACGCGCTTCCGGCCGAGGCTTCGAGCGCGTCATGGAGCCATGGGGCGAGGTGTGCGTCCTACTTCGCGTTCAGGGCGAAGTTCTCCGGGATGACCAGGTCGTCCCGGGACAGCTCGTGGATGCTGGACTTGCCCAGCCCGAGCAGGGTGGAGTCGATGCCCTGGCGCAGCACCTCGAGGGAGTTGGTCACGCCGTGCTGGCCCGCGGCGGCCATGCCCCACAGGTAGGCGCGGCCGATCAGCACGGCCTTGGCGCCCAGCGCGAGGGCCTTCACCACGTCCGAGCCGCGGCGGATGCCGCCGTCCTGCAGCACCTCGATCTGGTCGCCGACCGCGTCGACGACCGCCGGCAGCGCGCGGATCGAGGCCGGGGTGCCGTCGAGGTTGTTGCCACCGTGGTTGGACACCGAGATCGCGGTGCAGCCCGCGTCGACGGCCCGGCGGGCGTCGTCCGGGTGCATGATCCCCTTGACCGCGAACGGGCCGTCCCACTGCTCGCGCAGCCAGGCCACGTCCTCCCAGGTGACCGGAGGGGTCTGCATCCACTGGAAGTAGGCGCCGAAGAAGGTCGGCGGCGCCTCGTCGCCGATCGCCAGGTTCGGCGTGGTCAGGTCGGGCAGCTTGCCGGTCTTCGCGAAGTCCCACAGCCAGCGCGGCTTGCGCAGCACCTCGGGCGCGAAGTGCATCGCCGCCTTGAGGTTCACCTTCTCCGGGATCATCGGGGCGTCCCAGTCCCGGGCCGAGTCGAAGGACCAGTCCAGGGTCATGATCAGACCCTTGGCGCCGGCCTTCTTCGCGCGCTCGGCGCGGGCCAGCAGCTGGTCGCGGCTGCCCACCCAGTACATCTGGAAGAAGGTCTTGTCGTTCACGGCCGCGACGTCCTCGATGGACCGGCTCGCGAAGGAGCTCAGGCCCATCGCGGTGCCCGCCCCGGCGGCGGCGCGCGCCACCGCGACCTCGCCCTCCGGGTACACGGCCTGCACGCCCGTCGGCGAGATGATCACCGGGAACGAGATGTCCTGGCCCATCACGGTGGTCGCCTGGTTCCGCTGGGCCGGGAGGTCCGCGATGCGCGGGCGGAAGCCCAGCTCGCTGAACGCCTCGACGTTGTCGGAGATCGTGAGGCCCTTCTCGGTACCCGCGACCAGCGCCAGGTACACGGAGCGCGGCAGGCGCTTCTTCGCCCGCCGCTGTGCCTCGGCGATCGTCTCGAACCATTGTTTGGTGCTGGCCATCGCGCCTGCCCCTTCGCAGCTCGGATCCGCGTGTCTGCGGTCACCCTACTATTTCGGCACTCGGTGCCAAAGAGGGGTCGGCGAACCCGTCCCGAGCCCGTCCGACAGGGCAGGGCGCCGGCTCCTCCGGCCGGCCGGGGGCCGCCGACCAGCGGTAAGGCCGACCACCGGCACGCCGACGACCCGAGAACGCCGACGGCCCGCGACGCGGAGCGCGTCGCGGGCCGTCGGGGAACGGACCGGGCTCAGCCCGTCCTGCGCAGGTGCGGGGCGCGGCGCAGGGCCGAGCGGGTCACCGAGAGCTCGTGCGCGACCTCGGCCGCGATGAGCTCGGCGTGCAGGTCGACCTGGGCCGGGTTGCCGGCCAGCGCACGGTGCCGGGCGACGAGGTCCTCCAGCGCGTCGAGCAGCCGGTCGACGATCTCGGTGCGGCGGTCGTCCCGGGTCGGCCTCGGCAGCCGGACGGTCGGCGGGTCGAGGTTCACGGCCTGCCGGGCCTGCTGGTCCTGCTCGGGCTGCTCGGCCCGGGGCGCCGGGGTGGCGGCCTCCTGGTCGTGGATCGGGGCGGTCATGTCGTACTCCTACGGACGAACGTGAACGGCGGCGGGATCGGCGGGTGTCAAGACCTCGGCCCGACACAGCGCGCTCGCGGTCCGCAGATGGTCGACGGGGAGACGACGGCTCAGGAGCGGACGGATCAGGAGGGGGCGCATCGGGATCTCCGGGACGGGCGACGGGGGGAACGGTCAGCGACCGCGACACCACCCGCGCGCGTGGCGACCGTGCCGGCACGGCGAAGGCGGCACGTGCGGCACCGCTCCCACCTCCCGAGTCCCGATCACGGAGTCCAGAGTGCCCGGACCGCCGCGGCTGCGGCAACCGGGTTGCGGTCACGGCGGGTCAACATCACATCCGGACGTCGGCGGGAACCTTTCCGCACTCCCGCACGTCTCGAGCTCGCGCCGCCGGGCGGCCGTCACGAAGAGTGACGCCGGCCGTTTACCCCTCGACCGTGACCCGACCCGACCCCAGTCGGCTCGTCGCTGATCAGCGACGGCACGGGCGACGGGTCGCGACGGGACGGGGTCTGTCCGGACGGCGGAGCCCCTCCTCGCCGGCGGTGATCGCCTTGGCGAGGCGACGGAACGGTGAACGGTCGTCCGGTGCTCCCGGACGGTCGGTCACGGTCTGGACACGCGGGGACACGCCCCCGCCGACGCCTCGGTAGGGCCGTTCGCCTCTGCGGGAGGAACAGCCGTCGACCGGTCGTCGAGCCGACCGCACCCCTTCGCTAGCGTTGTGCCGGCAGTCACCCACAGGTGTCGGGGCACGACAGGTGGCGGTGCCCGCTCCCCGGCCCGCTCCCCGACATGCCCGAGGAGGCGCTCGTGAGCACGCAGGTCTCGGACGGACTGACGGTCCTGGCCGTCGACGACGAGGAACCGGCGCTTCAGGAACTGGCCCACCTGCTGAACGAGGACCACCGCGTCGGCACCGTGCTCACGGCGCCCGACGCGACGGAGGCCCTCCGGATCCTCGGGAGCCGCCCCGGCGAGTCCGGGGTCGACGTCGTGTTCCTGGACATCCGGATGCCGGGTCTCGACGGGCTGGAGCTCGCCCGCGTCCTGTCGGCCATGGCCTCGCCGCCGCCCGTGGTGTTCGTGACCGCGCACGACGACCGCGCCGTCGACGCCTACGAGATCGGCGCGGTCGACTACCTGCTCAAGCCGCTGCGTTCCGAGCGGCTCGCCGGCTCGATCGACCGCACCCTCGCCACCCGGGCGCAGAGCCGCCCGATGCCGCCGCAGCCCGTGCCGCACGGCCAGCCGGCGCGGCCGGAGCCGCCGGAGGACGAAGTGATCCCGGTCGAGCTGGCCGGCACCACCAAGCTCGTCCCGCGGTCCACGGTCCGGTTCGTCGAGGCCCAGGGCGACTACGCCCGGCTGCACACCACGGAGGGCGGCCACCTCGTCCGGATCCCGCTGTCGGTGCTCGAGGAGCGCTGGCGCGAGGCCGGGTTCGTGCGGATCCACCGCGCCTACCTCGTCTCGCTGCCGCTGATCACCGAGCTGCGGCTGTCCGGGTCGGGGTACGTCGTGCGGATCGGCCACGGGCCGGGCGCGCCGGAGCTGCCGGTGAGCCGCCGGCACACCGCCGCGCTCAAGCGGATCCTCCGCGGCCGCCCGCCGCGCGAGGAGGGGCCCACCGGTCCCCTCGCCCGCATCCGCTGACGGGCGGGCACCCGCTCCGCGCACCGACCGTCCGGCGCACCACCGACCGCTGGGCCGACCGGGTGCACCCCTCGGCCGCCCACCGCGTGTCGCCGGGCGACGCCGCCGGCGCCGCCTAGCGTGATCACCGATGGCTCGCGCAGTGACGTGGCGGATCCGGCACCTGTTCCCCCTTCTCGGCTGCCTGTTGCTGTTCGCCGGGTGCGCGAGCAGCGCCGCCGCGCCGCTCGACGCCGCGGCGGGACCGCCGAGCGCGACCACATCTCCCCCGCCCGCGACCACCTCCACCCCGCCGCCCGTGCCCGAACTGCCCGGCGGCGGCCACCGCCTCTCCCCGGGGCGCACGATGGTCGCCCTCTACGGCCATCCGGGCGCCCCCGCACTCGGCGTGCTGGGTGAGCAGGGCGTCGCGGCCTCGGTGCAGCGGGCCCGCGCACTCGCGGCGCAGTACGCGCCGCTCGCCGGCGAGCCGGTCGTGCCGGCCTTCGAGATCATCGCGACCGTCGCGAGCTCGGCCCCGGGAGCCGACGGCGACTACTCGGCGGAGTCCCGGCCCGAGGCCCTCCGCCCGTGGGTCGACGCGGCCGCGGAGGCCGGGGTGTACGTCGTGCTGGACCTCCAGTCCGGCCGCAGCGACTTCCTCACGCAGGCACGCCGCTACTCGGACCTGCTGCAGCGCCCGAACGTCGGGCTCGCGCTCGACCCCGAATGGCGGCTCCGCCCGGGCCAGAAGCACCGGGTCCAGGTGGGCTCGGTCGACGCGGCGGAGGTCAACGCCGTCGTGACCTGGCTCGCCGACCTGACCCGGGAGGCGCGCCTGCCGCAGAAGCTGCTGATGCTGCACCAGTTCCAGCCGCAGATGATCCGGAACCGAGAGCAACTCGTCACGGACCGTGACGAATTGTCCGTCCTGCTGCACGCCGACGGATTCGGCACGCGTGGGGAGAAGATGGAGACCTGGAACCGTCTGCACCAGGATGTCCCACCCGGCGTCACCTGGGGTTGGAAGAACTTCTACGACGAGGACCGGCCGATGTTCGAGCCGGCCGAGACGCTGGCTGTGGGGCCCGCCCGACCGGTGTTCGTCTCCTACCAGTAGGGGTACCCCTGGCCGTGTCGTGACGGGCAGTATCCTCGCCGGGATCTCGCCGCCGAGATCCCGCGTGCCGGCGGTGGACCCGGTGCCCTCCCCGCGAGGACGCCCGCACACCCCCGCCTCACGTACCAGCCCGTACGGTCCCGAGTCGCCTGTGCAGAAGGGGGTGTCCGACGTGGCCGACGACGCACGCACCGGACGCGCCCGCGAGGACGTCCGGGAGACCCGCGACGCCCGTGACCCCCGCGTGCCCACGGGGCCGCCGCAGCACTCCGCCGAGCCCTGGCCCCGGCGCGGCGAGCGGCCCCGCGTGCAGGAGCCCGCGCCGCCGCGCACCGCGAACGGCGCCGGCACCCGCAACGGGGTCGCGAACGGCTCCGGCCGGGCGGGCGGCGAGCCGCCGGCCCCGCGCGAGCCCTGGCCCTCCCGGCGCCACGTGCCCGGGGCGGACGGCCCCGACCGACCGGGTCCGGGGCGTCCGGGCCCGAGCCGGCCCGGTCCCTCGCAGCCGGGTCCCTCGCAGCCGGGTCCGAGCGAGCCCGGATCCGTCCGGCGCGACCCGAACGGTCGCGGCGCCCCCGCGGTACCCGGCCCCGGCGCCCCGGGTCCGACCGGTCCGGACGACCCCTCGCGCAGCCACCCGGGCACCGGCCGTCCGCCCGCGCCGGATCTCGGCCGCGGCGCCGACCGCCCCGACCGTGCGGACCGGTCCGCACGGTCGGGGCGGTCGGCGC
>NZ_JAJSOK010000111.1 GCF_021283305.1 Pseudonocardia kujensis
ATCCTGGCCCGGCCGCCGTCGATCGTGCACGGTGGACGCCGTGGGAGCGACGGTCTGGGTGGTCGCCGGGGCACCCGGCGCAGGCAAGACGACGGTGGCCGCCGCCCTGCTCGCCGCCCTCGACCCCGTCCCGGCGCTGCTCGACAAGGACACCCTCTACGGGGACTTCGTGGCCGCCACCCTGGCCGCCGCCGGCCGCCCGCCCGGCGAGCGCGAGGGCGTCTGGTACGACGCGCACGTCAAGGCCCACGAGTACGCCGGGCTCACCGCGACCGCGCGGGAGATCCGCGCCCACGGCTGCCCGGTGCTGCTCTCCGGCCCCTTCACCGGGCAGATCCGCGACGCGGACCGCTGGCGCCGGTGGGTCGCCGAGCTGGGCGGCGACGACGTCCGGCTGGTCTGGGTGCGCTCGGACCGCGCCACCCTGCGACACCGCCTGGAACGGCGCGGGCTCCCGCGCGACACCGGCAAGCTCGCGGACTTCGACGCCTTCGTGGCCCGGATGCGGCCGGACGAGCCGCCGCCCGCCCCGCACCACCAGATCGACAACCGGCTCGGGGCGGCGCCCGTCGCGGAGCAGGTCGCCGCACTCGTGCGTTAGCGCAGCCGGTACCAGGTCCCCTCGGCACCGGTGCGGATCGGCGTGTAGTCCCGGGCCAGCTCGACGCGCAGGTCGGGGCCGCGCTCGGCGAGCCAGCCCGCGGCCTGGTCGTCGACCAGCACCACGGTCGGCCGGGCGGCCGCGACCTCGCCGGCCAGCTCCCGCCACTGTCGGTCGGCCATCAGGTCGTAGTCCCAGCCGTTGGTGCGCACGACGAGCGGCTCGTCCGCCAGCAGGTGGTAGAGCGGGTCGCCGAGCACGAAGAGGCTGTCGTCCGGTCGCACGCCGGCGGCCGCGATCTCGGTGCGGATCGTGCCGTACCCCGCGACCCGCTCGTCGATCCGCGCGCGGCTCGCGGCGGTGAGCCCGCCGCCGTCGAGCACGGCCGGGACGGTCCAGCTCGCCGCGTGCGCGAGCAGCGGCAGGCAGGCCACGGCGAGCAGGGTGATCGCCCGGCCCCGCCGCGGGCCCCGGGCGAGCCGCGGGGCCAGGTCGTCGAGGCCGCGCAGGGCCAGCAGGACCAGCGGCGCCGAGAGGAAGTACCACTGGTACCACCAGCCGAACTGGCCGGCGACGGACAGCACGTGCAGCACCGCGAAGGCGACCATCGCCAGGTCGAGCGCGTCCCGGCGGCGCCAGGCGGAGCCCGCCCGCCGGGCCGCGAGCAGCACGACCGGGGCGGACCACAGGCAGTACCGGCCGAGCCCCTCGAGCAGCCGGAAGGGGGAGCGGGAGCCGTGCGCGGCACCCATGTCCAGGGCGTCGACGAGCCAGACCCGCAGCGCGGCCCCGCCGGCGCCGCGGGCGGCGAGCCAGGCCAGGACCAGCAGCACGGGGACCAGGGCGGCGCCGAGGACGACGGCCACGGCGACGACGCGGGCGCGCCCTCGCAGCCGCAGCGCCAGGAACACCAGCAGTGCGAGCCCGGCGACGGCGGCGAGCGGCAGCTTGAACACACCGACCACCCCGACGCACACGGCGGCACCCACGATCCGCGCCCAGCCCGGCGCCCGGTCGGGGTCGGCGGCGACCAGCGCGAACGCACCCACCGCCGGGACCAGGCAGAGCATCTCCGGCTGCCCGAAGTCGCCCGGGCCCGCGGAGGCCAGCAGGACGCCGGTGGCCAGCACGGGCAGCCAGCGCCGCACCCACGGCGTGGACGTCCGGCGGCGCAGCAGCCCCCACACGCAGGCCCCGAACGCGACGGCCGCGAGCACGTCGAGCAACCGGGCCCCCGTCTCGCCGAGCCCGAGCGCGTCGGCCAGGCCGTACCAGAGGAACACGCCGGGCTGCTTGACGTCCCAGAGGTCGGTGTAGAGCGTCTCGCCGTGCAGCACCTGCCGGCCGATCAGCGCGAAGATCGCCTGGTCACCGCGGAACGGGTAGGTCAGGACCGTCCCGCCGAGCAGCACGAGCGCCACCGCCGCGAGGGCGACCTCGGCCGCGACGGAGGAGCGGGACACCTGGACGGGTCCGGTCGAGGGCTCGCGGGGTGCGGGTACCCGGGCCTCCGTCCCCTGCCGCTCGCCGAGGGCTTCCGACCCGTTCCGTACCTGCACTGCCGTACTCCCTCACGTGCGCCGTCCGCGAGGGAGATCGACACCGGGACGGGTGCCGTTTCCGGTCGCCGCCGAGGTCACCCGATCGAGTGTCAGGCACGCGGATCGTGCACCGCGACCACGCGAGTGCCCACGGCGTCCTCCCGGCGCGGCAGGTCCACCACCCCGTGCAGGACCCAGCGGGCCGTCCACGACTCGGTGGTCAGCGACGGCGTGAGGTCGGGCGGCAGGGTCAGCGAGAACGGCAGGTCGCGAGGGGCGCCCGGGCCGAGCCGCACCGGACCCGACACGGTGACGCCCGCCCGGCGTTCCGCGGTGAGCACCTGGTCGGCCCGTGTCTCCACCCCCACGAGGTCCACGCGCAGCGCGCGGGCGTCGAGCTCGGTTCGGCCGTCGACCGCCCAGGAGTCGGTCCAGCTGCTCCCGCCCTCCCGGACGGTGTCGGCGTGCAGCAGGGCCACGGCGATCTCGGGGTCGGGCAGGTCCGCGCCCGGTGTCAGGCGCACCCGCGCCCGGACCGTGTCCCCGGGACGGTAGGTCTCCCGGTCGGTGCGGATGTCCACCGCCGTCGCGCGCCTGCGTCGTCCGAACAGCACGTGAGGCTCACGTCCCCGGCGTCCGGCCCGTTACGGACGGGGCCGAGAACGAGAGCGGCCGGACCCCCCGGTAGGGGATCCGGCCGCAGCCGCCCGTGGCGCCCGTGACGCTCAGGCGCGCCGGTTCTCCGAGCTCAGCATCCAGGCCTGCTTCTCGAGGTCGACGATCACCGCGTGCAGCAGGTCGGCGGTCGAGGGGTCCTCGGCGTCGACGGCGTCGTGCACCGCGCGGACGGTCGCGGCGGTGCGGTACAGCAGCTCGGTCATCGCGTTCACGACCGCGGTCGTGTCCTGCTCGCCGGTCAGCTGGCGCGGCAGCGAGGTCGTCTCGGCGACGGTCCGCGGGCTCCCGTCCGGCACCGCGTACAGGGCGCGCATCCGCTCGGCGATGGTGTCGCTGTGCTCGCGCGCGACCTCGACGATCTCGTCGAGCTGCAGGTGGAGGTCGCGGAAGTTCGCCCCGACGACGTTCCAGTGGAACTGCTTGCCCTCGAGGTGCAGGGCGACCAGGTCGACGAGCACCTTCTGCAGGTTGGCCTCGAGCTCGGGCGAGGCGGTGAAGGGACGGAAGCCGGTGGGGGCGCTGGTGGTCGTGTTCGTGGCGGTCATGGCTCCTTTGTACCCTACTTTGGACACAGTCAAATCGTGATGCTCGTCAAGTTAGTGACTGCATCCAATGTGTTGGGGTAGCCTCACCTCCATGGACGACCTCACCGCTCTGCTCCGGGAGAAGGGGCTGCGCAGCACGCCGCACCGGCGTGCGGTGCTGCACGCCCTGGCCGACCGGCCGCACTCCACCGCCGTCGAGGTGGCGGAGGTCGTGGCGCAGGCGGGCGCGGCCGCCGGACCGTCGGCGGTGTCCGAGCTGTCCCGGCAGGGCCTCTACAACGTGCTCGAGGACTTGCGCCGCGTCGGGCTTGTGCGCAGCATCGAGCCGGCCGGCTCGGCCACCCGGTTCGAGCTGCAGCACGGCGACAACCACCACCACCTCGTCTGCCGGGTGTGCGGGCGCGTGCGGGACGTGCCCTGTGCCGTCGGGTCGGCGCCCTGCCTCGACCCGGGGCATCAGGAGGGCTTCGAGATCGACGAGGCCGAGCTCGTGTTCTGGGGGCGGTGCGCGGAGTGTGCCGCGCGCTGAGACGGACGACGCCTACACGGCCGCCGTCGCCGCCAACCCGGGCTTCCGTGGGCAGGTCGGCGCGGTCGTGCTGCCCTACGACGGCAAGTGCGGCGCCTACACCCCGGGCGACGCCCGCGGCCAGGTCATGGCCGGCCTCGGCTTCACGCTCCCGCAGGGCGTCGCGGCGCTCGACACCGGCGAGCGGTTCTTCGTGGAGGTCGCGCCGGGGCGGGTCGGGATCCTCGACGGCGACGTCCTCGTGATGCTGGCCGACCAGCCCGCCGCCCGCGCCGCCGTCGACGCCGACGCGGTGCTCCGGCAGGTCCGCGTGGTCGTCTCCGGTCGCATGATCGTCCCGGACACCGACACCCGCGGGGCGATGAGCTACAACAGCGTCCTCTCCGTCCTCTCCGTCCCCTACGCCCCTCGACCACCTGGTCCCGCAGCTCAGGACCGCCCTCGGCCGGTCGAGAGCGGCCGGATCGTGACGGTGGTCCCGTGCGCGGCGATCTCGCTCGTCAGCTCCGCGACCTCACCGGAGGCGAAGCGGCGCTCGGTGACACGATCTCGACCGGTGCTCACCTCGTACGCGTACCACGTCCGCGGATCCGTGCTCGACGAGTGAGCGAGCGGGACACGAGGGCGGTTCCGGGGGCCGCCGACAACGCCGACGCCCCACTCGGCCGCAGCACCGCGGTCCGTGCATGGAAGGTGGTCCCCAGAGGCGTCCGCTACACCACCAATGGCATCCGCACCGTGTACTGCGAGGCCCGGTGCAGGCAGTTGGTGAGGATCGCCAGCCGTACCCCGTCGCCACTGCGCAGGCGGCGGATCCGCGTCAGGCGGGCCGGCAGTCCCGGCGGCTCCGGCACCTCCTCGGCGCCGCACCCGTCCAGCGACGAGAGCTCGGTTCCGGGTACCCCTCCTTCGGCGGCCAGGTCGTCGAACAGGCTGGTCGGTCGCACCTCGCGGCGCACGTGCGGCTGGACGACCTGCGTGCCGACGCCGCGCTTGCGCACCAGCATCCCGCGGGTCACCAGCTCCTGGATCGCCTGCCGCGCCGTCGGCCGGGCGAGGCCGAGGCGCGCGGTGAGCGCCAGCTCGTTCTCCAGTCGGTCGCCGGGCTCGAGGACCCCGGTCTCGATCGCGCGCTCGATGGCCGGCGCGGGCTGGTGGTGAGCGGGAGCGGGCTGGTCCGGTCCCGCTCGACCGCGAACGCGACGGGGTGTCCCCCATGCGATCGAGGCTACAAGTGAGTACGTAGCTATGTATAGACAAAGTATTGGCGGGCACGTAGCTTCGGACCCGTCGGACAGCGCGGAACGAGACGTCGAAGAGGACTCGATGAGCGAACCAGCAGAGGTGTTGACCTTCGGGCGCGCCGGGGTGGACCTCTATCCCCTGCAGGTCGGGGTGGGCCTGGAGGACGTCGAGTCCTTCGGCAAGTTCCTGGGCGGCACCACCGCCAACGTCGCCGTCGCGGCCGCGCGGCTCGGCCGGCGGACCGCGATCATCACCGGCGTCGGCGACGACCCGTTCGGCCGCTACGTCCGGCAGGAGCTGCGCCGGCTCGGCGTGAGCGACGAGCACGTCGTCACCAACCACGAGTACCCGACGCCGGTCACGTTCTGCGAGATCTTCCCGCCGGACGACTTCCCGCTGTACTTCTACCGCAAGCCCAAGGCCCCGGACCTGCAGGTCACGACTTCGGACGTCGACCTGGACGCGGTCCGCGCCGCGCAGCTGCTGTGGCTCTCGGTCACCGGCCTGTCCGAGGAGCCCAGCCGGACCACGCACCACGACGTGCTCGCCGCGCGCGACGGCCGCCCGGCCGTCCTCGACCTGGACTACCGGCCGATGTTCTGGGAGACCCCCGCCGCGGCCACCGAGCAGATCCAGAAGATCCTGGGTCAGGTCACGGTCGCCGTCGGCAACCGCGAGGAGTGCGAGGTCGCGATCGGCGAGACCGACCCGGAGCGCGCGGCCGACGCCCTGCTCGACGCCGGCGTGGAGCTCGCCGTCGTCAAGCAGGGCCCGAAGGGCGTGCTGGCGAAGAGCCGCACCGAGCGGGTCGTCTCCCCGTCGATCACGATCACCCCGTACAACGGGCTCGGCGCCGGGGACAGCTTCGGCGGCTCGCTGGCCCACGGCCTGCTCGCCGGCTGGCCGTTGGAGAAGGTGCTCAGCCGGGCCAACGCCGCGGGCGCGATCGTCGCCTCCCGCCTGGAGTGCTCCACCGCCATGCCGACGGCCGAGGAGATCGACGTCCTCCTTGCCTTGCCGGCGGCGACCCCAACGAGGCCCACGACGAGAAGGTGACCGCGTGACCTTCGCCCGGAACCACGACGAGGTCCGTGACGTCCGGACCTTCGAGCCGCAGCGGATCGCGGCGCTGCTGAGGAACCGCCGGCGCCGCCCGTTCGTCCCCGCCGACGGCCGGCTCATGATCGTCGCCGCCGACCACCCGGCCCGCGGCGCGCTCGCCGCCCGCGGCCGCTCCGACGCCATGGCCAGCCGCCCCGAGCTGCTCGACCGCCTGGTCACCGCGCTCGGCCGGCCCGGCGTCGACGGCGTGCTCGCCACCGCCGACATCCTCGAGGACCTGCTGCTGCTGGGTGCCCTGGAGGGCAAGGTCGTCGTCTCGTCGATGAACCGCGGCGGCCTGGCCGGCTCGGTCTTCGAGATGGACGACCGGATGACCGGCTACGACGTCGCCGGCACCGCCGAGGCCGGCTTCGAGGCGATCAAGATGCTCACCCGCATCGACCTCGAGGACCCCGCCACGGTCAACACCCTGGAGACGTGCGCGCAGGTCGTCACGGACGCCAACCGGGCCGGGATCGTCGCGATGGTCGAGCCCTTCCTGTCCCGGCGGGTCGACGGCCGGGTGGTCAACGACCTGTCGACCGAGGCCGTCGTGAAGTCGGTGCACATCGCCCAGGGCCTGGGTGCCTCGAGCGCCTACACCTGGATGAAGCTGCCCGTGGTCGACGGCATGGAGCGGGTCATGGAGGCCACCACCCTGCCGACGCTGCTGCTCGGGGGCGACCCGACCGGCGCGCCCGAGGAGACCTACGCGTCCTGGAAGGACGCGCTGGAGCTGCCCTCGGTGCGGGGCCTGATCGTCGGCCGCGCCCTGCTGTACCCCGCCGACGACGACGTGGCGACCGCCGTCGACACCGCCGTCTCCCTCGTCCGGCCGCAGGAGGTGGCCGCCGCATGACCGACTACGTGATCCCCGCCGGAACGGGCGCGGCCGACGGCTACGAGCTCGAGGTCACGCCCAAGTTCGCGGACCGGGCGACGGCAGCCGGCGGGGCCGGCGGGGTGGGCAGGCACTGGGAGCACTCCAGCCTGCGGATCCTGAACCTGCCCGCCGGTGGGGAGCGGGTCGTGGAGACCGGGACCGAGGAGATGTTCGTGGTGCCGCTGTCCGGCTCCGCGACCGTCACCCTCGGCGGCGAGACGCACCCCCTCGAGGGGCGCGCGAACGTCTTCGAGGGCCCCACGGACGTCTCCTACCTGCCGATCCGCTCCACGGTCACCCTCGCCTCGGAGGCCGGCGGCCGGTTCGCCCTGTGCGGCGCGCGGTGCGAGCGGGAGCTGCCCTTCCGGTACGGGCCGAAGGCCGACGTCCCGGTGGAGCTGCGCGGCGCCGGCCAGGCCAGCCGCCAGGTGCGCAACTTCGGCACGGTCGGCGCCTTCGAGGCCGACTCGATCATCGCCTGCGAGGTCGTGACCCCGGGCGGCAACTGGTCGAGCTACCCCGCGCACAAGCACGACGAGGCAGGCCCGCACGAGTCGCAGCTCGAGGAGATCTACTACTTCGAGATCGCGCCCGGCCCCGCCGGCCAGCCCGGCCTCGGCTTCCACCGCACGAGCAGCTCGCCGGGCCACGAGATCGACATCATGGTCGAGGTCCACGACCGCGACACCGTGCTCATCCCGTGGGGCTGGCACGGCCCGTGCGCAGCGGCGCCCGGCCACGACATGTACTACCTCAACGTGATGGCCGGCCCCGGCGAGGAGCGCGCCTGGCTCATCACCGACCACCCCGACCAGGCCTGGATCCGCGACACGTGGGCCGACCAGGCGATCGACTCCCGCCTCGCGGAGAGCAGCGCACGCGGAACCACCGTCGACGGAGGTCAGTAGATGGGCGAGACGACCCGGCTCACCGTCGCGCAGGCGACCGTCAGGTTCCTCGCGGCGCAGTACGTCGAGCGCGACGGGGAGGAGCAGAAGCTCTTCGCCGGCTGCTTCGGCATCTTCGGCCACGGCAACGTCGCGGGCCTCGGCCAGGCGCTGCTGCAGGCCGAGCTGCTCGAGCCCGGCGCGCTGCCGTACGTGCTCGGCCGCAACGAGCAGGCCATGGTGCACAGCGCCGTCGCCTACGCGCGGATGAAGGACCGGCTGCAGACGTGGGCGGTCTCGTCGAGCGTCGGCCCGGGTGCGACCAACATGGTCACCGGCGCCGCGCTCGCCACGATCAACCGCCTCCCGGTGCTGCTGCTGCCCGCGGACACCTTCGCCGACCGCTCGGCGTCGCCGCTGCTGCAGGAGCTGGAGCTGCCCGGCGCCGGTGACGTCACGGTCAACGACGCCTTCCGCCCGGTCTCCAAGTACTTCGACCGCGTCTGGCGGCCGGAGCAGCTGCCCGCCGCCCTGCTGTCGGCGATGCGGGTGCTGACCGACCCGGTCGAGACCGGGGCGGTGACCGTCTGCTTCCCGCAGGACGTCCAGGCCCAGGCCCACGACTGGCCCGTCGACCTGTTCGCGAAGCGCGTCTGGCACGTGGCCCGGCCGCTGCCGGAGAAGGCGACGCTGGCCCGGGCGGCGGAGATCATCCGGTCGGCCGAGCGGCCGCTGGTCGTCGCCGGCGGCGGCGTCCACTACTCGGGGGCGACGGCGGCGCTCGCCGCGTTCGCCGAGGCGACCGGCATCCCCGTCGGCCAGAGCCAGGCCGGCAAGGGCACGCTCGTGTTCGACCACCCGCAGTGCCTGGGCGCCATCGGCTCCACGGGCACCACGGCGGCGAACGCGATCGCCCGCGAGGCCGACGTGGTGATCGGCATCGGCACCCGGTACTCGGACTTCACCACGGCGAGCCGCACGGCTTTCCAGAACCCGGACGTGCGGTTCGTCAACGTCAACGTGGCCCCGATCGACGCCGTCAAGCACTCCGGTGCGTCGGTCGTCGCCGACGCCCGCGAGACCCTGGAGGCGTTGCTGCCCCTGCTCGCCGGGTACTCGGTCGCCTCGGGATACGAGGAGCGCTACACCGCGCTCGACGCCGAGTGGACCGCCACGGTGAAGGCGGTCTACGAGCCCGAGGTCCCGGCGAACGGCGCGAACGGCCTGCTGACCCAGAACGAGGTCATCGGGATGGTCAACGAGCTGTCCGATCCCCGCGACGTCGTGGTGTGCGCCGCCGGGTCGATGCCCGGTGACCTGCACAAGCTGTGGCAGACCCGGGACGCCAAGGGCTACCACGTCGAGTACGGCTACAGCTGCATGGGCTACGAGGTCGCGGGCGGCCTCGGCGTCCGGATGGCCTGCCCGGACCGCGACGTCTTCGTCATGGTCGGCGACGGCTCCTACCTGATGATGGCCACCGAGCTCGCCACGGCGGTGCAGGAGGGCCTCAAGGTCATCACCGTCCTGGTGCAGAACCACGGCTTCGCGTCCATCGGCTCGCTGTCGGAGTCCCTCGGCTCGCAGCGGTTCGGCACGAAGTACCGCTACCGCTCCGCGGAGACCGGCCGGCTCGACGGCGACGTCCTGCCGCTCGACCTGGCCGCCAACGCCGAGAGCTTCGGCATCCGGGTGATCCGGACCAAGACCCCGTCGGACTTCGCCGCGGCGATCGCCGAGGCCAAGGCCGCCCCCGACAGCACCGTCATCCACGTCGAGACCGACCCGCTGATCGGCGCCCCGGACTCGCAGTCGTGGTGGGACGTCCCGGTGAGCGAGATCAGCGAGCTCGACTCCACCAAGGCCGCCCGCAAGGTCTACGACGAGAACAAGGCCACCCAGAAGTCGTTCCTGCGGCCCAGCTCCTGAGGGGAAGAAGAGGATCATGAGTGACAGCAAGACCCTGTACCACTGGGCCAACGGGCAGAAGGTCGACGGGAAGTCTGGCCGGTTCTCGGACGTGACCAATCCGGCGACGGGAGAGGTCACCGCGTCGCTGCCGTTGGCGTCGGAGGAGGAGGCCGCGGAGGTGATCGCGGCGGCGAAGGCGGCGTTCCCGGGCTGGCGCGACACCTCGCTGGCGAAGCGGACGCGGATCCTGTTCACGTTCCGGGAGCTGCTCGACGAGCGTGCGTCGGAGCTGGCGGCGATCATCACCTCCGAGCACGGCAAGGTGCTCTCCGACGCGGCGGGTGAGGTGGCGCG
This sequence comes from Pseudonocardia kujensis, assembly GCF_021283305.1. Taxonomy (GTDB): domain Bacteria; phylum Actinomycetota; class Actinomycetes; order Mycobacteriales; family Pseudonocardiaceae; genus Pseudonocardia; species Pseudonocardia kujensis. Next base: position 10,276 of record NZ_JAJSOK010000111.1, read on the forward strand.
TGGCCAGGAGGTCGTGGAGTTCGCGTGTGGCGCCCCGCACCTGTTGAAGGGTTCGGCGACGGAGAACGCCTCGACCGGTGTGGACGTGGCGTCGATTCGCCAGCCGTTGGGGGTGGTGGGGATCATCTCGCCGTTCAACTTTCCGGCGATGGTGCCGATGTGGTTCTTCCCGGTCGCGATCGCCGCGGGCAACACTGTGGTGCTCAAGCCGTCGGAGAAGGTGCCTTCGGCGGCCTTGTGGATTGCCGAGCTGTGGCGCGAGGCGGGGCTGCCCGACGGCGTGTTCAACGTCGTCAACGGCGACAAGACCGCGGTGGACGCCCTGCTGACCAGCCCGGACGTCAAGTCGATCTCGTTCGTGGGGTCGACGCCGATCGCGCGGTATGTGTATGAGACCGGCACGGCGCACGGTAAGCGGGTGCAGGCGCTGGGTGGGGCGAAGAACCACATGGTGGTGCTGCCCGATGCCGATCTCGACCTCGCGGCGGACCAGGCGGTCAACGCCGGGTTCGGGTCTGCCGGGGAGCGCTGCATGGCGATCTCCGCGGTGGTTGCGGTGGGGGAGGTGGCGGACACCCTGGTCGAGAAGATCGCGTCCCGCGCCCGGGCGCTGAGGACCGGGGACGGGCGCAAGGGCTGTGACATGGGCCCGCTGGTCACCGCGGCGGCACGGGACCGGGTGACCGGCTACATCGACGCCGGCGAGGCGGCGGGCGCCACCCTGGTGGTCGACGGGCGGCAGGGCTCGTTCGACGCGGATGGGTCCGGGTTCTTCGTGGGCCCGACGCTGTTCGACAACGTCGCCACGGACATGTCGATCTACACCGACGAGATCTTCGGACCGGTGCTGTCGGTGGTGCGGGTGGACTCCTACGCCGACGCCGTGGAGCTGATCAACGCCAACCCGTACGGGAACGGGACGGCGATCTTCACCAACGACGGCGGCGCGGCGCGCAAGTTCCAGAACGAGGTCGAGGTCGGGATGATCGGCGTCAACGTGCCGGTGCCGGTCCCGATGGCCTACTACTCCTTCGGGGGCTGGAAGAACTCGCTGTTCGGCGACACCCATGCCCACGGTGTCGAGGGCTTCGGATTCTTCACCCGCGGCAAGGTCGTCACCACCCGCTGGCTCGACCCCTCCCACGGCGGCATTAACCTGGGCTTCCCCCAGAACGCCTGATCCGGCGTCCCGGCAGGGTCCGGGAACCACAGGGGCTCCGCGCCGGGCCGACCGACACCCGGCCCGGCGGGTGACCCCCGCCACGACCGGCCCCGCACCCGTTCGGTGGTGCGGGGCCGGCGGCGTTCTCGGCCCGGCCGGGACAGGCATGATGGCGCCGTGTCGAGCCCCGCACCGCCCTCCGCCGGCCCGCCGGCCGGGCCGGGCGCCGTCGCCGTGCTGCTCGCGACGCTCGGGCGGCGGGTGCGTGAGGAGATCGACGCGGCGCTGCGGGCGGAGCAGCTGACCCTGCGGCACCTGTCGGCGCTCGGCCATCTGGCCCGACGCCCCGGGCTCTCCTACAGCGAGCTCGGCCGCCGCGCCGGCGTGACGGCGCAGAGCATGCAGGCGACCCTGCGCCAGCTCGAGGACCGCGGCGCGGTCGAGCGCCGGACCGAACCGGGGCGTGGCCGGGTGGCCGAGCTGCACGTCACACCGGACGGGCGGCGGTTGCTGGCCCGGGCGGAGAAGGCCGTGGCCGAGGTCGAACGGGTGATGCTCGCCTCGGTGCCCCGCCCCGAGCGTGCCCTCCTGGCCCGCACGCTCGTGGGGATGCTCGGGCGCCTGGGGGAGGAGACCCCCTGACCGGGCGAAGTCTCGGCTGCTAGTTTCAGTGTGCCTGAAACGGACGGGCACGGTCCTGTCGGTCCGCGACGCCGTGCCTCCGCCGCAGTTTCAGGCCGACTGTAAGTCGTGCGGCCGACCTCGCCCTCTGATCGGGGCGGGTCCGCGGACGCGCTTTCAGTCTTCCTGCAACGCGAACCGGCCTTCCGGGGCCGGAGGAAGGAGTGTGGATGTGACGGCCGTCCTGCTCTCGGTCCACGTCCTCGCCGGGATCGTGTTCGTCGGACCGGTGACCGTGGCCACGTCGATGTTCCCGCGGTACGCCCGCGCGGCCCTCGCGGGCGAGCGATCCCGGGCCCCGGTGACCCTCCTGCACCGCATCAGCCGGGTCTACGCGGTGCTCGCGATCGCCGTACCGGTGTTCGGGCTGGCGACTGCGGTCGCCATGGGGGTCCTGGGAGAGGCGTGGCTGATGGCCTCGCTCGTCCTCACCGCGGCCGCCGCGGCGATCCTGGGGCTGCAGATCCTCCCGGCGCAGGCCCGGGTCGTGGCCGCCCTCGGAGGAGAGCCCGACGCCGGCGCGGGACGGACGGCGCGGGCGCTGTCGATGACGTCCGGGCTGTTCGCCCTGCTCTGGACGGTCGTGGTCGTGCTGATGATCGTGCGCCCCGGCTCGACGACGGGGGTCTGAGTGCGCGCCGTGTTTCGCGGGATCGGGGGCGGGCTCATGGTGCGCCGCGTGGAGGCGAATTCCAGGTGAACGGAAAGAGCGTCTCCCACCGGCCGCCGCGGAATTGCTTCGCCCCCGCGTTCGCGGCGCGTCCGGTGGGAGACGCTCGTCCGGTTCAACGCGACGGAGCGGGACGAGTTGCACGCCCGAACGGGTGGTCTGTCCGTCGCTGCCTGCGACGACGTGTCCACGGATAGCGTTTCCGCGAATTCGATCGAGCGGTGCCGGCGTGGACTCCGCGGATTCGGGGTAGCGATCGCAGTTCGATCACGGACCGCGTCCTGGATATCTCCGTGTCCGCGTGGACCGGGCGGCTCCGGGAATGATGATCGAGTGGTGTCGTCGCCGGGAACGTGTTCGTGCGAGTGCCGGGCGATGGGGGACCGGCTTCGCGAGTGCACAGGGAGAACCGTCCGCGCCCCTCGCGTGTGCCCGTGGATCCGCGCCCCTCGCGTGTGCCCGTGGAGAGGGGCCTCGACCTCAGGAGGACGGGTAGGGGCGGAGCGTCGCGGGCCGAGCGCGCTGACAGGCAGGCGGATCGGGGCCGTCAGGAGCCGACCGGCGGCCGCAACGCCACGCCGAGATGGGTCGGTTGCGCACCGTGCGCGGCCAGGACCGGCCATCGCCGCAGGTCAGCCCTCGGATCCAGCGCCCTCCACCACCGGCCGGAGGTGCCGGGTGGGGCTGCCGGTCGCGAAGTGTGACCGGCGTCATGAACACCGAAATCGGGCCGTGACGCGCCTCGCGGCGCTGAGCGCAGACCTCTGACCTGCGGCGACAGGGGGATTTCGGGGTAGGGGACCCCGGTTTGACCCTCGCTGTCGACGGGGCGTAACTTTCTCGTCGTCAGCGAGACGCCGGACAGAACGAGCCCCTGAGGTTCGGTCAACAGGCCCGCTGGCCGCCCCCCGAGCCGGACCCCCTGGATCCTTGTGGATTCGTGTGGGTGTACGGTGGGGAAAGCCCCGGAAGTTCACCGTAGGGTGAGCCATGGTGTGCGGGTGTCTTTTGAGAACTCAACAGTGTGTCGAGCGAGAATGTCGGGACTGGTGGTTTGTGCCAGTTCTTTTTTGGGCTCGTTTTTCCGACCCCGTCGGGGGCGAGCCTGTAGTTGGAGC
>NZ_JAJSOK010000112.1 GCF_021283305.1 Pseudonocardia kujensis
GGTCGGCGCGGAGCCCGCCGACGGGGCGCAGTTGCTCACGCAGGTGGCGGGGCTCCCGGTCGCGTCGGAGACGCTCGCGGCGATCACCCGGCAGGCCCCGGAGGCCGCGGAGCCGGACCCGGCGGCCGCGGTCCGGGTGGCCCGGGCCGCCGTCGCCCGGGGGGCCGGGTCCGACGCGGCGCTCGTGCTGGCGCAGGCGTTGGCGGCGTCGGGGAGGCCGGGCGAGGCCGAGGAGGTGCTCGCCGGCCTGGCCGTGGACGGCGATGCGCGACGGCTCGGGCTGGCGGCGACCCGCCTGGGGAACCTGCGCTGGGGCGTCGGGTCGCCGGACCGCGCGGCGGCGTTTGCGGCCGAGATCGACCAGGGGTCCTGGACCGACCCGCGGCGCCCGGAACTGCTGGTGCTGCGTGCGGCGGACCTCGCCTACGCCGGCCGCTACGGCGAGGCGCTCGCCGCGGTCGCGCCGCTGCTCGACCACGTCGAACGGCTCGGCCCGTTGGCCGGGCCGGCCCGGGTCGTCGCCGCCGAGGCGTGGTGCGGCACGGGCCGCCACCAGGCCGCCCTGGCGGCGGCCGGGCTCGGCCGGGCTGCGCTGCCCGCCGCCGCCTCGTGGGCACCGGGCTGGGGGCTCCCCCAGCTGGACTCGGCGAGCTGCGGCGCGCTGGTGGGCCTGGGGCGGCTGGCGGAGGCGGCGGCGCTCGCCGAGGCCGGGCACCGTCGAGCGGTCGCCGCCCGGCAGCCCGTCGCCCAGGCCCTCTACGGGGGCTGGCACGGCATCGTGCTCGCCCGGCAGGGGCGGCTCGGTGCCGCCCTGGAACGGCTGCACGACGCCGCAGGCGCGGCCCGGGACGGCGCGTTCCCGTTCCTCGTCCACGTGCGGGCCCAGATCGCCGAGGCCGAGGCGATGCGCGGGGACGCCGTGGCCGCGGCGGCGGCGCTGCGGCACGCCGAGCGCGCGGTGGAGGCGGTCGGCGGGGTCGGCGAGGCGTGGGTGGTGCTCGCGTCGGCGTGGACGGCGGCCGCCCAGGGCGGCGACGCGGTGACCCGTGCGCTGGACGCCGCCCGGCGGGCGCGGGCGCTCTCCCAGCTCCAGGTCGAGCTGCAGGCGCTGCACGGCTGCGTCAGGTTCGACGCGGCGGAGGCCGCCCTGGAGCGGATCGGCGAGGTGGCGGAACGGGTCGACGGCCCGATCGCGCTCGCGTACGCGCGCCACGCACGGGCGCTCGCCGCGGGTGACGCCCGCGCGCTCGGCGAGGTCGCCGACGTCTTCGCCGGGCACGGGATGCTCCTGCTGGCGGCCGAGGTCGCCGCCCAGGCCGCCCGCCTGCACGAGCTCGCCGGCCGCAAGCGCGCGTCCCGGCTCACGGCCACCCGGGCCCGGCAGTGGGCGGGGCGCTGCGAGGGCGCCGCGACCCCGCCGCTGGCGTCCCTGGGTGCGGCCGGGGTGCTGACGTCCCGGGAGTCCGAGATCGCGGCCCTCGCGGCCGCCGGGATGACGAGCAAGGCCATCGCCGCCCAGCTGATGGTGTCGGTCCGCACGGTCGACAACGTGCTGCACGGGATCTACCGCAAGCTCGGTGTGCCCGGCCGGCGGGAGCTGGGTGTGGCGCTGCGGGCGGGGGTGGGCGAGTGAGGTCGCGGCGGCGGCCGGGCGACGCCGGCGGGGTGCGCATGAGTAGCCCGGCGCGGGCCGGGGTGCAGGGAAGTACCGGGCTACTCACGACGGCGCACCCGGACCGCCCCGAGACTGCTGCCCGGCGACCGTCCGGTCGCCGCACGAGGGAGCCGGGGAGAGGCACGGGGCAGCAGGAGGGACCGTCATGGACGAGCACGGCACGGGCGAGCACACCCGCAGCGGGGACGTCTTCGGGAACGAGCGCCGCGAGGAACACCGCGACCGCGACGAACACCGCGACCGCGACCGCGAGGAGCACCGTCGCGAGGAGCACCGCGAGCACGAGCGCGAGGAACGCGGACGCGAGGAGCACCGCCGCGAGGAACACCGCGAACACGAACGCGAGGAACACCGCGACCGCGACGGCCACCGCGACCGCGACGAGCACCGGGACCGCGACGAGCACCGGGACCGCGACGAGCACCGGGACCGCGACGAGCACCGCGAGCACAGGGGCGAGCACCACGGGCGCGAGGAACACGGGCGCGAGGAGCACGGCCGGCACTTCGAGGGCACCCGGCACGAGCACCGCGAGGAGCACCGGGACCGCGACCGGGACGACCACCGGGACCGCGACCGCGACGAGCACCGCGACCGGGACCGGGACGAGCACCGCGATCGCGACGAGCACCGCGACCGGGACGAGCACCGGGACGACGAGCACCGGTACGAGCACCAGGACGTCCGCTCCGAGCACGACGACCGCTACGACCACGACCGGACCGAGGACCGCGGTCACGAGGAGCACCGGGACATGGGGTCGCACGACGTCGGGACCGAGCACGTCTGATCGACCGTGCCGTGAGGGCCGCCCCGACCGGGTGGCCGGGCCGGGGGGAGCATGACCCGACAGCAGGGACCGAGCGCCGCGGTGCGCTACGCCCGGGAGACCGTGGACCTGGCGATCGAGGGCGCCGAGGCGTACCGCCGGGACGACCTCGTCGAACGGCTGCGCGGCGCTCGGGACCTGCTCTCCGGATCCGGCGTGACCATCTATGTCGTCGGGGAGTACAAGAAGGGCAAGAGCTCGCTGGTCAACGCCCTGCTGACCACCTCGGTGTGTCCGGTGGACGACGACATCGCCACGGCCGTCCCGACCGTCGTGCGGTTCGCCACCGAGCCGAACGCCCGGGCCACCTACGAGCCCGAGGACGGTGACGTCGGCTCGCCGTGGACCGAGACGATCGCGTTCGAGCAGATCGCCGCGCACGTCGCGGAGGGCGGCAACCCCGGCAACCGGCGGCGCCTGCGGTCGGTGACGGTGGGCGTGGACCGGGCGCTGCTCGAGTCCGGGCTGATCGTGGTGGACACGCCGGGGGTCGGCGGGCTGGGGTCGGTCCGCAACGCGGTCACCGCGAGCGCGCTGCCCTCGGCGCACGCCGTGCTGTTCGTGTCCGACGCCTCGCAGGAGCTCACGGCGGCGGAGCTGCGCTTCCTGCGGACCGTGGCCGAGCTGTGTCCCACGGTCCTGTTCGTCCTCACCAAGATCGACCTGTACCCGCACTGGCGGCGCATCCTCGAGCTCGACCTCGCGCACCTGGCGCGGGAGGGCGTGCCGGTGGCGGCGTTCGCCGTGTCCTCCCAGGTGCGGTCGGCCGCGGCCGACGCCGCCGACGCGGAGCTGAACGAGGAGTCCGGGTTCCCGCCCCTCGTGCAGCGGATCGACGAGGTCGTCGAGGACGCGGAGCGCGTCGCGCTGCAGACGGTCGGTGCCCACCTGCTCTCGGCGATCGGGCAGATCGTCCCCGCGCTCTCCGCACGGGCCGCCGCGCTGGGCCGCCCGGAGGACGCCGCCGACGTGCGGGCCGAGCTCGTCCGCGCGCGGGAGCGGGCCGACACCCTGCGCAGCAGGGGCTCGCGGTGGCAGCAGGTGCTCTACGACGGCTTCGCCGACATCTCCTCGGACGTCGACTTCGATCTCCGGGTCCGCACCCGGGCGGTGCTCGCGGAGGCGGAGCAGGCGATCGACGACGGCGATCCCGCCAAGAACTGGGACGAGTTCGAGAAGTGGCTGCGCTCGCGGCTGGCCGCCGAGACCCTGGAGAACTACGCGCGGTTCACCAAGTCCGCCGACGAGCTCGCGGACCGGGTCGCCGAGCACTTCGAGCTGGTCGAGAAGCAGATCCTCACCGTCCGGGCGCCGGTGGGGGTGCTGGAGCAGCTCTCGATCGACACGACGGCGCTGGACGGCCCGAAGAAGGTCACCGGGAAGATGGCGATCTTCCAGAAGACCTACGCCGGTTTCATGATGTTCACGATGCTCACGCACCTGACGGCGCTGGTGATCCCCAGCCCCGTGGGCATCGTCGCGGGCCTGCTGATGGGACGCGCCGCCCTCGGCGAGGAACGGCGCCGGGCGATCGAGAAGCGCCGGTCGGCCGCGCGCACCGCGGTGCGCCGGTTCGTGGAGGAGTTCTCGATCCAGGTGTCGAAGGACTCCCGGGACACGGTCCGGCGGGCCCAGCGGGAGCTGCGCGAGCGCTACACCAGGCGGGCCGAGGAGCTCCAGCGGTCGGCCACCGAGGCGCTCGACGCCGCCCGTGAGGCGCTGCGCGACGACGAGGACGCCACGGACGAGCTGCGCCGCCTGCAGAAGGACCTGCAGCTCTTCGCCACCCTCCGCGCCCGCACGGAGCAGATGCTCGCGCGGACCGCCCCGGAGCCGGTCCCGTGAGCGGGTCCGGTGTCGCCGAGCGGATCGCCGCCCTCGTGCAGGCGGCCATCGGCGTCTACACCGGCGGACCGGCCGAGGCCGAGCTGCGCGCGGTGGCGGACCGGCTCGCGGAGCCGCTCCGCGTGGCGATCGCGGGGCGGGTCAAGGCGGGCAAGTCCACGCTGCTCAACGCGCTGGTGGGACAGCAGCTCGCCGCCACCGACGCCGGGGAGTGCACGCGCATCGTCACCTGGTACGTCGACGGGCTCACCTACCGCGTGGACCTGCACCCGCGGGAGGGGGCGTCGCGGCAGGTGCCGTTCCGGCGGGTGCGGGGGGCGCTGGACATCCGGCTCGACGGGGTGACCGCGGCGGAGGTGGAGCGGCTCGTCGTCCAGTGGCCGGCGCCGGCGTTGCGCACGATGTCGCTGATCGACACCCCAGGCATGGGCTCGGCGACCACGGCGCTCGGCGAGCGGACCGAGGCCCTCCTCACCCCGGAGGCCGAGCTGGAGGGCGCACCCGCCGAGGTCGACGCGGTGGTCTACCTGATGCGCCACGTGCACGGCGAGGACGTCCGGTTCCTCGAGACGTTCCAGGACGGCTCGCCGGACCGCAACCCGGTGAACACCGTGGGTGTGCTCGCCCGCGCCGACGAGGTGGGACACGCCCGCCCGGACGCCCTCGAGGTCGCGGGCAGGATCGCCACGCGCTACGCCGCGGATCCCAGGATCAGGGCGCTGTGCCGCACCGTCGTGCCGGTGGCCGGGCTGCTGGCCTCCGCCGCGGCGGCCCTGCGCGAGAGCGAGTACCGGATGATCGAGGTGCTCGCGCGCGCACCGGACCTGGACCGGCTGCTGCTCACCGCGGACCGGCTGCTGACCGCGCCGACCGACGTCCCGCTGCTGCCCGACGAGCGCGCCGCCCTGCTGGACCGGTTCGGCATGTTCGGGCTGCGCCTCGCCACGCGCATGGTCCGCGACGGCGAGGTCGGCGGCGCCCGTGGTCTCGCGGCCGCGCTCGCGGAGGCCAGCGGCCTGCCGCTGCTGCAGGCGGTGCTCGCCGACCAGTTCGCGGCGCGCGCGGAGGTCCTCAAGGCCCGGTCGGCGCTGATGGCGCTCGAGGCGGTCGTGCGACGGTACCCGCCGCCGGCGGCGTCCGGGCTGGCGCGCGACGTCGAGCGGGTGCGCGCAGAAGCGCACGAGTTCGCCGAGATCGCCCTGCTGGACGCCGTGCGGTCGGGAGCCGTGCCGCTGTCCCCCGACGAGGCGAGCGGGGCCGAGCTGCTCCTCGGGGCTTCCGGCACGGACGCGCGCAGCCGGCTCGGCCTGGCCGCCGACGCCGGCCCCGAGCAGGTCCGCAAGGCCGCCGCGGACCAGCACCTGCGCTGGCAGCTGCGGGCCGAGCACCCCGCCTCCCCCCGCGAGGTCCGGCAGGCGGCGCGGCTGCTGGTGCGCAGCTGCGAGGGCATCCTCGGCGGGCTCGGCCCCGGATGAGCAGCGACCGCGGGCCTCGTCGTCGGGCATGAGTAGTCCGACCGTGGCGGCCGTCCGGGGTGAGTAGCGCACTACTCATGACGGGCCGGGCGGTGGCCGGGAGGTTGACCGGGCGGGGGCCTCGGGCCGTCGCCGCCCCGGACGCGTGGAGGAGGCCCGGTGGGTTATAGCCTCGGAATCGACCTCGGCACCACCTACACCGCGGCGGCCGTCGACCGCCGGGGCGCCGTCGAGATGGCCACGCTCGGCGACCGGACCGCGGCGATCCCCTCGGTCGTGCTCATGCGCAGTGACGGCCCCGTGCTCACCGGGGACGCCGCCAACCGCCGGGCCGTGATGGAGCCCGACCGGGTCGCCCGCGAGTTCAAGCGCCGCCTCGGCGACCCCACGCCGCTCGTCCTCGGCGGGGCGCCGCACTCGGTCGCCTCCGTGCTGGCCTCGCTGCTGCACGCCGTCGTCGTGAAGGTCGCCGACCGCGAGGGCGGGCCGGCGGAACACGTCGTCCTGACGCACCCGGCGAACTGGGGGCCCTACAAGCTCGAGCTGTTCGGGTCGGTGCCGCGGATCGCCGAGGTCGAGCACGTGACGCTGACGACCGAACCGGAGGCCGCCGCGGCGCACTACGCGACGAACGAGCGCCTGCCCGACGGGGCGGTCATCGCCGTGTACGACTTCGGCGGCGGGACCTTCGACGCGACCGTGCTCCGGCACCGCGGCGGCTCCGGTTTCGAGACGCTCGGCGTGCCCGAGGGCGTGGAGGGTCTGGGCGGGATCGACTTCGACGAGGCGGTGTTCGCCTTCGTCGACCGGACCCTCGACGGGGCGGTGACCTCCCTCGACCACGGGGACCGGCAGAACGCGTCGGCGCTGCTCCGGCTGCGGCAGGAGTGCGTGCTGGCGAAGGAGACGCTCTCGTTCGACATCGAGACGATCATCCCGGTGCTGCTGCCGGGCCTGCAGACCGAGGTGCGGCTGACCCGCGCCGAGCTCGAGGAGATGATGCGGCCGTCGATCGAGTCGACCGTCCGCGCCCTCCACCGGGCGCTGCGGACCGCGAAGGTGGAGCCGGAGGACCTCCACGCCGTCCTGCTCGTGGGCGGCTCGTCCCGGATCCCGCTGGTCTCGCAGATGGTGTCGGAGGCACTGGGCCGGCCCACCGCGGTCGACGCCCACCCCAAGCACGTCGTCGCGCTCGGCGCGGCGGCCCTCGCCGCGGCGTACGAGGAGCCGTCCGGCAACGGCGCCGGGACCTCCGATGCCGGCACGGCAGCCCGGGTGGCGGATCCGGGTCCCGGCGGAGGGGCGGCGGTGGCCGATCCCGCGGGCGCAGTGGCCGGCGGGGTGGGCGCCGCGGGCGGGGTGGCGGCAGGTCTCGCCGCGGCGTCCGCCGCGAGCTCCGCGCCGGCCCAGGCCGCACCACCGGCTCCACCCGCAGCGGAGACGTCGCCGGCCTCGACCCCCGTCGAGGTCCCGCAGAGCGCCGCGCCGGCGCAGCCGACCGCCCCCGAGGCGCAGGCCCCGCAGGGCCTGCCGTCCGGGCCGCCGGGCCCCGGCCCGGCCACCGAGCCACCTCCGGGGGGCAGCGGGGACGCCGGTCGGGACGACGGCACTGCGGCCGCCCCCGACACCACGACGGGTCCGCCCGCCGGTCCCCCGCCCCTCGCGCGCCCGCGTGGCGGCGACCCTCGCCGTCCGCTGCGGATCGTCCTCGCCGTCGTGGCCGTCGTCGTGGTGCTGGCCGCGGCAGGCGTCGGCGTGTACCTGTTCCGGGGCGGGGGCGGCACGTCGCCGGCCGCCCCGACCCCGCCCGGCGTCGCCGCGAGCATCGCGAACCCGACGGTGTCCGGAACCGTCCCGGTCGGCAAGAACCCGCAGGACGTGCTCCTGTCCCCCGACGGCCGCACCGCCTACGTCGTGAACAGCGGCTCCAACTCGATCTCGCTGGTCGACACCGGGACGAACGCGATCACCGCCACCGTTCCCGTCTCCAACGGACCACCGCAGTTCGCCAGCATCAGCCCGGACGGCGCGCGGCTGTACGTGAGCGTCTACGACCCCGGCACCAGCGCCGCCACCGCGGTCAACACCGTCGACGTGATCGACACCGGCTCGCGCGCGATCACGCACATCATCCCGGTCGGGCTGCACCCCTATGCCTCGGCGGTCTCGCCGGACGGCAACACCATCCTGGTGCCGAACCACGACTCGGCGGACATCTCGGTGATCGACTGGAAGACCCGCTCGGTGGTCGCGCGGATCCCGGTGAAGCCCAACCCGCACTTCGTGGCCTTCACCAAGGACGGCTCCAAGGCGTTCGTCGCCGACCACGAGTCGAATGTCGTCTCGGTGCTCGACGGGCACACCCACGCGGTCACCGCCGTGATCCCCGTGGGCCGCAGCCCGCACAGCCTGGCCGTCTCGCCCGACCAGACCAGCGTCTACGTCGTCGACTACGACCAGAACACGGTCTCCGTGATCGACATCGCGAGCGAGAAGGTCACGGACACGATCCCGGTGGGGGCGAACCCGCAGAGCGTCGCGTTCGCCCCTGACGGCAGGCACGCCTACGTCGCCAACAACAGCGACGGCACCGTCTCCGTCATCGACACCGGCACCCGCGCGGTGGTGTCGACGGTGAAGGTCGGACGCAGCCCCACCACGCTCGCCGTGGCGCCCGACGGACAGACCGCCTACGTCACGAACTTCGACGACAACACCCTCTCGGTCCTCCGCACCGCCGCCTGATCCGACCACCGGCGCCGGAGCCCGCACACCTCGACGCGCGTCCACACCCGCCCCGTCAGCGGGCCGGCGCCCCGACCTCGTCCTGCTCGGCCCGGCGCGTCCGGCCGGCGGGCGGGAGGGTGAGGACGGGCAGCACCTCGGCCCCGAGCCGGGCGACGTTCTCACAGGTCCGCGCCGTGTTGCCGGTGGTCTCGACCATCAGCGCGAGCGAGCGGGCACCGGTGCGCCGCAGGGTCCGGTCCAGGCGGGCGCGGCAGAGGGCGGGGTCGCCGACCGGGTGGAGCCGGCAGAGGAGGTCGGTGTACTCCTCGGCGTCCCGCCGGGTGCGGGGAGCGCCGTCGTAGCGCGTGTAGCCCGCGAGCCCCGGCCGGAGCCAGCGCGGGAGTGACTCCCGGACCTCGGCCCGTGCGGCGGCGGTGGTGTCGCCGACGTGTGCGAGGTGGGTGCTGACGTGCACCACGTCCGGGCCTCCCCGCTCGCGGTAGGTGCCGACGAACCGGGCCTTCTCGTCGTCGTCGGCGTGCATGCCCAGCAGCATCGGGAGGCCGCGCGAGACGGCGAGCCCGATCCCGGTCCCCGAGGTCACCGCGAGCAACGGGTCCACCCCGTTCCGCGGTCCGGGCACGACCTCGACCGGGCGGAACCGGAAGTGCGGCCCGTCGCCGCGGACGCGCGGCCCGGCCAGGGCCGCGAGCAACAGGTCCAGCGACTCGGCGAACCCGCCGTCGAGCCGCTCGGGCCCGGTGCCGAACACCTCCAGGTCCACCCACGGCCCGCCGCGGCCGACGCCGAGCCGGAAGCGGCCGCCGGACACCTGGTCGAGCAGCAGCGCCTGCTCGGCGAGCGCCACCGGGTGCTGCACGGACAACACGCTCACCGCGGTGCCGACGGTGATCCGTGAGGTCGCGCCGAGCACGTACCCGGCGAGCGTGACGGCCGAGGGGCACAGGCCGTAGGTCATGAAGTGGTGCTCGGCGAGCCACACCGCGTCGAACCCGGCCTCCTCGGCGGCGACGGCCGCCGCGACCGTCCCGTCGAGGACCTCGCCGGCCGGCCGGCCGGGGAAGCCCGGGGCGAGCAGGAACACCCCGACCCGGGGTCGCGCGCCGATCATGCCGGCGACCGTATCGGCAGGCACGCAGGGTGACGGGACACACCCTGCGCCGGACTTTCTACGTGGTGTAGAACTGATCCCGGAGCCTCTACAAGTCGTAGAAGTTCGGGAGGAGCCGCCGCCATGGCACTCGACCTGGCCCGTTGGCAGTTCGGGATCACGACGATCTACCACTTCCTGTTCGTCCCGCTGACGATCGGCCTCTCCGTGGTCGTCGCCTCCCTGCAGACCGCGTGGCACCGCACGGGCCGCACCGAGTACCTGCGCGCCACCAAGTTCTTCGGCAAGCTCTTCCTGATCAACTTCGCGATGGGCGTGGTGACCGGGATCGTCCAGGAGTTCCAGTTCGGGATGAACTGGAGCGACTACTCGACCTTCGTCGGCGACGTCTTCGGCGCGCCGCTGGCCATGGAGGCCCTGCTCGCGTTCTTCCTCGAGTCGACCTTCATCGGCCTGTGGATCTTCGGCTGGGACAAGCTCCCCCGCCGCGTCCACCTGGCCTGCATATGGGCCGCCGCGATCGGCACGAACCTGAGCGCCTACTTCATCCTCGCCGCCAACGCCTGGATGCGGCACCCCGTCGGCTTCGAGATCGACCCGACGACCGGGCAGGCCCGGCTGACCAGCATCTGGGCCGTCCTGACCAACGACCAGGCGTGGTCGACCTACCTCCACGTCGGCAGCGCCGCGTTCATCGCCGCGGGCCTGTTCGTCGCCGCGGTCAGCGCCTACAAGCTGCTGAAGAACAAGGAGCCGCGCGAGCACGAGCTGTTCCGCAAGAGCATGCGCGCGGGCTTCGTGGTGACCGCGATCGCCGGCGTCGTCGTGTCGATCTCGGGTGACCACCAGGCGAAGCTCATGGCGCAGTACGAGCCGATGAAGCTCGCCAGTGCCGAGGCCCTGTGGGACGACGAGCACGCCGCCGGCTTCTCGATCTTCGCCGTCGGCGACGTCCAGGACGGCCGTAACCACGTGAACGTCCAGGTCCCCGGCCTGCTGGCCTTCCTCGCCACCGGCGACTTCGGCGGCGACGTCCAGGGCATCAACGACATCCAGGACCGCCTGACGAGTGAGTTCGGCCCCGGGGCGTACATCCCCAACGTCGGGCTCCTCTACTGGGCCTTCCGCATGATGATGGGGCTGGGCCTGGCCGGGGTGGCGATCTCGGTCGTCGGGTTGTGGTTGACGCGCAAGGGCAGGCTCTTCGCCTACCGCTGGCAGTACCGGCTGGTCGTCGCCGCCCTGCCCGCCGCCCTCCTCGCGAACATCTTCGGCTGGATCCTCACCGAGATGGGCCGCCAGCCGTGGACGGTCGTGGGCGAGCTGCTCACCGCCAACAGCGTCAGCCCGGGCGTGAGCCTGACCGAGGTGGCGATCTCGCTGTCCGCCTTCACGCTGATCTACGCGGTGCTGGCGGTGATCGAGTTCGGGCTGCTGTTCCGGTACGTCAAGGCGGGCACCGCGACCGTCATGCCCTACCCCGAGGACGAACCCGAGCCCGAGAAGACCGACGAGCGCGTCCCCGCGTTCGTCTACTAGGAGCGCACCATGGACCTCCCCCTGCTCTGGTTCGTCGCCATCGCCGTCCTGTGGACCGGCTACCTGGTCCTGGAGGGCTTCGACTTCGGCGTCGGCGCCCTCCTCCCGGTCCTGTCCAGGGACGACACCGACCGCCGCGTGATGATCAACTCGATCGGCCCGGTCTGGGACGGCAACGAGGTCTGGCTGATCACCGCCGTCGGCGCGACCTTCGCCGCCTTCCCGGCCTGGTACGCCTCGATGCTCAGCGGCTTCTACCTGCCGATGCTGCTGATCCTGCTGGCACTGATCGGCCGGGGCGTGGCGTTCGAGTACCGCGGCAAGGTCGACTCGGTGGCCTGGCGCCGGCGCTGGGACGCGGTGATCGTGGCCGGCAGCACCCTCCCGGCGTTCCTCTGGGGCCTGCTGTTCGCCAACCTGGTCCGCGGGCTGGCCATGGGCCCGGACCACGTCGTCACCACGGACGTCGTCGGGCTGTTCAACGGCTACGCGGTGCTCGGCGGGCTGCTGACGCTCGGCCTGTTCCTGCTGCACGGCGCGGTCTTCCTCAGCCTGAAGACCGACGGCCCGGTCCGGCTGCGCGCACGCTCGTTCGCGGCCTGGTCGGCGCTGGTGGTGCTGCCGCTGCTGGTCGCGTTCGCCGGGTGGACCCAGGGCCGCAGCGGCGAGCCCTGGACGTTGCCGGTGGCGATCGTGTCGGTCGTCGCCCTCGCGCTGGGCGCCGGGCTGGTGCGGCGCGGCCGGGAGGGGTGGGCCTTCACCGCCACCGCGGTCGCCGTCGGCACGCTGGCCGTGCTGGTCTTCGGCTCGCTGTTCCCCGACGTCCTGCCCTCGACCACCGATCCCGCGAGCTCGTTGACGATCGACAACGCCGCGTCGGCGCCCTACACGCTCACCGTGATGACCTGGGTGGCGGCGGTGTTCCTGCCGCTGGTCCTGGCCTACCAGGCCTGGAGCTACTGGGTCTTCCGCAGGCGGGTCACCCGCGCCCACATCAGCCCGGCGCACTAGGACACCACCCGATGAGACCCCTGGATCCCCGCCTGCTGCGCACGGCGAGCGCCGTCCGCACCCACCTGTTCGTCGCCACCGGGTGCGGTGCGGCCCTCACCGGGCTGATCCTGCTGCAGGCGTGGCTCGTGTCCCGCGTCGTCGCCCGCGCGACCGGCGGCGCGGGACTCGAGGAGCTCGCCCTGGTGATCGCGGCCGTCGCCGCGGTCGCGGTCGCCAGGGCCGGGCTCGCCCACGGCGCCGAGGCCGCTGCCCTGCGCAGCGCCGCCACGGCGAAGTCGCAGCTGCGGAGGCGCCTGGTCCGGCACGTCACCGGCGGCGTCCCCCGCGACCGGGCCGCCGGCGAGCTCGTCACCCTCGCCACCCGCGGCCTCGACGCGCTCGACGACTACTTCGCCCGCTACCTCCCCCAGCTCGTGCTGGCCGTGCTGGTCCCGGTCGCCGTGCTCGTCGTGATCGCCGGCGCCGACTGGGTGTCGGCGGTCGTCGTCGCGGTGACCATCCCGCTGATCCCGCTGTTCATGGCCCTGGTCGGGATGCACACGCAGGCCCGCACGAACCGGCAGTGGGCCCTGCTGAACCGGCTCGGCGGGCACTTCCTCGACGTCGTCGAGGGGCTGCCGACGCTCGCGCTGTTCCGGCGGGCCAAGGCGGAGGCGGCGCTGGTCCGGACGGTCACCGACCAGCACCGCGAAGCCACCATGGGGACGCTGCGGGTGGCCTTCCTGTCGGCGTTCGTCCTCGAGGTCCTGGCCACGCTCGCCGTGGCGCTGGTGGCCGTCGAGATCGGCTTCCGGCTGCTCTACGGCCGGCTCGACCTGGAGACGGCACTCCTGGTGCTGATCCTCGCGCCGGAGGCCTACCTGCCGTTGCGCGAGGTCGGCGCCCGATTCCACGCCAGCATGGAGGGCATCGCGGCGGCCCGGCAGGTCTTCGCGGTGCTCGACGACCGGGCCGGCGTGACCGCGGCCGGCACCGGGGCCGCCCCGGGCGGCGACGTCCGCCTGCACGGCGTGACGGTCCGCCACCCCGGCCGCGACCGGGACGCCCTCCACGAGCTCGACCTCACCCTGCCCGCCGGCCGGACCACCCTGGTCACGGGCCCGAGCGGGGCGGGCAAGTCGACGCTGCTCGCGCTGCTGCTCCGGTTCGTCGAGCCGACCTCCGGCCGGGTCACCGTCGGCGGCGACGATCTCGCCACGGCCGACCCCGACGCCTGGCGCCGCACCGTGGCCTGGGTCCCCCAGGACCCGCACCTGTTCGACGACACCCTCGCCGGCAACATCCGCCTCGGCGAACCCGACGCCCCGATGGCGGCCGTGCGCCGCGCGGCCACCCTGGCC
>NZ_JAJSOK010000113.1 GCF_021283305.1 Pseudonocardia kujensis
CCCGCCGCCCTGGTGCTCGCCATCCCGCGGCGGCACGCGGTCACCACGCTCGCCCGCGCCCGCCTGCGCGCGCAGGCCCGCCGCCGCTTCGGGCTGCCCCCGAACGGCCCCGTCCTGCTCGTCTTCGGCGGCTCGCAGGGCGCGCGGACCCTGAACGGCGCGGTCGCGCAGGCGCTGCCGGGCCTGCTCCACGAGGGCGTCGGCGTGCTGCACGCGCACGGCCCGACCGGGCACGCCGCCGCGCCGCAGCCCGGGTACGTGCCACTGCCCTACATCGACGACATGCACCTCGCCTACGCCGCGGCCGACGCCGTGCTCTGCCGGGCCGGCGCGATGACGGTCGCCGAGGTCTCCGCCGTCGGGCTGCCGGCGGTGTACGTGCCGCTTCCGCACGGCAACGGCGAGCAGGCGCTCAACGCCGGACCCGTCGTCGGGGCCGGGGGCGGAGTGCTCGTCCCGGACGCCGAGCTGACCGGCGACCGTGTCCTTGCCGAGCTGGTCCCGTGGTTCCGGGACCCGCGGCGGCTCGCCGCGATGGGCGCCGCGGCCCGCGCCTCCGGGCACGCCGACGCCGACGAGCGGCTGGCCCAGGTGGTGTTCGGGGTGCTCGGCAAATGACCGCCGACGTGCTCCTTCCCGCGGAGGCGGCATCATGACCGTGCACAGCTCCGTGCCCATGCTGGGGCCCCGGGTGCACCTCATCGGCATCGGTGGGGCGGGGATGAGCGGGATCGCCCGGATCCTGCTCGCCCGCGGAGTCGAGGTCTCGGGGTCCGACGCCAAGGACTCGCGCACCGTGCTCGCGTTGCGGGCGCTGGGGGCGTCGATCGCCGTCGGGCACGCCGCGGAGAACCTCGAGCAGCTCGCCGGGCCGCCGACGGTGGTCGTGTCGACCGCGATCCGGGAGTCCAATCCCGAGCTCGTGCGCGCCCGCGAGCGGGGGCTCACGGTCGTCCACCGGGCGCAGGCGCTCGCCGCGCTGACCCAGGGCTACCGGGTCGCCGCCGTCGCGGGCACGCACGGCAAGACCTCCACCTCGTCGATGCTCACCGTCGCGCTGCAGCACTGCGGCGTGGACCCGTCGTTCGCCATCGGCGGCGACCTCACGGTCACCGGCGCCGGGGCACACCACGGCGAGGGCGACGTCTTCGTGGTCGAGGCCGACGAGTCGGACGGCTCGTTCACCGCCTACGCGCCGCTCGTCGCCGTCGTCACCAACGTCGAGCCCGACCACCTCGACCACCACGGCGACGAGGCCGCCTACCGGGCCGTGTTCGAGGAGTTCCTCGGCAGGCTCGCGCCCGGCGGAACCCTCGTCAGCTGCGCCGACGACGAGGGCGCGGAGCGGCTGGCGGCGCGCGCCGAGGCCGGCGGCGTGCCGGTGCGCCGGTACGGGCGCACCGCGGCCGGCCCCGAGGACGCGGTCCTGCTCGACTTCCGTCCGGAGGGCGCCGGCTCGCGCGTGCGGGCCCGGCACGCCGGCGTGGAGCGGGAGCTGGAGCTGGCCGTGCCCGGCGAGCACATGGCGCTGAACGCCCTCGGCGCGCTGCTGGCCGGGGTCGCGCTCGGGGCGCCGGTGACCGGCCTGCTCGAGGGGCTCGCGGTGTTCGACGGGGTCCGGCGCCGGTTCGAGTTCAAGGGCCGCGCCGGCGGGGTCGCCGTCTACGACGACTACGCCCACCACCCCACCGAGGTCGCCGCCACCCTGCGCGCGGCCCGCGAGGTGCAGGCCCCGGCGGCCGGGCCCGGACAGGGCGGCCGGGTGATCGTGGCGTTCCAGCCGCACCTCTACTCCCGCACGCGGACCTTCGCCGAGGACTTCGGGCGGTCCCTCGCGCTGGCCGACGAGGTCGTGGTGCTCGACGTCTACGGCGCGCGCGAGGACCCCGAGCCCGGCGTGAGCGGCGCGCTGGTCGCCGACGCCGTGCCGCTGCCGGCCGAGCAGGTGCACTTCGTCCCGGCGTGGGGGGACGTGCCGGGCGTGCTCGCGGACCTGGCCCGCCCCGGCGACCTGGTCCTCACCATGGGCGCCGGCGACGTCACCGTGCTGGGCCCGGAGATCCTCCTCGAGCTGGACCGGGCCGCGACATGACCCGGCCCTCCTCCACCCGGCGCGGGCGCCGGTCGTCGGACCGCTCCGGCGACCGTGCCGACCGGGCTGCCGACCGGGCTGCCGACCGGGCTGCCGACCGGGCTGCCGACCGGCTGCCGGCGCGTCCGGCGGCCGCCGAGCGCGCCCGCCGCATCCGCGAGGAGCGGGCGGCCCAGCGGGAACGGCTGCTGCCGCAGCAGCAGCGGGCGGAGGAGAGGCGGGCGCGCAGGTCGGCGCAGCGCTCGGCGCAGGTCTCGGCGCGGCAGTCCCGCAAGACCCGCAAGGCGGCGCTCACGGCGGCCCGGCCCGGCGACCGGCGGTTCCGGGTCCGCCGGCGGGTCGCGCTGACCGTGTTCGTGCTCGTGGTGCTCGCCGCGCTGGGCGTCGGGTCGTGGCTGCTGCTCACCCGCTCCGGGCTCGCCGACGTGGAGACCGTGGAGGTCACGGGCACGCTGACCGTGTCGCGCGACGCGGTGCTGGGCGCCGCGGCCGTCGAGACCGGGGTCCCGCTCGCCGAGGTCGACACCAAGGCCGCCGCCGAGCGCGTCGCGCAGCTGCCCGGGATCGGCTCGGTGCAGGTCAGTCGCGGCTGGCCGCACACGGTGGAGATCGCCGTCGTCGAGCGGACGGCGGTGGCGCTCGCGCGGACCCCCCAGGGCGTCACGCTCGTCGACGCCACGGGCGTCGCGTACCAGAAGGCGCCGGAGGTGCCGCCCGCCCTGCCGATGCTGGGCTTCGGCGCCGTCGGGCCGGACGACCCGTCGACGAAGGCGGCCCTCGCCGTCCTCCAGGCACTGCCGTCGGACCTGCGCGGGCAGGTCACCACGATCGACGTCGACAACGCGGCCACCGAGCCCACCGTGCGCCTGGGGCTGGGGGAGCGGCAGGTGCTGTTCGGCTCCACGGACCGCGCGGACCGCAAGATCGCGGTGCTGGTGCCGCTGCTGACCCAGGAGGGCTCGGTCTACGACGTCTCCAGCCCGGAGCTCCCGACCGTCACGCGCTGACCCGGCCGGTACCTGAGACACCCGCTGCTCCGTACGGAGCAGTGCGTCGCTGTCCGTCAGGCCGGATGGACGCTGGGTCACGAGCAGGTCACGGATAGTCGGTCCCACACCATCGAGGTGTTGCCGACGCGCGGCGCGCCTGCTGGACCGTGCTGCCGGTCGGACCTAGCGTTCGACCGCGAACGGCCCGGACAGACCTGCTGGACGGAGCTGACCCGGACCCGAGCAACCGAGAGGTGCCGCGCATGACGCCCCCGCACAACTACCTGGCCGTGATCAAGGTGGTCGGCATCGGTGGCGGCGGCGTGAACGCCGTCAACCGCATGATCGAGGTCGGCCTCAAGGGCGTCGAGTTCATCGCGGTGAACACCGACGCGCAGGCCCTGCTCATGTCCGACGCGGACGTGAAGCTCGACATCGGCCGCGAGCTGACCCGCGGTCTCGGCGCGGGCGCCAACCCGGAGGTGGGCCGCAAGGCCGCCGAGGACCACCGCGAGGAGATCGAGGAGGTCCTCAAGGGGGCCGACATGGTCTTCGTGACCGCCGGCGAGGGCGGCGGGACGGGCACCGGCGGCGCGCCGGTCGTCGCGTCCATCGCCCGCAAGCTCGGCGCGCTCACCATCGGCGTGGTCACCCGCCCCTTCACCTTCGAGGGGCGCCGCCGCGCCGGGCAGGCGGAGGACGGGATCACCCAGCTCCGCAACGAGTGCGACACCCTGATCGTCATCCCCAACGACCGGCTGCTGCAGCTCGGCGACGTGGGCGTCTCGCTGATGGACGCCTTCCGCTCGGCCGACGAGGTGCTCCTCTCCGGTGTCCAGGGCATCACCAACCTGATCACCACACCCGGGCTGATCAACCTGGACTTCGCCGACGTCAAGTCGGTCATGTCCGGAGCCGGGTCCGCCTTGATGGGCATCGGGTCGGCCAGGGGGGAGGGCAGGGCCGTGCAGGCCGCCGGCAAGGCGATCAACTCGCCGCTGCTGGAGGCGTCGATGGACGGCGCCCAGGGCGTGCTGCTGTCGATCGCCGGCGGCTCGGACCTCGGCCTGTTCGAGATCAACGAAGCGGCGTCGTTGGTCCAGGAGGCCGCGCACCCCGAGGCCAACATCATCTTCGGCACCGTGATCGACGACTCCCTCGGCGACGAGGTGCGCATCACGGTGATAGCGGCCGGGTTCGAGGGCGGCACGCCCACGCACAAGAAGCTGGAACCCTCCGCCTTCCGCTCGGCCGAGCCCGCGGCACCCGTCGCGCCCGCCGCCCCCACCCCGCCGCCCGCGGCCCCGCCCGCGCCGCAGGCCCCGCCCTCGCCGGGTGGCACCGGCAACGGGCACGCCGGGTACCCGGCCGGTTCCGCGACGGCCTTCGGCGCGGGGGCGAACCAGAGCGGCACGCTGCCGCCCGTGGCGCCGTACTCGCCGCCGGCGCCCCGCCAGCCCGAGGTGGCCCGGCAGAACCCGGCCATGACGGAGCTGGGCGGCCCGGTGGGAGAGGGCTCGGGGCCGGCGTCCCCGTCGTCGCCGGCGTCCCCGCCGACCGGCATGCACGCGCAGCCGGACCCGGCTCCCGGCGCACCGTCGTCGTCCTCGGGCGCGCCGGTCGCGGAGAGCCGGAACGGGGAGGTCGACGACGACGTCGACGTCCCGCCCTTCATGCGCCGCTAGGTCCGGGGGACCCGAAGGAGGGGTGTGCCGGCGCCACCGAACCGCCGGCACACCCCTCCGCCCTCCGGGCACACCTGCCCCGACCGGTGTGCGGCCGCCCGACGCGGTGTGGCGAGGCACCGGGGCCGGCGTGGATAGGGTCGGGGGGTGAGTGAGACGGCGCAGCGCGCGCGGGTCCGCAGGGTCGTGACCACGAGGGCGGGCGGCCGGTCCGCGGCGCCCTTCGACAGCTTCAACCTGTCCCGCGCGGTGGGCGACGACCCCGCCGCCGTCGACG
Organism: Pseudonocardia kujensis; assembly: GCF_021283305.1. Taxonomy (GTDB): domain Bacteria; phylum Actinomycetota; class Actinomycetes; order Mycobacteriales; family Pseudonocardiaceae; genus Pseudonocardia; species Pseudonocardia kujensis. The sequence goes on from NZ_JAJSOK010000113.1 coordinate 5,044, forward strand.
CCAACCGCTACCGCCTCACCCGCGAGCTGGGCCTGCGCGGCACCGTGTTCCTGGACCAGGTGCACGGCACCCGCGTCGTCACGGTCACCGAGCCCCCGCGGCGCAGCGCGCCCGACGTCCCGGAGACCGACGCCGCCGTCACGGCCGTCCCCGGGATCGGGCTCGCGGTACTGGCGGCCGACTGCACCCCCGTGCTGCTCGCGGACCCGAAGGCCGGCGTGGTCGGCGCGGCGCACGCGGGACGGGTCGGCGCGGCCGCCGGGGTCGTACCGGCCACGGTGGCGGCGATGCAGGAGCTGGGCGCCACTGTCGAGGACATCGAGGTGCTGCTCGGCCCCGCGGTGTGCGGGCTCTGTTACGAGGTGCCCGCCGAGATGCGGGCCGAGGTCGAGGCCGCGCTGCCCGGCAGCGCCGCGACGACCCGGCGGGGCACGCCGTCGGTCGACGTCCGCGCGGGCCTGTACCGCCAGCTCGCCGGGCTCGGCGTCACGAAGGTCGGCGTCGACCCGCGCTGCACCCGTGAGGACCCGGCCCTCTTCAGCCACCGACGGGACGCGCGGACCGGGCGGCTCGCCGGGGTGGTCTGGCTCGACGACGGCGCCTGAAGGACGGCGCCCCGTGGACGTTCGGGAGACATCACGGTTGCGTGACGCTCGCGACACCACCCCTTCGGCTCGCGGGCCCGGGCGGCCACGTTCCGTAAGGTTCGCCCGGTGACCCAGGAGGCCTCCCCGGAACGGCGCGCCGAGCTCGAGCGCCGCCTCGCCGAGGTGCGCGCCCGGATCGCGAAGGCCTGTGCCGCGGCCGGGCGCGACCCGGACGAGGTGGAGCTGCTCGCCGTCACCAAGACGATCCCCGCGGCCGACGTCGCCGCCCTCGTCGACCTCGGGCTCCTCGCGTTCGGCGAGAACCGGGCGCAGGAGGCGGCGGCGAAGGTCGAGGAGCTCCGCGCGCTGCGGCCGGACGCGCCGCTGCGGTGGCACTTCGTCGGCGGGCTGCAGCGGAACAAGGCGAAGCTGGTGGTCCCGTGGGTGACACGCGTCGAGAGCGTCGACTCGGCCCGGCTGGCCGCCGCGCTGGACAGGGCGGTGCTCCGCGCGCTCGACGAGGGCCTGCGGACGGAGCCGCTGCCGGTGCTCGTCCAGTACAGCGTGGACGGTGACCCGGACCGCGGCGGCGTGCCCGACGAGGGCCTGGCGGCGCTCGCGGACCAGGTCGCAGGGGCCGCCGGGCTCGTCCTCGAGGGACTGATGAGCGTCGCCCCGCTGGGTGCCGACGTCGAGGAGTCGTTTGCCGCGATCGAGGCGGCGGGTAGGCGGGTGCGGTCCTCGCACCCCGGCGCGACCGTGCTGTCGGCCGGGATGAGCGGGGACCTGGAGGTGGCGATCCGTCACGGTTCGACGGTCGCGCGTGTCGGAACGGCCCTTGTGGGGGACCGGACGTTAACCTCCCGGTGACTGCCCGGTCCGCGGGGGCGGACCGGCATCGGGGGCGTCGAGGATTGGGAGCACGGATGAGTGCGATGTACCGGCTCAAGGCCTACTTCGGCATGGTGCCCGCCGAGGAGATGGACTACGCCGACGAGCCGGACGCCTTCGCCGATCCGCGCCGCGCGCCCCGCGCCCGCACCGACCGCTGGTCGGACCCGGACGACCGTTTCGACGACGTGCCGGACCCCCGCGGCGGCTACCCCGAGTACGACGCGGGTCGCGACGAGCGCCCCCTGGACGACTGGAACCACCGGTCGGCGCGCGAGCCCGTCCGCCCGGCGCGTGCCCCGCGCGAGCCCGTCCGTTCGCCGGGTGGGCTGTCCGGCGGAGCGGGCGGCGGCCTTTCGGCGGGCGCGCCCGCCACGCGCGGCGCCCTGGCCGTGGACCGTGAGGAGTCCGTCCTGCGGGCTGCTCCCGAGCCGCCCGCGCCGGTCGCGGCGCCCTCCTCGGTGCCCGAGCAGCGCGACCGCGGCGCGGCCGCCCTGGCCCGCATCACGACCCTGCAGCCCAGCAGCTTCACCGAGGCCCGCACGATCGGCGAGCGGTACCGCGACGGCGTTCCGGTGATCATCAACCTGACCGACCTCGACGAGGCCGCCGCGCGCCGTCTCGTCGACTTCGCCGCAGGTCTGGCGTTCGCCCTGCGCGGCTCCATCGACAAGGTGACGAGCCGCGTGTTCCTCCTGACACCGGCGGACGTCGAGGTCTCGGCCGACGACGCCCGGAGGCTCGCAGAGCGGGGCCTCTTCCGCCAGGATTAGGGCGTGCCGATCGTCCTCCAGTTCGTCGTCTACTACATCCTGTTCTTCTTCTGGCTCCTGCTCGTCGCGCGGATCGTGGTCGAGCTGGTGCACTCGTTCGCGCGCGAGTGGGTGCCCGCGGGGCGCCCCGCCGCGGCGCTCGAGATGGTGTTCAGCGTCACCGACCCGCCCGTCAAGTTGTTGCGGAGAGTGATCCCCGTCGTCCGGATCGGGGGCGTCGGACTGGACCTCTCGATTATGGTTCTGCTGCTGGTGGTGTTCATACTGATGAGCATTGCCAGACCGGCGGTGGCGTGAGCCCCAGTCACCCGCCAGCCGGTTTGCCGCCGAGGACTGCATGAGGTGATCCGATGCCGCTGACGCCCGCCGACGTTCACAACGTCGCGTTCAGCAAGCCCCCGATCGGTAAGCGGGGATACAACGAAGACGAGGTCGACGCGTTCCTCGATCTGGTCGAGGCCGAGCTGGCCCGGCTGATCGAGGAGAACGAGGACCTGCGCGAGCAGGTCTCTCAGCTCGAGCAGCGCCTCGGCAACGCCGAGGCCGACCTGGAGGAGGCGCGTTCGCGCCCGCAGCAGGGCGGGATGGGGGCCCAGGCCGGCCCGCCGCCCACGCAGCAGATCCGGCCCGTGGAGCCGCCGCAGCCGCCGCGCCCGGTGGAGCCGCAGCGCGCCATGGGCCCGATGGGCGACGGCGACACCGGGGGCGGGGACCACCACGTCCAGGCCGCCAAGGTCCTGGGCCTGGCCCAGGAGATGGCCGACCGGCTGACCGCCGAGGCCAAGAACGAGGCCGACGCGATGCTGTCGGACGCCCGCGCCAAGTCCGAGCAGCTGCTCAGCGAGGCCCGGACCAAGTCCGACGGCCTGGTGAACGACGCGCGTGCCCGCGCCGAGACGATGCTCAACGACGCGCGGACCCGCGCCGAGACCCTCGAGCGGCAGTCGCGCGACAAGGCGTCCTCGCTGGTCAGCGAGGCCGAGCGCAAGCAGACCGAGATCATCGGCACCATCACGCGCGACAAGGGCGTGCTGGAGAAGAAGATCGACGAGCTGCGCACGTTCGAGCGCGAGTACCGCACCCGGCTCAAGACCTACCTGGAGTCGCAGCTGCGCGACCTGGAGGGTCGGGGCTCGGCCGCGCCGTCCGACGCCGCCCGGTCGAACGCCAACGGCGGGTACGCCGCCAGCGGCTACGGCCAGCGCGCGGACGCCGGAAGCTGACGGCCCGGCCCGGTCGTCCGAACGACTGGCGGGCGGCAGTGCGGTCCTCGTGCCGCCGCCCGCCGTACACGGGGTGAACAGTGCTGCTGCTGGTTCTCGTTCTGGTCCTGATCGCCTTCGGCCTGCTGGTCGTGGCGCTGCTCTCGGGCAGCGTGCTCTGGGCGTGGATCTCCGTGGCCGTCTCCGTGGCGGCCGCGGTGGCCCTGCTGGTCGACTGGCTGCAACGCCGCTCGGCCGTGAAGGCGGGCGCGGAGGCGCAGCAGCCCGCCCCCGGCGCCCCCGTGGCGCCGCAGGCGCCCCGGCGTGACATCGAGCCGGTCACCGAGGTGCTCCCGGCGCTCGGCCAGGGCTCACCCGCGCGCACGACGCCGGGCGGACCCGGGGTGGAGCGTGGACAGTCCTCGTCGGACTCCGGCCACGGCGCCGGCGCGGCGTCCGGGCCCGACGCCGAGGCGACCTCGGTGATGCCTCGGCTGGGACCGTCCGGCTCAGCCGAGCGACCGTCCGGCGCTATGAGTGACGACACTCGGTCGAGCGAATCTTCGTCACACAGCGTCACGAGTGACGAGGATCATGTCGCCGCTCCGGCGCGCCCCGGCTCCCCGCCGGAGGAGACCCACGCCGCTCCCGGTACGGCGGCCGGCGTCGCCGCCGCGGCGGGAGTCGCTGCGGCCGGTGCGGCGCACGGGAAGCACGAGAGCGAGGAGCCGTCGTCCGGCACCTCGCCCCACGAGCCGGCCTCGACGAACGCCCGTGGGGGAACCCGCGCGGAGGAGGCGTCGCCCGCGGAGCCGGCGGCAACGTTCGACGCGGCTCCGGCCGGGGAGGCGTCGCCGGCAGGCTCGGTGTCGTCGGAGTCCTCGGTGTCGTCGCCGTCCTCCGCGTCCTCGCCGTCCTCGGCGTCCTCGGCGGCGGCGGACCAGGCATCGGAACCCGGTCGGGCGGGCGGCACGGCGGCAGCCGGCCCGGCCGCTGGTTCCGGTGCCGCGCCCGGCGGTGCGGCCCCGGGTGCGTCTGCGTCGGGCGCCCAGGCCGCGGGTGCCCAGGCCGCGGGTACGCCGGCTCGGGAAGCCGTGGCGGCGCAGGGCACCACGCCCTCCTCCGTAGACGCGGCCGCCCGTGAGTCGTCGCCGGAGTCGCCGGCAGGGTCCTCCGCGGCTTCGGCGGCGGGCGGGACCGGGAGCACGACGACCCCGGACCCCGCAGCGACGTCCACCCCGGGCTCGGACATCGACGGCCCCACCGTGGCGACCCCGGCCCACGCCGGGTCCGCCCCGGCCGCCCAGCAGGGCGCGCAACCGGCGGACCGTCCCCAGGGGCAGGCCGACCGACCCGAGGGCCAGCAGGACCAGCCGGCGCAGGCCCCGTCCGGGCAGCAGCCCGCCGGCGGTCCGCCGCCGCTGGGCTCGATGCCGCCTCCCGGGCCGCACGGCGAGCCTCCGGAGGAGCCTCGGGACGCCACGGTCGCGGCGCTGGTCGCCGAGCTGGACGACGAGGTCGTCGTGGTCGACGAGCAGCCGCGCTACCACCTGGCCGGCTGCCGGTCGCTGCCCGGCCGCGCGGTGATCCCGCTGCCGGCCAAGGAGGCCGTCGAACTGGGCTTCACCCCGTGCGGCTGGTGCCACCCGGACCGCACCATGGCCAGCCGGCACCCGGCCGCGGCCCACTGACGGCCCCGCTTCGGGGCGGGCCGACAGCTCACCGACACCCCGCGTCCGGTCCGCCCGCGCACCGAGCGGCGCCGGCCCGGGCCCCCGGGACGTCCCGCGGAATATCCCGTCGACCGGGCGCGCTACCCTGGTCGCACAGGCACCGATCCGGCCATCACCGGGGAGCCTCCGGAAGAAACCCGGCACCGCCCGGGGAGTAGAACCGGACGGGTACGGCCCGTCACAGCCGTCGAACGAGCGGTCCCGCGCGTGCGGGGCAAGCGGGGTGGTACCGCGGCTCAGCACCATCGAGTCGTCCCCGTGCAGACAGCAACGGACTGCACGAGGAGCACCCGACCGCCATGAGCGAGAGCTACCCCCCGGTTCCCGCGCATCCCGCGTTCCCGCAGCTCGAGCGCGAGGTCCTCAAGTACTGGGAGGCCGACGACACGTTCGTCGCCTCCGTCGAGGCCCGCCCCGCCGGCGAGAACGGCAGCAACGAGTTCGTCTTCTACGACGGCCCGCCCTTCGCCAACGGCCTGCCGCACTACGGCCACCTGCTGACCGGCTACGTCAAGGACGTCGTCCCGCGCTATCAGACCATGCGCGGCCGGCACGTCGAGCGCCGGTTCGGCTGGGACACCCACGGCCTGCCCGCCGAGGTCGAGGCGGAGCGCCAGCTCGGGATCACCCACAAGTCCGAGATCGAGAGCATGGGTATCGCCGAGTTCAACGAGGCGTGCCGCACCTCCGTGCTCCGCTACACCGGCGAATGGCGCGACTACGTGACCCGCCAGGCCCGGTGGGTCGACTTCGACCACGACTACAAGACGCTCGACCTGGACTACATGGAGAGCGTCATGTGGGCCTTCAAGACCCTGTGGGACAAGGGTCTGGTCTACTCCGGGTTCCGCGTGCTCTGGTACTGCTGGCGCTGCGAGACACCGCTGTCGAACTCCGAGACGAAGATGGACGACGTCTACCGGGACCGGCAGGACCCGGCGGTCACCGTGGGCCTGCGGCTGACGAGCGACGACCCGGAGCTGAACGACGCCCTGGCGCTGGTCTGGACGACCACGCCGTGGACGCTGCCGTCGAACCTCGCGGTGGCGGTGAACCCGGAGGTCGAGTACTCGCTGCTCTCCGCGAACGGCGAGAAGTACGTGCTGGCCTCCGCGCGTGTCGCCGCCTACGCCCGCGAGCTGGGCGAGGAGCCCGAGGTCCTGCGCACCTTCTCCGGCCGCGAGCTGCTCGGTCTGTCGTACACCCCTGCGTTCGACTTCTTCGTCGGCCGGGAGAACGCGCACCGGGTGCTCGAGGCGGACTACGTCACCACCGAGGACGGCACCGGGCTCGTGCACATCGCCCCCGCCTTCGGTGAGGAGGACAAGGTCGTCACGGACGCGGCCGGGATCGAGGCCGTCGTCCCCGTCGACTCGCGGGGCGAGTTCACCGTCGAGGTGCCGCCGTACACCGGCCAGCAGGTCTTCGACGCCAACCCGAACATCATCCGCGACTTGAAGAGCGGTGCCCCCTACGTGAAGGGCGTCCTGCTCCGCCACGAGACCTACGACCACCCGTACCCGCACTGCTGGCGCTGCGGCAACGCCCTGATCCAGCGCGCCGTCGACTCCTGGTTCGTGCAGGTCACGGCGTTCCGGGACCGGATGGTCGAGCTCAACAAGCAGATCAACTGGGTGCCCGGCAACATCCGGGACGGCCAGTTCGGCAAGTGGCTGGAGGGGGCCAGGGACTGGGGGATCTCCCGCAACCGGTTCTGGGGGAGCCCGATCCCGGTGTGGGTGTCCGACGACCCGCGCTACCCGCGTACGGACGTCTACGGCTCGCTCGACGAGCTGGAGCGGGACTTCGGCGTCCGGCCGACGGACCTGCACCGGCCCTTCATCGACGAGCTGACCCGGCCCAACCCGGACGACCCGACCGGGAAGTCGACCATGCGCCGCGTGCCCGAGGTGCTGGACTGCTGGTTCGAGTCCGGCTCGATGCCGTTCGCGCAGGTGCACTACCCGTTCGAGAACCGGGACTGGTTCGAGGACCACTACCCGGGCGACTTCATCGTCGAGTACAACGGCCAGACCCGCGGCTGGTTCTACACGCTGCACGTGCTGGCCACGGCGCTGTTCGACCGTCCGGCGTTCGAGACCTGCGTGGCGCACGGCATCGTGCTGGGCGACGACGGCGCCAAGATGTCGAAGTCGCTGCGCAACTACCCGGACGTCAACGAGGTCTTCGACCGCGACGGCTCCGACGCCATGCGCTGGTTCCTCATGGCGAGCCCGATCCTGCGCGGCGGGAACCTGGTCGTCACCGAGCAGGGCATCCGTGAGGGCGTCCGGCAGGCGATCCTGCCGCTGTGGAACACCTGGTACTTCCTGTCGCTCTACGCCGGGGCGGCCGGGGTCGCCGGGACCACCCGGACGGACTCCACGCACGTCCTCGACCGGTACGTGCTGGCCAAGACGGCGGACCTGGTGGACGGCGTGACCGCGGCGCTCGACGCCTACGACATCGCCGGGGCGTGCGAGCAGGTCCGCGACCACGCCGAGGTGCTCACGAACTGGTACGTCCGGCGCTCCCGGGACCGGTTCTGGGCCGGGGACCGGGCGGCGATCGACACCCTGCACACGGTGCTGGAGGTGACCGCGCGCGTCGCCGCGCCGCTGTTGCCGCTGACCATGGAGCAGCTGTGGCAGGGCCTCACCGGCGGCCGGTCGGTGCACCTGACGGACTGGCCGTCGGCCGCCGAGCTGCCGCACGACGCGGCGCTGGTCGCCGCCATGGACCGCGTGCGGCAGGTGGCCTCGGCGGGGCTGTCGCTGCGCAAGGCCCGCAAGCTGCGCGTCCGGCTGCCGCTGGCCTCGCTGACGGTGGCCGCCGCCGACGCGGAGACCCTCGCGCCGTTCGCCGACATCCTGCGGGACGAGGTGAACGTCAAGGAGGTCGTGCTGACCACGGACGTCGCGACCCACGGCCGCTTCGAGCTGACGGTCAACGCCCGCGCCTGCGGTCCCCGGCTGGGCAAGGAGACCCAGACGGCGATCAAGGCCGTGAAGGCGGGGGACTGGACGCCGAACCAGGACGGCACGGTCACGGCCGGCGGCATCCGGCTGCTGGAGGGCGAGTTCTCCGAGCGGCTGCTCGCGGCGGACCCGCAGTCCACCGGGGCGCTGCCCGGCAACAGCGGGCTCGTCGTGCTCGACACCGAGGTCACGCCGGAGCTGGCGGCCGAGGGCACGGCGCGCGACGTCGTGCGGGCGGTCCAGCAGGCCCGGCGCGACGCCGGGCTCGACGTCTCGGACCGGATCGCCCTGACCCTGGACGCCCCGGAGCCGGTGCTCGACGCGGTCCGGGCCCACGAGACCTTCGTGACCGGCGAGGTGCTGGCGAC
>NZ_JAJSOK010000114.1 GCF_021283305.1 Pseudonocardia kujensis
GCCCCCAGACCATGATCATCGGTTCTGGGGCAGGACGGTCGATTCCCGACCGTCTCCGTCCCCATCCCATGATCATGCCCGAGCGCCGGTCCACCGGACGTGCGTCCGGACAGCCGCGGGGACGCCGCGCTCCGGGGTGCGTGAGGGCCCTCAGCCCCTCTTCAGGGCGGTCAGGGGAGCGGCGAGCTCCCGCCACTGGTCGTCCGGAACGCCGCGCTTGTCCACCGGCAGCGTCTGGACGGCGACGTGGTCGGCGCCCGCGTCGAGGTGCGACTGCACCCGGGCGACGACGGTGTCGACGTCGCCCCAGGCGACCAGGGCGTCGACGAAGGCGTCGGACCCGCCGTCGGCCAGGTCGGACTCCTCGAACCCGAGCGTCTTGATGTTGTTGACGTAGTTCGGCTGCGCGAGGTAGGTCGCGGTGTAGCGGCGGCCGATCTCGCGGGCCTTCACCGGGTCGGTCTCCAGCAGGACGGCCTGCTCCGGACAGAGCAGCGGCTCCGCGCCGAGGGTCTCGCGCGCCCGGGCGGTGTGCTCGGGCGTGACGAAGTAGGGGTGCGCGCCGTCGGTCCGCTCGCCGGAGAGCTGCAGCATCTTCGGGCGCAGTGCGGCGAGGACGTACCGGACGGGGGTCGTCGGCCGCTGCGCGGTGTAGGGGGCCGCGTCGATGCCGTCGAGGTACTCGCGCATCGCGGTGAGCGGCTTGTCGTACTGGTGCCCCCGCAGGCCGCTGACCAGGTTCTGGTGGCTGACGCCGAGCCCGATCAGCACCCGCTCCGGGTAGGCCTCGGTGAGTGCCTTCGTGGCGCAGGAGGTGGCGACGGCGTCGCGCGCCCAGATGTTGGCGATGCCGGTGGCGCCGATCATCCGCTCGGTGGCCGACAGCAGCATCGACAGGTGGACGAAGGGGTCGCGGCCGGCGACCTCGGGGAGCCACAGGGCGCCGTAGCCCAGCGACTCCAGCTCGGCCGCGAGCTCCCGCGCCCGGGCTGCGGGGACGACGTCGAGGGCGCCGGTCCAGAGGCCGACGGCGGGAAGCGCGAAACGTGATCTCGTGTCCGTCACGCTCCGGACCCTAGGCTCCGGTCGTGAGCACCTCTACTGCGACGGAGCCCCGGGTCGCCACCGAGCGGCGCGGCCGCGTCCTGCTGATCAGGATGGAGCGGGCGGCCAAGCGCAACGCCGTCGACGCGGCGATGACCGCCGCGCTCGACGCCGCGCTCAACGAGCTCGAGGACGATCCCGACCTGTGGTGCGGCGTCCTCACCGGCGGGCCGACGGTCTTCTGCGCCGGCACGGACCTGGCGGGCGGGGCGGGGGAGCCGACCCCGCGGGGCGGCAACTACGGCGTCGTCAGGCGGGAGCGGTCGACCCCGCTGATCGCGGCCGTCGAGGGCGTCGCCTACGGCGGCGGTTTCGAGATCGTGCTGGCCTGTGACCTGGTGGTGGCCGGCCGCTCGGCGCGGTTCGGGCTGCCGGAGGTCGCCCGCGGACTGGTGGCGAACTGCGGCGCGCTGTTCCGCGCGCCGCGCCCGCTGCCGCTCAACATCGCGAAGCAGATGCTGCTCACCGGGCAACCCCTGGGCGCGGATCGGGCGTACGAGCTGGGTCTGGTCGCCGACGTCGTCGACGACGGGGGCGCCGAGGCCGCCGCGCTCGCCCTCGCCGAGCAGGTGTGCGCCAACGCCCCGGTCGCGGTCCGGGCCACGCTGCGGGCGGTCGAGACGGTGGCAGGCGAGCCCGACGAGCGCGGCTGGGCGGCCACCCGGGAGGCTTCCGAGGCCGTGCTCGCCTCGGCCGACCGGCACGAGGGCGTGGCCGCGTTCCTGGAGAAGCGCGAGCCGCGGTGGACCGGTCGGTAACCTGGCGATCATGACGGACGGGGCCCGGCGGGACGAGCTGGTCCGGCTGCTCCAGGCCTACGCCACCGAGTCCGCGCGGCTCGCCCAGGCCTTCTCCGAGCAGCACGGGCTGCACACGACCGACCTGCACGCGCTCATCGCGGTGCTGAACGCCGACCGCGTGGGCGAGCCGCTCACCGCGGGCCGGCTCGGCGCCCACCTCGGCCTGTCCTCGGGCGCGACGACGGCGCTGGTGGACCGGCTGGAGCGGCACGACTACGTCCGCCGGGACCGGGACGAGCGGGACCGGCGCCGGGTCGTGTTGCGCTACGGTGCCGCGGCGGCCGGGATCGGCCAGGCCTTCTTCGGGCCGCTCGGCGCCGGCATGGACGCGATGTTGGAGGGCTACACGGAGGCCGAGCTTGCCGCGGTCGCCCGGTTCCTCGCGGGGGTCACGGACCTGGTGACGCAGCGCCGTCGCGAGGTCCGTCCGCTCGCCCCGTCGTGACGGGGCGCGGGCATGTTCGACTTCCCGTTGCGCACGGGCCCCGCCACGGGTGAGGCTCACGATCGTGAGCGATGCCGCCCTCGATGCCGCCCTGTTGGACTCCCTCTCCTTCGAGCCGTTGACACCCACCGCGTACCTGGATCGCGCCGCCGCGGCGCACGGGGAGCGGATCGGGGTCGTCGACGGCGACCGGCGGTGGACGTACGCGGAGCTGCACGAACGGTGTACCCGGTTGGCCGGGGGGCTCGCGCCGATCGCGGACGGCCGGCCGGTGGCGGTGCTGGCGCCGAACACGCACGTGCTGCTGGAGGCGAACTTCGGGGTGCCGTGGGCGGGGGTGCCGCTGGTGGCGGTGAACACCCGGCTCTCGGCCGGCGAGGTCGCCTACATCCTGCAGCACTCGAAGGCGTCCGTGCTGATCCACGACCCCTCGTTCGACGCGCTGGTCGACGACGTGTTCGCCGCCCTCGACGCGCCGCTGCAGCGGATCCGGGCCGGTGAGCAGTACGAGGCCCTGCTGGCCGGGGCCGAGCCGCTGCACCTGACCCCGACGGACGAGCGGGCGCTGCTGTCGATCAACTACACGTCCGGGACGACGGGGCGGCCCAAGGGTGTGATGTACCACCACCGGGGTGCCTACCTGCAGGCCGTGGCGATGGTGGGGCACACCGGGTTGTCGCCGTCGGCGGTGCACCTGTGGACGCTGCCGATGTTCCACTGCAACGGCTGGTGCTTCCCGTGGGCGGTGACCGCGGCGGCGGCCCCGCACGTGTGCCTGCCGAAGGTGGAGCCGGCGCAGGTGTGGCGGCTGATCCGCGAGGAGGGCGTCACGCACCTGAACGGGGCGCCCACGGTGCTGTCGATGATCGCGTACGCGAAGGACGCGGCGCCGCTGCCGCAGGGCCACACGGTGCGGATCGCGACGGGTGGGGCGCCGCCGTCGCCGGCGATCCTGCGGCGGATGGGGGAGCTGGGGTTCGAGGTCACGCACCTGTACGGGCTGACCGAGACCTACGGCCCGGCGATGCTGTGCGACTGGCGCCCGGAGTGGGACTCCCTGGACGCGCAGGCGCAGGCGCGGCTGAAGGCGCGCCAGGGCGTCGGGAACATGATCTCGTGCGTGCCGCGGGTGATCGCCGAGGACGGCACGGACGTCCCGGCGGATGGGGCCACGACGGGCCAGATCGCCCTGCGTGGCAACAACCTGATGCTGGGCTACCTCGACGACCCGGAGGCGACCGCGGCGGCCGCGCCGGACGGCTGGTTCCGCACCGGGGACATCGGCGTCGTGCACCCCGACGGGTACGTGGAGCTCCGGGACCGCTCCAAGGACGTGATCATCTCCGGCGGCGAGAACATCGCGTCCGTCGAGGTCGAACAGGCCATCATGGACCACCCCGCGGTGCTGGAGGCGGCGGTGATCGCGGTGCCCGACGAGCGCTGGGGTGAGGTGCCGGCGGCGTACGTGATGCTGCAGGAGGGCGCGTCGGTGACCGAGGAGGAGATCCGCGAGCACGTGCGCGGGCGGTTGGCGCGGTTCAAGGCGCCCAAGTCCGTGACCTTCGGCGAGCTGCCCAAGACCTCCACCGGGAAGATCCAGAAGTACGTGCTGCGCGAGAAGGCGTGGGCCGGGGTGGAGCGGCGGATCCAGTGACCGGACGCCGCCCCCGGGCCGGGGGCGGCGGGGCGGGGTGGGTCAGGCGGTGAGCTTGCTCATCGCCTTCCACTCGTCCCACGGCACGGCCCAGTCGTAGACGTCACCGTCGTGGGCGGACAGCGGGACGCTGCTGCCGGTCACCTCGACCGGGTCGCCGTACATGGCGGTGTCGAAGTAGGCCTTCGCGTTCTTGATCGACAGGTTGATGCAGCCGTGCGAGATGTTCCGCCGGCCCTGCGCGGACTGCGAGGCCGGGTTGGCGTGGATGAACTCGCCGTTGTTGGAGATCCGCACCGCCCAGTACTCGGGCATGTCCACATAGCCGTAGTCCGGGTTGGACATGAGGACCTTCTCGGACTTCGCCATGACGATGTGGACGCCGCTGCGGGTGACCCGGCGCGGGTCGGTCTCCAGGCCGTAGCTGGCGGGCAGGTCCATCACCTGCTGGCCGTCGCGGATGACGACGATCCGGTGGCTGTCCTCGTCCGCCTTCACGATCTGGCTGCGGCCGATGGTGAAGTGCGTGGTGAGGTCGGCGGCGGCGTACCCGGCGGCGCCGAGGTCCTTGCCGTACAGCGACGCGGCGACCGCCACCTGGGTGCCGACGGGCCAGTACTCCTTCGGGCGCCAGTGCACCCGCGAGCCACCCCAGTCGTCGGGCAGCCAGGCCCAGGCGCCCTCGACCGGGGTGGACGTCGTGACCCTCAGCCCGCGCTCGACCTCGGCCTTCGCCTCGTCGGACAGGTCGCGGTCGAAGCGGATCTCGATCGGTGCGGCGATCCCGACGGTCGCGCCCTCGCCGATGTTGGTCGAGGCCTTGACCAGGCGCTTCGGGGCGACCGTGGTGAACGAGCCGGCCAGCGGGGTGGCCGCGCCGTCGGGCGCCACCATCGTGCCGCTCCACGTGTAGGTCTCGCGGTAGTCGAGGGGCGCGGTGGCGGTCCACCGTGACGCGTCACCGGAGTACGTGCCGGGCAGTGCGTCGCCGTCGGAGTCGGTGAGGGCGACGTCGCGCAGGGTGCCCGCGGTGGCCGTGGCCCGGGCGGCGCCGAGGGGATGGACGTCGACGGCGCCGGCGGCGGGCTGCAGGTCGAGCCGCGTGACGACGGCGGCCGGGGCCTGGGGCGCCGCCGCTCCGGTGTGCGAGGCCTCGGCGTTGGCGCTCGCGCACGCCGCCACGAGCCCGGCGCACATCCCGAGCGCGACGGCTCCCGCCAGGATGCGGCGCACGGCACGCCACTGCACGGATTTCACGCTTCCCCCTCGCGTCACACCAACCCCACGATCATCATGCCAACGGTCGGTGAGGATTCGGAGCGGAGGGTGATTGCGATTCGATTGCGGGAGGCGCAATCACCCGAACGGCGCAGGGAATGGTCGGCGCAATTTTGCGTGGCTCGTCCGGATCCGAATCACCCCTTCGGCGGCTCGGCTACCAGCGCCGGGGCCCGGAGGGGTGAGACGGGTCACCGCAGGCCGAGGGTGCGGTAGCGGCGGCGCCGCCGGACGAGGCGGTCGACCGGGGAGAGGGGGAGCAGGGCGCGCAACTCCGACTCCACGGCGTCGGCGACGCGGCGGGCGAAGGCCTCCGGCTCGTCGGCGGCGTCGGGGTGCTCGTCGACGATCGTGTCGACCGCCCCCGCCCGCAGCAGGTCCACCGCGCGGACGTGCTGCCGCGCCGCCACCTCCGCCGCCTTCTCCGGGGTGCCGTGCACGATCGTGCTCGCGCCCTCGGGCGGCAGCGGGGTGAGCCAGCCGTGCCGGGCGGCGACCACCCGGTCCGTGGGCAGCAGCGCCAGCGCGGCGCCTCCGGTGCCCTGCCCGAGCAGCACCGAGACCGTCGGGACGGGGAGCTCGGTCAGCTCGCCGAGGCAGCGCGCGATCTCGCCGGCCAGCCCGCCCTCCTCGGCCTCGACCGACAGCGCCGCCCCGGTCGTGTCGATCACCGAGACCACCGGCAGCCCCAGCTCGGCCGCCAGCCGCATCCCGCGCCGCGCGGTCCGCAGCGCACCCGGCCCGAGCGGCTCGACCGCCTGCGCCCGCCGGTCCTGGCCGAGCAGGACGCAGGCCACGCTGCCGAACCGCACGAGCGCCAGGAGCAGGCCACGCCCGGCCTCGCCCTCCCCGGTCCCGCCCAGCGGGACGACGTCCGTGGCCGCCAGCCGCAGCACGTCCCGGACCCCCGGCCGCTCGGGCCGGCGGGACCGCTCGATCGAGGTCCAGGCGTCCTCGTCCGGGCCGGTGGGCTCGCCGCGCGCGGGCGCCGACGGCGGCAGCCGCATCGGGTCGACGGGGTCGAGCATCGCCAGCACCCGCGCCGCGACCCCGGCGAGCCGCTCCACCGGGAGCACGGCGTCGACGATCCCGTGCCGGTGCAGGTTCTCCGCCTTCTGCACGCCCTCCGGGAACTCCTCGCCGTAGAGCGCGGAGTACACCTTCGGCCCCAGGAACCCGACGAGCGCGCCCGGCTCGGCCACGGTCACGTTGCCCAGCGAGCCCCACGACGCGAACACCCCGCCCGTCGTCGGGTGCCGCAGGTAGACGAGGTACGGCAGGCCCGCCGCCTTGTGCGCGGTGACGGCGGCGGAGATCGCCGCCATGCGCAGGAACGCGATCGCCCCCTCCTGCATCCGGGTCCCGCCCGACGCCGTCGCGGCCAGCAGCGGGAGGCGCTCGTCCGTCGCCCGCTCGATCGCCCGGATCAGCCGCTCCGCCGTGGCCACCCCGATCGACCCGGCGAGGAACGCGAACTCGCTGCACACGACCGCGACCCGACGGCCCGCGATCCGGCCCTCGCCGGTGACCACGGCCTCGTCGACGCCGCTGCGGTCGTGCGCGGCCGCGAGCTCCGCCCGGTACGCCGGGGTGTCGGCGACCAGCGGCACCGGGGCCGGTGTGGTGTCCCAGGACCGGAAGGTCCCGTCGTCGAGCACGGTCTCGAGCAGCTGGCGCGAGCGGGGCGTCACGGGGTGAGCCTGCCATCCGCCGGGCCCGGAGCAGGACCGTGACCCCGACAGGGCCCCCACCACCGGGCCCCCACCACCGGGCCCCCACCACCGGGCCCCCACCGCCGGGCCGCCGACAGCCGGCGCACAGGAATCCCTCACGGACCCCACACGAGCGGCCCGCACAGTGGGCGTATGACCGCCACGGCGACGCACCGGCGCGCAGCCCTGCGCACCCGGGGCGGGGGCCGGCCCCGCACCCGGCACTCCCTGCGCGCGCGACTGGTCGTGGCGGTGATGCTCCTGCTCGCGACGGTGTGCACGGTCGTCGGGCTGGCGACGGTGATCGCGCTGCGCCACTACATGCTCAACCAGCTCGACGACGACCTCGTCTCGGCCGGCGGCCGGTTCGTCGCCATCCAGAACGGGGCCGGCCCCGCCGGCCCCGGCCACCCCACCGACCCCACCGACCGCACCGACCGCACCGACCGCGGCGGGCGCGGGACCGGCGCCGACTCCGACTTCGGCGCCGACTTCCTGGGCGCCGCCCAGGCACCCCGCACGGTCGGCGCCACGGTCGTCGCGGGCCAGGTCACGGACGCGGTGGTGACCGACCGCGGCGGGTCGTCGCAACAGGTGCCCGCCGACGCCCTGGCCACGCTGGCGGCCGTCCCGACCGACGGCCACCCGGTGAGCGAGGCCCTCGGCGGCCTCGGCACCTACCGGCTCCTGGCCTCGGTCGACCGCTCGGGGACCGTGCTGGTCACGGGCCTGCCGCAGGCGGACGTCGACCACCTCACCCAGCTCCTCGTGGTGGCCGAGTCGATCGTCGTCGTGCTCGCGCTGACCGGCGCGGGGGTGGCCGGCGCGGTCGCCGTGCGGCGCGAGCTGCGGCCGCTCGAGCGGGTCGCCGAGACCGCGGGGCGGGTGTCGGCGCTGCAGCTCGACAACGGCGAGGTCGAGCTCCTCGAGCGCGTCCCGGCCGAGCACACCGATCCCGGCACCGAGGTCGGCCAGGTGGGCGCGGCCCTCAACCGCATGCTGGACAACGTCGCCGCCGCCCTCGACGCCCGGCACGCGAGCGAGGTCCAGCTCCGCCAGTTCGTGGCCGACGCCAGCCACGAGCTGCGCACCCCCCTCGCCGCGATCCGCGGCTACGCCGAGCTCACCGCGCGCGACCGGTCCCTGCCACCGAGCGCCGCGCACTCGCTCTCCCGCATCACCTCCCAGGCCGAGCGCATGTCCACGCTGGTCGAGGACCTGTTGCTGCTCGCCCGCCTGGACGCCGGGCGCCCGCTCGAGCGCGCCCCCGTCGACCTGACCCGCCTGGTGCTCGACGCCGTGTCCGACGCCGGCGCGGCCGGTCCCGACCACCGGTGGCGGCTGGACCTGCCGCCCGAGCCCGTGGTGGTGCCGGGAGACAGCCTGCGGCTCACCCAGGTCCTCACGAACCTGCTGGCCAACGCCCGCACCCACACCCCGGCCGGCACCGAGGTGACCGTGGGTCTGCAGGCGCCGCCGGACCCGGCGGACCCGGCCGACCGGGCCGTGCACGTCACCGTCACCGACACCGGCCCGGGGATCCCGCCCGAGCTCGCGGCCCACGTCTTCGAGCGCTTCGCCCGCGGCGACGGCTCGCGCTCGCGCGACCGGGGCGGCACCGGCCTCGGCCTCGCGATCGTGCGGGCGGTGGTGGCCGCGCACGGCGGTACGGTCACGGTGGCCGGCCGACCCGGCCGCACCACGTTCACCGTCCGGCTGCCGGCCCCGGCCCTGCCCCTCCCGGACGGCCCGACGATCCCGCTGCCCGCCCTCGCCGGCTCCTGAGCGTGGCGCCAGACCCTGCGGGGGTCACCCGGTCGACGTACCCTTTCGCGCACATCGTGCCCGGCTGTACCGATCAGCACCGATCACGGCGGATCACCCTGGAGTGCGGATGACCGAGACCGGCCAGCAGACCACCACCGGCACACGCCATCGGCTGCCCGTCAGAACACTCGTCGCCGCCTCCATCGGCAACGCGATCGAGTGGTACGACTGGACGATCTACGCGACGTTCTCGATCTACTTCGCGACGCAGATCTTTCCGCCGGGCAACGCGGCGCTGGCCCTGATCAGCACCCTCGCCACCTACGCGCTGGCCTTCTTCTTCCGGCCGCTCGGCGGGTTCCTGCTCGGCCGCTTCGCCGACGTCCGCGGCCGCCGCACGGCCATGATGCTGACCATCCTGCTGATGGCCGGCGGCTCGCTCGTGATCGCGATCCTGCCGACGTTCTCGATGGTCGGCTGGCTCGCCCCGGTCCTGCTGCTGCTCGCCCGCATCGCCCAGGGCATGTCGCTGGGCGGCGAGGTGTCCAACGCGTCGGCCTACCTCGGTGAGATCGCGCCGCCGCCCCGTCGCGGTCGCTACTCCTCGTTCTTCTACATCTCCACCGGCGCGGCCGTGCTCATCGCGAGCCTGCTCGGCGTGATCCTCGCCGGCACCCTGTCCGACGACCAGATCTCCGCCTGGGGCTGGCGGGTCCCGTTCCTGATCGGTGGCGTGCTCGGCGTCCTCGGCCTGTGGATGCGCCGGACGATCCCCGAGACCGACCAGTTCGAGACCAACAAGTCGAAGGCGCAGACGCTCAGGAACCCCCTGCTCACCACGCTGCGCGAGCACCCGAAGGCCGTGGGCCAGCTCGTCGGCTTCACCCTGCTCTCGACGCTCTGCTACTACACCTTCTTCTCCGCGCTGACCCCGTACGCCACGAAGTCCCGCGGCGCCGACCCGTTCGACGTCTTCCTCGCGCTGTCGATCGCCACACTGCTGTTCTGCCTGCTCCAGTACCCCATGGGCGCGCTCTCGGACCGGTTCGGCCGCAAGCCGCAGCTGCTGGTGTGGTCGGGGGCGACCGCGCTGCTGATCGTGCCGCTGTCCGCACTCGTCCGGCCCGGGGTCACCGGCCTGCTCGTGGTGTTCTGCGTGGGACTCGGGCTCTACACGATGATGACCTCGATCGCGCCCGCGATCATGAGCGAGCTGTTCCCGACCGAGTTGCGCGGGCTGGGCATCGGCGCCTGGTACAACCTCACGGTCGCGCTGTTCGGCGGGACCGCGCCGCTGATGATCCAATGGCTGGGCGGGGCCTTCTTCTGGTACGTCGCCGTCGGCGCGGCGATCGCCTTCCTCACCGTGCTCACGCTGCCGGAGACGAAGGGGACGGTGCTGCGGTAGCCGTGCCAGGGTGAGAGCCGTGAGCCGACCTGCGAGCTACGACGTCGCCGCCCTCCGCGCCCGGTTCCCCGCGCTCAAGGCGGGGACGGCGCACTTCGACGGACCGGGCGGCTCGCAGACCCCCGAGCCGGTGGCCCGGGCGGTGTACGAGGCCCTGGTCACGCCGATCGCCAACCGCGGCACCGTCACCAAGGCCGAGCGGCACGCCGACGGGATCGTGCTGCGGGCCAGGGCCGCGATGGGGGACCTGCTCGACGCCGACCCACGGGGGATCGTGTTCGGGCGCAGCATGACCCAGCTGACCTTCGACCTGGCGCGCACGCTCGCCGAGACCTGGCGGCCGGGGGACGAGGTCGTCGTCACCCGGCTGGACCACGACGCCAACATCCGGCCGTGGGTGCTCGCCGCGGAGGCCGCCGGCGCCACGGTGCGCTGGGCCGACTTCGACCCGGAGACCGCCGAGCTCACCGCGGCCGACGTCGCCGCCGTGCTGTCGCGGCGTACCCGCCTGGTCGCGGTGACGGGCGCGTCGAACCTCGTCGGCACGATCCCGCCGGTCGCCGAGATCGCCGCCCTCGCGCACGACGCGGGTGCGCTGACGATGGTCGACGGCGTGCACCTCACCGCGCACGCCGGGATCGACGTCTCGGAGCTCGGCGCGGACTTCTACGCCTGCTCGCCCTACAAGTTCCTCGGCCCGCACTGCGGGGTGCTGGCCGCCCGCCCGGAGCTGCTGGAGGAGCTGCGCCCGGCGAAGCTCGCGCCGAGCAGCGACGACGTCCCGGAACGGTTCGAGCTGGGCACCCTGCCCTACGAGCTGCTCGCCGGCACCACCGCCGCGGTCGACTTCCTCGCCGGGCTCACGGGCTCGCCGGCCGACCGCCGCACCGCCCTGCTCGAGACGATGAGCGCGATCCGTGCGCACGAGGAGCCGCTGCGCGTGCGGATCGAGCAGGCCCTCGCCGAGCTGCCCGGCGTCCGCGTGCGGTCCCGTGCGGCGCACCGCACCCCGACCCTGCTCGTCGAGTTCGCCGACAGGAACCCGGCCGACGCCTACCGCTACCTCGCCGAGCGCCGGATCAACGCCCCGGCCAGCTCCTTCTACGCGCTCGAGGCCAGCCGCCGGCTCGGGCTGGGCGACACCGGATCGCTGCGGATCGGGCTGTCCCCGTACACCGACGACTCCGACGTCGACCGGCTCCTCGACGGCCTGGCCTCGTTCGTGGCGCTCTGACGCAGGCGGCCACGACCGGGTGCGCCGAGGATCACAGAGCGGCCTGCGCGGACGCGGCTGCGGCCGAACCGCCGGGCGCCCGGCCGCGTCCACGGTGGCCGCCGCGCCGCGACCGGTCCGATGGTTGGCGGCGGTCTCCCCGGGCCGCTACGGTCGCCCGCGGCGTGGCCGCCCCGGCCGCCCGCGACCTGGGGGTTCTCCATGACGAGCGCAGCCGCACTGGGCGAGCTGCTCCTGAGCCGCAGCCTCGACGACCCCGAGCTGCAGGCCGCCACCGACGCCGTGCCCGACGAGCGGGTGCTGCCCGACGTGCACGTGCTCAAGATCGGCGGGCAGAGCCTGCTCGACCGGGGCCGCTCCGCGGTGTTCCCGGTGGTCGAGGAGATCGTGGCCGCGCTGCCGCAGTACCGCCTGCTGATCGGCACCGGCGGCGGGACCCGCGCGCGGCACGCCTACGCCCTGGCCGCCGAGCTGGGCCTGCCCACCGGCGTGCTCAGCGACATCGGCTCGGCCGTGGCCGGACAGAACGCGACGATGCTCGGCCACCTGCTCGCCAAGCACGGCGTCCCGGTGGTCGGCGGCGGCGCGACGGCCGCGCTCCCGCTGCGGGTCGCCGAGGTCGGCGCCGCGATCTTCGCTGGCATGCCGCCCTACGACATGTGGCAGCGCGTGCCGGCCGAGGGCGTGATCCCGCCCTACCGCACCGACGCCGGCTGCTACCTCGTCGCCGAGACCTACGGCTGCGCGTCGATGATCTTCGTCAAGGACGAGGACGGCCTCTACACGGCGAACCCGAAGACCGACCCGTCCGCGACGCTGATCCCGGAGATCTCGGTCGACGAGCTGATCGCGCGCGACCTGCCCGACCTCGCCGTCGAGCGGCCGGTGTTCGACCTCATGCGCAACGCCCGCTTCGTGAAGCGGATCCAGATCGTCAACGGCCTGAAGCCGGGACTGGTCACCCGCGCGCTCGCGGGCGAGCACGTCGGCACGATCATCACCGCGGAGGGCTGAGATGACGGACAACGGCGCGCAGTACGGCAAGGACGTCCCCTCGTTGCTGGCCCGGCAGACCCTGCTCGACCGGGATCTCGTCCGGCCCGTGACCTCCCGTCCGGTGATCCGGATGCTGCCGTGGCTCGACATCGTGGTGATCGGCGGCGGCACGATCGTCGACCGCGGCCGGGACGCGCTCCTGCCCCTGGTCGAGGAGCTGCGGGAGGCCTTCGCAGAGCACCACCGCATGCTGATCCTCACCGGGGCCGGCATCCGGGCCCGGCACGCGATCGGCGTCGGCCTGGACCTCGGCCTGCCCACCGGTGCGCTCTCCGCGCTCGCGGCCACCGAGGCCGAGCAGAACGGGCACCTGCTCGCCGCCCTGCTCGCGGCCGACGGCGTGTCCTACGTGCCGCACGGCACCGTGGCCCGCCAGCTGGCCGGGCACCTCGCAGCGGCGCCGGCGGTCGTGTCGAACGGGTACCCGCCCTACGGCACGCACGAGTTCCCGGCCGCCGTCGGCAAGCTGCCGGTGCACCGCACGGACGCGG
Organism: Pseudonocardia kujensis; assembly: GCF_021283305.1. GTDB lineage: Bacteria > Actinomycetota > Actinomycetes > Mycobacteriales > Pseudonocardiaceae > Pseudonocardia > Pseudonocardia kujensis. The sequence goes on from NZ_JAJSOK010000114.1 coordinate 12,950, forward strand.
GCGCCGTCCTGCTCGCCGACGCGTTCGGCGCGCAGCGGCTGATCTTCGTCAAGGACACCGACGGCCCCGGGGGCCGGGTCCCGGCCACCACCGCGGACCTCCCCGTGGACCGGCTGGCGTGCGAGCTGCTGTCCACGGCCAAGAACGTCCGCGAGTTCCGGGTGGTCAACGGCCTGACCCGGGGCGCGCTGACCGACGCGCTGGCCGACAAGGACGCGGGCACGGTCGTCCACGCGTGACCGCCGGCCGGTGCGGTCAGGCCAGCCAGCCCGGCCGCACCAGCCCGGTCTCGTACCCGAGCACCACGAGCTGGGCCCGGTCGCGCACGCCCAGCTTGACCATCGAGCGGCTGACGTGCGTCTTCGCCGTGGCCGGGCTGACCACGAGCCGCTCGGCGATCTCGTCGTTGGACAGGCCGGCCGCGACCAGCGCGAGGACCTCGCGTTCGCGGCCGGTCAGCGCGTCGAGCCTGCGGT
>NZ_JAJSOK010000115.1 GCF_021283305.1 Pseudonocardia kujensis
GAAGGCCGCAACCTCTACCGGCTCACCGACGACGGCCACGCCTTCGCCATCTTCTACACCAAGGTCCACAACCGCCTGCTCCGACCACTCATGGCCAGCGCACCACCCACCCCGCCACCCCTGCGGGCCGCGCTGCGCACCATCGACCAGCACATCAACGCCCGCTTCGCCGAAGCCCGACTACCGTCGGCGACCGCCTGAAACCCTGGACAACTGCCAAACCCCTAGCGACCAAGGATCGCTAGAGGTGCTTCAGGGCCTCCTTGCGGGACAGCGGCGAGAGACCGGGATGGGTGTCGACGAACTCGCGCACCCACAGCGGGTCGGTCCGGGCGTGCTGGCGCAGCGCCCAGCCGATCCCCTTGCGCAGGAAGAAGCCCTCGTCCTTGAGGCTCGCCTCGATGGCGTCGGCGAGCAGGTCGACGTCGGTGTCGCCCTTGGACTGCAGCTGGCAGACGATGGCGGTCCGGCGCAGCCACGGGTCCGGGTCGGTCGCCCAGCGCCGGACCACCGGCGTGACCCGCCCGGGATCGGCCCGCAGCAGCGGCCCCACCAGGCGGGAGGCGATCTCGTCGACGTGGTCCCACCACGCGCCGGTGACCACCCAGTGCCGGTAGCGCGGGAGCCAGTCCGCGTCGGGCCAGCGGGCGTAGCCGCGGTAGCCCGCCAGCGCGGTGGCGAGGTAACGCTCCTCGCGGAACTCGGCGCCGTCCCACAGCGCGTCGACGGTCGCGGCCAGCGCGCCGTGCGTGGGCGGCGGCGCGGCCTGCACGCCCTCGCGGAGGATCCGGGCCCGGACCGGTTGGGGGACCCCGCGGAACGGCATGTCCGACTTCATGTACGCCTGCATGACGGGCGCGGCCTCCGGGTCCGCGGCCGCGGCGAGCCCGGCGCGCAGCGCGTCGGCCAGGGTGCTCATGAGGTCAGCCTAAGCCCGGGCGCCACCCCTCCGGGGGCGTGAGCGGGAACGCCTTTGCATGAGATTTCACGGCGGTGCATAATCTTGCGCGTGGTACGGATCGCGGTGGCGGGAGCCAGTGGGTACGCCGGGGGCGAGCTGTTGCGGCTCCTCCTGCAGCACCCCGAGGTCGAGATCGGTGCGCTGACGGCGGGCGGCAACGCGGGGCGACGACTGGGCGAGTTCCAGCCGCACCTGCTGCCGCTGGCCGACCGTGTGCTCGAGGAGAGTACGGCGGAGGTGCTCGGCGGGCACGACGTCGTCTTCCTGGCGCTCCCGCACGGCAAATCCGCGGAGATCGCGGCGCAGCTCGGCGGGTCGACGCTGGTGATCGACTGCGGCGCGGACCACCGCCTGCGGGACGCCGACGCGTGGGACCGCTGGTACGGCGGCGAGCACGCGGGCCACTGGCCGTACGGTCTGCCCGAGCTGCCCGGCGCGCGGGACGCGCTGCGGGGCACCACCCGGGTCGCCGTGCCCGGCTGCTTCCCGACGGTCTCGTCCCTGGCCCTGGCACCCGCCCTGGCGGCCGGGATCGTGGGGCCGGAGGTCGTGATCACCGCGGTGACCGGGACGTCCGGCGCCGGCAGGTCGCTCAAGCCGCACCTGCTCGGCGCCGAGGTGATGGGCTCGCTGTCCGCCTACGGGGTGGGCGGCGTGCACCGGCACACGCCGGAGATCGCGCAGAACCTGTCGGGGCTGTCCGGTGAGCCGGTCTCCGTGAGCTTCACCCCCGTCCTCGCGCCCCTTCCCCGGGGCATCCTCGCCACCTGCACCGCGCCGCTGACCGGCGACGGCGCGGAGGCGCGCGAGGTCTACGACAAGGCCTACGCGGCCGAGCCCTTCGTGCACCTGCTGCCCGAGGGGCAGTGGCCCACCACCAAGGCCACGGTCGGGTCGAACACCGTCCACCTGCAGGTGGCGGTCGACGTCGACGCGGCCCGGCTGGTGGTGGTCGCCGCGATCGACAACCTGGCCAAGGGCACCGCGGGCGGTGCGATCCAGTGCATGAACATCGCGTTGGGCCTGCCCGAGGTCACCGGCCTGCCGACCACGGGGGTGGCGCCGTGAGCGGCGGGGTCACCACTCCGGCCGGGTTCCGGGCCGCCGGGGTCACCGCCGGCATCAAGGCGAGCGGGAGGCCCGACCTGGCGCTCGTCGTGAACGACGGGCCCGGGCAGACGGCCGCGGCCGTCTTCACCCGCAACAAGGTCAAGGCCGCCCCGGTGCTCTGGTCGCAGCAGGTCATGACCACCGGGACGCTGAAGGCCGTCGTGCTCAACTCCGGCGGGGCCAACGCCTGCACCGGTCCCGAGGGCTTCCAGACCGCGCACGCCACCGCGGAGAAGGTGGCCGAGGTGCTGCAGTGCGGCGCGATCGACGTCGCGGTCTGCTCCACCGGGCTGATCGGGGCCCAGCTCCCGCGGGACGCGGTGCTGGCCGGTGTCGAGAAGGCGGCCGCGGCGCTGGACGCCACACCCGACGCCGGGCTCGCCGCGGCGACCGCGATCATGACCACCGACACCGTGGCCAAGCAGGCCGTGGCCACCGGCGAGGGATGGAGCGTCGGCGGGCTCACGAAGGGCGCCGGGATGATCGCGCCGTCGATGGCCACGATGCTCTCGGTGCTGACCACGGACGCCGCGGTCGACGCGGCCACGCTGGACCGCGCGCTGCGGGCCGCCGTCCGGGTCAGCTTCGACCGACTGGACGTCGACGGCTCGATGTCGACCAACGACACCGTCGTCGTCCTGGCCTCCGCCGCGTCGGGTGTCACCCCCTCGGAGCAGGAGCTCACCGCGGCGATGACCGAGGTCGCGAAGGACCTCGCCCGGCAGATGCAGGCCGACGCGGAGGGCGTCACCAAGCGGATCACGGTGCGGGTCACCGGCGCCGCGAGCGAGGACGACGCCGTCGTGATCGCCCGGACGGTCGCCCGGGACTCGCTGGTGAAGACCGCCCTGTTCGGCTCGGACCCCAACTGGGGGCGTGTGGCCGCGGCGGCGGGGTACGCCGACGCCGACCTGGACCCCGAGAAGCTCGACGTCACGATCAACGGCGTCACCCTGTGCCGGGGCGGCGTCGCGGCCGAGGACCGCGCGCTGGCCGACCTGTCCGGCGAGGACGTCCTCGTCGAGGTGGCACTCGGGCTCGGGTCCGGCGAGGCCGAGATCCTCACCACCGACCTGTCGCACGCCTACGTCGAGGAGAACAGTGCCTACTCCTCCTGAGATCCCCGGCCGGCTGAAGCGGGCCGGGGAGAAGGCCGGCGTCCTCGCCGAGGCCCTGCCGTGGCTGCAGCGCTTCCACGGGCAGGTCGTCGTGGTCAAGTACGGCGGCAACGCCATGGTCGACGAGGAGCTCAAGCAGGCGTTCGCGCAGGACATGGTCTTCCTGCGGCTCGCCGGCATCCACCCCGTCGTCGTGCACGGCGGCGGCCCCCAGATCAGCGCGATGCTCAAGCGCCTCGGGCTGCCCGGCGAGTTCCGCGGCGGACTGCGCGTGACCACCCCGGAGACGATCGACGTCGTGCGGATGGTGCTGGTCGGGCAGGTGGGCCGCGAGCTCGTCGGGCTGGTCAACCAGCACGGGCCCTACGCCGTCGGGCTCTCCGGCGAGGACGCGGGCCTGTTCACGGCGGAGAAGCGCACCGCGCTGGTCGGCGGCGAGGCGGTGGACATCGGCCTGGTCGGCGACGTCGTCGAGGTCAACCCGGCCGCGGTGCTCGACATCGTCAGGGCCGGCCGGATCCCCGTCGTCGCGGGCGTCGCCCCGGGTGCGGACGGTCAGGTCTTCAACATCAACGCCGACAGCGCGGCCGCCGCACTGGCGGCCGCCCTCGGCGCGGCGAAGCTCGTGGTGCTCACGGACGTCGAGGGCCTGTACGCGAACTACCCGGACCCCGAGTCGATCATCTCCGCGCTGACCGCCGCCGAGCTGGAGCCGATGCTCCCGGAGCTGGAGAGCGGGATGGCGCCGAAGATGGAGGCCTGCCTGCGCGCGGTGCGCGGCGGGGTCCCGCAGGCGCACGTGATCGACGGGCGGGTGCCGCACTCGGTGCTGCTCGAGGTGTTCACCAGCGAGGGAGTCGGAACGATGGTGGTGCCGGAATGACCAGTTACGCCGAGCGCTGGCAGCACGCGCTCATGAACAACTACGGCACCCCGCCGCTCACCCTGGTGCGCGGCGAGGGCGCCGTCGTGTGGGACGCCGAGGGCAACCGGTACGTCGACCTGCTCGGCGGGATCGCGGTGAACTCGCTCGGCCACGCCCACCCCGCCGTCGTCGAGGCGGTGACCCGGCAGATCTCCACGCTGGGCCACACCTCGAACCTCTACATCACCGAGCCGCCGCTGCAGCTCGCCGAGAAGCTCGTGGGGCTGCTCGGGCAGGAGAGCGCGCGGGTGCTGTTCTGCAACTCGGGCACCGAGGCCAACGAGGCGGCCTTCAAGATCGCCCGGCGCACCGGCCGTCCGCAGATCGTGGCCTGCGAGAACGCCTTCCACGGCCGCACCATGGGCGCGCTCGCGCTCACCGGCCAGCCCGCCAAGCGGGAGCCGTTCGAGCCGATGCCCCCGGGCGTCGTCCACATCCCGTTCGGCGACGTCGAGGCGCTCGAGGCCGCCGTCACCGAGGAGACGGCGGCGGTGTTCCTCGAGCCGATCCTCGGCGAGGCCGGCGTGATCGTGCCGCCGGAGGGCTACCTCGCGGCGGCCCGGGAGATCACCGCCCGGAAGGGCGCCCTCCTGGTGCTCGACGAGATCCAGACCGGGATCGGCCGCACCGGCGCCTGGTTCGCGCACCGGGCCACCGGCGTCGTACCCGACGTCGTCACCCTGGCCAAGGGCCTGGGCGGGGGGCTGCCCATCGGCGCCTGCATCGGGATCGGCGCTGCCGCGGGCCTGCTCGAGCCCGGCCAGCACGGCACCACCTTCGGCGGCAACCCGGTGGCCTGCGCCGCGGCCCTGGCCGTGCTCAGCACGATCGACAACGACGGGCTGCTCGAGCACGTCGACCGGCTCGGCAAGGAGATCCGCGCCGGGATCGAGGGGCTCGGCCACCCGCTGGTCACGGACGTCTCGGGCGCCGGGCTGCACATCGGCATCGGGCTGAACCAGCCGGTCTCCGCCGCGGTGGCGACCAAGGCGCGGGACCGGGGCTACCTGGTCAACAACGCGGTGCCCACCCGGGTGCGGCTCGCGCCGCCGCTGGTCCTCACCGAGGAGCAGGCGCAGGCCTTCCTGGGGGAACTGCCCGGCATCCTCGACGCGTCCGGTGGGAGCGTCTGATGACCCACGTGGGAGGCCCGGCGCGCGACGCCGGGAAGGGCAGGCCCCGGCACTTCCTGCGGGACGACGACCTGTCGGCAGAGGAGCAGGCCGAGGTGCTGGCGCTGGCCGCGGAGATGAAGGCGGACCGCTTCGCCCACCTGCCCCTGGTCGGCCCGCGTCCGGTGGCGGTGCTGTTCGACAAGTCGTCGACCCGGACCCGGGTGTCGTTCGAGGTGGGGATCACCCAGCTCGGCGGGCAGCCGGTGATCCTCGACGCCGCGAGCAGCCAGCTCGGGCGGGGCGAGACGATCGAGGACACCGCCCGGGTGCTGTCGCGCTTCGTCGACGGCGTGGTCTGGCGCACCGCCGGTCAGGCCCGGCTCGAGGCGATGGCGTCCGCGTCGCAGGTGCCGGTGGTCAACGCGCTCACGGACGAGTTCCACCCGTGCCAGGTCCTCGCCGACCTGCAGACGATCCGGGAGCGCTTCGGCCGCACGGCCGGGCTCACGCTGGCCTACCTCGGCGACGGCGCCAACAACATGGCCCACTCGCTGCTGCTGGGCGGCACGCTCGCCGGGATGCACGTGCGGATCGGGGCGCCCGCGGGCTTCACCCCGAACCCGGACGTGCTGCGGGACGCGAAGGCGCACGGCGCGGTGACCGGCGGGTCCGCCGAGGTGGTCGCCGACCCGCGGGCCGCGGTCGAGGGGGCCGACGTGGTCGTCACCGACACGTGGGTCTCCATGGGCCAGGAGACCGACGGGCTCGACCGGGCCGCACCGTTCCGGCCGTTCCAGGTCAACGCCGAGCTGCTCGCGCACGCGAACGAGCGGGCCATCGTCCTGCACTGCCTGCCCGCCCACCGGGGCGACGAGATCACCGACGAGGTGCTCGACGGGCCGGCCAGCGCGGTGTGGGACGAGGCCGAGAACCGGCTGCACGCCCAGAAGGCGCTGCTGGCCTGGCTGATCGACCCGGCGCGGTCGGGCCGGCTGTGAGGCGGGCCGGGGCGGCGGGCGCCGGGAGGGCGGCACGGTGACGGCGGCGCGCTCCGGTGCGGCGAGCCGGGTGGCCCGGCAGGCCCGCATCGTCGAGATCCTCGCCCAGCAGGTGGTGCGCAGCCAGGCCGAGCTGCTCACCCTGCTGGACGCCGAGGGCATCGGCTCCACCCAGGCCACGCTCTCCCGGGACCTCGACGAGCTGGGCGCGGTCAAGGTCCGGGGTGCGTACGTGATCCCCGACGACGGCAGCCCGGTCCGCCTGGCCCACACCCCCGAGGGCGGCACCGCCCGGCTCTCCCGGTTGCTGGGGGAGGTGCTCGTCTCCGCCGACGCGAGCGGAAACCTGGCGGTGCTGCGCACCCCGCCCGGCGCGGCCCACTACCTTGCGAGTGCGCTCGACCGCGCCGCCCTGAACGACGTCGTGGGCACGATCGCGGGCGACGACACCGTGCTGGTGGTGGCTCGAGAGCCGCTCACCGGGTCCGAGGTCGTCGCGCGCCTGCTCGAACTCTGACCCCTGCGCGATTCTGATCAAGGAGACCATCGAAGTGAGCAAGGTCCTGACCTCCCTTCCCAAGGGCGAGCGGATCGGCATCGCCTTCTCCGGAGGCCTCGACACCTCCGTGGCGGTCGCCTGGATGCGCGACAAGGGCGGGATCCCGTGCACCTACACCGCCGACCTCGGTCAGTACGACGAGGCGGACATCTCCGGCGTCCCGGACCGGGCGAAGCAGTACGGCGCCGAGATCGCCCGCGCGGTCGACATCAAGCCTCAGCTCGTGGACGAGGGGCTCGCGGCGCTGGCCTGCGGCGCCTTCCACATCCGGTCCGGGGGCCGGACGTACTTCAACACCACGCCGTTGGGCCGCGCGGTCACCGGCACGCTGCTGGTGCGGGCGATGCAGGCCGACGGCGTGAACATCTGGGGCGACGGCTCGACCTTCAAGGGCAACGACATCGAGCGGTTCTACCGCTACGGCCTGATGGCCAACCCCGAGCTGCGCATCTACAAGCCGTGGCTCGACGCGGACTTCGTCGACGAGCTGGGCGGCCGGGACGAGATGAGCCGGTGGCTCACCGCCCACGGCCTGCCCTACCGCGACTCGGCCGAGAAGGCGTACTCCACCGACGCGAACATCTGGGGTGCGACGCACGAGGCCAAGACCCTCGAGCACCTCGACGTCTCGCTGGAGACGGTCGAGCCGATCATGGGCGTGAAGTACTGGGACCCGTCGGTCGCGATCGAGACCGAGGACGTCACCGTCACGTTCGAGGCCGGCCGGCCGGTGGCGCTCAACGGGAAGCGGTTCCCGGACCAGGTCGCGCTCGTCCTGGAGGCCAACGCCATCGGGGGCCGGCACGGCCTGGGCATGTCCGACCAGATCGAGAACCGGATCATCGAGGCCAAGTCGCGCGGCATCTACGAGGCGCCCGGCATGGCGCTGCTCTTCGCCGCGTACGAGCGGCTGCTCAACGCGATCCACAACGAGGACACCCTGGCGAACTACTACTCCGAGGGGCGCCGCCTCGGCCGGCTGCTGTACGAGGGCCGCTGGCTGGACCCGCAGTCGCTGATGCTGCGTGAGTCCATCCAGCGGTGGATCGCGTCGCTGGTCACGGGCACCGTCACGCTCCGCCTGCGCCGGGGGGACGACTACACGATCCTCAACACCGAGGGCACCGGCTTCTCGTACCACCCGGACCGGCTCTCGATGGAGCGGGTCGAGAACGCCGCGTTCGGCCCCACGGACCGGATCGGCCAGCTCACCATGCGCAACCTCGACATCGCCGACTCCCGGGCCAAGCTGGAGGCCTACGCCGACCAGCCGGCCGAGCAGGGGACGGTGCTCGTCGAGCACGGCACGCTGTTCGGCGCGCTGCCCTCGGGCGGCTTCGACCGGATCGCGGCGGACGAGCGGGCCGGGGAGCGCGAGTCGGAGAAGTCCCTCGACGCCGCCGCGCTGGAAGCGGGGAACGACTGATGTCCGCGTTGTGGGGTGGGCGGTTCAGCGGGGGGCCGGCGGACGCGCTGGCCGCGCTGAGCAAGTCCACGCATTTCGACTGGCGGCTCGCGCCCTACGACATCCGGGGCTCGAAGGCACACGCGCGCGTGCTGCACCGCGCCGGGCTGCTCGGCGACGCCGAGCTCGACGGGATGCTGGAGGCGTTGGCGAAGCTCGCCGCGGACGTCGAGTCGGGCTCGTTCGCGCCGGCCCCCGGGGACGAGGACGTGCACACCGCCCTGGAGCGCGGGCTCATCGAGCGGGCCGGACCCGAGCTGGGCGGCAAGCTCCGCGCCGGGCGGTCCCGCAACGACCAGGTCGCCACGCTGTTCCGGATGTGGCTGCGCGACGCGGCGCGGCGGATCGGGTCGGGCGTGCTCGACGTCGTCGACGCCCTGGTCACCCAGGCCACCGCCTACCCGAACGCGCCGATGCCGGGCCGTACGCACCTGCAGCACGCCCAGCCGGTGCTGCTGTCGCACCAGCTCGCCGCGCACGCCCAGGCCCTGGTCCGGGACGTCGACCGGCTGCGGGACTGGGACAAGCGGGCCGCGGTCTCGCCGTACGGGTCGGGAGCGCTCGCCGGCTCGTCACTCGGGCTCGACCCGGAGGCCGTGGCCGCCGAGCTGGGTTTCGACTCGTCGGCGGAGAACTCGATCGACGGCACCGCCGCGCGGGACTTCGCGGCGGAGGCGGCGTTCGTGCTGGCCATGGTCGCGGTCGACCTCTCGCGGCTGTCCGAGGAGGTCATCCTCTGGGCCACCGCCGAGTTCTCCTACGTCACGCTCGACGACGCCTTCTCCACCGGCAGCTCGATCATGCCGCAGAAGAAGAACCCGGACGTCGCGGAGCTGGCCCGCGGCAAGGCGGGCCGGCTGATCGGCAACCTGGCCGGCCTGCTGGCCACGCTGAAGGGCCTGCCGCTCGCGTACAACCGGGACCTGCAGGAGGACAAGGAGCCGCTGTTCGACTCCGTCGAGCAGCTCGAGCTGCTCCTCCCGGCCGTCGCGGGCATGGTCGAGACGCTGGTCTTCCACACCGACCGGCTCGCCGAGCTCGCGCCCGCGGGATTCACCCTCGCCACGGACGTGGCGGAGTGGCTCGTCCGGCAGGGCGTGCCGTTCCGCGTGGCGCACGAGGCCGCGGGCGGCTGCGTGCGGGCGGCGGAGGCGCGCGGCGTCGGGCTCGAGGACCTCAGCGACGGCGAGCTGGCCGCCGTGCACCCCGCCCTCACCCCCGCGGTGCGGGAGGTGCTCACCGTCGAGGGCTCCATCGCCTCGCGGGACGCGCGCGGCGGGACCGCGGGCGAGCGCGTCGAGGAGCAGCTCGACGGTCTGCGCCTCGCCTCCGCCGACGCACGGTCCTGGGTGGGCGCCGTGGTGGTGAACGGCTGAGTGGCCGCCCCGACCCGGCCGCTGCTCGCGCGCGCGGAGCTCGCGGCCGACGTGCTCCCCGCGGCGGCCCGGCTCCTCGGCTGCACCGTCGAGGCGGACACCCCCGAAGGCCTGGTCGCGGTGGAGCTCGTCGAGGTGGAGGCCTACCGCGGGGCGGACGACCCGGCGTCGCACAGCTACCGGGGCCGGACCCCGCGCAACGCCGTGATGTTCGGCCCTGCGGGCCACCTGTACGTCTACTTCGTCTACGGCATGCACTTCTGCGCCAACGTCACCTGCCTGCAGGACGGCGAGGCGGGCGCGGTGCTCCTGCGGGCCGGGCGGGTGGTGTCGGACCCGGGGATCGCGCGGGTCCGGCGGCCGACCGCCAGGCGGGACGCGGACCTGGCGCGCGGGCCAGCCCGGCTCGCCTCGCTGCTGGGGCTGGGCCGCGAGCACAACGGCGTCGACGTCACCTCGCCGGACTCGCCGGTGCGGGTCGTGGCGGGGGAGCCGGTGCCGGCCGAGCGGATCCGCACCGGGCCGCGCGTGGGCGTCGCCGCGGCGCACGACACGCCGTGGCGGTTCTGGGTGGACGGGGCGCCCGAGGTGAGCCCGTACCGGCCCGGCCGGGTCCGGACCGTGACCCGACGAGGGCGCCCCGGAATGGACACTCAGGAAAGGTGACCCTAACCTTCCTTCGTGTTCGTTGATCGTCGGCCAGGCCGACTCCTCCCGCTCGTCGGCCTGCTGCTCGCCGGCGTCCTCGTCCTCGCCGTCCTCGCCGTCCTCGCCGGGTGCGGCGGCTCCGGTGGCCAGCGGTCCGGATCCGGCGGCACGGCGCCGTCCGGACAGGCGGGCGTCTTCCCGGCGACCGTGACGCACGAGTACGGCACCACGACCGTGCCGGCCGCCCCGCAGCGCGTGGTGTCCCTGGGCTACACCGACCAGGACGCGATCCTGGCGCTCGGGGTGGTCCCGGTTGCGATCCGCGAGTTCACCGGCGACAAGCCCTCCGCCACCTGGGACTGGGCCCAGGACAGGCTGCAGGGCCGGCAGCCGCAGGTCCTCCCCGTCGGCGAGGTGAGCACGGAGGCGATCGCGGCCCTGCGGCCCGACCTCATCATCGGCATCTCCGCGGGCCTGACACAGGAGCAGTACGACACCTACTCGGCGATCGCCCCGACGATCGCGCAGCCGGCCGGGTTCGTCGACTACGGGACGCCGTGGCAGGACGCCACCCGCCTCACCGGGCAGGCGCTGGGCAAGCCGGTCGAGGCCGAGAAGCTGATCTCGGACCTGGAGGCCAGGTTCGCGCAGGTCAAGGCGGCGAACCCGGCCCTGCAGGGCAAGTCGGTGGCCGGTGTGCGGCCGAGCACGGCGGACAACGCGTCGTTCTTCGTGTGGGGCAGTCAGGACCTGCGGGCCCGGTTCTTCCAGGCCCTGGGCATGACCGTCCCGCAGGAGTTCGACCAGCTCGCCGGGTCGAACTTCTACGCCACGATCTCCACCGAGGAGATCTCGAAGCTCGACTCGGTCGACTCGATCGTGCTGATCACCGCGAGCGACGCGGAGACGCAGGCGTTCCAGAACCTGCCCGGTTACTCCGGGCTGACGCCGGTCCGGCAGGGCCACGCCTTCACCCCGACGCCCGAGCAGTCCGCGGCGATGTCGTTCTCCAGCGTGCTGAGCCTGCCGGCGCTGCTCGACACGCTGCCGGGCGACATGAACGCGAAGCTCGCCTGAGTCGGCGCTGATCCGGTCCGACCTGCGGCCCGTCTCCCGGAACCCGGGGGACGGGCCGTCCGCGCATCGGGGAGGATTGGGCCGTGAGCATCCTCGACGAGCTGGAGTGGCGCGGCCTCATCGCGCAGACCACCGACCTCGACGCCCTGCGCAAGGACCTCGAGGGACCCGAGCCGCTCACCCTCTATTGCGGGTTCGACCCGACGGCGGCCAGCTTGCACGCCGGTCACCTGATCCCGCTGCTGACCCTGCGCCGCTTCCAGGAGGCGGGTGCACGGCCGATCGTGCTGGCCGGCGGCGCGACCGGGCAGATCGGCGACCCGCGCGACGTGGGGGAGCGGTCGCTGCACAGCGTCGAGACGGTCACGGAGTGGGCCACCCGGATCCGCGGGCAGCTCGAGCGGTTCGTGACGTTCGACGACTCGCCCACGGGCGCGCTCGTCGCCAACAACCTGGACTGGACCGGGAACCAGAGCGTCCTGACCTTCCTGCGCGACATCGGGAAGCACTTCTCGGTCAACGTCATGCTGGCGCGGGAGACGGTGAAGCGCCGGCTGGCCGGGGACGGGCTCTCGTACACGGAGTTCAGCTACCTGCTCCTGCAGTCCCAGGACTACCTCGAGCTGTACCGCCGGTACGGGTGCCGGCTGCAGATCGGTGGGTCGGACCAGTGGGGCAACATCGTCGGTGGTGTGGACCTCATCCGGCGGATCGACGGCGGGACCGCGCACGCCCTGACCACGCCCCTGGTCACGGACTCCGAGGGCCGCAAGTTCGGCAAGTCGACCGGCGGGGGCAACATCTGGCTGGACCCGGAGCTGACCTCGCCGTACGCCTGGTACCAGTACTTCGTCAACGTCTCCGACGCGGACGTGGGCACCTATCTCCGGCTCTTCACCTTCCTGCCGCGGGAGGAGATCGAGGAGCTGGAGAAGGAGACGGCCGAGCGCCCGCACCTGCGGTTGGGCCAACGCCGGCTGGCGGAGGAGCTGACCACCCTGGTGCACGGGCCGGAGGCCACCGCGCAGGTGACCGCGGCGTCGTCGGCCTTGTTCGGGCGGGGGGAGCTCGGCGAGCTCCAGGCCGCGACCCTGACCGCCGCGATGGCCGAGGTGCCGACCACCGACACCTCGCTCGGCGCCGGCTCCACGATCGTCGACCTCCTGGTGGGCACCGGGCTGGTCGACAGCAAGGGGGCCGCGCGCCGCGCCGTGAAGGAGGGCGGGGCGTACGTGAACAACACGAAGATCGACGACGAGGGCTGGATGCCGGCCGCGGACGACCTGCTCGCCGGGGGCTGGTTGGTGCTCCGCCGCGGCAAGCGCAACCTCGCCGGCGTGCGCGTGACGGCCTGACCGCAGGCGAGGTCGCCGAACTCACACACGCGGGATTCGGGCCCGGTACGCACCCATCCGGGGCGTGCCGGGCCCGTCCGCAACCGGCCCCCTGCGACCGACCCCGGTCCGCCGCCGCGGCGGCGCGCTCGTCGGCCCCTGTGCCCGAGGCCGCGCACAACCCGGTGCTGACCTGCGGGAACGGCGAAAGCGACCCCCCGGTTTCCGAGCCCCCGGAGCGGGTGTGTAACTTTCTCTCTCGTCGCCACGGCGGTCAGCACGACAGACCGGGACGGAATCTCCGGCCCAGAGTCGGACCGCGGGTGGGCGACGACAATCGGTCCGGCCGAGCCCCCCAGGGCGGAGCGGGACCGGCGCGGGACTTCGGTGCTTGACCCGGCCGGGGGACATGCGTAAGATAGGGGAGTTGCCTCCGAGCGGATCGCTCTGGTACGGTGACAATCCGAGAAGGAAGCCCCCCGGGGCAAGATCGCGGAAGCGGTCGAGTGCCGGTGTGCGGGTGTCTTTTGAGAACTCAACAGTGTGTCGAGCTTTTGTGTTCTGGCGGTTTTTGTGCCAGTTCATGTTTGGTCTGCTGCCGGGTCCCGTCCCGGTGGGTGGGCTGTTTTGAGAGCCAGTTTTTGTTGGAGAGTTTGATCCTGGCTCAGGACGAACGCTGGCGGCGTGCTTAAC
>NZ_JAJSOK010000116.1 GCF_021283305.1 Pseudonocardia kujensis
CCAGGCCCGGGCCGGGCACGGCAGCGCGGACACCTGGATCCTCGACGCCGCCTTCCCGGCGCGGCGCGCCACGCCGCTGGTGACCCTGCTCGACGGGCACCCGCACACGCTGGCCTTCCTCGCCGGGATCAACCAGGTCCGCGCCACCCACCTCGGCGTGACCCGGTTCGGCCAGTCCGGCGACCTCGACAGCGTGTACCGCTACCACGGCATCGACGCCGACAGCGTGGTCGCCGCCGCCCTCGACCTGCTCTGAGAGGGCCTTCGGGGCGGGCGGCGGCGGGGCGGTGAGCTCCTGAGGCGTTTCGCCCCGGGCCCGCGGGTCAGGGCGCGGTCCACTCCTCCGGCAGGGGGACCACGGTCGCCGAGGCGTTGTCCCGGCTGCCCGCGGTGAGCGCGGCCTCGACCAGGTCGTGCGCGGCCCGGGCGGGCGCGTCGGCCCGGCGGACCAGGAACGCGATCGTCTCCTCGTCGAGCGCGCGGTGCACCCCGTCGCTGACCAGCACCAGCGTGCCCGGTCCGGCGGGCCCCTCGGCGTGCCCGACGGTGCCGTGGTCGACGCTGCCTACCGTCGTCATCACGACGTTCTCCCAGGCCGGGACCACGTCCTCGGCCTTGCCCCGGTCGCGGAGGTACTGCGCCACGGTGTGGTCGTGGGTGAGCAGCGCGACGCCGCGGTCGGTGACGAGCAGGGCGCGGCAGTCGCCGACCCAGGACACCGACCAGCCACCGCCGGGGAGCCCGGCCGCGACGACCATCACGGCGTCGTCCGCGCCCGGCTCCAGCCGCACGGCGTCGCGCGCGGCCAGCAGCCCCTCCAGCGACCCGGCCCGCGGGGCGACCGCGGCGGCCACGTCGGCGGAGACCCGGGCGGCCACCGCGGCGGCGGCGGAGTCGCCGATGCCGTCGGCGACCGCGACCGCGAGGTCACGGCCGACGCCCTGGGCGGCGAGGGCGTCGGCGGCGACGTGGCGCAGACCGCGCACCGACGCGGACCCGGCGGGCCCGCGCCCGCGCCGGGGCGGGGCCGGGCGCAGCGGCAGGGTGGGGGAACCGGTGTCGGACGCGGTACGGGGCTCCGGGACCGCGGCGGGCGTGGAGCGGGGCAGGCGGTCGGTCGGTCGCGCGGGGACTGTCGCCGGGGTCATGCGGGCACCTCCCGAGATGGGGGGCGCGGGGCGGGCCGTGAGGGGGGATTCCGGCCGACGCCACCGCGCCGCACCACCGAGAGTCCCGGCCGAACCTGTGGGCCGCCTGTGCGTGGGCTGAGGTGACCGCGTGACTGCGCCCCGGTTCCCGGCCTCGTTCACCGAGGTGATCGCGGCCGGGCGCCGCCCGTCAGCGGCCGGGCTCGCCGCCCTCGCCGAACCCGCCGTCCTTGTCGTCGCCCTGGTCGGCGAGGAAGCGCTCGACCTCGGCGGCCAGCTCGTCCGCGCTGGGCAGGTCCCCGCCGAGCCCGCCGGTGCCGCGCTGCCGTCCGGCCGCGACGGCGTCGTACTGCTTCTCCAGCGCCTCGACGACCTCGGCGACCTCGGCCGATCCCGCCACCTGCTCGGCGATCTCGGCGTCGGTGCGCTCCGCCGCCTTCGACAGCTCCTCGGTGGACAGGTACAGCCCGGTGGCGACCGCCGTGTGGTCCAGCAGCGTGCGCGCGGCCTGCGGGTACTCGGCGCGGGCCAGGTAGTGCGGCACGTGCACCGCGAAGCCCATCGCGTCGATCCCCGCCTCGCCGAGCCGGTACTCGAGCAGCGCGGCGGCACTGCCGGGGACCTGGGCCTCGGCGAACCACGGCTCGTGCCCCTCGACGAGCTCCTTGCGCGAGGCGTGCGCGGTCACCCCGATCGGGCGGGTGTGCGGCACCGCCATCGGGATGCCCTGCAGGGTCACCACCAGCCGGACGTTGAGCCGCTGCACGAGCTGTTCCAGCGCGGCGACGAACCGCTCCCACTGGGTGTCCGGCTCCGGGCCGGCGAGCAGCAGGAACTCGGCCTCGGCGGCGTCGGTGAGGGCGACGACGTCGAGCACCGGCGGCTCGTAGGCGACCCAGCGGTCGGTGTCGAAGGTCAGCGGCGGGCGGCGCGAGCGGTAGTCGACGAGCTGGTCGACGTCGAACGAGGCCAGCGTGCGCGGCTCCTTGCCCTCGCGCAGCGCCTCGACGGCGAGCCGCCCCGCGCCACCGGCGTCGACGAACCCGTCGAGCACCACCAGCAGCACCGACCCGTCGGGGTTGGCGTCGGGGTCGACGTCGACGCCCTCCTCGACCCGGTACAGCTCCGCGGGATCCAGCACCTGTCGTACCTCCTCGTCGGCGGCCCTTGCGGGCTCCATCCTCGCGTGCAACGCGCGGCCGCCCGCACAGCATCCCCCCATTCGCGGCCGATGTGCGGGCAGCGCCCGGATCCGAGGACCTCGGGGTCGTCCGGTGTGATCCCGCCCGGAGGGGGCGTGACGTCGTCGGCGGACGCGGGCGTGTCGTCGTCCGATGACGGAGGATCGGTGGCGTCATGGGGAGCGCGCGCGCATATCTGGTCTGGTCGGCGGGGCTTCTGGCCTATCTCGTGGGGGTCATGCACCGGACGTCGTTCGGTGTCGCCGGGCTCGACGCGGCCGAGCGCTTCGGCGCGACCCCGGCGGTGCTCTCCGGCTTCGTGGTGCTGCAGCTGCTGGTGTACGCGTCGCTGCAGGTCCCCACCGGTGTCCTGCTGGACCGCTTCGGGGCGAAGGCGCTGGTGGTGGCCGGTGCGCTGCTGATGGCGGCGGGCCAGGCCGCGCTGGCGCTCGCGAGCTCGTTGCCGCTGGCCATCGCCGCGCGCGTGCTCGTCGGCGCCGGCGACGCCTTCACCTTCATCAGCGTGCTGTCGGTGCTGGGCGCCTGGTTCCCGGCGCGCCAGGTCCCGGTGCTGACCCAGCTCACCGGGCTGCTCGGGCAGATCGGCCAGGTGCTCTCCGCCGTCCCGCTGGCCGCGATCCTGCACGGGCCGGGCTGGACGCCGGCGTTCCTCGCCGCGGCGGGCCTCGGCGTGCTGTCCGCGCTGGCCGTGCTCGCGGTGTTCCGGGAGAGCCCACCCGGCGGCCCGGTCCGTCCGGACGCGCCGACCCCGCGCGAGGTGCTCGACGGGCTGCGGTCCTCCTGGCGCGAACCCGGCACCCGGCTCGGCTTCTTCACGCACATGGGCACGCAGTTCTCGGGGACGGTGTTCGGCCTGCTCTGGGGCGTGCCGTACCTGGTCGCCGGACAGGGCGTCGGGCGGGGGACGGCGAGCGCGCTGCTGACCCTGCTCGTCGCGGTCGGGATCGTGGCGGGGCCGTTGTTCGGCACGTTCACCGCCCGGCACCCGTTCCGCCGCTCGTACCTGGTCATCGGGGTCATCGCGCTGACCGCGGCGACGTGGACCGTCGTGCTGCTGATCCCGCCGCCGGCGCCGCTGTGGCTGCTGGTCGTGCTCGTGGTCGTGCTGGCGCTCGGGCCGCCCGGCTCGATGGTCGGGTTCGACTACGCCCGCACCTTCAACCCGAGCCGACGGCAGGGCACGGCGGTCGGGATCGTCAACGTCGGCGGGTTCTCGGCGTCGCTGGTGCTGGCGCTGGTGGTCGGGCTGGTGCTGGGCGTGCTCGGCGGCTACACGCCCGCCGCGTTCCGCGCGGCCTGGACGGTGCAGTACGCCCTCTGGGCGATCGCCCTGGTGGGGATCGTCGTGATGCGCGCCCGCGCCCGCCGGAACCTCCGCGAGGCCGGCACGGCCGTCCCCACGTTGCGCGAGTTCGTCCGGGAGCGGCGCACCCGGGCCTGAGCCACCCCCGGGTCGATCACCCGTTGGTGAACATCGTTACCGTTACCATCCTCGATGACGGAGGGGAGCGGAACGGTGCGGATCGCGTTCGTCGGCAAGGGCGGCAGCGGCAAGACGACGACGGCGGCGCTCTTCGCGCGCCACGTGGCGAGCCGGGGCCTGCCGGTCCTGGCGATCGACGCCGACATCAACCAGCACCTCGGCGTCGCGCTGGGAGCGGACCCGGAGGCCGCCCCGCCGCGCGCGCTGGGCGGCGACCTGACCTGGCTGAAGGACCACCTGCGCGGCGCCAACCCGCTGTTGCCCTCCGCCGACGTCATGATCAAGACGACGCCGCCCGGGCCCGGCTCGCGGCTGCTCGACCTCGATCCGGCCGGTGAGCTGCTGCAGCGGTACTCGGCCGAGGTCGGCGGCGTGCGCTACCTGGTGACCGGCGAGTTCGACGAGTCCGACATCGGCGTGTCCTGCTACCACTCCAAGACCGGCGCGGTGGAGCTGTACCTCAACCACCTGGTCGACGGGCCGGGGGAGTACGTCGCCGTCGACATGACCGCCGGCGCCGACGCCTTCGCCTCCGGCCTGTTCACCCGCTTCGACCTGACCGTGCTGGTGTGCGAGCCGACCCGGCGCGGCGTGGGCGTCTACGCGCAGTACGCGGCGCACGCGGCCGACCACGGCGTGGCGCTGCGGGTCGTCGGCAACAAGGTCACCGACGCCGAGGACGTCGCCTACCTGCGCGAGGAGGTCGGCGACGCGCTCCTCGGCTGCTTCTCCCAGTCCGCCTGGGTGCGGGCCGCCGAGCGCGGCCGGGTCCGGCCGGTCGAGGAGCTGGAGCCCGCGAACCTCACCGTGCTGGCCCGGATCCTCGCCGACCTCGACGGCCGCACCCGCGACTGGGCGGCCTACCACCGCGACACCGTGGAGTTCCATCTGCGCAACGCCCGCGCCTGGGGCGACGGCGCCACCGGCGTCGACCTCTCCGCCCAGGTGGTCCCGGACTTCCTGCCCGTGGCCCCGCAGCACGCCTGAGCCACCAGACCTCCTGTTCACCTGCAGAAAGGAAGCCATGTCCCTCGACGTCCCCACCGCCGTCCTCGAGGCCGCCGAACGCCGGGAGATGGACGACGCGCAGTTCCTCGCCGTCGTCCGCGACTCCCTGCCCTACGCCTGGGAGGTCGTGTCGGCGGCCGCCGCCGACCGCACCGGTGACAAGCCGTTCGGCGAGCACGAGGTGCCGCCGCCGTCCGAGAAGGAGCGCGGCCAGTTGTTGCGCGCCCTGGCGAGCACCTCGATCCGGGGCGCTCTCGAGCGCCACTTCGGCGTGGTCCTGGCCTTCCAGAACTGCCACCGGGTCGCCGCCTTCGCGCCGGCCGCCGTCGACTCCGAGATCTACCGCGAGTTCATCAGCCCGCGCGGTCAGATCCTCAACCAGTCGCCCGAGCTGCGGGACTGCTGACCGAACGCAGTACGGAACCATAATGCGCGCCGGCGTCGCCCATTCGCGCATTATGGTTCCATAACGCACTCAGATTCCCGGGATCACTCCGCCAGGAGGCGGTAGATGGTCTTACGGGCCTCGGTGAGGGCCTCGGTGGCCGTCGCGATCTGCTCGGGCGTGCCGGTGGCCATCACCTGCTGGGCGGCGGCGTGCAGCTGCGCGAGCTGCTGCCAGAGGGCGGCGTCGGGGCCGTCCTCCTCCTCGCCGTCGAAGGCGGACCAGACCTTGTCGAGCTCCTCGCGGTGCTCCTCGACGTACGCCGTGCCCGCCTCGGTGAGGTGGACGACGCGGCGGCCGTCGGTCTGCTCCACGCGGACCAGGCCCTCGTCCTCGAGCTGCGACAGGGTGGGGTAGACCGAACCGGGGCTCGGCTTCCAGCGCCCGCCGGAGCGCTCGGCGATCTCCTGGATGATCTCGTAGCCGTGTCGCGGCTGCTCCGCGACCAGCGCGAGGACGGCCAGCCGGACGTCACCGCGCCCGCGCCGCCCGCGACCGCCGGGGCCGCGCCGGCCGGGACCGAAGCCGCGGCCCGGTCCGAAGCCGCGCCCGAAGGGCCCGCCGGGGCCGAAGCCGGGACCGAAGGGTGCGCCCGGCCCGCCGGGGCCGAACCGCGGGCCGCCGTGCCGGCGACGCAGGCGCTCGGCCCCGTCCTCGGCGTCGATGTTCACGTTCACGTTCACGTCGGGCGCTCCCGGGGTGGTGTCGGCGAAGGGGCCGAAGGGCGGGCGGCGGCGCGGGCCGCCGCGACGACCGGCACCACGACCGCGGCCGCGCGGGCCGAAGCCGGGGCCGAACCCGCCGAAGCGCGGGCCGAAGGGGGAGTCCCAGGTGGGGTTGTCGGCAGACATGGTGTGTCTCCTTCTCGTCGTGAGCCTCCTTGGTCGGTAGCTCGTGTGCCATCACGATATATCGCTAGCTATCGGCGATGCAACAGTCTCCTGAGAAGTCCTCAGCATGGGCACGCGCCTGCGCCGCGGTCCGTGGTCGCGGCCGACCAGGCGCGGCGCCGAGCCCCTGCGGGCGTGCTGTCCGGTGTGGGTCGGATCACCCGTTCACCTTCACTGGTCCTGTTCGTCCGATTCGTGAGATCCTTGGCGTGGTCGCAGGCGAGTCGGAGGTGTCCATGCTGCGGTTGCTCGGGGCCGCGCTCCTCGTGGTGCTGGCGTTCACGCTGGCCGGGGCGCTGTACCAGGTGCTGGCGTGGGCCGTCGCGGTCGGTGCGCTCGTCTTCGCGGGGGTCGTGGTGTGGTCGCTGTCGACCAGCGGTGGCGAGGGCCGGGTCCGCCGCTGAGGGTGCGGCCCGTGCCGGCCGTCGCCGTCGTCACATCCCACGCGGAACGTGCCGGGTGCGGCGGGCGTTGAAGCGGACATGACGACCTCCTCCGGCTCGCGCTCCTCCGCGGGGCGGCGGGCCGCGCTCCTGACCCTGGCCCGCGTGATCGTGCAGAGCCGCAAGCCCGGTTCGCCCGGCCTCGGCGACCGTGCCCGCGCGCTGCCCCGCATGGTCGCCGGCGCCCTGAGCGGGCGCTCCGGCGTGCTGACCCGCGGCCGGCTCGGGCTGCTGGTCCTGGCCGTCGCGTACCTGGTGTCGCCCGTCGACCTGGTGCCCGAGGCCTTCACCTCGGTGTTCGGTCTGGTCGACGACGGCGTCGTCGCACTCTGGCTCGGCGGCGCGATCCTCGTCGAGACCCAGCGCTTCCTCGAGTGGGAGCGCGACGGCCGCCCGCGGGTCGTCGACGGCGAGCTCGTCGGATAGGCCTTCGGAGAAACCCTCGAGCGGTAGGGCCGTCCCGGGGTCGGTTCGGCGGCACGGCGATCCCGGCGAGGCGGCCGGCCGTAGGCTGCGAGGTCATGCGCGCGATCGTCTGCGACAGGCCCGGTGGGCCCGAGGCCCTGAGCCTGCAGGACATCCCCACCCCGGAGCCGGGCCCCGGCGAGGTCCGGGTCCGGGTGGCGGCCGCCGGGGTCAACCCGATCGACTGGAAGACCCGGTCGGGGCTCGGACCGTGGAAGTCGTTCGGCGGCAGGCCGTTCGTCGTCGGCTGGGACGTGGCCGGGGTGGTCGACGCGCTGGGCCCCGACACCGACCTCGACCAACGCGGGTACGCGGTCGGCGACTCCGTCCTGGGCATGGCGCGCTTCCCCGGCCCGGACGGCGCCTACGCGGAGTACGTCACGGCGCCGGCCGCGCACTTCCGGGCGCGGCCCGCGGACCTGTCGGTGGTCGAGGCGGCCGCGGTGCCCCTGGCCGGGATGACGGCGTGGCAGAGCCTCGTCGACGTCGGGCACCTCGGGGCGGGGCAGCGCGTGCTGATCCACGCCGCGGCCGGCGGCGTCGGGCATCTCGCGGTGCAGATCGCGAAGGCGCGCGGGGCGTACGTGGTCGGCACGGCGTCGGCGCCGAAACACGACCTGCTCCGCGACCTGGGCTGCGACGAGGTCGTCGACTACCGGTCGGAGCGGTTCGAGGAGGTCGTCGAGCCCGTCGACCTGGTCTACGACCTCGTCGGCGGCGAGACGGCGGTGCGCTCGTTCGACCTGGTCAAGCCCTCCGGGATGCTCATCTGCCTGCCGACGGTCGCGGTCGAGGCGGCGGTGAAGGCGGCCGAGGAGCGCGGGGTGAAGGCCTCCGGCGCCTACGTGCGCGCGGACGGGCCCGGACTCTCCGAGCTGCTCCGGCTGCACGCGGACGGCAAGCTGCGCGTGCGCGTGGCCGAGACCTTCCCGCTGGAGCGGGCCGCCGACGCCCACCGGCTGGGCGAGCAGGGCCGCACGACCGGGAAGATCGTCCTCACGATCTAGGGGCGCCGTGCTCGCGGAGGAGGGAGTCCAGGAAGTCCTCCGCCTCCGCGGCGGCGCCCGCGGCGTCGCCCGACCGGATCGCCGCCAGCAGGCCGGTGTGGCTCTCGCAGCGGCCGCCCGCGACCGTCGTCGCGACGCTGGCGTGCACCACCTCCGTGAGCCCGCGGTAGAGCTCGGCCAGCACCGCATTGTGGGCGCAACGCACGACGAGCTGGTGAAAGGCCAGGTCGGCGCGGGTGAACGCCGCGAGGTCCGCGGCCCCTTCTGCCTCCTCGCACGCCGCCATCGCCTGTCGGAGCTCGACCAGCTCCTCCGCGGTGCGGTGCCGGGCGGCGAGGCGGGCGCCCTCGGCCTCCACCATCCGGCGCACCTGCAGCACCTCGCGCAGCTCGGTCCCGGCGAGCCGGCGGATCGCCCCGGAGATCTCGCTCGTGGCGCGGACGTACGTGCCGTCGCCCTGCCGGACCTCGAGCAGCCCGGCGTGGGCGAGCGCGCGCACCGCCTCGCGCACTGTGTTGCGCCCGACCCCCAGGGTCTCGGCGAGTTCGGCCTCGGGCGGGACCCGGGTGCCGACCGGCCACTCGCCGGCGGCCACGGTCGCGCGGATCTGCTCGATGACCTGGTCGACGAGTCCGGTACGCCGGGTGGTGGCCAAGGGCACAGGCGCGATCCTTTCATCCGAACATGGGATGTCTGTCAGAATAGCCGCCATGGCAGTGGGAGATCCGGGGCGCGCCGCGCAGAAGTCCGACGGGGCGTCCGCCGGTTCGGTCGCACCCGAGCGCACCGAGCACCACGTGATCGCCGACGGGCAGGCGCTCGAGATCGCCGGGGAGGCCGCCGCCGAGGAGCGGCTCGCGGACGCGCGCTTCGGCCCCCTGCGCGGGAGCCTGCTGCTGGCGGTCGGGGTCGTGCTCGCCGCGGTGAACCTGCGGGCGGCGGTGACCAGCGCATCGTCGCTGCTCGGCGACGTCCGGACCGGGCTCGGAACCTCGGCGGCCTGGACCAGCCTGCTCACCACCGCCCCCACGCTGTGCTTCGCCGTCGCCGGCCTGGCCGCGCCGGTGCTGGCGCGGCGCGTCGGCCTGGCCCGCGCGATCGGGGTGGCGCTGGCGGTGCTCGGCGTCGGGCTCGTCGTGCGGGTGCTGGGCGGCGCCGGCGTGATGCTGGGCGGGACGTTCGTGGCCTGCGCCGGGATCGCGGTGGCCAACGTGCTGGTCCCGGTGGTCGTCAAGGAGTCCTTCGCCCACCGCATCGGCCTCATGACCGGCCTCTACACGGCGGCGCTGCAGGGCAGCGGCGCGCTCGGCTCGGCGCTGACCCCGCCGCTGGAGGGACCCGCGGGCGGCTGGCGCGGGGCGCTCGTCCTCTGGGCGGCGCTCGCGCTGGTGGCGCTGGTCGTGTGGATCGTGGGCGCGCGGCACCGGCCGGCGGCGGAGGTGACCCGCCCGGCGCGGCACGCCTCGTGGGGCCGGCTGCTGCGCAGCCCGGTCGCCTGGTCGGTCACCGCGTTCATGGGGCTGCAGTCCTTCATGGCCTACGTCGTGATGGGCTGGCTGCCCCAGATCTACCTGGGCGCGGGCCTGTCCAAGGGTACCGCCGGGGTGATGCTCAGCCTCGCGACGCTCGTCGCCGTCCCGTTCAGCCTGATGGTGCCCGCGTTGGCCGCGCGGCGGCGGAGCCAGTCGGGGTGGAACGCCGGGCTCACCCTGATCGCGATCGCCGGCGCGCTCGGGCTGATGCTCGCGCCCGCGACGGTGCCGTGGCTGTGGGCGCTGCTGCTGGGCACCGGGCTGACCGTGTTCGCGATGGCGATGACCGTGATCACGCTGCGCGCGGGCGACGCCGCGACGGCGGCCGGGCTCTCCGCGATGGCGCAGGGCTTCGGCTACCTCATCGCCTCGACCGGACCGATGCTCGTCGGGCTGCTGCACGAGGCGACCGGCGCCTGGACCGCCTCGCTCGCCGTGCTGCTCGTCGCCCTGCTCGCGCAGCTGGTGGCGGGCGTGCTGTCCGGGCGGCCGCGCACCGTCTGAGCGCCCCGGGACCCGAGCACCGGGCGAGCGGGGCTCAGGCGCCCTCGGCGGCGGTGCGCAGGGCCGGCAGGTAGCCGCGGACGTACCCCGTGGCCGTGGGGTGGTAGGCGCCCGGGCCGCCGGGCGCCACGATCCAGGGGGCGGCGCTGCACAGGCCGTGGGCCGCGAAGGCGGCCCGGACGTCGACGAACGTCGCCCCGAACCGCTGCGCGGTCTCGGCGATCCGGTCGTTCAGCACGTCCGCGCCGGCGTCGATGCGCGCGCTGCGGACCCGGTTCAGCGGGCAGCCCTTCCCGGCACCGAACAGGCGCGGGTAGCCGAGGACCACGACCTTCGCGCCGGGGGCGCGCACGTGTACGGTGCCGAGCACGACCGCCAGCGCGGAGGGCAGGACGTACCGGGCCACCCGTTCGCCGGCGCGGACGGCCCGGTCGCAGGCCGCGTCGTCGGGCGCGGTGGTGCAGCGGGCGAGGACCGGCGCGAACCCGGTGTCGTTGCCGCCCACGGTGAGCGTGACGAGGTCGGTGTTCTTCGTGACCCCGGAGACCTGGTCGCGGAGCACGCCGGCGGTGGTCGCGCCGCTGCACGCGACCGAGGTGAACGACGCGGGGTGGGTCGCGGCGGCGAAGCGGGCGGGGTAGGAGCCGGTGCTGCGGGCGCAGGCGCCGCTCGTGCCGTCCGGCGGCGCGCCGACGCCCGCGGCGTAGGAGTCGCCGAGCGCGACGTAGGCGACGGGTGGGGCGGCAGCGGCGGTCTGCACGCCCGCGAGCGTCGCGGCCAGGGCCAGGACGAGCGGGACGACCGTCCGGCGGAGCCCGGGGCGGAAGCGGCGCACGATCCCATCCAGCCATCCGCCGGCCGCCGGCCACAACCGCCGTCCGGTGATCGCGGGCAGCAGCGCCCGTCCTCGTTCGACCGTGCCGCGCCGACGGAGCCCACCGACCTACCGGACGACCGTTCAACCGGCTAGCGTGCGGAGCGTGTCGGTGCCGGCGGAGGAGCGGGAGACGGTCGCGTGGCCCGCGGACGGGTACGTCGCCGTCGTCAAGCAGGACTGTCCGACCTGTCGGCTGGTCGAGCCCGTGCTCGCCGGCCTGCCGGGGCTGACGGTCTTCACCCAGGACGATCCGGCGTTCCCGGAGGGCGTCGCCGACCGGCGCGACGACACGGACCTGGACGCCAGCCTCGCCCTCGGCATCGAGACCGTGCCCACGCTCGTCCGGTTCGCCGGCGGCGTCGAGCAGGGTCGGGTCGTCGGGTGGAGCCGCGCGCAGTGGGCCGAGCTCACGGGCGTCGCCGGCCTCGGCGAGGGTCTGCCGGAGTACCGGCCGGGCTGCGGTTCCCGTACCCAGGACCCGGACGTGGCCGAGGAGATCCTGGTCCGCACCCGCGGCGGGTCCCTGCGGGCGCGCCGGCTGGAGATCGCCGCGCTGGAGGACGAGGCGGAGGCGCTCTTCGACCGCGGGTTCACCGACGGGCTGCCGGTCGTCGCCCCGACCCCGGCGCGGGTGCTGCGCATGCTCGAGGGCACCTCGCGCAAGCCGGACGAGGCGGTGGCGGTGGTCCCGCCGAACCTGGCCGAGGCGACCGTGGAGAAGGTCGCGATCAACGCCGTCCTCGCCGGGTGCCGGCCGGAGTACCTGCCGGTCGTGCTCGCCGCGGTCGAGGCGGCGTGCACGGACGAGTTCAACGCCCACGGCCTGCTCGCGACCACCTGGGGCGCCGGGCCTGCGATCGTCGTCAACGGGCCGATCCGGGCGGAGATCGGGATGAACTGGGCCGGCAACGCGCTCGGCCAGGGCAACCGCGCCAACTCGACGATCGGCCGGGCGCTGCAGCTGGTGATCCGCAACGTCGGGGGCGGGCGTCCGCAGGAGGTCGACCGGGCCGCGCTGGGCCATCCCGGCAAGGTCGGGTTCTGCTTCGCCGAGGACGAGGAGGGTTCGCCCTTCGAGCCGCTCGCGCAGAGCCGCGGGGTGCCGCCCGGGCGCTCGGCCGTCACGGTCTTCGCCGCCGAGGGGCCGCGCGGGCTCGCCGACCAGATCTCCCGCACGCCGGAGTCCTTGGCCCGGTCGCTCGCGCAGGGCCTGCGGTCGGTCTGCCACTGGAAGCTGCCCGGCGGGTTCGACGCGTCCCTGGTCCTCAGCCCCGAGCACGGGCGGACCTTCCGGGAGGCGGGCTGGGACCGGGCGCGGCTGCATTGGGAGCTGGACGAGCTGTTGCTGCTGGACCGCGCCGAGATCACCCGCGGGGCGGGCGGCATCGAGGAGGGTGTGCCCGCGCGCGCGTCGGACCGTCCCGTCCCGAAGTTCCGGCCGGGCGGCTACATGATCATGTACGCCGGTGGTGGCGCCGGCATGTTCTCGGCCGTGATCGGCGGCTGGGCCGGTGGACCGGGCGGGAGCGCGCCCGTGACGAGGGAGGTCGACCCGTGGCGGTGAGCCCTGGTGGAGCGACGGGGTCGCTGGTGATCCTGGACCCGACGGACGAGTCCGCGCCCGACGCGCGCACCGCGCTGCGGCGCCCGGCCTCGCTCGACGGGCTCCGGGTCGGCCTGCTCGACATCTCGAAGGCGCGCGGCGACGTCTTCCTCGACCGGCTCGCCGAGCTCCTCGCCGACCGCGGGATCACGGTCCGCCGCTACGCCAAGCCGACCTTCACCAAGCCGATGCCGCCCGACCTGCGGCGCGACGTCACCACCGAGTGCGACGTGGTGATCGAGGCGCTCGCCGATTGAGGCTCGTGCACGTCGTGCAGTGTGCACGACTTCGCCGCCCTCGAGGGCCGGGGCGTGATCGCGGCCTTCCTGGCGTCGACGCAGTTCGTGGTCGCCGCCGCGGCCCAGGCGAAGGCGCTCGGGTACCGGGAGGTGCCGTCGGTGTTCGTCCCGCACCCGATCCAGGACCGCACGGACGCGGAGATGCGCGCGCTCGCCGACGCGGCGCTCGAGGAGGTGCTCGCGGCCGTCACCCGGCGGTGAGCACCTCGCCGAGGGCCGGCCGGCCGGCGGCGCGGCCTTCGCGCGCCTGACCTGGGTCAGCGGCAGGCCAGCTCCAGGCTCCCGAGTCGGTCGATCGACGCGACGACGACGTCGCCCGGCCCGACCGGCACCGCCGCCGTGAGGCCGCCGGACAGCACGATCTCGCCCGCTCGCAGGCCCTCGCCCTCGGCGGCGAGCGCGCGGACCAGCCAGGCGACGGCGGCGGCGGGGTGGCCGAGCGAGGCCG
>NZ_JAJSOK010000117.1 GCF_021283305.1 Pseudonocardia kujensis
GCCGGTCGCCCCGCACGGCTGGGCTGCGGTGGGCACGCTCGAGCAGGTCATGCGCCGCCGACTCACCGAACACGTCGGCACCGCCGACCCCGAGGCGATGGAGGCCGTCGACATCGCGCTACGCGCCCTGCTTGAGCTGTGAATGCTGATCAACTGTGCCGGCCCGCTAGGGTGGACTGATGGCCGGCCCTGAGGAACTCGAGCGGCGCGTCAGCGCATTGGAGACCCAGGTACGGGAGCTTGCCGAGCGAGTCCGCAGCAGCGAGCAGGACGCCGCCGCGGCGCGCGTCCTCGCCGGCGGAGCCGACCGCGACGTCGCCGAGATCCGCGGCGAGATCCGCGACTTCCGCGACCACAACACCCGCGTCCTCAACGCCCTGCGCGGCGACCTCGGCGACCTCCGTGAGCAGATGCAGACCGGGTTCACCGAGATCCGCGGGACACTCGACGCGGCCGCGGCCGGCCAGCAACAGATCGCCGCGCTGCTCACCCGCCTCATCGATCGGGAGAAGGGACCCGAGTAGGAGCTCCACGCGGCGGCCCCTATAAGCTCGCCAGGAAGCGGATCGCCATGGCCAGCCGTGGTTCGGTCTGGCAGAGCCCGATGCCGTCATCGACCACGACACACCTCTACGCGTCGTCGCGCAGCGCCGAGGCGAGGATGGCAGGTCGTCGCCTCCTCCCTGGTGTTCTCGCGTTGGGCTCTCGGCGTCGAAGTACTGGCAGCGGCGGCAGATGCGCCTGTACGTCCTGTAAACATTGGTTTGTGGCAGGTCACGACGTCACGGCCATTGATCGGCGCGCTTGCCTCGTGCCGTCAAGTGGCTTGCCCGGCCGGCGCGCGAGCGCTTGGCTGACGGAGGTGACAGCCGCCCGTCGAAGTCGACCAAGCGAGCAAAGCGGCTGACTGCACGGGCTCCACCACGCCGAGCGTGACAACGCTCCTCTCCGAGCTGACCCACGCCTCGACGATCGGCCACGACTGCCGCGGCCGGCTACCGGCGTCGAGACGGCGTGACTACGTACACGGCCTGCTCGTCGAACACGACGCTCTCCGCCGCGACGAGCTGGCCGCCGCTACCGAGACTGGCCTCGACTGCCTTACAAGCGTGACGCGAATGTCGGCGATATCAACCGTGAGGTCCAAGAGCGCTACATGCGTGGCGCCGTCGGGTAACTCGTGCAGATTCACCTCGCGAACTGGCAGGCCGAACGCCCGACCACCCGCGAGATTGCCCTGCCAAGTCCGACACTCAGCCATCAAGGACTCCCCCGTCGCCACGACGCTGACGATGATGCCGCGCGACGCCAGACCAAGAACGGGCCCGGCAGCGGCTTAATCTGAGCACACCTAATCTGGAGGTCCGAGACCATCATCCTCCTGGGCGACGAAGCGATCTGACGAGTGTCTAGGCCAGACGATTGTCTACAGAACAAGCGTGTCTCGTCAAGCGTTCGTAGCATGTCTGCGTTCGGACATGCTCGCGGCGGCGAGAGGCGTTGCCTCTGGCCAGCCGTCATAGGGGCGCGCTAGACGCCGCAACGACGACCTCACCCTGCCTCCGGCACAGCCTTCTCGCGACCGTCTCCGCCCGCGGCCCTGGTCACGGAGCGAACGGACGTGGGCGACATGTGTAGCCGACAACCTGAGGGCGGGGGCCTAGACAGCGACAGGCCACGCCGCTAGCCTCCGACGCCATACGCGACCCCAGTCGCGTCCATAGACGGGATTGCAGTTTGGTTTCCACGGTCAGACGGGTTCGCCAGGTCTGCCGGTTGTGAGCACGTCTCTGAAACGAAGCGCAAGGAGGGCTCCTCCCCTGTCAGCGTGAAAGCGCCGCAAGCTGCTCTTGGCGCCGACCAAAACTCCGCTGTTTTCTGTTGCAACCGGCGGCTTCAAATAGTTCTCAACTAGTGGGAGAGTCAGCGTTACTCTTCGTGCTTTGAAATCGTGCCATACCCTGCAATCTGTGGGGGGAATCAGAAAGGCCGGAGAATGTCTGAACAAGCAAACTCTGAGGCGGCGCTCCACCCCGCCCCTATATCATTCACCCACATCTCGCCGGGCGTTCCGAGTAACCGGTCGAAGCAGTTCATGGTGCGCATGCGTGACGGCGTCCGTCTGGCGACCGACGTCTATCTGCCGGACACGGACGGACCCGTACCTGTGGTGTTGACGCGCTTACCTTACGACAAGAACGGCCAGATCATTCGAGTCGACGTGTTCGCCGAGGCGCTCCTCGAGCGCGGATACGCTTTGGTGGCGCAAGATTGCCGGGGGAAGTTCCGATCCGAGGGCGAGACGGTTCCGTGGGTCAACGAAGCCCTGGACGGTTACGACACCATTGAATGGATCGTCAATCAGTCCTGGTCCAACGGGCGAGTAGGCATGACCGGCCTATCTTATGTTGGCTACACTCAATGGGCTGCACTGTCAACGAACCACCCTGCGTTGCGTGCCATTGCGCCGCGCGCCACCAACACAAACCTCGGCGCGGCGCAGCTGACACCGGGGGAGCCCGAGTGGACGTTCTACTTCCAGTACGTCATGGACTTCTACGCGGTCAACGACCTACTCGACCACGAGCAGGGCTACGACTGGTCGCACCGGCCTTTGATCAAGGCGTTCGAGGAGGCGGCAGAGCAGATGGGTGTCAAACCGCCAGCGATGGACATGCACCTGTCGCCGCAACCACCGCTTCGCCGCTATCCCGAGGGCCATCCTCTCGATGCGAAGCCCGTTCCGGTGCTTCTCTCACTGGGCTGGTTTGACCCATACTGCCGAGCTGAGGCCATGCAGGACTATCGGGCAATGGTGGGTAATCCCGCGTGGAAGCCAATCGTGCATCTACGACTCGGACCCCATGATCACGACGATACCCGCCTCGACGACCGGCCCGCCAACTTGTCCCACGGTGGGAGTATCGACGTCCCGCAGCTCACGCCTGAGCAGATTCGGACGTGGTTCGAGGGGGAATTGCAGTTCTTCGATCGGTACCTGAAGGGGAATGACGACGTTGAGCCCCTTCCGGCTGTCGAGTACCAATTAGCGCATAGCTCTGAGGTTCGCCAGACCAGCAGTTGGCCTCCTCCGGAGGCCACGCGACGAGTACTGCATCTGGCAGGCGGCCAGGATGCCACAACTGGGCGCCTCCTACCGCAGCAGGTCGGCGATGTCAGCCCGGTATCATGGACTCACGATCCCGACAAGCTCGTGCCGACTGCTACCCAGTTCTGGTCTCTCTTGGTTGCCGAATGGCCGGACTTCCGTGAGACGGTGGACCGCGAGGACGTCCTCACGTTCCGGTGTGATCCACTGATTGAACCGCTCGAATTGGCTGGCCCGGTGACGTTCCACGGCCGGGTCACGACTACCGGTCCGGCTATGGATCTGTTCGCCTACCTTCTGGATCTGGAGCCGGACGGCAGCGTGCGGTTCATCTGCCGTGGGCAGCAGCGACTGACCGCATCTGAGCCGACGGATCTGACCATGTCGGTAGGCGAAGCCGGCTACGTTTTGCAGCCAGACCACTCTCTCCTGCTCATGCTGGCCAGCAGCGATTACCCGGACTTCATTCCGCTGACGGGCACGCAGGAACGCTGGTGGTTCGCTACGTCAATGCGCGCCACGAACCAGACGCTGGAGATAGGCGGCCCTGCGGGCGCACGACTTGAGATCACCACTCTGTAGGGCCAAGGGCCCGTTAACGATCTGCTCGTCGGTCCGAGAAGGCCGCTCGGGCAGCCCATCCAAACCGAGCGGGCACTTCCGTAAGGGCCTCCCGCCAGCAAGCAGCCCTCACGCATCGGCGCCCCTGTACCACGCATCCTGCTTTCGAAGTGGTTGAGAAACCTATGGACGAAATCGAGAGCGCGCTGCGAGACAGGCCGCCAGTGTTCCCATTGGCGGCCTGTCATCTTCCTGCTCCACAGCTGTTGAGAACTGCGCCCCGCGAATGAGGATGCAAGCCTCGGCCCGCCCCCCTAGGACAACTCGCCTCATGGGAGAACCGGCGTCGACAGCAAGACGAGGCGCATGAGTGCGCGACGTAGGCATCAGCACCGCGCGTGGAAACTAGCCCGGCCCTCTGGCCCACATCAGTTCGAGCCCCACCCTGACTGCACACCCAAATGGCCCTTCAGGGAGAGCAAGAGAAAGGGTTCAAGTGACCAACGAGTTGAATGCGCCTGACGCCGTTCCCGTGCGCCCCGTCCCATTGCCCGACTCTGCCGCAGAGTCCGGATCCGCGCAGCAACGACTCAAGGGTCGTATCGGGGTAATCGAGCTTGTGCTCACAGTGCTGGCTTGGTCAGCACCCATCATGGTGGTGTCGGCCGTCACACCTTTCATGATCTCATTCGGTGGCATAGGTGCGCCACTGGCCTATGTCATCGCTATGGCGATCTTGCTCGTCTTCTCGGTCGGGTACACCGCAATGACCCGTCATGTAGATAATCCTGGCGCGTTCTACGCCTACATCACTGCAGGCCTAGGCAAGGCTCCAGGACTCGGCGCGAGCTTCCTAGCAATCGCCGGGTACCTCTTCATGGCGGTTGCCTCGTACATGTTCATCGGCACCGCTGTCGCGAATCTCGCCGGAGAGTTAGGTCTTCAGTCGATCCCCTGGTACGCCTTGGCGCTGCTGGTCGTCGGTATAACCGGGACACTCGGCTACTTCCGGATCGATCTATCCGCCAAGGTGCTATCGATCGTGATGGTCTGTGAGATCCTGATCGTTGTCATCTTTGATGCGGGCGTACTAGGACAGGGCGGACCGGAGGGGATTCCATTCGCCCCGTTCAGCTGGGACGCTTTGGCGTCAGGCTCGGTCGGCGTCGCCGTACTCTATGCAGCGTTGAGCTTTGGCGGGTTCGAGGCAACCGCGATCTTCCGAGAAGAGACGAAGGATCCGGGGCGCACAGTTCCTCGCGCCACATACCTCGCCGTCGGCTCATTCGGCGTGTTCTACATCGCTGCGACCTGGCTAATGATCGTGGCGTACGGCCCCGCGAATGTCGGCGACGTTGCGGCTTCACAGCCGACCAGCATGTTTGCCTCTGCGGTGGAGAAATTTGTTGGAACCTGGGCCAAGGATGTCGTGACAGTGCTCGTGGTGACGTCCGCGTTCGCCGCCCTGTTGTCCGTGCAAAACATTATATCGCGTTACTGCTACTCGCTCGGTATCGACGGCGTACTGCCGGCCCGTATGGGTAAAGTTCATCCTCGGCATGGTTCGCCCTACGTGAGCTCGCTGACTCTTAGTCTGGTGTTAATTGTCGCGCTGCTCGCCTTCGCTGGAAGCGACCCGGAGGCGTGGTATGGCCAGCTCGCCGGGACAGGTGGTTTCGCCATCATGGTACTCATGACTTTGACGAGCGCGGCCGTCATTCTCTTCTTTCAGTGCAGGCGCGATGCGAGGGACGCCAGCCGGTGGCATACCACCGTCGCTCCCCTGCTCAGCGTCGTGGGCATGGTCGTAGTGCTGTATCTCGCAATTACGAACTTCACGACGATGACAGGTGGCTCCGTCGTCGAGGCAGCGGTCGAGCAGGCGATCGTCTGGGGCGTGCTTGTTGCAGGATTTGTGATTGCCTGGATCTACCGGTCAAAACGCCCGATGGTGTACGCCCGTATTGGCCGTCAGAAGGCCTAATGGGTCCTGCCGGGCCTGGTGGCGCAAGGCTCGGCGCTGGTGGCGGCCAGCGGGTCAGCACTCTTCTGGCCTGGGCTTCGAGCCCTTGAGTCAGATCGTGCGCCCGCTGGTCGTGAGCAGGTCGGACCGCTGATGGAATGACGTGCCCCGGCCCCGAGTTCGTCGCGGGGGCCGGTGAGCACTTGACCATTAGGTCGCGGGGTCCTGCTCCACGCTGCCGTCCATGGGACTTGAGCGGGAGGCGATGGACGTTGCTGTTCGTCGGTGACGACTGGGCTGAGGACCACCACGACGTGGAGATCGTCGACGGCACCGGGAAGCGGTTGGGGCGGGCGCGGTTACCCGAGGGCATGGCGGGGATGTCGCGGCTGCACGAGATGATCGCCGAGCATCTCGACGACAGCGATCTCGATCCGCAGACCGGGTTGCTCGCCGAGGGCGTAGTGGTGGTGGGCATCGAGACCGACCGCGGTCCGTGGGTCGCGGCTCTGCTCGCGGCCGGCTATCGGGTGTTCGCGCTCAACCCGATGTCGGTGGCCCGCTACCGCGAGCGACACTCCACCTCGGGCGCGAAGTCCGACGTGGACCTGCCTCGCACAACCGCGTGAACAGGCTCTGCACACTGCAGAAGCTGTGGTCGGTCCACGCCCGCCGACGGGGCCGCTACCGCAAGCCGGCCCGCCGGTGCACGACGACCTCGTCGGCCGCGAGTTCAGTGCTGCAGCGCCGAACCTGTTGTGGTTCAACGACATCACCGAGCACCCCACCCGCGAGGGCAAGCTCTACCTCTGCGCGGTCAAGGACGCCTGCTCGAAGCGGATCGTGGGTTACTCCATCGACACCCGCGTGACCTCCCAACTCGCTGTCGACGCGCTGCGCAACGCCATCGCGCTACGCGCCCCGGACGCGACGGCGATCGTGCACTCCGACAGAGAGACAGCCAGTTCCGCTCCCACGCCTACCAGCGGGTTCTCCACGAAGCCCAGCTCCGCGGGGCCTTGGGCCGGGTCGGGACCTGCGCGGACAACGCCGCGATGGAGTCGTTCTTCAGCCTCCTGCCGAAAAACGTCCTCAACCGCCGCCGCTGGCACACCCGCGCCGAGCTCCGCCTGGCGATCGTGTCCTGGATCGAGACCACCTACCACCGCCGCAGACGCCAGGACACCCTCGGCCGGCTCACCCCAGTCGAGTTCGAGATACTCGCCTCGGCCGCTCACGCGGCCTGAACGCCTACCCGACACGGGTCAACCAGAGTCTGGGCAGTCCCAACCCTGGGCAGTCCCGGCCTCTGCATGGCAGCGGTGAGCTGTGGGATCGAGTGAGCGCAAGACCACCACCACCACCACGTCGCCTTCGTCAACGAGCACGACACGGTGACCTGCGCTAAACGCATCGACAACGACGCCGCAGGGTCTGCCCGGCCGTTGGAGATCCTCGACGAGCAACCCTTCAACGACGCAGGTTCTCTAGCATCGCCGACGTAGTGCGTGTTGGCCGCGCCTGAATGGTCGCCATCATTGCCTCGCATTCACGGTATATCCGCACTACGCCGTCTGAATCGCCAAGCGCTGCAGCAACCTGCATCCGCGTCTGCCACATGCGTTCGCGATACGGATCCACGGCAAGCACGGCTTCCGCCAAGTCATCCGCCTGAAGAAGATTCCCTGCTTCAATAGCGGCGTGCGCGGCTTCCGCACGGATGTCAATTGCCATCAACTGCAACGCTTCTCGGCGATCCACTACCCAACCTGAGTTACAGCCTGGCATGTACTCGCCGCCATCTAGAAGCGCGATCGCGCGCGTCAGTAGGCCAAGACTTGCCGGCCCTCTTTCGCTTGCGGCTTGACGCTGCAGCGAAGTCACCCGGTCGAATTCGGACGTGATGGTGAACTCGGAGCTGAGGCGAAACACTCCTTCGGCCGCGTCCAGGAGACCAGGAATTGCTTGACGTAGGCGCAGCGTGATCTGCCGCAGGTAGGCGCCTCTGGCCTTCTCGGTGCCAGCGTCGAAAAGACGCGCTAGCACCAGCTGACGATTCAGGCCACTGGGACCGGCCTCGTCCAGAAGCGCCAAGAGTTCGTGAGCTTTGCGCAAGCCAAGGTCTACGTGAGAATCGTTCAGCCGTGCACCCACCTGCCCGAACTGGATGAGATGGAGGTCCATCCCCTGATTCAGGGCATGTCCCTTGGCAAGCGCGGGCAAGCTCCGCGCTATCCGGCTCCACTCCGAGTTCGAACTCGGCTCGGCATCCAGGCGGCGCGCGACCACTTCAGGAAAGAGGGTGAGGGCCCGCCTGAGGCCGTGGTTCGTGCCCTGCTCAGCGGCGCCGGCGAGGGCAGTAGTCGCTGCGGCGTCTGCCTCATCTGGTTCTCCAATGCGCCATAGCGCCTCGGACAGGTAGACCGCCGCCGACGGCAGATGCAGCATCCGGTGCCCGCGCACCATCGATTCGACAGCTCGTCGCAGCAAAGGCACAGCCTGGTCGACCTGATTGTTCATCAGATGCATAAGACCGGTGAGCGTGTCTCGCTGTTCGCGCAGGACGGCGAAGCTCTCAGCGGCTTCGTAACTGGCGACTGCGTTCAGCAGTTGGGGCACCGTTTCGGTGCCTGTCTGGTGCTGGAGCCGGATCTCGACCTCGGCAAGCAAACTGACGATGACGCGGTAGACAGAACCGGATTCTATGGTCGCGTGCCGACGAGACCTTAGCCGCGCAAGTGCAAGTTCGACATTTCCCGTCTCCGCGATGAACTTGGGCTCAACGAACTCCGAGAGCCAGGACCCACCGTCACTCTTACGGTCAGGGTTCTTGATCAGATCACTGCACTCCGCAATCCGACCGGCGGCGAGTAGGGCGCTCGCCTTCCAAGGCGCTGATGCGCCGGCGACCCACGGATTCGACTCCTCCGCCTCAAGCAGCTTGCCGATATCGCCCAGATCGTAACGCGCTCGCATCAAGAGGGCATCGAACACGGACCCGGTCAGTTCAGGTAAAATGCCTGGTGCCCGTACCTCATTTCGGATGCCGCTGATCACGTACTTGACAATATCGCATTCCGAGCCGGGGCGACACATCGAAAACACATCCCAGATCGCCTCGGCG
The DNA here is from genome assembly GCF_021283305.1 of Pseudonocardia kujensis. Taxonomy (GTDB): domain Bacteria; phylum Actinomycetota; class Actinomycetes; order Mycobacteriales; family Pseudonocardiaceae; genus Pseudonocardia; species Pseudonocardia kujensis. The sequence continues at coordinate 8,758 of NZ_JAJSOK010000117.1, forward strand.
CGGCCCTGGTGGGTGTAAAGCCACGTGCTCAAGGCCACCAGCTCAGGACTATCGGCGAAGGCCCGTCGGCCGCCGCGGCTGTTCAGCATCCTGTCGCATACAGCGGCGCCTCTTGCATAGTTGTCAGTCGCGAGGGACAGCAACATCTCTGCCTTGGCGAACTCGGGGGAGAGCCGCTGGACATCACCCAGGCGGTCTAGCCAGCGCTCCGCAACCTCCAGTTCTGAGCGGAGCACAACTTCCACGATGCATCGTTCAGCAGCCTGCCGCGCTTCCTCAACCTCACCTAGTGATATGAACAAGTCGACGGCTTCCTCGAATTGCCGGGAACGAACCAACGAGCGCGCAAGGTTCATCCGTGCTCTTTCGCGCTCCCTGTCCGGATGCCGTTCGAATTGGTCTCGAAGGAACCCGTGGAAAGCGGGGTAGCAACGGAACGTCGACTTGCCCTGGCGCCACTGCACAGGGAGCCTAATGCTCTTTAGCAGTGCAATGGTGCTTGTAGCCTCTGCCAAGCCAAGTGCACGTGCGCCCTTGACGGTGACCTCGTCGAGCAGTGAGGTGAGGACTAAGAACTCGCGTACCCGCTCATCGACTTGCCCCAGCACCTCCGCCGCGAGGTACCCGTAGAGCGGATCTTCCTCGTTAGCCAAACCGGCGACGTGCGCCTCGCCTCGCTGTGCCTCTAAAAGGACGCCCGCGACCCATCCACCCGTCGAGCGTACGATCGCCTCAACGTCGAGTTCCGCGAATTCGGCTTGCTTCAACAGAGCCTCGGCCTCAGTGACGGTTAAGGCAAGATCACGATCGTCGAGCCGGCCAACGCGGTTCGGTGCCTTGGGCGATCTGAAGCGAAGGGGCAGACTTGTCCGACCGGCCAAAAGCAAGCGTCCGCCTGGCGGAAGCATCGAACCGATGGCACCAAGAAGGTCGATGGCGTCGTCATAGCCGAAGAGAACCTCGGTGTTGTCCACGACGAGTATGAATGATTCGTTCGACAGGGACTCCACAAGGAGCTCTACCGCCTCTCGGTGCGAGACCCCGGACCCCAGGGCCGCTTGCACTAGAGCCCAAGACCCCGGTAAACGGCGTTCCAGAGAGGCCGCCAGATGTGTTACAAGGCGTTCCGGATCGTTCTCCGACTGGCCCAAGCTGAGCCAGGAGTACGGAACGCCTCCGCTGTTCAGCGCATGGTGGATCGCGGTCGTCTTTCCCGCGCCCGCTGTCGCGGCGACCGTCACCACTTGGTGTCTTGCGAGCAATTCGTTGAGCAGCATGTTGAGCCTGGGCCGCACCACCGAGTCGCTTGCCAGAGCGGGTGCCTTGACCTTGGATTGAACGAGCCTCATTGGCGCCACTCCCAGACGTTGACAGCATGGCACTTTGGCCGCCGATAGGTACGCCGGTTCCCGGCGGCCGCACGGGACACGCGAGCTCTGGTAACAACCTCAGCCCATACTCCGAGTAACCCTCCCATCTTCCGCTCCCGCTCGGCCCGCTCTGGGGACCGGCCATAAGGGAGAATCAGTTAAATCACCATAGAGATTAGGGCGCCGCCACTTCAAGTGTCCTGGAATCGTTTCGAACGGCGGCGGCATAACGTATTTCTCATCGGTTCGTCGCAGCTCGCGGATGTGCTCCAAATCCAGATCCGCGATCAGGATGCCGGTTTCGGTGGACCTTGCGAGAACACCCTCCGGCGACGCGATCAGGCCGATTCCCTTCGTTTGTGCACTCAATAGGCTTTCAGGATCGTCTGAGAGCGGCGCCGCGACGGAGGAATCTACGACATTGACAAGTGTTGCGGTGTACATCTGGTTCTCGATCGCACGCGCATAGGCAAGCGTCTGCCAGCTCTCGGTGTACCCGCATTCATGCAACAGCAGGCCACTCGGGTACACAACGACCTCTGCTCCCTTCAGAGCAAGGATGCGCGAGATTTCCGGCAAATGGATCTCCGAACAAATGCACACACCCATGATGCCCCATGGCATCTCGAAGACGGGGAACTGGTCCGCAGGCTCGTAGTCGTAGTTCCACTCTTTGGTCGCGCGGTACATATATGGACCATCCGGGTGAGTACGTCTATACTCTCCACGACGCTCTCCGTCTGCGTCGAGGACCACAGTCGCGACGTTGTAGACACCCGGTCGGCCAGGGGCGGGCAGGGAGGTGCCGAAGGCGAGTGCGACACCGTGTTCGCGAGCTGCCGCTGACAATCTCGGTTCGACCTCGTATCGATTGTCAGCCGTGAACGGTCCGGGATAGTTCTCTGCGAACACCAGAAGGTCCACACCCGCCTCTGCTGCTTCGCGCGTCAAGCGGGCTGCATTCTCTAGGTTCTCGCGCTCCCGTGTACCAAAGTAGGTCATGGTCTGCGCAAGCCCAAGTCGAATAGCCGTCTGCGTTTTACTCATACGTCGTCCTCTGCGCTAGCAAGGTTTGTGACTCCAACTGTACGGCGATTGCGCTGAAGAAGTGGACGTATTCCGTGATTCACGACCACATTCAGTACGATTAGTAGAATCAATCCCACCATCATGGGGGAAGTCACCAGGTTCGCGACGACCTCAGGCATCTGATTGACGATGTCTGCTGGGATGAGGTGTGCGCCTAAAGCCAAGATCACTGCTGGCCCAGCGACCACGACGTTGAGTTGATCCTCCCAGTCGACCTCGCGAAGGATCTGCACACCGGATATCATGATGCTGCCGTAGAGGACTGTGGCCGCAGCGCCGATCACGAAGGTTGGTACGCTTGCGATCAACAGACTTACCTTGGGTATAAAGGCGAGCACCACAGCGGCGACGCCGGCGGCCATGGTTACGTATCGGCTCCCTACCCTCGAGATGCGCACGAGTCCCGCGTTCTCGGGATACGAGGTCGAACCGACGCCGGCAAAGAGCGCGCCGACAGCTGTGCCCATCATTTCGGCGAAGAGTCCGCGGTTCGTCCGGACCACGCCGACCTTCTGTCCGCCCCACCTGCCGACCATCTCGTACATCCCCACTGCCTCCGAGGCCGACCCGAGAAATGCGCCGAGCATGAGAAGCACCGCGTCGAACCTGACGTCAAAGCCGAACGGCAGCCATTCGGGTGGCCGAACGATGGAGGCACTCGCCGTGTCGGCGACATTCCACAACCCGACCGAGCCGGCTAGGACGACACCGATGATGCTCCCCCACAACACGGCACATCGACTTACGGTTCCGGTTCCTCCTAGGATGTAGAGGGCGACAACCGCGAGGAACGTGAGAAGACTGATAACGAATGTCTCACTTCCGTAGCCCTTCTGACCCTGATTGCCGAACCAGCCGCTGATTCCGTAGGAGGCGAGCTGAGCACCAATGATGAGAAAAAAGCTTCCGAAGACAATCGGTTTCGAGATCAGCGGCACGAAATACCCGAATAGTCCGATCCGGCGAAGAGGCAGGCACAGCAACGCGAAGATGGCGCCAGCAACCGCCATCGATCCGAATGCTGTCCCGAGACCATGGATGGAGCCGATCGCAATGATCGCAACCATGAACGCCACGCTCGGTCCTTGCACAATCGGCAAACGTAGAACTCTGCTCGATTGCAGGATTGTCACCAGTCCGCTGAGCAGTAGAGAGCCTTGCACGAGCCAGGCGATCGCGCGGGTCTCCAAATCTAGCGCGGCGCCGATCATTCCCGGAATGAGCCAGATGCCCGAGAGCGCCAAGAGATGCTGCATCCCGAAGAGGCTTGTCCGGGCGAGGGGAAGCTTGGTGTCGAACCCAACCGAGAGGAACGAGGTAGTGGGTTGTTCGGGTTTCACGATCATCCTCCGTGCTCGCACGAGCCATGGTGGCGACTAAGACGTGAGTCACAGGCGACTGGGAGGAGGTTCGATGCGAGGTCGTGAACGCGGTGTGAATCGCCGGTCTATCCGGGCGCTGAAGCCGCAGTAGCTGGGTCTCGTGAGAGGCTGATGGTCGTCGGACGGTGATGAGCGCTGTGTGGTCGAGCTTGCTGGGTGGTTGTGGACATTCAACGCAGTCACGGAGTTGATCCGCTGCAGTTCACACGGTCGGAGTCGCGGGCACGGGCCGGGGCCTATGTACGAGGACCGCAGCGGCTGTTGCGAACCACCGACTGGGACGTCGAAGGCGTGCGGGACGACGTCCGCTCCTACGTGCTCGCCGGACTTGGCGACCAGGCACCCGGGGTGTTCGTGGTTGACGAGGCTGGGTTCCTCAAGAAGGGCGTGCGCTTGGGGGCGGTGCAACGCCAGCACACTGGCACCTGAGCTTCCCCCGGTTTCCCGGAGTGCGAGTTACCTGTCTGCGTCGGGCTGAGCGCGACGATAGTTGTCTTCGTACTCGTCGGGCGAGAGCCCGCCGAGACGGGCCTGGATCCGGCGCGGGTTGTAC
>NZ_JAJSOK010000118.1 GCF_021283305.1 Pseudonocardia kujensis
GGCCTCCCACCGCCCCCCACCCCGGGCCCCAGCGGTCCCCACCCTCGCACCCGCAGCGCGCTGACCTGCGGTTTCTTTGGTGGGGCGAGGGTGGGGAGCGAGGGTCGGACGGGTCGTCCGCGGGTTTCCCCCCACTGAGCCCCACGTCCCCCGACCTGCTGAAACACCGAACGGAGGCCGCTGAAGGGGTCTGTTCGAGTTGACGGTGGGGGGAAGTGGGGTAATGTGGCCGCCGTTGGAGCGAGACGGGGCTCCGAGATGAGGTGGGGCGGGTGTTCCTCGGCACCTACACCCCTCGGTTGGACGACAAGGGGCGGCTCACGCTGCCGGCGAAGTTCCGGGACGAACTGCGGGGCGGGTGCATGGTCACGAAAGGGCAGGACCACTGCCTCTACGTGTTCACCCGTGAGGCCTTCACGGAGATGGCCACCAAGGTTGCCTCGGCGCCGCTGACCAGCGAGTCGGCCCGTGCCTTCCAGCGGAACCTCTTCGCGGGCACCGACGAGCAGAACCCCGACGGCCAGGGCCGGATCGCGATCGCCCCGGAGCTGCGCCGGTATGCGGGACTGACCAAGGAGTGCGTGGTGATCGGCGCGTTCACGCGCGTCGAGATCTGGGACGCGCAGTCCTGGCAGGAGTACCAGGAGCGGCACGAGGAGGACTACGCCAAGGCGCAGGAGGAGGTTCTGCCCGGACTGATCTGAGCCCGTGGCCACACGGGCGCGGCACGGTCCACCACTTCGACGACGCGACACCCGTCGCCGTCCCGACCCGGACGCCGTGAAGGCCCTCCCGGTCCGACGGCCCTGGCGCACCTTCCCCGGTGCCAGGTCCGTCGGGGCGGGGAGGCCGCACGGCGGCCAGGTGGGGACGGCGGCGCGAGTGGTTCACACAGCGGTACACACCCGCCAGGCTGGGGAGCTGGAGCGGGACGGCAGCGGCTCGGGACGCCGGCGGGTCCCGGGCCGCTGTGCATGCAGGGCGGTTCCGTGTGCGGGCGCGGAGCCGGGGCGCGGCGGGAGGTGACCAGGTGTCCACGACGGAGGACGAGCCGGGTCCGCACTCCCACGTGCCGGTCATGCTGCCGCGCGTGCTCGAGCTGTTCGAGCCGGCCCTGCGGGACCGGCCGGCGGTGCTGGTCGACGCCACCCTGGGCCTCGGCGGCCACTCGGCGGCGTTGCTGGCGGCGCACCCGCGGCTGACCCTGGTCGGCCTCGACCGGGACCCGCAGGCGCTGGAGCTGGCCGGGCGGCGGCTCACCGCCCACTCCGGCCGCACGCACCTGGTGCACGCGGTGTACGACCGGATCGCCGAGGTGCTCGCGGAACTGGGGCTTCCGCGCGTCGACGGCGTCCTGTTCGACCTCGGGGTGTCCTCGCTGCAGCTCGACGCCGCCGAGCGCGGCTTCTCCTACTCCCGCGACGCCGACCTCGACATGCGGATGGACCCCACCACGGGTCCCACCGCGGCCGAGGTGCTGAACACCTACGCGGTGCCCGAGCTGACCCGGATCCTGCGCGAATACGGGGAGGAGCGGTTCGCCGCGCGCATCGCCTCCGCCGTGGCCCGACGACGGCAGCAGGCACCGTTCACCCGCAGCGCCGAGCTGGTGGAACTGCTCTACGCCGCGGTGCCCGCCGCGTCGCGGCGGACCGGCGGGCATCCCGCCAAGCGCACGTTCCAGGCGTTGCGGATCGAGGTCAACCGCGAGCTCGAGGCGCTGCGGACGGCACTGCCGGCCGCGCTCGACTCGCTGGCGGTGGGCGGGCGGGTCGTCGTGCTCGCCTACCACTCGCTGGAGGACCGGATGGTCAAGCGGGAGTTCACCGCCCGCGCGACCTCCCGGACCCCGGTGGACCTGCCGGTCGAGCTGCCGGGCCACGGCCCGGAGCTGCGGCTGTTGACCCGTGGGGCCGAGGTCGCCACGGACGACGAGATCGAAGACAACCCGCGCGCCGCCTCGGTGCGGTGCCGGGCCGCCGAACGCATCCGGGAGGTCGCAGCATGATCCGCAGCTACTCGGAGGGCGTCACCGGGGGTGCGGCGTGAGTGCGCCGGTCGCGGACCGGACCCGCACCCGTCGTCCCTCGGTGTCGGTCGACTGGAAGGGCACCGAGGCTCCCGCCCGGCGGATCCCCGCCCAGCGGGGGACCGTCACCGTCCCCGCGCAGCGCCGCGGGTCCGGTGCGGCCGAGGCCGCCTACGCGCGCCGGGACCAGCGCACCCGGCGGCTGGTCGGCACGCCGCGCCGCGCCGGGCAGAAGGTCACCACCGGCGGGCGCGCGCAGTTCGTCCTGCTGATCATGGCGCTGCTGGCGACCGCGCTGGTGCTCACGCTGTGGCTGTCCACGGCCGCCGCCGCGGACTCCTACACCCTGCAGGACGCCCGGACGGCGGCCCGCGACCTGACCGAGCAGAGCGAGCGGCTGCACCGAGAGGTGGCGGCGATGGAGTCGGCCCCGGCACTGGCCCAGCGGGCCACCGAGCTCGGCATGGTCCCGGTGCAGGACCCGGCCCGGCTCGTCGTCGGGCCCGACGGGGCGGTCACGGTCGTCGGCGAGCCGTCCGCGGCCACCCGGCCCGCGCCGCCCGTCGCGCCGGTCGCCGCAGCGCCCGCCGACGCGGCCCGGCCCGCCGCCCCGGCGGCACCGGCGAACCCGATGCCGGCCCAGGCGCCCGCGCAGTCGCAGCTCGCCGCCGACGCCGGTGCCCAGCAGGAGACGCAGCAGACCCGGCAGCAGGACACGCAGCAGAACGTCCAGCAGGGCGCGCCCGCCAACCCGAACGCGGAGGCCGCGACCCAGGAGCAGCAGGAGCCGCAGGGTGGGGCGGCGGCGCAGGACCAGCAGGCCGCCCAGGCCCCGGCCCCGACCGGCGGCGGAGCGGGCTGATGGCCGTCGCGCCCCCGCGCGCCCGTCCCGGCTCCCGTCCGCGGTCCGGCCCGCGGCGCCCGCCGGGGCCGCCGCGCCGGCCGGCCGCCCGGGTCGGGCAGGCGGAGCGGCGTTTCCGCATCGGCCGGCTCGTGCTCGTCGCGCTGTTGCTGCTCTCGGCGGCGCAGCTGCTGCTGATCCAGACCGTGCGCGCCGGCGAGCTGACGGCGAGCGCGGAGAAGCAGCGCACCACCAAGATCACCATCGCGGCGGAGCGCGGCGCGATCCTCGACCGCAACGGCACCCGGCTGGCCTTCTCGACCGAGGCCCGCGCCCTGGTCACCAACCCGCGGCTGATCAGCTCGGTGAAGAAGGAGCAGGCCGGCGCGTACAAGGCCGAGATGGCGCAGGCCGTCGCCCAGGCCACCGGCGGCGACCCCAACGCGATCCAGCAGCAGCTCGACGCCGACCGCGGCTACGTCGTGCTCACCACCAGCGCGGACCCGGACGTGGCGCGCGCCCTCGAGCAGCGCTTCCCGGAGATCGCCGAGGAGAAGCGGGAGTCGCGGCAGTACCCGTCCGGCACGCTGGCGGCCAACATCGTCGGCGCCGCGACGTGGAGCGCGGACAACCGCAAGCTGGTCGGCCGTGTCGGGCTGGAGAGCGCCGACGACGACGTGCTGGCCGGCACGGACGGCTTCCAGGTCGTCGACACCGCCGAGGGCAGCGACACCGTCATCCCGGGCAGCACCCGGGCGCAGCAGCCGGCGGTCCCCGGCTCGGACGTCGAGCTGACCATCGACTCGGACCTGCAGTACGTGGTGCAGCAGAAGCTGCAGGACTACGTGGCGAGGACCGGTGCCAAGGGCGGCTCGGCGGTGGTGCTCGACTCGAAGACCGGTCAGGTGCTGGCCATGGCCAACGGGACGACCTTCGACCCGCGCCAGCTCGCCACCTCCGACCCGAACACGCTCGGCAACGCCGCGGTGTCCAGCCCCTTCGAGCCGGGGTCGGTCAACAAGATCGTCACCATGGCGGGGGCGCTGGAGTTCGGCGTCGCGAGGCCGGACGACGTGCTCGACGTCCCGGGCAGCATCAAGGTCGCCGACCGCACGGTGCACGACGCCTGGGACCACGGCCTGGACCACTACACGCTCACCGGCGTGCTGGCGAAGTCCTCCAACGTCGGCACGATCATGACCGCGGAGAAGCTCGGCCCGGACCGTTTCTCGGACATGCTGGCCCGCTTCGGTATCGGCCAGCGCACGGGCGTCGGGCTGCCCGGCGAGAGCGCGGGCTCGGTCCCGGCGCGCTCGGCCTGGTCCGGCTCGACCTTCGGCAACCTGCCGATCGGGCAGGGCCTGTCGATGACCGTGCTGCAGATGGCCGGGATGTACCAGGCCGTGGCCAACGACGGGGTGCGGATCCCGCCGCGGATCGTCGGCGCCACCGTCGCGCCGGACGGCTCACGGACCGAGACGCCGCAGCCGGAGGGCGTCCGGGTGGTGTCGCCGGAGACCGCGGCCCAGCTGCGCACGATGCTCACCGCCGTCACGCAGAAGGCGCCGGGGCAGCAGGGCACGGGGTACACCGCGCAGGTCCCGGGCTACCAGGTCGCGGGCAAGACGGGCACCGCGCAGCAGGTCGACCCGAAGTGCGGCTGCTACGCGTCGTCGACCTACTGGATCACCTTCGCGGGCATGATGCCGGCGCAGGACCCCCGGTTCGTGGCGGCGATCATGCTCGACGCGCCGAAGGGCGGCACCTCCGCCGCCCCGCTGTTCCACGACATCGCCTCCTACCTGGGGCAGAAGGACAACATCCCGGTCGGCCCGCCCGCCCCGGTGCAGACCCTGGTGGCGCCCTGAGCGGGGCGATCATCGGCACTGAGCGGAGCGTGCGGAGCGATCATCGGCACTGAGCGGAGCGTGCGGAGCGATCATCGGCACTGAGCGGAGCGTGCGGAGCGAACATCGGCACTGAGCGGAGCGTGCGGAGCGAACATCGGCACTGAGCGGAGCGTGCGGAGCGAACATCGGCACTGAGCGGAGCGTGCGGAGCGATCATCGGCACTGAGCGGAGCCCGCGGAGCGAGACGGCGGGGTCGACCGCGGTGTGATCCCGGCCGTGACCCGACCGCCGTCGGACCGGCCCCCGGACGTGGAGACCGGGGGCCGCTCCGGCATGCGCGCAGGCCGCGCGACGGGCCCGGAGGGGCCGTGCCGGGCGGGTGGTGCGGGGGAGGGGCGCCCGGCGGCCCTCGGTAGCCTCCCGGACGTGTCGACCGCCAGCTCCGCTCCCACGGACCGCCCGACGGACGCGCGTGCGACGGCCGGGCAGCAGCAGCCTCCCCGGGCCCTTCCCCCGCGCCCCGCGCGGGTCGCCCCCGTCGCCCTCGCCCACCTCGCCGCGCTGAGCGGCGCCGAGCCGTACCCGCCCATGGGCACCTCGGCGGAGCGTGCGGAGCCGACGGTGGGCGCAGCGGGGCCCGCGGTCGCGGTCACCGGCGTGACCCACCGCAACGCCGACGTCCACCCCGGCGACCTGTTCGCCGCGCTGCCGGGCGCCCGGGCCCACGGCGCCGACTTCGCCGGTCCGGCGCTCGCCGCCGGCGCTGCGGCCGTCCTCACCGACCCGGCCGGACTGACCCGGCCCGAGCTGGCCGAGGCCGTCGAGCGCGGGGCCGTGCGGGCGCTGCTGCACCCGCACCCGCGCACCGTCCTCGGGGCGCTGTCCGCCGCCGTCTACGGCGACCCGACCGCGGACCTCACCGTCCTCGGCGTGACCGGGACCAGCGGCAAGACGACGGTGGCCCACTTCCTCGAGGCCGGGCTGCGGGCCGGCGGCCGGGCGACCGGGCTGCTGGGCACCGTGCAGACCCGGATCGGCACGGAGTCGCTGCCCAGCGCGTTCACCACCCCCGAGGCGCCGGACCTGCAGGCGCTGTTCGGCGTGATGCGCGAGCGCGGCGTCACGGACGTCGCGATGGAGGTCTCCAGCCACGCGCTGGCCATGGGCCGGGTGGCCGGCACGCGGTTCGCGGTGGGCGCCTTCACCAACCTCTCGCAGGACCACCTGGACTTCCACCACGACATGGAGGAGTACTTCGCCGCGAAGGCGCGCCTGTTCGTCGACGACGAGCTGCGCGCGGCGAGGGGCGTCGTCTGCGTCGACGACGAGTGGGGCCGCCGGCTGGCCGGCATGGCCGCCGACGCGGTGACGGTCTCCACCACCGCCCCGGCGGACTGGACCGCCCGGGACGTGGTGACCGACCCCGACGGGGCGCAGCAGGCCGTCGTCGTCGCGCCGGACGGGCAGGAGGTCCCGCTGCGGCTGCAGCTGCCGGGCGCCTTCAACATCGCCAACGCCGTGCTGGCGCTGGCCGTGCTCGACCTGGCGGGGGTGCCCGCCGCCGTGGCCGCACCGCGGTTCGCCGAGCTGGCCGTACCCGGTCGCATGCAGCGGGTCGAGGCCGGGCAGGGGTTCCTCGCGGTCGTGGACTACGCGCACAAGCCCGCCGCCGTCGCCGCGCTGCTCGACGCCCTGCGCGCCCAGCAGCCGCAGGGTCGGATCGTGACCGTCCTCGGCTGCGGTGGCGACCGCGACACCGGCAAGCGCCCGCTCATGGGGGCCGCCGCGGCCGCCCGCTCGGACGTGCTCATCGTCACGGACGACAACCCGCGCACCGAGGACCCGGCGGAGATCCGGGCCGCCATGCGCGCAGGTGCCGAGGCCGAGCCCGCGCGGGGCGACATCCTCGAGATCGGCGACCGGCGCGCGGCGATCGCGGCCGCCGTCGAGGTGGCGAAACCCGGCGACGTGGTGGTCGTTGCGGGTAAGGGACACGAGACCGGCCAGGAGGTCCACGGGGTCAAGCACCCGTTCGATGACGTGGACGAGCTCGCCGCGGCGATCCGCGCCGCCGGGCGATGATCCGGGGATCGAGGAAGGCACGATGATCGAGATGCGGCTGGCCGAGGTCGCCGCCGTGACCGGGGGCAGGCTGCACCGGGCGACGGGCGACGAGGCCGTCACCGCGGTGGAGTTCGACTCCCGGAAGGTCGGGCCGGGCGGGCTGTTCCTCGCCCTGCCCGGGGAGCGGGCCGACGGCCACGACTTCGCGGCCGCGGCGGTGGCGGCCGGAGCCTCGGCGGTGCTCGCCGGGCGGGAGGTCGACGCGGCGGCCGTGATCGCGCCGCCGGCGGAGGACTCGTTCGCCGGCACGGACCTCGGCGACGCAGACCCGGATGGTTCGGGTGCCGCCGTGCTGACCGCGCTGGGCAAGCTCGCCCGGCACTCCGTCACGCACCTGCCGGAGCTGCAGGTCGTCGGCGTGACCGGCAGCTCGGGCAAGACCTCGACCAAGGACCTGATCGCGGCCGTGCTGCGGCCGCTCGGCGAGACCGTCGCCCCGCCCGGGTCGTTCAACAACGAGCTGGGGCACCCGTGGACCGCGCTGCGCGCCGACGCCGCGACCCGGCACCTCGTGCTGGAGCTCTCGGCCCGCGGGCCGGGGCACATCGCGCGGCTGTGCCGGATCGCGCCGCCGCGGATCGGTGTGGTGCTCAACGTCGGCAGCGCGCACGTCGGCGAGTTCGGCTCGCCCGAGGCGATCGCGCAGGCGAAGGGCGAGCTGGTCGAGGCACTGCCGGCGGCGGCCGAGGGCGGGGTCGCGGTGCTGAACCTCGACGACCCGCGGGTCGCGGCCATGGCCTCCCGGACCTCCGCCCGGGTCGTCGGGTACGGCACGGGGGGTGCGGTGCGGGCCGCCGACGTCCGGCTCGAGGCCGGACGGGCCTCCTTCCGGCTGCTCACCCCGGCCGGTGAGGCGCCGGTGGCGCTGACGCTGGTCGGCGAGCACCACGTGGGCAACGCCCTCGCGGCGGCCGCGGTCGCGCTGGAGCTCGGGGGCACGCCGGAGGGGATCGCCGCGGCGCTGTCCGGCGCCGCGGCCGCCTCCCGCTGGCGCATGGAGGTCACCGACCGGGAAGACGGGGTGACCGTCGTCAACGACGCCTACAACGCCAACCCCGAGTCGATGACCGCCGCGCTGCGCGCCCTGGCCGCGATCGGCGGCGGGAACCGCCGCACGTGGGCGGTGCTGGGCCCGATGGCCGAGCTCGGCGACACCACACCGGCGGCGCACGCGCAGGTCGCGGAGGTCGTCCGGGAGCTGGGGGTGGACCGGTTCGTGGCCGTCGGCACGGATCTCTACGGGACCGAGCAGGTGGCCGACCGGGACGCGGCGGCCGCGTTGCTGGCCGCGCAGGTGCGCCCGGGCGACGTCGTGCTGGTCAAGGCCTCGCGCTCGGCAGGCCTGGACCGGCTCGCCGCGGCATTGGTGGAACAGGAGCTGATCCGACAGTGAGGGGCGTCTTCGTCGCCGCCGGGGTCGCGCTGGCCCTGTCCATCCTGCTCACCCCCTACCTGATCCGCTTCTTCGCGCGGCAGGGCTTCGGCCAGGAGATCCGCGCCGACGGCCCGAAGAGCCACCAGACCAAGCGGGGCACGCCGACCATGGGCGGCGTCGCGATCCTGCTCGCCATCTGGGCGGGCTACCTGGTCGCGCACCTGCTCACCGGCGAGCCGATGACGGCCTCGGCGCTGCTGGTCCTGTTCCTCACCACCGCGCTGGGCGTCGTCGGGTTCGTCGACGACTTCCTCAAGCTGCGCCGGCGCCGCAACCTGGGCCTGAACAAGACGTCGAAGATCGTGGGCCAGGTGCTCACCGCGACGATCTTCAGCATCCTCGCGCTGCGGTTCGCCAACGCCCGCAACCTCACCCCGGCGTCGGAGTACCTGTCCTTCGTGCGGGACATCGCGGTGCTCGGCTTCGGCGTCGTCGGGTTCGTGATCCTCTGCAACCTGATCGTCGCGGCCTGGTCCAACGCCGTGAACCTCACCGACGGGCTCGACGGCCTCGCCGCCGGCACCGCGGCGATGGTGCTGGCGACCTACACGATCATCGGGTTCTGGCAGTTCCGGAACAGCTGCTCGGTCGGCGCGGCCGCGGGCTGCTACGAGGTGCGCGACCCGCTCGACGTCGCGATCGTGGCCGCCGCCGCGATGGGCGGCTGCATCGGCTTCCTGTGGTGGAACGCCGCGCCGGCCCGCATCTTCATGGGCGACACGGGCTCGCTGGCCCTCGGCGGCCTGCTCGCCGGCCTGTCCATGGTCACCAAGACCGAGCTGCTGCTCGTCGTCATGGGCGGGGTGTTCGTGGTCGAGGCGCTGTCGGTCTCGCTGCAGATCATCGTCTTCCGCAGCACCCGGCGACGGCTGTTCCGGATGGCGCCCTTCCACCACCACTTCGAGCTGGCCGGGTGGGCCGAGACCACGGTGATCATCCGGTTCTGGCTGCTCGCGGCGATCTGCGCGGCGCTGGGGCTGGGGATCTTCTACTCCGAGTGGCTCTCCGCGGCGTCGGCGTTCTGAGATGGCGAGCCAGTTCGCCGGCCGCACGGTGCTCGTCGCGGGCGCCGGGGTCTCCGGCCTCGCCGCGGCCGAGGTGCTGGTCGCCGCCGGGGCCCGGACCATGGTGTCCGACGACCGGGCCGCGGCCCTGGAGAGCCTCCCGGCCGGTGCCGAGGCCGTCACCGGGCTGCCCGAGGGCGTCGAGCTGATCGTCACGGGCCCGGGCCGCCGGCCCGACCACCCGCTCGTCGCCGAGGCGGCCGTCCGCGGGATCGAGGTCGTCGGCGAGCCGGAGCTGGCCTGGCGGCTGGGGCAGGAGCGGGCGGACCCGCCGGTCTGGCTCGTGGTGACCGGCACCAACGGTAAGACCACCTGCACCGGCATGCTCGCCGCGATCCTGCGTGCGGCCGGGCTCGACGCCGTGGCCTGCGGCAACATCGGCTACCCGGTGGTGAGCGCCGTGGCGGCGGGGCACGCCGTGCTGGCGGTCGAGCTCTCCAGCTTCCAGCTGCACTGGTCGCCGTCGGTGGTGCCGGCCGCCGGCCTGGTGCTCAACGTCGCCGAGGACCACCTGGACTGGCACGGCGGCCTGGACGCCTACGCCGCGGCCAAGGCCCGGGCGCTCACCGGACCCGTCGCCGTGGCCGGGATCGACGACCCGATCGCCGCGCGGCTGCTCCACGAGTGCCCGGCCCCGACGAAGGTCGGCGCCACGCTCGGCGAGCCCGGCCCGGGTCAGCTCGGGATCGTGGGGGAGCAGCTGGTCGACCGCGCCTTCCCCGCGAGTCGGGAGATCCGGCAGCGCGAGTCGGGAGATCCTGCACCGCGAGTCGCGAGCTCCGGCGAGGGCGTGGTGCTCGCGGACGTCGCCGACGTCACCCCGGGCGGGCCGCCCGGCCTCACGGACGCCCTGGCCGCCGCCGCGCTGGCCCGTGCCCACGGCGTCGGTCCCGGCGCGGTGCGGGAGGGACTCGCCGGGTTCCGGCCCGGTCCGCACCGCTCGGCCCTCGTCGGGACGGTCGGCGGGGTCCGGTACGTCGACGACTCCAAGGCCACCAACCCGCACGCCGCCGACGCCGCCCTCGCCGCCCAGCCCGCGGGGAGGATCGTCTGGGTCCTGGGCGGCCTGCTCAAGGGCGCCCACGTCGACGAGCTCGTCGCGCGGCACGCCGACCGGCTGGCGGGGGCCGTGGTGATCGGCACCGACCGGGCGGAGATCGTCGACGCACTCGCGCGACACGCGCCCCAGATCCCCGCGACCGAGGTGACCGAGGGCGACGATGAGGTCATGTCCTCCGCCGTCCGCCGTGCCGCCGCACTCGCCCGACCGGGGGACGTCGTACTCCTCGCACCCGCTGCGGCCTCCATGGACCAGTTCCGGGACTACGCCGAGCGCGGCGAGGCGTTCGCGGCCGCGGTGGCGGCCCTGGGGACCCGGGCCGGGAGCGAGGCCGGGGAGCAGGGCGCATGAGTGCCCCCACGCGGCGGCCGCGCCGACCGTCCGGCCGCGCCGACGGTCGCGCCGACGGCCTCGCCCCGGCGCGCGCCGCCGTCGCGCGCGGCGCCAAGGCCCTGCAGACGTGGCTGCGCCGCCCGCTCACCTCGTTGCACCTGATCCTCGGCGTGTTCGGGCTGCTGACGATCTTCGGCCTGGTGATGGTGCTGTCGGCGTCGTCGGTGGAGGCCTACTCCGCGGGCGGCTCGTCGTACTCGGTGTTCGTGCGGCAGCTGGGCTTCTGCGCGGCCGGCCTGGTGCTGTTCTACCTCGGGCTGCGGATCCCGCCGCGGCGGATGCGGGCCCTGGCGCCCTGGCTGCTGATCGCCGGTGTCGTGCTGCTGGTCGCGGTGCTCATCCCCGGCATCGGCGTGGTGCGCAACGGCTCGCGGTCCTGGTTCGCCGTCGGCTCGTTCTCGCTGCAGCCCTCCGAGGGCGTCCGGGTGGCGCTCATGCTCTGGGGCGCGCACGTGCTCGTCGCGCGGCGCAACGTCATGCACCGCTGGAAGCACGCGCTCAACCCGCTGGTCCCGGTCACGCTGCTGCTGCTCACCCTGCTCGTCCTCGAGCCGGACCTGGGCATGACGGTCTCGCTCGGCATCGTCATGGTCGCGCTGCTGTGGTTCGGCGGCGCCCCGATGAAGCTGATCGCCGCGATCGCCGCGGGCGGTCTGGGCGGGGCCGTGATCCTCGGGCTCACCGCCGGCTACCGGGTCAGCCGCATCACCGCCTTCCTCTCCTCGGACACCGCGGACCCGCTCGGCCCCGCCTACCAGGCCACCCAGGCGCTCTACTCGCTGGCCGACGGCGGGCTGTTCGGCGTGGGGCTCGGGCAGGGCCGCGCCAAGTGGGACTACCTGCCCAACGCGCACAACGACTTCATCTTCGCGATCATCGGCGAGGAGCTCGGCCTGGTCGGGGCCTTCGCCGTCCTCGCATTGTTCGCCACGCTGGCCTACACCGGCCTACGCATCGCGAAGCGCAGCACCGATCCGTGGCTGCGGCTCGTGGCCGCCACGGCCACGGCCTCCCTCGTGGTGCAGGCCGCGATCAACATCGGGTACGTGGTCGGGCTGCTGCCGGTCACCGGCCTCCAGCTGCCGCTCATCTCCTCCGGCGGCACCTCCCTCGTCGTGACCATGTTCGTGTTCGGCATGCTGACCACCGCGGCCCGGCACGCGCCCGAGGCCGTGGCGGCGCTGCGGTCGGACGGCCAGGGCCGGATCGCCTCGTTCCTGCGGCTCCCGCTGCCGGAGCCCTACCGCGCGCCCGCGCCGCGGCCGCCGGTCCAGCGGTCGGTGCGTCGCTGACCCGCGCCGACCCCGTCCACGACAGCTGAATCCCACGAGCGGAGACGATGAGCGAGTACGGCACCCAGTTCCTGCCGCGGATGGGCCCGGGCCCGTCGGTGGTGATCGCCGGCGGCGGCACCGCCGGGCACATCGAGCCGGCGCTCGCCCTCGCCGACGCCGTCAAGCGGCTGCGGCCCGACGCGACCGTGACGGCCCTGGGCACGGAGAAGGGCCTCGACACACGGCTGATCCCGGCCCGCGGCTACCCCCTCGAGCTGATCCCACCGGTCCCGCTGCCGCGCAAGCCGACAGCGGACCTCCTGCGGCTGCCCGGCAAGGTGCGCGGCGCCGTCGCCCGGGTGCGGGAGGTGCTCACCAAGGTCGAGGCCGACGTCGTGGTGGGCTTCGGCGGGTTCGTGGCGCTGCCGGCCTACCTCGGCGCCCGCGGAGTCGAGGTCTCGGGGTCCGACGCCAAGGACTCGCGCAC
>NZ_JAJSOK010000119.1 GCF_021283305.1 Pseudonocardia kujensis
GGCGCTTCTTCTCGGTGCGCGGGCCGGGGATCGTGCCACGGCCGCCGCAGGGCCAGCCCCTCGTCGTCGCGCTCGCCCACGCCCGGGCCGCGTACGAGCTGGCCGCCCGCGCCGCGGACGTCGTGGTCACCACCCCGCAGGGCGCGGCCGACATCCCGGCGATCCTCGGGGAGATCCGCGCCGCCCAGCACGCGGTCGGCCGCACGCTGCCGCCGCTGCGGGTGCTGGCCGACCTCGTCGTGGTCCTCGACGCCGACGCCGACGCGGCCCACGCCCGGCTCCGGCGGCTCGAGGAGCGGAGCCTGCTGCGCTCCGACGCGGCCGTGCTGGCCGGCACCCCGACCGCGCTCGCCGACCTGCTGGAGTCCTGGCGGGACGAGGGGATCGACGGGTTCCGGCTGCGGCCGGCGGTGCTGCCCACCGATCTCGACGCGATCGTCGACGGGCTGGTCCCGGAGCTGCAGCGGCGCGGCCTGTTCCGCACCGCCTACGAGCCCGGGACGCTGCGCGAACGCTTCGGCCTCGAACGGCCGGCCAGCCGGTACGCGGAGGTGGCGGCGTGAGCGAGCGTGCGCGCGAACCATCGGCACCGCGCGGGAAGAAGCAGGTGATCCTCGGGGCCTACTTCCCGGGGGTCAACCACGACACCGTGTGGAGCGACCCCGCGTCGGGCAGCCACATCGACTTCGCGTCCTTCGAACACTGGGCCCGCACCGCCGAGCGCGGCACCTTCGACCTGCTGTTCCTCGCCGAGGGGCTGCGGCTGCGCACCCGCGGCGGGCAGGTCTTCGACCAGGACGTCGTCGGCCGGCCGGACACCCTCACGGTCCTCGCCTCGCTCGCGGCGGTGACCGAGCACATCGGGCTCGCCGGCACGATCAACGCGACCTTCAACGAGCCCTACGAGCTGGCCCGCAGGTTCGCGACGCTGGACGTCCTGTCCGGCGGGCGGGCCGCGTGGAACGTCGTGACCAGCTCGGACGCCGACACCGGGGAGAACTTCCGGCGCGGCGGGTTCCTGGCGCACTCCCAGCGGTACGAGCGCGCGGGGGAGACCCTCGACGCGGTCCGGGCGATGTGGGACTCCTGGGGCTCCGACGCCGTGGTGGCCGACCCGGCGAGCGGCCGGTTCCTGCGCGACGGGCACGTCGGCGACTTCGCGTTCCACGGCGCCCAGTTCGACATCGCCGGGCGCTTCAGCACCCCGCGCAGCCCGCAGGGCCATCCCGTGGTGCTGCAGGCGGGGGAGTCGCCGGCCGGGCGGGACTTCGCCGCCTCCCGCTCCGACGCGATCTTCTCCCGCTACCAGAAGTTCGACGAGGCCAGGGCCTTCTACGCCGACGTCAAGGCGCGGGTGGCGAAGTTCGGCCGCGATCCCGACCAGGTCAAGATCCTGCCGTCGGCGTCGGTGATCCTGGGCGACACCGAGGCCGAGGCCCGCGACCGGCACCGGGACGTCCGCAGCCGGCAGGTCGACCCGTTCACCGCGATCGTGCTGGCCGAGATGGTCTGGAACCGCGACCTCTCCCAGGTCGACCCGGACGGACCGGTGCCCGAGTCGGAGCCCACCCCCGAGGCGCCGAGATGGATCCGCGGGCGCGCCCCGCTGACCCAGGACGCGCACGCCACGGCCGAGGACTGGCGTGCGCTCGGCCGGCGGCACGGCTGGTCGCTGCGCGAGGTCGTCACGCACGTGTTCGACAGGGCCGTGTTCGTCGGCACACCGGTGCAGGTCGCGGCCGAGATCGACCGGTACGTGCAGGAGGACGCGGTCGACGGCTTCATCCTCGGCTCGTACGTCAGCCCCGCCGGCCTCGACGAGGTCGTCGAGAAGGTGGTCCCGCTGCTGCGCGACCGCGGCGTCCTGCGCGACCGCTACACCGGCTCCACGCTGCGGGAGAACCTCGGCCTGCACCCGCCCGCAGGCCTCGGCGAGCCGCCGGCCGTCTTCGGCGCGGCCGCCCGCACCGCCTCCTGAAACCCTCCGCTCCCACACGCCCCGGACCGGCGCGCCCGCCGGTCCGGGGCCCCTCCCCCGAAGGACCCCGATGACCGTCAGACCACGCGGGCTGCTCCTCCCGGCCCTGCTCTCCGCCGCCGCCGTCGTGCTGGCCGCCTGCGGTGGCTCCGCGGGCGGCACCGCCGGCGGCGACGCCGGCCCGCCCCGGGCCGGCGGCACCCTGCGCTTCGCCGTCGGCAGCGACGCCGGCTGCGTCGACCCCCAGCAGGTCGGCAGCAACGACACGATCTACTCGGTGCGCCAGCTCGTGGACTCGCTCACCGACCAGGACCCGCAGACGGGGGAGATCGAGCCCTGGCTGGCCACCTCGTGGCAGACCTCGCCGGACGCGAAGAGCTACACGTTCACCCTGCGCGAGGGCGTCACGTTCTCGGACGGCACCCCGCTCGACGCGAACGCGGTGAAGGCGAACTTCGACCGGATCCCCGAGATCGGTGCGCGGGGCACCCTGCCCAAGGGGTACCTCGCGGGCTACGCCGGCACCACCGTCACCTCGCCGACGCAGTTCACCGTCTCCTTCCAGCAGCCGAACGTGCAGTTCCTGCAGGCGACCTCGACCCACAGCCTGGGGATCCTGTCCCCGGCATCGGTCGCGAAGTCGGACGACGACCGGTGCGCCGGGGTGATCGGCTCCGGTCCGTTCACGCTGCAGAACTACGTGAAGAACGCCTCGATCACGCTCGCCAAGCGGCCGGGGTACGCCTGGGGCTCGTCGCTGTTCGCGCACCAGGGCGAGGCGTACCTGGACACGGTCGAGTTCCGGATCGTGCCCGAGTCCGGTGTGCGCACGGGTTCGCTGCAGTCCGGGGAGGTGGACGCCATCGGCAGCATCGGGCAGCAGGACGAGGCCCCGCTGACCGGTGCGGGCGCGCAGCTGCTGGCCCGGTCCAACCCCGGCGTCGTCTTCGGCATCGCGTTCAACCAGAGCAAGCCGATCGTCTCCGACCCGGCGGTGCGGCGGGCGTTGCTCACCGCGGTGAACCGGGACGAGATCGTGGGCGGCGTCTTCCCCTCCCAGACCAAGCCCGCCACCAGCGTGCTCGCCTCCACCACGCCGTCGTACGCGGACCAGGAGCTCACGTTCGACCCGGCCAGGTCGGCGACCACGCTGGACGCGGCCGGGTGGACGGCCGGTCCGGACGGGATCCGCGTCAAGGACGGGCAGCGGCTCACGATCCCGGTGACCTACTCGCCGGTGGCGGCCACCAACAAGCCCGCCCTCGAGCTCCTGCAGCAGCAGGCCAAGGCGGTGGGGATCGACCTACAGGTCCAGGAGGTGCCGATCGCCCAGGCCTCGCAGCTGCAGGCCGCCGGTGACTTCTCCGCGCTCTGGTACAACGTCACCCGGGCCGACCCGGACATCCTGCGCGGCCAGTTCTCCACGGCCGGGGCGAACCTGTTCCGGCTCCCCGACGGCCCGCTGCAGGCGCTGCTGACCGCCCAGGCCGCCGAGCCGGACCCCGCGAAGCGCACCGCGATCGTCGGGCAGGCGCAGCAGGAGCTGCTCACCGAGGGCGTCTTCGTGCCCGTCAGCGAGCTGACGACGGTACTGGGTGTGGGCGCGGGCGTCCACGGGGTCACGTTCGACGCGTCCTCGCGCATCCAGCTGCACGACGCGTGGAAGTCCGACGCGAGGTGATCCGGCCGTGATCCGCTACCTCGCCCGCCGGGTCGCCACCGCCGTGGGTGTCCTCTGGGCCGCGTACACCGTGACGTTCGTCGTGCTCTACCTGCTGCCCGGTGACCCGATCACCACCATGGCGGGCGGCGGGCTGGACGGGGAACCGCTCACCCCGGAGGCGATCGAGGCCCTCAAGGTGCGGTACGGCCTCGACCAGCCGCTCGTCGTCCAGTACGGGCACCGGCTGGGCGAGGCGCTGTCGGGCGACCTCGGCACCTCGATCCAGAACGGGCAGGACGTCCGCACGGCCATCCTCGAGGCGTTGCCGCCCACCCTGCAGATCGCGGTCGGCGGGCTGCTGGTCGCGGTCGTGCTCGGCGGCGGGCTGGCGCTCGCCGCCACGTCCACCTCGCTGCGGTGGCTGCGGCAGCTGCTGATGGCGTTGCCGTCGCTCGCGGTGTCGCTGCCGGTGTTCTGGGTCGGCCTGATGCTGGTGCAGATCTTCGCGTTCGGCCTGCACTGGCTCCCGTCGGTCGGGGCGTCGGGCTTCTCGGCGCTGGTGCTGCCGTCGACCACCCTCGGCCTGCCGATGGGGGCGCTGATCGCGCAGGTGCTCGCCAAGAGCCTCACGACCGTGCTCGAGGAGCCCTACGTCCAGACCGCACGGGCCAAGGGCGTCGGGCGGGCGGCGATCCACCTGCGGCACGCGCTGCAGAACGCGGCCATCCCGGCCCTGACGGTGCTCGGCTACGTCGCCGGGAACCTGCTGGCCGGCACCGTGGTCGTCGAGACGGTGTTCACCCGGCCCGGCCTCGGCCGGCTCACCGTGCAGGCCGTCGGCGTGCAGGACATCCCGCTGGTGCAGGGCATCGTGCTCTTCGCCGCGCTGGTGTTCGTCGGCGTGAACCTGGTGGTCGACCTGATCTACCCGGTCCTCGACCCGAGGATCGCCAAGGGGGTGCCCGCGACATCGTGACCGAGCTGCTGATCCGGGAGGGCACTCCCGACTCGTCCGGCACCGCGCCCGGTTCCTCCGTCGCGCTGCCCACCCCGCCGACCCGCCGGGAGCGCCTGCGGCGGCTGCCGCGCTTCCTCGGGCACCGGCCCGGCCTCGTCGTCGCCTCCCTCGTGGTGCTCCTCGTGCTGGTGGCGGCGTTCGCGCCCGGCGTGCTGGCGCCGGGGGACCCGAACGTCGGCGTGGTCGCCGACAAGCTGCGGGCGCCGAGCGGCGCGCACTGGTTCGGCACGGACTACCTCGGGCGGGACGTCTACACCCGCGTGGTGCACGGGGCGTCGCTGTCCCTGCAGGCCACCGTGATCGCGGTGGCGGTGGCGCTCGTCGTCGGCGGGCTGCTGGGCCTGCTCGCCGGGTTCGTCGGCCGCTGGGTCGACGAGGCGCTGATGCGGGTGGTCGACGTGCTGCTCTCGATCCCCGCGATCCTGCTGTCCCTGGCACTGATCACGGCGCTGGGCTACGGCACGATCAAGGTGGCGATCGCCGTCGGCGTGGCGAGCGTGGCGAACTTCGCCCGCGTCATGCGGGCCGAGACGATGCGGATCCGCCGGTCGACCTACGTCGAGGCGGCCCGCTCCGTCGGCACCCGCTGGTACGTGACGCTGTGGCGGCACGTCCTGCCCAACGCCGCCGGCCCGGTCCTCGTGCTCGCGGTGCTGGAGTTCGGCCTCGCGATCCTGGCCGTGTCCTCGCTGTCCTTCCTCGGCTACGGCGCGCCGCCGCCCGCCCCCGAATGGGGGTCGCTGATCGCCGAGGGCCGCAACTACCTGGCGACCTCGTGGTGGCTCTGCGCCATGCCGGGCCTGACGATCGCCGCGACCGTGCTGTCGGTGAACCGGATCTCCCGGGCGCTCGACGGGGAATGGAGCCGGGCTCGATGAGCACGATCCTGGAGGTCTCGGACCTCGACGTCGGCTACCGGATCGCGGGCGGGCACATCCACGCGGTCCGCGGCGCCTCGCTCACGGTGGCCGAGGGCGAGGTCGTCGCGGTCGTCGGCGAGTCCGGGTCCGGCAAGTCCACGCTGGCCCAGGCCGTAATCGGGCTGCTGCCGGGCAACGGTGCGATCGAGGGCGGGAGCATCCGGCTGGGCGGTTCAGCGAACACCACCGAGCTGACCGGCCTGTCCGAGAAGGCCTTCCGCGGGGTCCGCGGCCGCCGGATCGGGCTGGTGCCCCAGGACCCGACGGTCTCGCTCAACCCCGTGCAGCGCGTCGGCGTGCAGGTCGGCGAGGTGCTGCGGGTGCACGGCCTCGCCGACAAGCGCACCGCGCGGCTGCGGGCGGTCGAGCTGCTCGCCAAGGCCGGGCTGCCCGACCCCGATGTGCGGGCGGGGCAGTACCCGCACGAGCTGTCCGGCGGCATGCGTCAGCGCGTGCTGATCGCGATCGCGATCGCCGCCCGGCCCGGGCTGATCATCGCCGACGAGCCGACCAGCGCCCTCGACGCCACGGTGCAGCGGCGGATCCTCGACCACCTCGACGCGCTGCGGGCCGAGACCGGGACGGCGATGCTGCTGATCACGCACGACCTCGGGGTGGCGGCGGACCGGGCCGACCGGGTCGTCGTCATGTCCGGCGGGCGGATCGTGGAGGAGGGCTCGGTCGAGCGGATCCTCACCGATCCGGCCGACCCCTACACCCGCACCCTGGTCGCCGCCGCGCCCGGGCTCTCGGCGCCGCCCACGCCGCGCACCCCGCCACAGCCGAGTGACCGCCCGGTCGTGGAGGTCGGCGGCCTGACCAAGGACTTCCCGCTGCCCCGGGTGCGGGGGAGGCGCGGCGTCCTCCGTGCGGTCGACGACGTCTCCTTCGCCATCGCCCGGGGCGAGACGCTCGCGCTGGTGGGGGAGTCCGGCTCCGGGAAGTCGACCACCGCCCGGCTGGTGCTGCGGCTGGCCGACCCGACCGCCGGTGAGGTCCGGTTCGACGGTGCCGACATCACGCGCGTGAAGGGCCGCGGTTGGCGGGAGCTGCGCCGGCGGGCCCAGCTGGTCTACCAGAACCCGTACGCCTCGCTGGACCCGCGGTTCTCGGTGGAGGAGGTCGTGACCGAGCCGCTGCGCGCGTTCGGTGTGGGCGGCCCGGCGGAGCGGCGGACCCGCGCGGCCGAGCTGGTGGAGCGTGTCGCCCTGCCGGCATCGGTGCTCGCGCGCAGGCCGGTCGAGCTCTCCGGCGGGCAACGGCAGCGGATCGCCATCGCGCGGGCGCTGGCCCTGTCCCCGGATCTCGTGGTGTGCGACGAGCCGGTGTCCGCCCTGGACGTCTCCGTCCAGGCGCAGGTCCTCGCGCTGCTGGAGGAGCTGCAGACCGACCAGGGGTTGGCGTACCTGTTCATCTCCCACGACCTCGCCGTGGTCCGGCGGATCGCCCACCGCGTCGGCGTGATGCGCGAGGGCCGGCTCCTGGAACTGCGGCCCACCGAGGAGCTCTTCACCGATCCCCGCGAGGACTACACCCGCGAGCTGCTCGGCGCGATCGCCGGCCGCCGGCGCGCCGCCGACGCCGTCACCACCAGGAGCGCGTGAACGCGGTCCTGGTGCGGCGCACGCGCAGCACCCGCCAGGAGCGGTTGCCGACGTGGGTGCGGTGCGGCTGCCACCAGGAGGGACGGCGGGCCGACGCCACGCCGGCGGCGGCGTGCCGGGCCCGGCCTCGGGTGGGCCGCCGCCCACTGATCGAGATCCGTGCGCGTTCGACCCGCGCAACCGATCAGGACGCGGTACGGTCCACCCAGGGTGAAGCAGGCCGCCCGTCCCTCGACGAGAGGAGTGGCGGCCGATGACGCTCGCTCATCCCGCTCCGATGGCCATCGACGTCCCCGAGCCGGGCGCGTACACCATCCGCCTCCGCGGTCACCTCGACCGCCTCACCGGGGCGCGGCTGCTCAGACTGGTCGACGCACGGCTCCAGCTGGCCCGCCTCGGGCACGCCGCCACGCGGCACGTCCTGATCGACGTCACCGACGTCGACTCGATCGGGCCCGGGGCGCTCCCGGCGCTGACCCACGCCCAGCACGCCGCCGGCCGCCACGGCGTCACGCTGGACCTCGTCGGCGCGAACGCGCTCGCCGCGCGGCTGGGCACGGCGGACCGGCAGACGCTCGCGCGGTTCCGCTCGTTCCCCACGGTCACCGCGGCCCTCGCAGGCCTGGCGGTCGAGGGCTGACCGGCCGCCCCCGGGTGGCTCAGGCGTCCCGGGCGCCCTCGGTCGGTCGGGGCGCGCCGAGGATCTCCTGCATCTCGGGGAGCCCGAAGAACGCGGCGGTCGCCAGGGCCGACTGGTCGCCCAGGGCCGGATCACCGCCCGCCGCCAGGAGGGCCTGCACGGACTCGGCCGACTGCCGGAACGTCGCGGCGGACAACGCCGTCTGCCCGCGGTCGTTGGCCCGGTCCGGGTCGGCCCCGCGTGCGAGCAGCGCCTGCACCGTGGCCGGGTGGTCGTGGTAGGCGGCGAGAATGAGCAGGGTGTCGCCCTTGTCGTTGGTCAGGTCGGCCGGCACCCCGGCGTCCACGTAGGCCGCGAGCCGGGCCGTGTCCCCGGTGCGGGCCAGGTCGAACAGGCGGTGGGCGAAGGCGAGGGTCTCCTCGTCCGGCTCCGGCATGCGGCCAGCCTAGGCGCGGGGCGGGTCACCCGCCGGTCGCGGCGCGGTGGGCGGCGGCGACCAGCGCGGCGGCGACCTCCACCTCGGCCTGGTCGCGCGGCGCCGGGACCAGCACCAGCCCGGCCGCGAGCCGGACGCCGGCGAGCGGGTGGGCGACGGCCCAGCCCTTGGCGAGGGCGTCGTAGAGCAGCGCGTCGGGCAGGGCGAGGTGCAGGCTCCCGTCCGGGTGCAGGTGGGCCAGCTCGTTGCCGGCCGCGTGGACGAGGGTCGCGGGGTCGGCCGGGACGTCCAGGAACAGCGAGCGGGTTCCCTCGGGGCCGAGCACCGCCGGTGCCTCGCGGCCGAGCCCGCGGATCCGCTCCCACAACGCCTCCTGGTGCGCGCCGGGCGGCCCGACGGGCAGCTGCGGCAGGTCGACCGTGGTGTCGGGCGGCTCGCCGGTCCGCTCCGGCAGCCGGCCCAGCCCGGGCCAGACGGGCTCGTCGCCGTCGGGCAGGGGGTTCTCGCCGTGGGCGCGCAGGAAGTCCAGCCGGTCGCCGAGCCAGCTCCCGGCCGCCGCGACGACCGAGCCCGCCAGGGTGCCGGCCTCGGGCGTGCGCGCCACCCGGACCGGCGCGCCCGACCGGCGGCGCAGCCAGTCCCAGGTGCGGTCCAGCAGCGGTGCGGGCGTGCGCGGGTCGGAGTCGGCGTGGGCGAGGAAGACGGGCACGCCGCGCAGCGCCCCGCGCCCCGTCGTGCCGGCGGCGAGCGGCAGGACGTCGAGGGGGAGCGCGCCGTGCAGCAGGATCGCGCCGGAGAACCGCTCGGGCAGGCGCAGCATCAGGTGCCCGGCGAGGGCGACACCGCTGCGGAACGCCAGCAGCAGGACGGACCGGTCGGGGTGGCCCTCGGTGTCCAGCCAGCGCACCAGCCAGTCCCCGGCCTCGGCCAGCCCGGCGGGGTCCGGTCTGCCGTCCGTCTCGGCGAACCAGGCGAAGCCCCGCTCGACGGCCAGCGGCGCCCGGACGGCCACGTAGGCGACCGGGCCGTGCGGCAGCCAGGGCGAGATCTCGATCATGGAGTGCTCGCTGGTGCCGTTGCCGTGCAGCACCACGACCAGCGGCGCCGCGGGGTGCGGCGACCCCCAGCGCGCGACCATCGGCTCGTCGCCGGGACCGGTGGAGCGTGCGCCGACCGTCATCCGGCGACCGTAGGACCGCAGCCGGGTCGGCCCCGTCTCACTTCGACGCACCGGTCAGCCCGCGTGCAGCTCCCGTAGGCGACCACGGAGTGGAAGCGGATCGGCAGGGCGGCCAGCTCACGCGGGCCGTGCACGCCCTCGCCGTCGAGCTGCAGCGCGTCGCCGGGGCGCAGCGTGCAGCTGGACTCGCCGTGCCCGCGCCGGCGGGGGTGAACACGGCCTCGCGGGGCGTGTCGGCGCCGCGGAACAGTGAGGTGACCGGGACGTCGAGGGCGTCGGCCAGCCGCGCGACCGTCGTCGGGCTGCACGAGGTCTGGGCGTTCTCGATCTTCGACAGCATCGGTTTCGAGATGCCGGTCCGCACCGCCATGTCCGCCAGGGTCAGCCCGCGGCCCGCCGCAACCGCCGGACCTGCACCGCGATCGCCCGCTCGAGCCGGCCCTCCTGCGGCGCGGGCTCGGCCACCTCGCGCGCCGCCGGTCCGTGCGGCGGCACCGGCCGTACCGGCGGCACCTGATCGCTCGCACCCTCCACGCGCCGTGGCCAGCCCAACCACGCTCCGTCGTCCCTCCGGCGCCGTCCGCTGTGGATCCGGCCGCTCGGCGCGGCCGGACGAGCCGGGAGGTGCCGTTGAACGTGCACGGAGTGTCGTTCGGCGCGTCGTCATCACGCGAACGTGTGATAGGTGAGCGCTCCGGCAACAGGAGGGCGCGGGCGATCCGCGGTCCGGGACAGGCTCCCCGTGCCCCGGCTCCGGAGCACGCCCGCCCCGACCGCGGCGCCCCCTGGGTGGTGGTCCGGTCCGCCCCGGCCCCGCGTCCCCGGCGCGGGTCCGGGGCGGTCCGCGTGCGCTTCGCCCGGTGTCCGTCGGCTGCGTCTCCCTGCTCGCGGTGTCCGTTCCCTCGGGCCCGTGCGGATGGCACGATCGGAGCGTTCTGAACGATCGATCAGGACGGCGTGCGACGACGGACGGAGCGGGCGTGGCAGACCTGACGGGCCTCAACGCGGTGGTCACCGGGGGCAACGGCGGCATCGGGCTGGGCATGGCGACGGGCATGGCGAAGGCCGGCGCGAACATCGCCATCTGGGCGCGGGACGAGGCGAAGAGCGCCGAGGCGGTCGCCGGGCTGGAGAAGCTGGGCGGGCGCGCGCTGGCCCTGACCTGTGACGTCGCGGACGAGGTCCAGGTGGCCGAGGCCATGGACCGCACGGTGTCCGAGCTCGGCCCGCTGGGCTGCATGGTCGCGAACTCGGGAACCTCGGGCCGGCACACGGTCGTCGAGAGCTCGCTCGAGGACTGGCGGCGGATCATGAGCGTGAACCTCGACGGCGCGTTCCTGACCTGCCGGGAGGCCGCCCGCCGGTTCGTCGACCAGGGGACGGGCGGCTCGATCGTCGTCGTGAGCTCGATGATCGCGGGCTTCGGCGGCACGGGGCAGTCGGCCTACGCGGCGAGCAAGACGGGACTGCTCGGCCTGAGCCGGACGCTGGCCGTCGAGCTGGCCCGGCACCGGGTGCGGGTGAACGCGCTGATCCCGGGGTGGACGGTGACGGGGCTGAGCGCGGGCGGCTACGCCGACGACCGCTTCCGCACCGCGACCACGCAGCGCACCCCGGTGCGGCGCTGGGCGGACCCCGCGGAGTTCGAGGAGGTCGGCGCCTACCTCGCCGACCCGTCGCTGACCTTCCACACCGGCGACGAGATGCGGGTCGACGGGGGCTACACGATCTTCTGAGCGTCGGTGCCGAGCGGAGCTCGCGGAGCGAGCGTGGGTGCCGAGCGGAGCTCGCGGAGCGAGCGTGGGTACCGAGCGGAGCTCGCGGAGCGAGCGTCGGTGCCGACGCTCTGGAACCCTGGGCCCGGTGAGCACGACGAGACGGACGGGTGTCGCGGGAGCCGTGGTCGGCGCGGCCGCGGCCGGGATCGGTTGGGCGGCCCGCGACTACCGGCGGTGGAAGGCCCTCGGTCCGGGCGGGGTCCCGGCGAACCCGGTCGGCTGGCTGGCGGTCAGCGGCATGCGGCTGCGCGCCCGCGACCCGTACGCCTGGCGCGAGGCGGGCAGCGGCGACGTCGACCGGGCGCTGCTGACCCTGCCGTCGCGCGCGGGGGCGCGGCCGGAGGTCGGGCCGCACCCCGTGCCGCACCGGGTGCTGACCCAGCACGCGGACGAGGCGCAGGTCGCGGCCCTGCAGGACGTGGTCGAGGAGCTCGCGGGGCGCGAGGGCCTGGAGATGCGCACGAGCGGGTGGGAGAAGCACCATCCGGCGCTCTGGCGGGTCGGCGGACCCGAGATCGGCCACGTCCACCCCGCCGACGGGTCGATGCACGTCGCGCTGGCGCCGCTCGACGCCCGGGTGGTCGTCGCCCGCCGGTGGGGCGAGTTCCATCCGCTCGCCGGCGTGATGCTCGGCCTCCCCGAGGGCTACGTGCTGCTCTACCCGCCCCGCGACGACGCCGAGATCGGGCACCTGCGGTCGGTCCTCGAGGCCGCCGCCCGCTGACCCCGTCGCGACCCGGTACCGCGCCGGTACCGAGCCGATTCCCGGGCGCGGCGCCCACCCCCGCGGCGCCGCGCCCGGAGGTCCTAGGAGACTGCTGAACAAGGGCGATTGAGGGGGCAGGGCGCCTCATGGCGGTCTTGTGCCGCTGGGTTGGGTCAGCACCCGTGGGTGCGACATATCGAGGGTCGCCCTGCCCGCTGGGGAGCCTG
>NZ_JAJSOK010000011.1 GCF_021283305.1 Pseudonocardia kujensis
GGCGTTCGCCTGCCCGGCAGGCTCCGCCGGGCCGACGCCGACATGACCATCGGGGGCCGCGTCGTCCTCGACTTCGCTCCCGACCCAGCCGCGGCTTTGCCCGTGTGGCGGCGCGCGTGAAGGTTCTCTCCGTCGACGGCCGGGTTTGTGTGGATTGCGGGGACGGGCCGGTCGACGTCGCTACCGCGAGCAACGGGCGTTTCGGCTCGGACCCGCAGGCGGTCTACGAGCGATGGTCCGAGTTCCGAGGGTGGGCGGAGGAGCTCGACCCGATCTGGGCGGAACAGCTGGACCCGACAGCTGCCCGGCTTCGGTCGGGTGCTGCGCTCGGCAGCCCCGTCCCGCGTCCGCGGCAGGTCCTCGCCGTCGGCTTCAACTATGTCGATCACTCCGCGGAGCTGGATGCCGAGCCGCCCGAGAAACCTCTGGTCTTCCCGAAGCTGTCCAGTTGCGTGGGCGGTCCGGCAGACGTGGTCGAGCTGCCGGGCGAGCACATCGACTGGGAAGTCGAGCTGGTCGCGGTCATCGGTCGGCACGCCCGCAACGTCGCCGCCGACGCGGGCTGGCGATACGTGGCCGGCGTCACGGTCGGTCAGGACCTCACCGACCGCGCCGCCCAGTTCGACGGCCCGACCCCGCAGTTCAGCCTGAGCAAGTCACGGCCGGGGTTCGGCCTGATCGGGCCTTGGCTGACCACTGTCGACGAGCTCGACGACCCGGACGATCTCGCCATCAGTTGTCTGCTCAACGGCGAGGTCGTCCAGCAGGCCCGTACAAGCAGTCTCGTCTTCGGGGTCGGGGAGCTGGTCGCCCGGATCTCGGCGCAGGTGCCGCTACTGCCGGGTGACCTGATCTTCACGGGAACCCCCGGTGGCGTCGGGTACGGCAGGACCCCGCCGCGCTACCTGACCGAGGACGACGTCCTCGTGAGTCGGATCGAGGGCGTCGGCGAGCTCACAACGAGGTTCGAACGGCCCATGGGGGGTCATGTATGAGGCGTACCACTTCTTGCCGTTCCGCCCGAGCCTGCGGACCTCGTCAGCGGCGGTGCTATGTGGCGAGATGGAGCGTTTCGAGGCTTCCGCAACTACCTGTCCCACGGTTGATTCCTGGGCCAGACGGCCTGCCATCGAACTCGAGGTAGAGAAGCTGTGGTCGCACGGATGCGCGACCCGACGTGCGCCGTCCGGGAGGGCATCGCACCCGTGCCTTTCGCCCATGACGTGTCGACGTGCGGATTTCGTAGTCCTCTCGTCGCCGGACTCGAGGTGCCCGAAACGGCGACGTTCCGCGGAGCATCGTCGCCTTTCGTGACAACGTGGCGGATCGGGCGCGGTGACACAGGTCGCGCGCCGGTCGCAACCGGTGAGCCGACGGCGGACCGGGTACTGCACGATGAGAGGGCGAATGAAGGACAAGATGCGACGCTGGGAGATGGACGGCATTGGGCGCGAGCGACTCCGTCTGAGCGACGTGCCGATCCCGACGCCGGAGCAGGGCGAGGTGGTCGTCGAAGTCAGGGCGGTTTCGCTGAACCATCGCGACAGGTTGGTCGTCGATGACGGTCGCGGTCTCCCGCTCCGCTTCCCGTTCACACCCGGATCGGACCTGAGCGGGGAGGTCGTCGCGCTCGGGAACGACGCAAGCCGGTTCCAGGTCGGGGACCGGGTCATCTCGGCCTTCACCCCGGACTGGATCGACGGTGGCCGAGCGGGTACCGCCCGCACGCCGGCCTACCGGACGCTCGGGGGCTACTACCAGGGCGTGCTCGCCGACTACGTGGCATTCCCTGAGGAGTGGTTGGCGCCTGCGCCGATGACGTTGACCCACGCGCAGGCGAGCACACTCCCGTGTGCCGGATTGACCGCGTGGTTCGCGCTCGTCGAGCGGGGCGGCCTACGGGCAGGGCAGACAGTCCTCATCGAGGGGACAGGGGGGGTGGCCCTATTCGGCATACAGATTGCCTGCGCGCACGGGGCAGAGGTGATCGTGTCCGCTAGTGCGGACAAGCTGGAGCGGGCTCGCTCACTGGGGGCCACGCATGTCGTAGACCGGCGGGTCGATTGGGTCGAGGTGGTCCTCGAGCTCACCGGTGACCGCGGAGCGGATCACGTCCTTGAGATTGTCGGGGGCGCCAACCTCGGGCTGGCAGTGCAGGCCACTGCCGTGGGCGGGCACATCTCCCAGATCGGGGCGCTCGAGGGCTTCGAGGTCAGCGCCCCCGTCATGCCGCTCATGCTCAAGGACATCACGATCCAGGGCATCGGTACTGGTCACCGGCGAGCGCTGGAGGACTTCGTGCGGGCTGTCGACCGGACGGGGATCACGCCTGTGATCGACAGCCGCTTCCCGATGGAAGCGCTCCCGGCAGCGCTCGAGCGGATGGACCGCGGGCCGTTCGGCAAGGTCGTCGTGGAGGTCCAAGACCCAAGCGACCGACATTGAGCCGTGCGCGGCCGGATGGCGTCGCGGCGTTCGTTGCGCGTGCGGAACCGTTCGCGTGCGCGTGATGGGTCTGGTGTTCATGTGAGGGCTGTGGCAAACTGCCTGCGCAGGCAGCTATGCACTGTCTCTGGAGCGGCGAGCGAGGAGGCGGCCATGCGCATCGTCAACGCGAGGTCGGTCGCGGTGCCACGGCGATGCTGGAGAACAACCCCGTTCCTCGCGCTCGAGGACCTTGCAGCCCGCATGGTCGGGGCCCACACATCCTGAACGGGAGAGAGCAATGTCGACGACGCCGTCGGACGCACCTACCTCGGACATCGAGCTGTTCTCGGACGAAGCTCTCGCCGAACCCTACGAACTCTACCGCCAGCTGCGGGACCTCGGGCCGGTCGTCCACCTACCCGCCTA
This sequence comes from Pseudonocardia kujensis, assembly GCF_021283305.1. Lineage (GTDB taxonomy): Bacteria > Actinomycetota > Actinomycetes > Mycobacteriales > Pseudonocardiaceae > Pseudonocardia > Pseudonocardia kujensis. The sequence continues at coordinate 2,854 of NZ_JAJSOK010000011.1, forward strand.
CGACATCTACGCCATTCCTCGCTACGCCGCGCTGCGGACAGTCAGCAAGAACTGGGAGACCTTCACCTCCACGGCCGGGGTGACTCTGAACGACCAGATGAACCGCGCCACCGAGGGCATCCTCATCTGCAGCGACCCACCTGAGCACCGGCTGATGCGCAAGGTCCTCGCGCGCCCCCTGCGCGGACAGAGGCTCCACTCCGTACGCCCTTTGCTCGAGCAGGAGGCCAGGGCGGTGGTGGGCAGGCTCGTTCGTCGGGGCTCGTTCGAGGCGGTCACCGAGCTCGCACAACATCTGCCCGTCACCGTCGTCTCCAAGCTGGTCGGCCTGGGCTCGTTCGGTCGCGAGCACATGCTCGAGTGGGCCGCTGCGGCGTTCGACGCGCACGGCCCGGACAACGCGCGGACCCGGGCCGCAATGCCGAAGGTTGCCGAACTCGTGGACTTCGCGATGCACGAGGCCACACCGGAGAACCTCGACCCCGACGGCTGGGCGGCCGCGCTCTACACGGCGGAAGCGCACGGTGAGCTTCAGGCTGGTCGGTGCCCCTTCATGATGGTCGACTACATTGGTCCGTCCCTCGACACCACCATCCACGGCACCAGCAGCGCGATCTGGCTGTTCGCGAGACACCCCGAGCAGTGGGAGCTCATGAGGCAGGACCCGTCCCTGGTGCGGCACGCCATCGACGAAGTTCTCCGATTCGAGTCTCCCATTCCTAGGTTCACCCGCGTCGCGACAAGGGATTACCAGATCGACGGAGTGACTATCCCTGCGGGCTCCCGGGTGATGTTGCTCTACGGTTCGGCCAACCGCGACGAGCGCAGGTACGAGTGTGCGGACCGCTTCGACGTCACTCGCCGTCCCAGTGATCACGTCGCTTTCGGACACGGCGAACATACGTGTGTCGGACTGAACCTGGCCCGGCTGGAGATGCAACTCGTGCTCGATGAGCTGGTAAGAACCGTCGAACGATTCGAGCTCATCAGCTACGAGCGCGCCCTCAACAGCAACCTCCGTGGTCTGGCACGTCTCGAGGTCCGTGTGCACGCAGCGTGAGAGGACGACGGACGACATGCCTCGATCGCGCCGGTCTGGTCCCCGGGGAGATCTCGTGCACCAGTACTCCCTTTGCGGCGATCCCCGTGGATGGCCACCATCGGCGAATCCGATCTCGCGAGGACGACGGTGTGCGCGATCGATGCTCGTGAACCGAGCTCTGCAAACGCGAGGCGGGCGCTGACGTCGGCCTGCGCAATGGCGGTCGAGCCGGCGGTCGCTGGTCCCGGGCCGAGTTCACTTGTCGCGGCGGAGGGCGTCTGGCCGCACATGTGGGATACGTGTACTCGCGGCCGGGTCCGTCAGCGTGACAGCATGCTGCCGGTCGGGAACGGGCCGCTCACGACACGATGCTCATCTTCGTCTCCCGAGCAGTCGGCTCCGGTCTGGTCCTCGACCGTTGAGCAGGTCGCCCCAGCGACCGGGAAGTGCCGCGCCGAGTCCCGGCACCGGGACCGGTAGCCGCAGGATGCGTGAGCGCTGCATGCGCACGATCAACAGGTTCTGTCGTCGCCTTTCAGCGGGTCGCTCGCGGGGTCGAGGGCTGCCCAGATCTCGACGAGGCTGCGTAGCTGACCCTCATCGAGCCTGTCGGAGAACAGGGCGCGGATATCAGCGCCGTGCTGGCGTCGGGCGCGGCGCAGCAGTGTACGACCGGCCGTGGTCATCACTGCCGTTGTACTGCGTCCGTCCGCGGTCGAGCGGCGACGCGCGATGAGGCCACGCTTCTCGAGGCGGTCCGCGAGACGGGTGAAGCCTCCCGTGGTCATCAGACGACGCTGAGCAAGATCTGACATACGTGCCCCGTCCTCACCGGCCGCGTCGACGGCGACCAGGACGTCGTACTCGGCCAGGCTGACCTGCAGGGGTGCGAGACCGGCCTCGAGAGATCGCCACACACGCTCATGGGTGCGCAGGAAGCCCTGCCACGCGTCCTCTTGCAGGTCCGTCAACCGTCGTGTCGCCATGGACGTAAGCCTATGCCCGTGACGAAGCGGCCCCAACGTGCTATTATTGCCTGCGCAGGCAGCTAAATCTACGGAAGGACTCCGCGTGCGTCGCCTCCTGCACATCGACTCCTCGATCCGCGACAATGACTCGGTGAGCCGCGCGCTGAGCGCTCGTGCCCGGGACCGCTGGCGTGTCGCCCATCCCGACGGCGAAGTCATCTACCGCGATCTGGGTAGCGCGCCGGTCCCACACCTCACCTCGGCCTCCGGGTTGGCTCGGCTCATCCCGCCCGAACAGCACACGGCGGACCAGGCCGAGTCCTTCGCCTTGACCTGCGAGTTGGTCGATGAGGTGCGTACCGCCGACGCGGTTGTTCTCGGCCTGCCCCTCTACAACTACGGGGCCCCGAGCGCGGTCAAGGCGTGGGTCGATCACGTTGTCGCCCCCGGGGTGTCGGCGGACCCCGAGACCAACGAGGGGCTACTCGGGGGCACCGAGCTGATCGTGTTGGCCTCCCGCGGTGGCGGGTACGGCCCCGGCGCCCCGAAGGAAGGCTGGGACCACGCCCTGCCCTGGCTCACGCACGCCCTCGCGCCGACCGGCCTCAAGCCTCACGTCATCGTCGCCGAGCTCACCCTCGCCGCCACGAATCCAGCGATGCACGTCCTCATCCCCGACGCCGAACGCAGTCGTGCCGCCGCCGAGCAGCAGATCGACGAGCTGTGGCCGGTGGATCGGCCCGAGCGGTCTGACCATCGAGTCCTCGAGCAGGAAGAAGAGTTGTCGAAATGACCTTCGAGATCGGCGTTCTGACCTTCGCTGAAGTCACCCGGGACATCGTCACCGGCACACTCCCATCGCCTCATCAACGCGTCCGCGACACCATCGAACTCGCCCGGGTGGCCGACCAGGCTGGGCTGGACCTGTTCGGCGTGGGCGAGCACCACCGAAGCGACTTTGTCGGCTCTGCGCCGAGCATCCTGCTCGCCGCCGCAGCCGAGGCGACCGAGCAGATCCGACTTACCAGCGCGGTGACGGTGCTCAGCTCCGAGGATCCGGTGCGGGTCTGGGAGCAGTACGCGACGATCGACCTGATCTCGGGCGGTCGAGCCGAGATCATCGCTGGACGCGGCTCATACACCGAATCGTTCCCCCTGTTCGGCTATGACCTGCGGGACTACGCCGACCTGTTTCGCGAGAAGCTGGACCTCCTGCTGCGTATCCGGGAAAGCAACCCGGTGACCTGGGAGGGCCGTTTCAGGGCTCCCCTCGTCGAGGCCGACGTCGCGCCCCGTGCAAACGGTGACCAGATCCCGATCTGGGTGGCCGTTGGGGGCACGCCCGCTTCGGCCGTCAACGCCGGCAGGCTCGGACTCCCGATGGCCCTCGCGCTATTGCTCGGGCCGCTGACGACGCACACCGAGACCGTCGAGCTCTACCGGCAGGCCGCTACGGCGGCCGGACACGACCCCGGCGCGCTGCCCATCGGCATTAACACCCACGGCTACGTCGGCCGCACGAGTCAGCACGCTCGGGAGACCATGTACCCCTACTTCGCCCAGGGGATGGTGGAGAACCACCATCAACGCGGTCAGGGCGTCATCATGTCCCGCGCCGCGTTCGAGGCCCAGGCCCGACCTGCGTCCTCGCTGCTCGTCGGAAGCTCGCAAGAGGTCATCGACAAGCTGATCGCCTACCACCAGCACTACGGCATCGGCCGCGCCATGATTCAGACCGGCTTCGGCGGCCTGCCACAGAAGGAGCATCTCGAGACGATCGAACGACTCGGCACCGAGGTTGCACCTGTCGTGCGTCGCGAGGTTGCCGCCTTGGCCGCGAGCGCAGCGTGACCACCGTCCCGGATTTCCCCGGCGGCGGAGGTGCGCTGCGGGTCGTCGTGGTGAACGGCAGCCCGCATCGGCCGTCCACGACGATGGGCTTGGTGGACGTCATTCTCGACACCCTGGCCGGGTTGCAGCCGATCGACACGGCCCGGGTGGATGTCTACGGCCTCGGCGCCGCGTTCACCGGGGCGCTCGCGCGGGAGGACATCGTCGCGCATGCACGCGGGATTGAAGAAGTGTTGCGTCAGGTCGAGAACGCGGACCTTCTGATCGCTGCCGCGCCGGTGTACCGCGGCTCCTACCCAGGGATGTTCAAGCACTTCTTCGATCTCATCGACCAGTACGCCCTCGCGAACAAACCGGTCCTGCTCGCCGCCACTGGCGGCGGGGAACATCACGCCCTGGTCCTCGAGCACGCAATGCGCCCGCTGTTCGCCTTCTTCCAGGCCCTCACCGTTCCCGTCGCGATCTTCGCTTCCGCCGGGGCGTTCGACGGCACCGTGCTGCTTGACCCACGTGTCCACGCTCGCATCGAGACCGCGCTGAATGATGTCGTCGATCTCCTGCGACTGCGCTACGCCCCGCGTGACATCTCGTCCGAGGCACGATGAGGCTCTCACTACAGGCCGACCTTGCGGGCCCGCGGGGGATCGCGCTCCTCTGAGCGGGCGTCGGAATCTCCTCCCGGCAACCTGCCGAGTCGCCAGCTCCTGCCCGATCGCACTCGAGCCCGCCGAGGCTCGGCCGGCGAGCATTGACCCGGAGGACCTTGAGTCAGGCAATCGTGCGCGCGGCAGGAGAACGCTCCGGGTCCGCCTTCGGATGGGTACCGAGGTAGACCCTCGACGGTGAATCGTCCTGGGTGGTGGAGAGGCCGGGCGAGGCGATCTGTGCGCCATGCGGCGAGAAGTGCGTCGACGGGCTACGCCAGCTGGAGGGTGACGGCGCTCACTGCACTATTGGAGACTGGGATCATGGCAACGACAGAAGAGAACAGGGAAATCGCCTTCACCTTCTTCGAGCATCTCAATGCCGGCGACCTCGACAAGGCCCTCACCTTTCTGCATGACGATATCGTATGGTGGGTGGTCGGCAAGCCGGAGCAGTTCCCGCTTGCGGGCGACCACAACAAGAAGCAGTTCGTGGAGATGCTCGAGAGCGTCCACACCGCCATGCCCAGTGGTGTGCTCTTGACCCTCACCAGCAGCACAGCCGAGAACGAGCGAGTGATTATTGAGGCCGAGTCTCGCGGCACGTCACCGGCGGGGGAGGCTTACGACAACTCGCTGGTGTACGTACTCGAGTTCCGGGACGGCAAGATCGCCGCCACACGTGCGTACCTCGACACCATGCACGCGAACGACTATCTCGTGAAAAGGTAGTACTGTCCCGCCGGACACCGGAGCCGTCCCGCAAGTCCGGAGGGCTTCGGTGCCCGACCTCGTGGTGCCACCAAGCCACCGCGCTGCACCATCTCGCCGAGTCGGCGGGTCTCGGGGTCAGGCATCCTCACCCGGTAGCAGCACGACCTTGCCGTGCGGTGCCCGGGACAGGCTGAGCTTCGCTGCCTCACGCCAGGCGCCGAGCGGGAATGTGCGGGCGACAGGGAGGCGGAACGTCCCCTTCGAGGCGTGCACCACAAAGTCGGGCACGGGGTCGACGAGCGGGGTCGCCGCTTCCGTCAGCAGGTCGAGGTTGACTCGCGCACCAAGCCGACGGGCCTCGTCGTGGTTGCTGATCGTGACGACGTCCTGTGGCGCACGGACGACCCCGAGCAGCACCGGAACCGTGCCCGGTGTGGGGGGTGCGGCGTCGAGCACGAGGTCCACGGGGCCACTCGCGAGCTCGCGGACACGCTCTGCCATCCCCTCGCCGTAGGACGTGACGACGGCACCGAACTCCTCGAGGTCGGAGGCGTAGGTCGGCCCCGCCGTGGCGATGACGCGTGCACCGAGCCCGATGGCGACCTGCACTGCCCCGTAGCCGACCATCGCGCCCGCCCCGTGCACGAGGAGCGTCGTCCCCGACCCGACGCCCATTCCGGACAGCGTCCACACGGCGGTCTGCACCACCATCGGCAACACCGCCGCCGCGATCGGGTCGAGGCCCTCGGGCACTGGTGTCCAGGAGGACAGGATCGCCACGTCGGCGGCCCCGGCGCTCGGCTGTCCGACGAAATCGGCGGCGCCGACGACCAGGTCGCCGACGACGACGTCCTCGACGCCCGGGCCGAGGGCGTCCACCCTCCCGGCGACGTCGTAGCCGATGCCACGCGGGAGGTTGCCCGGCATGAAGCCGCGGCAGAGCTCCCAGTCCGCGGGGTTCAGCCCTGCCGCGACGACCCGGACCCGGACGCGACCCGCGGTCGGATCGGGGATCTCGGTGCGCTCCTCGACCAGGACGTCGAGCGGCTCGCCGTACTCGCGGAAGCGGATGACCCGGGACGGGGCGGTGCTCATGTGGTTCTCCTCGACTCCCGGAACCCTCGCGCCCGGGTTCCGTCAGTGACTGACACTACCACGGATCTGACAGTCACTGACGTATCCGGGTTAGGATCGGATCATGCCGAGAAGCGGGGCCGAGGCGCGGAGGCGGCTGCGCGAGGCCGCGCTCGAGCTCTATCGCGAGCAGGGGTACGAGGCGACGACGACCGCGCAGATCGCGGCGCGCGCAGGCGTGACGGAGCGGACGTACTTCCGCCACTTCGCCGACAAGCGCGAAGTGCTCTTCGACGGAGAGGACGAGCTGCGCAGGGTGCTGGTGGACGCGGTCGCCACCGCGCCCTCCGAGCTGTCACCCCTGGGGATGCTGGCCAGGGCGTTCACCGCGGCAGTGCCCCTGTTCGTCGCCGGCCGCTCCGTGGCCGAGCGTCGCGAGGAGGTCATCGTCGTCACCGCTGCGCTTCAGGAGCGCGCGCACGCGAAGTCGGCGGCGCTCATCGAGGACATGGCCACGGCATTGGTCGACCGCGGTCTCGCCCGGCCGAGCGCGCTACTGGCCGCACAGATCGGCATGGCGACATTCCGCCGTGCGATCGGCGCCTGGGACGGGAGGTCGGCATCTGAACTGGAGAGCCTCATCGCCGCTGCCGCGGCCGAGGTGCGTGCGCTCAGCTGAATGGGGCTCGCCGCCACCCCGTCGGAGCACACCGCGCGGAACCGGAATTCAGCTGGTCGCGTCGGCCGGAAACGGGTAGTCGGCGGTCAGTCGGCGCAGGTGCTGCTCGATCCGCTCGAGCTCCCGCCGTCCGATGTTCGCGGCCCAACGGTCCCGGATGTCGTCGAGCAGGGCGCCACCCAACGCCATCATCTCGCGGCCACGCGATGTGGTCAGCAGCCGCCTGCGCCGTGCGTCGGCCGGGTCGGGCTCGCGCTCGACGTAGCCGAGCTGTTCGAGGGTTGCGATGCGCTGGGCGGCGGCCTGTTTCGTGATCGACAGTCTGCGCCCGAGCTCGGACGCGGTCTCGGCTCCCTCGGCGATAGCCCGCAAGGCGAACTCGTCCGCCGCCCGCACGCCGGGATGGCCTGCTCGCTCCAGGCCGTTGCTCACGTCGTCCACCAACCCGCGGAAGGCCCGCAACAACATGAGAGCGAGGTCGGCTCCGGGTGATCGATCCACGGCGACGATGCTAGAGGGTAGACAAGGTGCTTGCCTATCCGTAGGGTATAGACAAGCACCTTGTCCATCTAGGAGGAATCGACATGTCTCACGTAGTCACGACCGCCACCATCCCGAATGCCGACCACCACCGGATCGAGGTAAACGGGGGCGAGCTGCACTACGTGTCCGCCGGAACCTCCGGATCGCCGGTACTCCTCGTGCACGGCTTCCCGGAGTCCTGGTGGGTCTTCCACAAGGTGATCCCGCTGCTGAGCGGTCACCACCGGGTCATCGCGGTTGATCTCCGTGGGTTCGGTGACTCGACGGTCGCTCCGACCGGGTTCACTAGCGCGGCGGCCGCCGACGACCTGGCCGAGCTGATCATCCGCCTGGGCCTGGGCCCGGTGCACCTGTCCGGTCAGGACGTCAGCGGTCCCACGACCTATCGGCTGGCCGCCACTCGACCCGAGCTCGTGCGCAGTTACACCGCCATCGAGACCGGGCTGCCGGGATTCGGGGCGGAGATGCTGGGCGACGTCACCCATGGTGGCGCGTGGCACATCGGCGTGCTGGCCGCACCCGGGATCCCGGAGCTGCTCCTGACCGGGCGCGAGCGCGCCTTCCTGACCGACTATGCGATCCCCTCACTCAACGCGACGGCCGGTGCCTTCGTCGACGCCGACGTCGACGAGCTCACCCGGGTCTTCGCCAGGCCGGGTGCGTTCCGCGGAGCGGCAGGGCTGTACCGGTCCCTGCTGACCGAGGGTGAGGAGATCCGGGCGCTCGCCAAGAACGGGATGGCCGTTCCCGTGCTGGCGATCGGTGGGGGATCCGGTGACTTCACCCCGGCGACGCTGCGCCAGGTCGCCGCCGACGTGACCGAGGTCCACATCGACGGCATCGGCCACTACGTCGCGATGGAGGCCCCGGATCGCCTGGTGACGACCATGGAAGCGTTCTACTCCCGAATCGACCAGTGATCGGGGTGACCAGCGCGCATGGCCGTCTACCGTGCCCTCGGCCGTAGAGGTGGCGCCGCAGGTTTCGTTGCTCGCCCCGCAGGACCACAGGGTCAGCTGAGCTCGATCAGGATCGCTGCCAGCTCGCGGGGCATGGTGATCATGCAGTCGTGGCCGGTGGGGAGCTCGCGGACGTCCGCGGGGGAGCCGTTGGGCTGCACGGCAGGGACGGGGCGGCGCTCGAATCCCTCCGGCGCCACGGTGCAGTGGATGTGTGTGCGCGGAATCGTGTCCGCGGCAGGGTTGGTGAGCTTCACCCGCTGCCGCAGGCAGTCGACAGGTTGATCGGTGAGTGTCTTCCTGAGCCACGCGATGTCCGTGGGGTCGGTGACGCCGAAGAGTCCGAAGGGCGCAGGCAACTCCGGGAGTGGGGGAATGCGCCAGCCGTTGGCGGAGGCGAGCGCCGCGTCCACCAGCAGCTGTAGGGCGGGCATGATGTCGATCGCGTTCTCACCGTCCTGCGGGACCATCGCGTCCAGGTAGACGATCCTGCCGATCCGCTCCGGGACACGGTCGGCCACCGCAGTGACGACAAGCCCCGCGTAGCTGTGCCCCACGAGAACGACGTCCCGAAGGTCGTCGGCAACGATCAGGTCGGCGATGTCGGCGATGTGCGTGTCGAGCCCGACATCGGGGCCTGCCAGGTCGATCTTGTCTCCGTAGCCGGTGAGCGACGGGGCGAGCACCCGGTGCCCGGCTTCGGCGAGCAGAGGTGCCACCCGCTTCCAGCTCTCGCCGCTGTGCCACGAGCCGTGCACGAGTAGGTAGGTAGTCATGGTGCAACTCCCTCAGCTGACAGGGATGGGGATGGACAACGGCGCGCCTGGCGCGGCGATGGAGTGGGACACGGCCCGACCGGAGATCACCTGACTCAGATTGCGCCGTGAGGCCGGGAGTTCGACTGCCGGATCACTTGGACTCGACGCGACCGAGTGGGGCGGGATCAGCCCGGAGAGCCGCGACGGCGGCAGGCCACGCCTGGTCGTCCAGGCCGAGAGAGGTCCGCAGGTAGGCCCATGTGAGCTGTTGGACGGCGCCGAGGCGGGCGGGGTTCTCGTCGGTGGTCTCGGCGGCCTCGTAGCCGGGGACGCCGCCGAGCGAGTGCTCGCCGCCGAACACGGTGAGCAGGTGGTCGGGGCCGGGGCCGAGTCGGAACGGGTCCTCGGACCAGTCCGGCCCGCGCACCGTCAGCACCGACCGGTCCTCGTCGCCCGCCACGACGAGGGCCGGTCGCGACAGCGTGCTGAAGTCCGCGTTGAGGTAGGGCAGGTTCTCCCGGGCGAAGTCGGTCAGGTCCGGCCCGCCGGTTCCGGCGGTGGCCAGCAGGACGCCGACCCGCACGCGGGGATCGGACAGGTCCTCGTGGGCTCCGGCGGGCGGTCCGACCCGCTGGCCGAGCAGGATGCCGGTGGTCTGGCCGCCGAAGGAGTGGCCGGCGGCGGCGATCCGGTCGCGGTCGACCCGCTCGGTCAGACCGGGCACGGCGCCCAGCAGGGTGTCCACGTCGTCGAGGACGCGGGTGGCGTCCGCGACCCGGAACCGCCAGAACCCCGCCACCCGCGGGTCCCCGTGCGGGACGCCGATGGTGCGCGAGTCGAGGTAGGTCGGCTGCAGGACGACGAAGCCGTGCGCAGCCCAGTAGTCGACCAGCGGTCCGTAACCGTCCATGGAGGAGCCGTACCCGTGGCTGAACAGAACGATCGGGAGCCGGTCGCCGAGCGCGGGTGCGGAGACGCGCACCTGTAGGTCCGCACCGCGCTGCGCGGTGGCGGGGAGGATCACGGGCTTGGCGGATAGGACCACGTCACCGCGACCCGCGTCGGCGTAGACGGGGGGCGGGCCGGAGGCAGGCAGGTGCTGGCTGAGTGTCATGATCGGGGTTGGCCTCTCTTGGGGATCAGGCTGGTCGTGCGGTGAGTCTCGGTCCTCGACCGGAGATGATTTCCGTCAGCTCCCGTCCGGCCTCGAGGAGCGCCTCGCGGCACTCGTCCAGCCGGTCGGCGTTCAGTTCGGGAAGCCGATGGGCGGTCAGTGTCAGCGCGACCCGGCCGGTGCCGTCGAAGACCGGCGCGGAGATGCCGCGGGGCTGCTCGCCGTGAAGGGAGACGTGGCGTCGGGCGAAGTCCGCGATCTGGAGGTCGAGCTCGCGGACCGAGGCGGGGAGGTGGCCGTCGGTCGCGATCCGGGCGATGCGAGCCTCGATCTCCCGGAGCGAGTTGTGGTCCGGGAGGAGGGCGCATCCCTGTTCACGGGCGCGGGCGAGGTCCTCGAGCAGCGTCCGCCGGACGAGATCGTCGTCCTGGTGGTCCCTCAGCCACTCCTCGCGAACCTCGTCGGTCTCCCAGGCCGCGAAGAGCGTCCCGAACGGGGCGACGAACGGCAGGCGCACACCGCCCAGGTGCGTGCCCGCGTCCGGGCCGACCCAGGCGAGCTGGATCACCTCCCGTCCGACCAGCGCCGCCGCCGCAACGTTCACCCCGAAGCGAGCCGACACCTCCTCCAGTCGCGGTCGGGCCAGATCGGCCAACCTCAGGTGAGTGGCCAGGCCCGCTGCTCGTTCTGTGCCGCTCCCGCCGTTCCCGCCCTCGGCGACCAGGGACAAGCTCGAAAAGCTCCCATAGCCACCCTGGAAGAACATCAGCGGCGCGGTCGGGCGCTCGACGTCCAGGTCCGTGACGGCACCGACCACGAGTGCGTGGTCGCCGATCTCGAGCACCGAGTGGAGCGTGCAGTCGATCCAGGCTGGCGCGTCGATCAGGAGGGGCGAGCCCAGCGGCGACGGGCGCCAGGGAGTCGCGTCGAACCTGTCCCGGTCCCGGGAGGCGAAGCGACGGCACAGCTCGACCTGGTCGCCGCCCAGGAGGTTCACCGCGAACCGGCCGGCCTCGACGATCGTCTCGAGGACCCGGGAGCCCTTCGAGGGCAGGAAGGCGACGAGAGGTGGGTCCAGCGAGACCGAGGTGAAGGAGCCGACGGTCACCCCCACCGGCCGCCCGTCTCGGCCGACTGCGGTGACGACGCACACGCCGGTCGGATGGTGCCCCAGGACGCGACGGAAGTGGCTGCCGTCGAACGTCGGGATCGTGGTCGGCTCGGGCATCACAGCAGCTTCGTGATGTTCTCGTCGAGGGAGAAGCCCAGCAACGACTTCCCGTAGATCTCCCGTGTCGCGGGTGGCACGAGGGTGCCGTGCCGCAGGGCGATGTTCGAGTCCCGCCACATCCGCTGGATGGGACTGGATTCGGCGAAGCTGCCCGCCCCGTGCGCGGTGATCAGCAGATCCAGGGCGTCCTTGACGCAGGTCGCCGCCCGTGCGGCGTCCGACCGCAGGCGGGCGCGCAGCCGGTAGCTCGGGTTCTCCCCGCGGCGGGCGGCCTCGTCGATGTCCCGGGCGGCCCGGTAGACGTGCAGGTGGGCGGCGTCGATCAGGGCCGCCGCGTCCGCGACCTGCAGCTGGAAGCCGACCGAGTCACGCTGGCGGGTGTACACGGTGTTGGCGATGGTGCGGCGGTCGGCGACGTCTATCACGTGCCGGAGCGCCGCGCGACCCATGCCGAGCTGGGCACCGGTGAGCACCAGGGTGAAGGCGGGATGGAAGGCGGACCGGTACAGGGCCTCGTCGGTGAACTCCGTCGGGAAGCGGCCGTCGATCGCCGCGCCGACCGAGAGGATGCGGTGGTCGGGGATGAAGACGTCCTCGGCGACGATGGCGTTGCTGCCCGAGCCGCGCATCCCGACGACGAACCAGGTGTCCCGAACCGTGTAGTCCGTCTTCGGGATCAGCCCGAGCCCGAAGTCCGTCGTCTCGCCGTGCTCGTCGACGATGGGAAAGCCGACCATCACCCAGTCGGCATGGAGCGAGCCGGAGCCGTAGAACCACTCGCCGCTCACCCGGAAGCCGCCCGGCTCGCGGCGGGTGCGCCCGCGCGGGGAGAAGACCCCCGCGACCCGGGCCTTCGGGTCGGCGCCGAACACCTCGTCCTGGGCCCGCTCCGGCAGCATGCCCACCGCGATCCCCACGGTGTTGATCAAGGTGACGACCCAGGCGGTGGACCCGCAGCCCTCAGCCAGCGTCGCCGCGACGTCGATGATCGTGCGGACGTCCGCCTGGTGGCCGCCGTAGCGCTTGGGCACGGTCAGCCGGAAGAGCCCGGCGTCGGCCAGCGCGTCGATCACGTGGTCGGGTACGCGGCGGTCCCGCTCGGCCGCCTCGGCGTTCTCGGCGAGCAGCCCCCGAAGCGAGGCGGCCGTTGCCACCAGCCGGGACCGCTCCTCAGTGTCCCCCTGCGGATCCGGGTAGGCCGACAGGCCGAAGGCGAGGGGATCGGGGTCGAGGGTGGACGGGACGTCGCTCCCGATGGCCATGGACTGGTAGACGTCGCTGACCGTGCTCATCTGTGGTGCTCCTGGGGTCGCGGTGCGGAACGCACCCGGTGGTCTGTCGGTGAGCCGAACTCAACGGCCGGAGGCATGCAGGCCCGTCATCAATGCGGCGAGATCGTCCGGCTCGAGGAACGAGGGCGGCGGTGGCGGTCCCCAGTCGAAGAGGCCCTGCGCCCCTTCGAAGACCTCCGGGGTCCACGTCTCGTCCTCGCCGATGACGTCCATGTCGGCGTAGTACTCGGAGAAGTTGCCTGCCGGGTCCTTCAGGTACCAGAAGAAGTTCGAGCCGGCGTGGTGGCGCCCGAGGCCCCAGACGTGGCGCGCGGGATCGGCCTCCAGCATCGCCTTCGCCCCGCGCCCGACGTCGTCGACGTCGTCGACCTGCCAGCTCGTGTGGTGCAGGAAGTTCACCGGGGCGGCCAGGGCCAGGACGTTGTGGTGGTCGGTCGAGCAGCGCAGGAACGCTCCTCGGGTCCCGATGTGGTCGCTCACCCGGAAGCCGAGCACGTCCACGAAGAAGGCGACCGTCGTCGCGAGGTCCACGGTGCCGACCACCGCGTGCCCGAGCCTCCTCGGCCGGACCGCTGCGGTCCGGAGCACTCCGGGCGCCCGGCCTCGCCGCTCGACGCGGCCGGGTCCGTTGTACGGGGGCGTCGGCGCCGGGGACTGCGCCAGGCGCGGGGCGACCGCCACCGTCACCTCGAACCCGACGACCGGCTCGACGGCGGTGAGGGTGTCATCCCGAACCGTTCGCGGGAGGCCGCGTCGCTCGAGTCGCGCCGCGATCCGCGCGACGTCGTCCCGGTCGTCGCACCCGACGCCCAACTCGACCAGGCGTCGGGTGCGTGCGGGCACGATCCTGAGCTGCTCGCCCCCGTCTCGGCTGGCGAAGGCCCCGCCGCCGAGGTGCTCCAGCCCGAACTCGGTGTAGTAGCCGACGGTCTCCGCCACGGCGGGGACGCCGATTGTGACCCGGGTCAGCCGGTGCAACGCCACCTCACACCTCCGGCTGCTCGGCGACGAAGGTCTGGTGCAGCTCGCCGATGCCCTCGACCCAGCTGACGAGCCGCTCGCCCGGGGCGAGGAACCGCTGCGGGGTCCGCCCGATCCCGACCCCGGATGGGGTGCCGGTGAACACGAGGTCGCCGGGGTACAGGGTCAGGACACGGGACAGCCTCGCGATCAGTGCGGGCACCGGGAAGATCAGGTCACGGGTCCGTCCGTCCTGGACGATCGTGCCGTCGATCCGGCAGCCGAGCGCGAGATCGTCGGGGTCCGGGAACTCGTCCGGGGTGACCAGCCAGGGCCCGACCGGCGCGAAGCCGGTGAAGGACTTCCCCAGGCCGAACTGGGGTGCGGGGCCCGCAGACTGGGTGATCCGCTCGGAGAGGTCCTGACCTACGGTCAGGCCGGCCACGGCGGACCAGGCGTCCGCCTCGGCGACGCGGTGGGTGGTCCGACCCATGACGACGACGAGCTCGACCTCCCAGTCCGTGGTCCCGCCGTCCGGGAGGGCCACGGTCGTGTCGGGGCCGCTCAGGGCGCTGGCGAACTTGGTGAACGTGGGCGGCAGTGTCTCCGGCGCGGCGAAGCCGGACTCCGCGGCGTGCTCGGCGTAGTTCAGCCCGATCGCGAGGATCTGCCGCGGTTCGGGCGAGGGGCTGTCCAGGTCCGCACGGGAGACCGGCACGGTCCGCCGGCGCGGAGCGGTGTCCGCCCACTTGCGGAAGGCCTCCCAGTCCCGGTACACCGCGGCCGGGTCGGGACCGAACGCCCCGTCACTCGCCTCCGCGACGTCGACACCCTCGGTCTCGGACAGCAGCAGGGTGGCCCGACCGGCCACGTTCGCCAGCCTCATCGGACGACCTCCTCGGTGACGGTCACCGTCAGGTTCCCGATCCGGCTGACGGTCATGTCGAGCTTCTCGCCTGCCGCGATCGGCCCGACCCCGGGTGGGGCGCCGGTGAAGATCAGGTCGCCCGGCAGCAGCGTCATGACGGAGGACGCGTAGGCGACGATCCGGGGCACCGAGACGATCAGCTCGTCCGTGGAGACCGCTTGCCGGACCTCCCCGCCGCAGGTCAACCGGATGTCCAGGCCGGAGCCGTCGCCCACCTCGTCCCGGGTGACGATCCACGGCCCGACGGGGCTGAACGAGTCGTAGCTCTTGCGTCGGGAACGGTCTGCGGGGCTGCGCACGGTGATGTCCAGGCCGGCGGTGAACCCGAGGACGTGGTCCAGCGCGGAGTCGGGCGGGATGTCCCGCCCGCCCGCGCCGATCACGACGACGAGCTCCGACTCGTGGTGGACCTCGTGTCCGGCGGCCACGACCGCGGCGGGCAGCACGACTTCGGCACCGGGCCCGACCAGCGAGGACGGCGCCTTGAGGAACACGTCGAACTCCATCATCCACGACTCGACGCGGCCCAGGGTCCGCTCCTGCACGCCGTGCATCTCGGTGACGTGCTCGCGGTAGTTGGACGCGGCCGCGACGATCTTCGACGGGCCGAGCGCGGGAGTGCGGAGGACGACGTCCGCCGCGGGGCGCCGCGGCCCCTGCGCGGCCGCCCGTTCGAGCGCGGGTCGGGCGTGCGCGAAGTCCCGGCACAGGGCCCGCCACCAGCCTGCGGTCAGCGGGTCGGGATCGTGCGCCCACGGGAGCGCCTCGGTGACATCCACGATCTCGTCTCCCGACCCGCCCGAGACGACGATCCCGAGGCGGTTCGCGTCGAACACTGCGAGTCTCACCTCGCTCCTCTCCTTCCAATGGTGTGCGAGAAGTCCTCGACGACCGGCTGCGGCCGGGCCAGGACCTCCCGGCGAGCAAGCCCCAAGGCCCGCAGGACGGGTTCGTCCGACAGCACGAACAGGTCGGCCGCCTCGGCGACGTGCTCCACGGCGGTCCAGGACGGGACCGCGAGCATGTCGCCCGGGCCCCAGGAGAAGCGGCGCCCGTCGATCACGCTCTCGCCGCGGCCGCGGAAGACGACGTGCACCGCGTTCCCTGCCCGCCGCACGGCCGGGCCGTGCCCGCGCACCCGGTGCACCGCGCACGACAGGGTCGGCAGCACGCTCGCCCCCGTGCCGGGGTCGGTGTACTCGACCGTCAGGACCGGGGCGTCGGACGCCAGCCCGAGCCGGGTCAGCTCGGCGTCGGTGTCCGCCCACCGGTAGGTCAGCAGCTCCGCCGGGCGCGGGCTGAGGACCTCGGTGACCCCTCCCGGGGTGTACCGGCGCCCGGCCGGTGCCCGTGACTCGGACACGTTGTGAGCCGGGGGAGCGGGCTGGGACTCACCGGGGCCGGGCCAGTGCTCGAAGAAGACCCCGTCCAGGGCCTCGACGATCGGCAGGTCCAGCCCGTCGAACCAGAACATCTCCGCGTCGCCGGCGTTCGTGTGGTCGTGCCACTGCCCGGACGGGGTGAGGACGAGGTCGCCGGGGCCCATGTCGCAGGCGTCGCCGTCGACGGTGGTCCACACACCCTCGCCCTCCAGCACGAAGCGGACCGCGCCCGGGGTGTGCCGGTGGGCGGGCGCCACCTCGCGTGGGCCCAGGCACTGCAGGGCCCCCCACAGGGTGCCGACCGCGTACGGCCGCCCCCCGAGACCCGGGTTGGCGAGCGCCAGGACCCGCCGCTCGCCACCGCGCTCGACGGGAACGAGGCGGATCGCCTCCCGTGCCAGCGGTTTCATCGTCGCGGCGGGCCAGAGCCACGGCACGGCGCGCGGGCGGGGGGTCGGGGTGAGCAGGTCCTCGGTGATCGTCCAGAGCGGCTGCAGGTCGGCTGCCGCGAGGCCGGCGTAGAGGGCGGTGAGATCCGGCGTCGGGTGCGGGTCGATGTCCTGCGCGGTCATCGCTCGCCCTTCGCGACCGGGGCGATCGGGCCGTCGTTCGGCGCGGTCGCAGCCGCAGACCCCGTGGGGCGCGCCGAACCGCGCAGACCCAACCCGACCGTGGGCACGTGCGCGGTCTCCGGGGCGGTGGCGAGGGCAAGGCCCGCCGCGGTCATGATGCCCACGAAGAGCCAGGCGATCGCGGGCCAGCCGTCGGGGTCGCCCTGGACCATCGACTGCGCGATCGCCGGGATGAACCCGGTCACCACGATCCCGGTGGTGAAGCTGACCGCCATGCCGCTGAACCGGACGTCGGCGGGGAACATCTCCAGGAACGCCACCAACAGCACACCCGAGGTCATCGACACGAAGACCCCCATGAGCACGAGACCGTAGAGATAGATCTGCAGCCAGTCCCCGGCATGGAGGGCGTGCAGCCACAGGGGCACCGTCGCGGCCGACCCGATCGCCCCGACGACGAAGACGGGCCTGCGCCCGATCCGATCGGACACCAGGCCGAACAGCGGCTGGGTCGCGATCATGACCAGGCTCGCGATCGCGACGAGGCCGAGCAGGCCGGACCGCTCCAGGCCGATCGCCGTGGTGCCGTAGGCCAGGCCGAAGATGTAGACCAGACCCGCGGGGGCGATGCAGATCGACGCCACCACGATCCGCAGCACGGCCCCGAGGTGGTGGCGCAGCACCGCCGCGATCGGGACCTTCCGGGCCAGCCCCTCGCGCGCCAGCCGCTGCAGCACCTCGGGTTCGCTGAGCCTGCGGCGCAGGACGAACGTCAGCAGCACGACCAGGGCACTGGCCCAGAACGGGATCCGCCACCCCCAGGCCGCCATCGTGTCGGCGGGCAACAGGGCGGCCAGCGGCACGAACACCACGAAGGCCAGGAAGTTGCCCAGCTGCGAGCCTGCCTGCGTCCAGCTGGTGTAGAACCCGCGGCGGTCGTCGGGGGCGTGTTCGAGGGCGAGCAGCGCGGAGCCCGCCTGCTCCCCACCGGCGGAGATCCCCTGGACCAGGCGCAGCAGGATGAGGAGCACGGGGGCGGCCGGGCCGATCGTCGCGGCACTCGGAATGCAGCCCACCAGGAACGTCGCGACGCCCATCGTCAGCAGGACCGCCAGCAACACGCCCTTGCGGCCGATCCGGTCGCCCAGGTGGCCCCAGACCACCGCCCCGAGGGGGCGGGCGACGTAGGCGACGCCGATGCTCGCGAGGGCGAGCAGCGTGTCGTAGGAGTTCTGCGGGAAGAAGACCGGCCCGAAGTACAGCGCGGCGGCCGTCCCGTAGATCAGGAAGTCGTAGTACTCCAGCGTCGTCCCGAAGAAGCCGGAGACGGCGGCGATGCGCGCTCGGCGGCGCTGTCGTGGCGCCGGAGGTGGTGTGGTCGTGTCGGACATCCGTGTCGGACCCTTCCCAGCCGGTGAGCGGGCGCCCTACGGCCCGCTCCCTCTTAAACACGAGTTAAGTTAGGTCGGCATCCCACCGCTGTCAACCGGTGCGCCGGGTTCGAGCTCGCCGCCACGACGGAGCCGTGCCCCGTGGTCGGGACGCCACGAGCGGGCGGAGGCGCGCGTCGCCGCGCCCACCGGACGGCGGGCAGCGGGGGGCACTAGGACGGGCGACGCGTCGCGGGTTCGTGCAGCAGGTCGAGGATGTAGCGGATCATCTCGCCCGGCGGTCGGCGGTGCTCCATGGGCAGGTGCACCGCCTCGAACACCGCCTCGATCAGGTGCGCCGCCAGCTCGCGGTCGGTGTCGATGCCGCGGTCGTCCAGGACCTGTCCGACCATGTCGCGCAGCCACTCGAGCCACATGTCGTGGGCCTCGCGCACGCCGCTGTGGTGCATCAACCGGTCGTGCATCGCCTGGTGGAGGGACCGATAGGACCGCATGCTCACCAGGCCCCGGGTCAACCTGGCCGCCGGGTCCAGCTCCGAGTGCTCGGCGGCGAGGGCGCGGAAGTCCCGCCCGAGCAGCTGGCGCATGACCGCCGCGAACACCTCGTCCTTGGACTTGAAGTACCAGTAGATGTTCGCCCGGGTGACACCGGCGGCCTTGCTGATGTCCTCCATCGTGGCGCCCTCGTAGCCCCGGGTCAGGAACACCTCGGTCGCCGCGGCGACGAGGTCGGCGCGGCGTTCCTCGAGCGGGATCTGAGCGCGGTTCCTCGGCACCGGATCCCATCCTTCGCTCTCGCGGACGACCCTCGGACCGGAGCGGGCGGGTCGCGGGTGAGTCTACCCAGGCGGCGACCCCGCCGTTGACCCCGACCCGACGCGCGCCTATCTTAAACGTCATTCGAGAACGGAGCTGGATCGTGACACAGCAGTCATCGCCCGCCGGCGTGATGGCCACGACCTCGGGGGCCGTCGAGTCGTCGGACGGCACGCCGATCGAGTACCTGCGGGTCGGCAGCGGGCCGCCGGTCGTCGTCTGCCATGGCTCGTTCGCCGTGGCGGAGGACTGGCTGCCCTTCGCTCGGGAGCTCGGTGCGACCCACACCGTGTGGCTCTACGACCGGCGTGGCCGCGGCCCCGGCCCCCGTACCGAGCCCGCCCCGGCGGTCGACGCCGAGGTCGACGACCTCGCGGCCGTGGTGGCTCGGGCGGGCACCGCGGCCGCGCTGCTCGGCCACAGCTTCGGGGGCGGGTGCGCCCTCGCCTACGCCGGCCGCGACGGCTTCCCGGGTCCGGTCGTCCTCTACGAACCTCGACACTCGATCACCGGTCCGGTCAGTGCGGGGCGGATCCCCGAGATCCGTCGCCTGCTCGCCACGCACGGTCCGGAGGCCGCTGTGCGCGCGATCCTGGCCACGGTCGTCGGCCTCCCCGAGGAGGACATCGCCGCGTTCGCGGGCTCGCCCCTGTGGGGGCGGATGCTGCAGACCGTCCACGCGTTCCCCGACGAGCTGAGACTGCTGGACAGCCTCGCCTGGCGACCCGGGGACCTCGCGGGCGCCCGCGGACCGACCTGGCTGCTCGTCGGGGAGACCAGCCCGGTGCTGCCCGCCGATCGCGAGGGTGCCCTCGGCGGCGTCCTCCCCGGGCTCCGTCGGGTGGTGCTCCCCGGGCAGGGACACTTCGCCTACCTGTCCGCGCCGGCGGCGCTGGCCCAAACGGTCCGCGAGTGTCTCGCCGCGTCCGACGCCCCCCTGCCGAGGGCGGGATCATGACGACGGCCGATGCCGGGTCGATCAGGGTGATCGGCGTGGAGGAGCACGCGTGGACCGCCGAGCTCCGCGACGCGCTGCTGCGCTTCGGCGGGGACGACACGGTGAACCTGCTCAGCAGCCGCCCCCAGACCGACCACCGCCTGCAGGAGGTCGGCGCGGAGCGGATCGCGCGGATGGACGCCGCCGGCGTGGCCGTCGAGGTGCTCTCGATCACCAGTCCGGGCACCCAGCCGCTGCCCGCGGCCGAGGCGGTCCCCCTGGCCCGGGACGCGAACGACTTCCTGGCGGCCGCCGTCCGGGCGCATCCGGACCGGTTCGCCGCCTGGGCCACGCTCCCCACGCCGGACCCGCCGGCCGCGGCTCGCGAGCTGGAGCGCTGCGTGCAGGAGCTCGGCATGGTCGGCGCACAGCTGGTCCCGCTGACCGGGGACCGCTACCTGGACCACGCGTCGTTCCGGCCGGTGTTCGAGGCGGCCGCCGCGCTCGGGGTCCCGCTCTACCTGCATCCCGGTCAGCCCCTCGCCGCGGTGCGCGACGCGCTCTACGGCGGCTTCGACGACTGGACCAGCCTCAACCTGGGCACCGGTGGCTGGGGGTGGCACGTGGACGCCGGCCTGGCCGCCTTGCGCCTGATCCTGGCAGGCACCTTCGACCGGCACCCCGACCTGCAGATCGTCCTCGGTCGATGGGGCGAGCTGCTCGTGCCGTTCGCCGACCGCGTCGACCTGCTCAGCGAGGACAACCGCACGCTCGAGCGGCGGGTCGTCGAGTACCTCACCGGCAACTTCCACGTCACGGCGGGCGGTGTGCTCAGCCACCGGATGCTCGCGTCGGCGATCGCCGTTCTCGGGCCCGACCGCGTGATGTTCGGGGACGACGATCCGTACCGCGGCATGAAGGGTCGGTTCGGCGGCCCGGGCGGGGCACGCGAGTTCGTCGAGACCGCTCCGCTCGGTGCCGAGCAGCGTCAGAGGTTGGGCCACCTCAACGCGGAACGACTACTCGGGCTCTGGCCGCGCACCGCTTACGCCGACCATCTCAGACCTCGAATCCGATGACGGGGAGGGTGGCGAGGCCGCGGACGGTGTTGTTCAGGTGTCGTGTCGGCCTACCGATGTGGATCCGCCGAGCGCGTTTCGCAAGGGCCCTGATGATTGACTGGGCCTCGATGCGGGCCAAGGCTTGCCCGGCGCAGGCGTGCGTGCCATAGCCGAAGCTCAGGTGATCCGAGGGGTTGCGGGTCACGTCGAAACGATCGGGTTCTGGATAGTGCCGCTCGTCGCGGTTGCCGGAGCCGTACAGCACCAGCACCTGGGCGCCGGCCTCGATGGTAATCCCGTCCTCGGTCTCGGCGGCGCGGGTGGTCCTCCGCCCGAACACCTGGACAGGTGACTCGTAGCGGAGGACCTCGTTGAGTGCGCTGGGAACCAGGCCGGGATCGGCGCGGACGAGGTCCCACTGGTCGGGGTGGGTGGCGAACAGGTGAACGGCGTTGGCGATGGTGTTGATCGTGGTGTCGAGGCCCGCGGCGGCGTAGGCGGACAGCAGGGGAATGCACGACTCGTGCCGAATCCGGCCGTCGTCGGCCGCCTGGAAGATGGCACGCCCCATGCTGCCCTCCTTCAGATCCTCGGGGCCGAGGGTGGCGAGCCACTCGAACATCTCGCCGAGCGAGGCCAACCCCTGTGCGGCGCGGGTGTTCATCGGGCCGAGGACGGTGAAGGTCGCGTCGGCCCAACGCAGCATGTGGGGCCGGGCCTCGTCGGGAAGCCCGATGAGGTCGAAGACGACGGAGAAGGGGAACTCCGTGGCGAGGTCGGTGACCGCGTCGAAGCTTCCCTTCTCCAGCAGCCCGTCGACCAGGGCGTCGGCGCGAGTGGCGATGTCCTGCTCCAGGGGGCGCACCGCGCGGGGGCCGAGGCGGTCGGACAGCACCGAGCGCAGCGCGCCGTGCGCGGGCGGATCCGTGGCCAACACCGTGCCCACCAGCATCGGTGCGACGGTGTCGTTGAGGGCGACCCCACTCGCGGAGAAGGTCTCCCAGTCACCGAGCGCGTGGCGCACCGAGTGGTAGCGCGGGAGGGCCCACGCACCGAGCGTGTCGAGAACGACCGCCCCGCCCTGGTCCCGGAGCCTGCGGTAGGTCGGGTAGGGATCGTGGAGGGTCTCGTCGCTGAAGAGGTCGACGTCCGAATGAGGGGTGCGGGCGGTGAGTGTCATCGGTGGTTCCTTCGTCTAGGTGATGGGCGCCGGCTGGGTGAGCGCGCGCAGTCTGGTGATCGGTACCCGTCGGTTGACAGCGGCGGCGGTGCCCGGGTGGCCGGGCCAGCGGAGCAGGAGCCCTTCGTCGCCGACCTCGCCGTCGGACGAGGTTCCCGCGACGACGGTGGGTTCGCCGGGCATCGGCAGTGGTCCGCACACTCGGACCGTCATGCCGAACTGCTCGGTCCAGAAGGTCCGTGACGGGACGAGCGCGGGAGCGGACTCTCCCTCCAGGAGTGCCGCGGCGGCCGTGCGAGCTTGTTCGAACGCATTGGTCCAGAGCGGGGTGCGCCGCGGTCCGAGCGGTGTGGGGAACGCTGCGACGTCGCCTGCGGCCACGATGTCGGAGGTGAACCTGCATCGGGTGTCCACCGCGATGCCGCCGTCGACGGCGAGGCCCGCTGATCGCAGCCACTCCACCTCGGGTACGCACCCGACGGCGCTCAGCACGATGTCGCCCTCGAACCGCCGCCCGTCGGCGAGCTCGACGACCGGGGTGCCGGAGTCGGACGCCCTGAGCCGCACCCCGCCGGGGGAATGGGCGAACCGGACGCCGTGGCGCGCGGCGGCCGCCCAGAGCAGATCGGCGAGCAAGGGGCCGAGCTGAGCACGAAGCGGCGGCTGTCGGTCGACCAGCGTCACGCTCGCTCCGAGCCGGACACAGCCCGAGGCCAGCTCCATGCCCAGGATCCCGGCGCCGACGATCACGACCTCCGATCCCGGTCCGAGTCGCCGGGCCAGGTCTCGGGCGTCGTCGACGTCGCGGAACGTCGTCTCCCGTACGCCGGGATCGGCCGCGCCGAGGTCGCTCAGCCGTCGGGCTCGGGCACCGGTCGTGACCGCGAGCTTGTCGTAGCCGATCCGGTCCCCGTCGGCGAGGACGATCTCGCGCCGGACGGGATCGAGTGCGGTGGCGGCGACGCCGACGATCTCGTCGACCTCGCACGACAACGATGGCAGCGCGATGTCAGAGAGGGCGTCTGTCCCGGCGAGGACGCCCTTGGACAACGCGGGCCGGTTGTACGCCGCCCGCGGCTCGGCTCCGATCAACGTCAGCCGACCGGTGAAACCGTGCCTGCGGACCGTGTCCACGAGGGTGACACCGGCCAGCGAGGCGCCGACGACGACGAGCCGTTCAGCGGGCGGCATCACCGCGCCTTGAGCGCCGCGACCGGACAGACCCGGACCGCCTCCTCGGCGTTCACCGCCGACGAGTCGGGGACCTCCACCTGATCGAGGACGAGCTCGCCCTGGTCGTCGAGGTGCATGAGGTGCGGTGCCGCCTCGGCACAGAGGCCGTAGCCCTCACAACGGTCTCGGTCGATGGTCAACTTCACGGCAACTCCTCGATGAGCTGGGGAAGGAAGATGTGGCGAGGCCGGGGGGACCGGCTCGATCAGGCGGGGGTGGGCGGGACTGCCGGCGGCTCGGTGCCGAGCGGAAAGCCGCACAGCAGCATCTGCGTCGTGAAGGCGATGTGGTCGCGCAGGAGCTCGGCTCCCCGATCCGCGTCTCGGCTGACCGCGGCGTCCGCCAGGGCCTTGTGCTCGGCGGCCGGGTCGCGGTCGTTCTCGGCGATGAGTGGAGCGGCCCACCGGCGGTAGAGCTCGGCCTCGGCCCGCAGACCCTGACTGATCTCGATCAGCCTGCGGTTACCGCAGCCGGCGAGCAGGGCCGCGTGGAAGTCCTCGTGCGCGAGGTACCAGGCGTCGCCGCGCACGCCGTCCTCGACCTCACGCTCCCGGATCACCAGCAAGTGGTGGGCCGCCACCACCTGCGATTCCCAGCGCTCGTCACCGAAGACGATCGCCCGCCGGAACGCCAGGGCCTCGACATCGACCCTGGCCGTCGTCAGGTCGGTCAGCTCGTCCGCGGACAGCGAGGCCACCGCGTAGCCGAGGTGCGGCTGCAGCGTCACGAGCCGCTCCGCGGTGAGCTTGGTGAGCGCTTCTCGCACCGGCCCGACACTCGTGCCGTACCTCGCGCACAGATCCGGGAACTTCAAGCGGGAGCCCGGCTCGAGGCGCGCCATGAAGATGTCCGCACGCAGCTTCTCGTAGAGCTCGTCGCCCCGTGTTCCGGATCCGCCCCGCTTGGCCATGCGCAGACTGTACCCATGAGAAGCAGATCCTGCCAACTTTTCAAAGTTGCCTTGACACGAGAATCTGAGTCGGGCCAGAGTGCAGTTCGCGGCCAGTGCCAACGCTCGAGGAGGAGCGCGATGACGCCACGGTGGGCAGCCACTTCATGAGCACGACGATCAGGACGATCACAACACTGTGCGAGGACACGATCTGGGGAGAGGCACCCCGCCGCCACGGCGGTGCGCTGTGGAGCTCGGACACGCAGGCCGGTCAGCTCCTCACCGTCTCCGAGACCGGCGTGACGCGCACGGCGCTCGCCGAGCCCACCAACGGGATCTGGTTCCTGCCGGACGGTCGCCTCGCCGCTGCCCGCTGGCACGGCAGGCGCATCGACGTCCTGGAGGACGGCGAACCCGCTCCCTACGCCGACCTCGCCGACCTGGTCCGAGGCGCGGTCGGCGACATGTCCGGCACCGCCGACGGGCGGCTGTACCTCGACGACATGGGCGAGAATCCCCACAGTGGTGAGCCGGTCGGCCGAGTCCTCGTGATCGACCCGGACGGGTCGGCTCGGGTCGCGGCCGAGGGCCTGCGTTTCCCCAACGGGATCGCCGTGCTCGGCGACACACTCGTGGTGGCGGAGACCCACGCCACTCGGCTGACGGCGTTCGACATCGAGTCCGACGGGACCCTGACCCACCCCCGCACCTGGGTCGATCTCGCGGGCCTGCTCGGCGAGAACCACCGGCCGGACGGGATCTGGCCCGTCCCCGACGGATCGATCTGGGTCGCCACGACAGCGGGCGAGGAGTTCGTCCGGGTCGACGGCTCGCGGGTCCTCGACCGGATCCGGACGCCAGGGGAGTTCGCCATCGCCTGTTGCCTCGACGGCTCTTCCTTGTACCTCTCGGTGTCGCGGAGCACCGACCCCGCCCTGGACCTGCTGTCCGAGGCCCTGCCGCAGAAGAAGGTCCGCGGGCGGATCGCCCGCGTCGACGTCTCCACGTGAGCGCGTGCTCACCCCAGGAAGGAGGACAGCGATGTCCGAGTCCGTCGGTGTGATCGTCATCGGAGCGGGTCCATCGGGCCTGGCCACCGCAGCACTGCTCGTGGGTAGGGGGGCGCGGGTCGCGCTCGTCGATCCCTATCGCCTCGCGGTCCACCATCCGCGTGCCACCCACGTCGACGACGAGACCGTGCGCATCATGCAGACGCTCGGCGCGGCGCATCTGGAGCCACAGTTCCTTCGGCACGCCGACGGCGGCTACGAGATATACGATGCCCACCATCGACTCGTCCGCTACATGCCCTGGCGGCCGGAGCCCACCGACCAGGGCTGGTACGGGGACTATCAGTTCTTCCAGCCGGATCTCGAGAACGTGCTGCGCGGGCGGCTGCACGCGTCGCCGCACTTCGCCTCCTACCTCGGGTGGCGGGCCACGGCGATCGAGCAGACCGACACACAGGTGACGGTGACGGTGCGCCACGACCGGACCGGCGAGCAGCGCACGCTGACTGCGCGCTACCTGGTGGGCTGCGACGGGGCCCGGTCCACGGTGCGGGGGCTGATCAGCCCGGACGTCGAGGATCTGCGCGGTACCCACCGCTCGCTGATCCTCGACATCGCCCCGTTCACCACGAGTCCGGCTGTCCCGGTCAACGACGCCTTTACCAAGGCGATCCCACCCAACCCGATCACCTGCCTGCCGATCTCGCACGGCATGGTCCGCTTTGAGTGGCTGCTCAACCCGCGCGACGTGACCGAGGACTTCGAGCAACCCGCCCGGTGGTACGAGCTCCTCGCCCCCTTCTACGCCCCCGGGGACTACCGCATCGCCCGAGCGGACGTGTACCGCTGGGAGTCCCTCCTGCCGACCAGATGGCGGCGGGGCAACCTGTTCATCGCCGGCGACGCGGCCCATCAGATGCCCCCACACCTAGGGCAGGGGATGGGCTCCGGGCTGCGGGACGCCATGAACCTGGCCTGGAAGCTCGACGCCTGCCTCGCGGGCGCCGACGAGTCGCTGCTCGACACCTACCAGTCCGAGCGCGAGCCCCACGTGCGCGTCTACGTCCAGGCGGCGGTCGCTGCCGCTAACGGCGTCGAGTGGATGTCGGAGAACCCGGGGGAGCCCGGTGACGCGCCGGCGGTCGCCGAGGCGGCGATGCCCAGTCCGCAGCTCGGCCCGGGTGTGCACGGCACCACTGCAGGGGGGAGCGGAGCCCTGAGCCCGCAGCCACGACTGCTCGGTGGGGAGCGGATGGACGACGTCGTCGGCTACCGGTTCGCCGTGATCGGCGATCCGACCCTGCTCGGTGCTGTCGACCCCGCCACTGCGGCGGCGTGGGAGCGGATCGGTGCGTCGGTGATCGCCGAGACCCCACCGGAACTGCGGCGATGGCTCGACGAGCACGGGGCGGACGCCGCGGTCATCCGTCCAGACCGCTACGTGCTCGGGCTCGCGAGCTGCGCCGATGAGCTCGACACGCTCACTGCTCGCCTCGTCACGGTGCTCGACGCACCGCAGCGGACGCCGGTGAACGGGCGTGTCTCGGTGACAGAGGGCGTCTGACCATGCGGTTCGTCACTTACGCGTCCCCGCACGGCGGAGACCGAGTCGGTGTGGTGCAGGACGGCGAGATCGCGGGCGCCGAGCTGGGCATCACGCTGCTGGACCTTCTCGACTCGGGCGAGCTGATGGCCCGGGGTGCGGAGATCTCTTCGATGCCGGACGAAGTGATCCCCCTGGCGGGAGCCACACTGCGAGCGCCGCTGCAGCCCCGGTCGATCCGGGACTGCGCAGGGTTCCTGCAGCACCTGCGCAATGTCTCGATCGCGGCGGACATGCCCGTCGACGAGCGGCACACCCACTTCCCGCCGTTCTACTTCACCAACCCCGCTGCGGTCATCGGCCCGTACGACGACGTCCCGATCTCCCCGGACAGCGTCATGTTCGACTACGAGCTGGAGGTGGCCGCGGTGATCGGAAAGCCAGGCTCGACCATCCCGCTCGCGGCAGCCGAGGAGCACATCGCTGGCTACATGCTCTTCTGCGACTGGAGTGCCCGAGACCTGCAGATGCACGAGATGCCGCTGCGGCTCGGCCCCGCGAAGGGCAAGGACACCGCGAACACCCTCGGCCCGATGCTCGTCACGCCTGACGAACTCGAACCCTTTCGCGCCGCGCGCGGATTCGACCTCGCCATGAGCGGCCGGGTGAACGGCGACCTCGTCTCGCGGGGGAACTGGAACACCATCGACTGGGGCTTTCCCGACATGGTCACCTATACATCGCGGGGCACGACGCTGCGCAGCGGTGACGTCATCGGGTCGGGCACCGTCGAAACCGGCTGCCTGTTCGAGCACTACTGCACCGACCCGGATGGCTTCCGCGGCTGGCTGAAGCCCGGCGACGAGGTCGTCCTCACGGTCGAGCGACTGGGCGAGATCCGTCACCGGATCGTCGAGGGTGTGCCCGCCGAGCGCCTGAGCAGCGGATTCTGATGGACACGACGCTGCGGTCCCTGCTGGTGCCCGCGCTCGACCGTTTCGGCGGCCGGACGGCCGTTCACGTCGGGCACACTCGGACGAGCTTCGGCGAGCTCGTCGCGAGTGCGAACCGGCTCGCGCACGTCCTCGTCGAGCTGGGCGTCCGGCCGGGCGATCCCGTGGCGCTGATGATGACCAACCGTGTCGAGTGGCTCGTCGCCGACCAGGCCATCCTCCGCGTCGGCGCGGCGAAGGTGCCGGTCAACGCGATGCTTGCGGAACCGGAGATCGTCTTCATCCTGAACGACTGCGGCGCCCGTGTCGCCCTGGCCGATGAGCCCATGGCGACGATCGCCCGGGAGGCCGGGCTCGGCACGGTCCTCGTCCCGGGACCGAGCTGGGACGAGGCGCTGGCCGCCGCTGACCCTTCCCGGCCACCGGACGTGACGGTCGCGGGCACGGACACCGCCCTCATCCTCTACACCGGCGGGACGACCGGCCGGCAGAAGGGCGTGGTCCACACCCAGGCCGGGCTCGCGCTCAATCTGTTGGCCCACGTCGTCGAGATCGGCCTCCAGGACGACGAATGCCTGCTGCTCAGCTCGCCTCTCCCGCACTCGGCCGGGTTCCTCGCCCAGGCCGGTCTGCTCAAAGGCGGATCGCTCGTCGTCGAAGCGCGGTTCGACCCCGGCCGGGTACTCGAGTTGGTCGAGCGTCATCAGGTGACGCTGTTGTTCGGAGTGCCCACGATGATCTACCGGCTGCTCGACGAGGCAGCGGGCAGGGATGCGGACGTCTCGTCGCTGCGCACCATCCTCTACGGCGCGGCTCCGATCACCCCGGAGCGGCTCACGGAGGGACTGCGCCGGTTCGGCCCGGTGTTCATGCAGCTCTACGGACAGTCCGAGGCGCCCAACTTCCTGACCCGGCTGACTCGCGAGGACCACGACCCGGCCCACCCCGAACGACTGCACAGCTGCGGCCGGGCCGCCACGACGGTGACCCTCGCGGTGCTCGACGACTCCGGTGAGCCGGTGCCTGCAGGGGAGGTGGGCGAGGTCTGTGCGCGGGCGCCCTACGTCATGACCGGCTACCACGGCCTGCCCGAGAAGACGGCGGCCACCGTGCGAGACGGGTGGCTGCACACCGGGGACATCGGTGCCCTGGATCACCAGGGTTATCTCCACCTGCTCGACCGGCGCAACGACATGATCATCAGCGGTGGGATGAACGTGTACTCGACCGAGGTGGAGAACGTCGTCGGCGCCTGCCCAGGGGTCGTGCAGGTCGCCGTCGTGGGTGTGCCGCACCCCGACTGGGGGGAGGCCGTGGTCGCCTTCGTCGTCGCGACCGACGACCTGGACATCGCCACTGTCGACCGACGGTGCCGCGCTGAGCTGGCCGCCTACAAGCGGCCCAAGGAGTACCGACGCGTGACGGCCCTGCCGACCACCCCCCTGGGGAAGGTCGACAAGAAGGCGTTGCGAGCAAGCACGACCGAGAGAGTGGAGATCTGATGCAGGTTGCGACAATCAGGACCGAGGCCGGGCTTCGTGCGGTGCGGCGCGACGGGAACGAGCTCGTGGTGCTGCCCTTCGACCACGTCGGCGGGCTCATCGCCTCGGGCGAGGACTGGGCGGCGCGGGCCGCCCATGCCGACGGCGCGCGGGTCCCGCTCGCCGACGCGGACTTCGCGCCACCGATCCCGATGCCGGAGAAGGTGTTCTGCGTCGGCCTCAACTACCGCGACCATGCCGCCGAGGGCGGCCTGCCCGTCCCCGAGTACCCCACACTCTTCGCCAAGTACGGCCGCAGCCTCATCGGCGCCAACGACGACCTTCGCATCCCTGGCGCGTCGAAGCAGGTCGACTGGGAGGTCGAGCTCGGGGTCGTGATCGGCCGGGCCGCCAGGCACGTGAGCGAGGAGGAGGCCGAGGACCACATTGCCGGCTACACGATCGTCAACGACGTCTCCATGCGGGACTGGCAGCTGCGGACCTCGCAGTTCCTCGCGGGCAAGACGTTCGAGGCGTCCACCCCGGTTGGGCCCTACCTGGTCACCCCGGACGAGGTCGACCACGCCCATTCCCTGGCGATGGAACTGTCCGTCGACGGCCAGGTCAAGCAGCGAACCACTACCGACCAGATGATCTTCTCGGTGCGGCAGGTGATCTCCTATATCAGCACGATCATCACTCTCGTGCCTGGCGACCTGATCGCCACCGGCACCCCGGCGGGCGTCGGGCACGTGGCCTCTCCGCCGACCTACCTGACCCCGGGGTCGACGATGACCTGCAGCATCGAGGGCTTGGGCAGCCAGCACACGCGCTGCGTCCCCGCCAGCGAGGGCGCGACGGTGGCCGCCTGATGCCCGGCCACGTCATCAGCGAGGTTGGCCACGTGTCGCTGCGGGTCCGCGACCTGGCTGCCGCGGAGGAGTTCGCCACCAACGTTCTGGGCCTGCTGGTCAGCGAGCGCAGCACGGACACGCTGTGGCTCACCCATGGCGGCCCCCATCACACGCTGAGCTACACGCGCGCCGACGAGGATGCCCTCGACCACGTCGGGCTCGTCGCCCCGGACGCCGAGGCGCTGGCCGAGGTCTACAAGCGCGTCGACTCGGCGGGCTTGCGGATCGTCTCGGACAAGCCGCTGGACCCGGCCGTCTCCGACGGGTTCGCCTTCGCCGACCCCGACGGGTTCGTCTACGCCGTCTACAGCCGGATGGCCCGGTCGAAGGTGGCCTCACCGACGTCAGGCCTGCGGCCGCGGCGTCTCGGGCACTTCAACTTCTTCGTCTCCGACCCGCGGCGCACCGAACGCATGCTGGCCGAGATCGGAGACTTCCGAATCTCCGACCGCATGCTCGACGGCGTGTTCCTCCGTTGCAACGTTGACCATCATGGCATCGGGGTGTTCCCCGGTGCGGGGCGGATCCACCACGTGGCATGGGAGTACCCCAGCATGATCGAGGTCGCCGCGGTCGCCGACCTCGTCGACGCGCGCGGCGAATCCGTCCTCTGGGGACCGCTGCGGCACGGCATGGGCCGCAACATCGCCACCTACGTGCTCGAACCCAGCGGCCTCGTGCAGGAGTTCTACTGCGACATGGAAAGGATCTACGACGACGCCGGACATGTACCCGGCGAGTGGAGCCCGGAAGGCCACAAGTGGGTAAGTCTCTGGGGTCCCCACCTGACCCCCGACGGATTCACCGAGCTGGGCTTGCCCCCCGCGTCTCGCGGCTGAGCGGCGCGGACCGAGCGGTGGCCGTGCCCCGGGGTCGCGGCGGGTTGCCGGGATCCCCACCTCGTCGAGAGTTGCGCCGGCGAGCGTGTGGATCTCCTACCCTCGGCGCTCCGGCGGAATCACGACACCTCCGCCAGCTCGCGGTGGAACGCACGCTCGGTCGGCTGGCGCCTCGGCCCTCGAAGGACGAGCACTGCTCAACTCGCGGCGCCGGGCACGCCCTGCATGGCGCCGCTGTCACAGGGCGCGACAGACCAAGATCTCGGCCGCGGACCGTGCGGTCGAAGCGCTGCTGGTCTGCCCGAGGATCGCGTGGCTCACGATGGCGCCCTCGTGCAGGCAGAGCAGCTGCTCTCCAAGAGTGCCGGGGTCGATGGCGCCGACCTCGACGACAAGGGCGTGGAAGAGGTCGCGCAGCCAAGACTTCTCGGCGACCACGAGCTGGTGTGCGGGGTGGTCCGGATCGGGGAACTCGGCGTAGGCGTTGATGAAGGCGCAGCCACGACCGCCGGCGTCGAGCCACTCCGGCAGCGCGTCGAAAGGAGCCAGCACCCTGGCGACCCGGTCGGCGCCCGCGTCGTCGAGGCGGGACAGGACGACGTCGCGCCACTGTCGGTCCCGGGCAGAGAGGTAGGCCGCCACCAATGCGTCCTTCGACCGGAAGCGATCGTAGAGAGTGCGTTTGGTGACGCCGGACTCTGCGGCGATGGTGTCCACGCCGACGGCGTGGAAGCCGCGCCGGTAGAACAGCTCGGAGGCTACTTCGAGGATCCGCCGAGCCCCCGGCGTCAGACCCTCATCTTCGGGTTCGGTGCTCATCTGATCACCCCTGGACTTCACAGATCAGTAAAGTTACTCTGCGCGTGATTCACAGATCAGTGTAGTGAGGGAGTAGGGCCGATGGCGTGGATGCTCGACCAGGAGTTCGAGACCGACCAGGGTGTGATCCGGTGGGCGACGACGGGCGTTGGAGAGCCGGTCGTCCTCCTGCATGGAACGCCATACTCTTCGTTCCTCTGGCGCGACGTTGTTCCGGCCCTGTCTCGCCACCGACAGGTCTACGTCTTCGACCATCTCGGGTTCGGCCAGTCCGAGCAGCGGGAAGGGCAGGACCTGAGTCTGGTGGCCCACGCCCGACGGTTCGCAGCTCTGCTCTCGCAGTGGGGACTCGAACGACCGAGCGTGGTCGGCCACGACATCGGGGGGGCGATAGCCCTCCGCACGACCCTGCTTGAGACGGTACCCTTCGGCGACCTCGTCCTGGTCGACGCCGTCAGCGGCGGCGCGTGGGAGCGCGGGCTCTTCGCGCTGCTGCTGGAGCACCCCGACGTGTTCAGTCGACTCCCGAGCTACGCCCACGAGGCCCTCGTGTCCAGCCACCTGAGGCAGGGCACGAGCGTGGGGTACCGCCCGGGGGTAATGGAGACGTTTCTGGAGCCGTGGCGTGGCGTGAAAGGTCAAGCGGCCTTCTATCGACAGTACCGCCAGCTTCGGCAGACTGACACCGCTGCATACGAGTCCCTGCTCCCGGGACTATCGATCCCCGTGCGCCTGCTCTGGGGTACTGAGGACCGCATTCTGCCCCCGCCTTATGCGGACTGGATCCACGAGCGGATCCCCCACTCGGAATTGCACTGGATCGGCGGTGCGGGTCACTTGGTCCAGGAGGACGCGCCGGCCCAGCTGGTCAGTCATCTGGTCGAGGCGCTGGTCGCGGCGGATTAGTTTAGAGGTCATTTCAGAATTACTTCGCCAGCCGGTGGTGGCAGGTCAGGGCGCTGGCGAGGTGGAGTAGGCCGAAATGAATGTTGGCAAGGCATTCGTCGCGGTCGAGCCGTCTGAATGGGTGCAGCCAGGCCGAGCCACGCTCGACGCCCCAACGGATCGTGCCCAACCCGGAGCCGTGCGCGACACCGCAGCGCGTGATCCGTCGAGCGATGCCACACTCGCGCCGTAGCCACCGCTACTTGTCGAAGTCCAGCCGCGGTCGGCGTAGAGCTTCCGGGGCCCCATCTGAGCAGCGCATACACGTGCCAGCGTCGCCCATCAACCGGTTGAGATCGAGGTCTGGATCCAGCTTCCCGGCGGGCGAGGCTCGGCGAGCAGCAGCTCGTTCAGCCACACCCGGCATTGATCGAGCCCCGCAACCGCCGCCAGCAGCTCACCCCGAGCAGCCGATGGAGGCAGCGGGCAGCTGGTTTCACGCGATCCGTCCGGAGCACGTAGACGACTCCGGCCAGCGCCCCGTGCACGCGTTCAGGATGGGCAAGAGGTCCGTCGGCGGCCTGCCGATCGTGCAGATCCTGCAGTACATGGAATCGTCGACATCCCCATAGGCGTCGATACGGGCGCCGAACGCCTCCTGCGCGTCGAGGCGGACCACCAGCCTGAGCTCGTCATTCGCACTTCCTCGCGCACCTCGCCGAGCAGGCGCCGCCGATCGCGTGACGCTTTGCCCGCGAGCCGGGGGTGCAGGCGATCAGCGTGGGCGGCGAGCCGGGCCTGCCGAGCGCGCGGAGAACCTCGAGCACTTCCGGGGTGCCACGGTTCGGGAGAACCTGGGCGGCACCGACATCGCCTGCACCTGCTGGGGAGTGCGAGGCGAACGCCGGGATGCGTGTTCTGTCGCCCGACCTCGTGGTCGCCGAGCTGATCGACCCGGAGACCGGCGAGCGCGTGGACCCGGCCGCGGGTGCTGAGGGGGACCTCGTTTACACCGCGCTGCGTCTGCGTCCCGAGGCGT
Source organism: Pseudonocardia kujensis (assembly GCF_021283305.1). Classification (GTDB taxonomy): domain Bacteria; phylum Actinomycetota; class Actinomycetes; order Mycobacteriales; family Pseudonocardiaceae; genus Pseudonocardia; species Pseudonocardia kujensis. The sequence goes on from NZ_JAJSOK010000011.1 coordinate 36,558, forward strand.
CGCCGCTGCTGCGCCTTCGTACCCGCGACCACGTTGTTGTGACGGGCACCGACGGCGCCTGTGGGCGGACCGGATACGAGAGTGCGGTGCGTCCGGGGACGGACGGCATGCTGATCGTCCGCGGGACCAACGTCTTCCAGTCCGCGATCAAGGACCTCGTCCTGAGACTCGCGCCCGCATGACGGGCGAGATGCGGATCCGGGTCGATCTCGCCGGCCACTCCGCCCAGCAACCGCTGCCGCTGGTCGTCGAGCACGTGACGGACCTGGAGGGCTACCGCCAGGACGAGCTGCGGCACCCGATGAGGACCGGGTCCGCTCGGCGCTGAACGTGAAGAGCCGGGCGCAGCTGGTCCCGGGAGGCGCCCGAATCACATCAAGGTTGCGCTGGTGAGGAGAGCCGGGACGTGATGCGGCGGATCGGGCACCCGGGCGGTCGTCGACGGGGGCGCTGATGCCCGGTTGGGACTTCGTCGAGCTGGACCTCAAGTTCCCATGGAGGCTTGGCTCGCGCCCATTACGCGCCGTGGTCGCGGGCCGGCGGCCAGCACGCGTGACCGAACCTCCGGGAGCTCGATCGTCGGGCCGGGCGCCGTCCGGACCGCTATCAGCGCTTCGACGGGTGTAACGCCTCACCTACTTGAGCTAGGGGTCGTTGTCGGGTCCTAAGTTTGCGAGCCAACTCTTGATGGTGTCGCCCGCATTGTTGAGTTCGGGCGGCGCGTGATGTTGTGCGCGCGTCCGCTCCGCTCCGGCGGCGTCGAAGAACCTGAGTGCGGGTCCGGGAAGGCGAATCGCCCCCCTCGCAGGATGGTCGACTTCGATCAGGAGCCCCTGACTCTCCAGCTGGTCCCAGGCGTACACCTCGTCCAGCGTGCGAACGGAGCCGGACGGCACCCCGAGGCGGTCGAGGCGCCCGAGGAGCTCCGCCTTCGTCTGCGTCCGGAACCTGTCCTCGATCAGCCGGATGAGCTCGTCGCGGTTCGCCACCCGGTCGGCGTTGTCGCGGAAACGTCGGTCGTCCCGGGGCAACTCGAACCCGGCCGCGAATCGGGACCAGAGCGGTTCGCTGCCGACCGCGATCTGGACGAACCCGTCCTTGCACGCGAACAGTCCGTACGGCGCGATGGTCGGGTGGTGGTTGCCGGCCGCGCGGCCGAGCTCGCCGCCCACTGTCCAGCGCGTGCCCTGGAAGGCGTGCATGCCGACGCCGGCGGCGAGGAGCGAGGTGCGGACGATCTGGCCGCGTCCGGTCCGTTCCCGCTCGAGGAGCGCGGCCAGGACGCCGATGGTCCCATTCACACCCGTGGTGAGGTCACAGATCGGCACCCCGAAGCGCTGTGGGTCGTCGGGGCTCGAACCGGTGAGCGACATCAGGCCGGTCTCGCCCTGCGCGATCTGGTCGTAGCCCGGGCGGTGTGCTTCTGGCCCGTCATGGCCGAAGCCCGAGATGGACAGCACCACCAGTCGGGGGTTGAGGCCGAGCAACGACTCCGGCGCCAGCCCGAGCCGCTCGAGCGTTCCCGGACGGAAGTTCTCGATCAGCACGTCGGCCGCGGTGACGAGCCTTCTCAGGACCGCACGGTCGGCGTCGTCCTTGAGATCGAGCGCGATCGACTCCTTGTTGCGGTTCGCGCTGAGGAAGTAGGTGGAGACCCGTTCGCCCGTGGCGTGGTCGTCCAGGAACGGGGGGCCCCAGGCTCGGCTGTCGTCGCCCCGCCCGGGGGCCTCGACCTTGATCACGCGCGCGCCGAGGTCCCCCATCATCATCGCGGCGTGCGGGCCCGCCAGCGCGCGCGAGAGATCGATCACGAGGAGCTCGCTCAGTGGGCCGGTGTGCCCGGGTGCCTCACTCATCGTCGGACGTGGCGGTCGTCGGGGGGTGTTGAGTGGCACGGTGCTCGGCAAGCACGTCACGTCCGAAGTCGTTGGCCGGGTCTCGCCACACCGCGTGGACGTGGTTGGCGTGGTCCTCGGTGTTGTCGAACTCGACGAGGGTGACCGGCCCCTCGATGCGGAAGTAGTGGGGGGTGTCGATCGTGTGTCCCCCCGCCCAGACGAAGTGCAGGCCGTCGAGCCCGGCCGCGCGGATCCGGTCCATCTCCCGGCCCACCTGTGCTAGCCGCACGTTGCCCAGGAACGAGGCGAGGAGCTCGTCGAACGCGGCAGTCTGGGCCGGGGACATCGCGGAGCGGGGCAGGCCGCGGGGTCTGCCCCGGACGTACCTAAGCGCGGCGCGGTCCTCGTCGGTGATCATCGCGTCGCGGCGTCCGACGCCGTGGATGTCGGGCCATTCCTCGGCTCCGATCACCGGCACGCAGCGGGTGGCGAAGTCAGGCGGGGGAACAGGATGGATCGTCGCCCTCGCGCGCTGGTCCGGGGTGAGGGAGTCGAGCAGGCGGAACGCACGGTCCTCCTCCTCACCGAGGATCCGGAAGGGGCCGATGCGCGCGGGCTCGGCCCCGAGCAGCAGGGGCGTCACCGCCATCCGGTCCTGACCCACGACGGTGACGTTCAGCGACAGGTGGTGTCCGACAAGCCGCCAGCCCCAACTGCTGTCCGGCTGGGGCTGGTCGAAGAAGGTGAGGTAGTAGCCGTTCGGGTCCCGGAAGTGGGCCGCGACGTGGCCGAAGACGTCGACGTTGAGCTCGCGCAACACGTTCTCCAGGCTCATCACCTGGACAGCCTTGGCATAGCCCTCGACCGACATGCTCTGCGCGACGAGCCGGTGGGTGAGGTAGCGCTGGGTGTCGTTCATGTCCCGCAGCGGGAGGCCGGCGCGCCCCGACTCCGGCAGGAAGTTCCAGTGGGTGCGGCTTTCGTGGGCCATCGGGATCACGATCCGTGACCTCTGCGCGGCGTCGAGATGGTCGAACAGCGCCATCGCGGCGAAGGTGACCGCGGTCGGGTCGAAGTCGCCCTCGATGGGCCGGTTGCGGGGCGCGTGCAGCAGGTGCTCCTCCGAGCTCACGAGATCGCCCTGATCACGAGCATGCTCGCCGGGACGTCGCCCTCGTTCGTCACGGTACGGGACTCTCCCCGGGCGAAGTGCACGGTGTCGTTCGGCTCGAGCACGACCCGGTTCCCCTCGCTCTCGAAGGTCAGCGTGCCGGAGAGCAGCACGTACACCGTCTCCGCAGGTTGGACGGTCGGTTCGGCCCGGCCACCGGGCTCGTACCGGGAGAGGACGACCGTGAAGCGTTCGACGGGTGTGGTCGGCCCGCCGTGCACCCACAGTGGGACGACCCCCTCGTGGCCCGGCGACTCGAACGCCTCGGCCTCGTGCAGCTTGGTGACTCGCATCGTGCTCGGTCCTCACCTATTTGTTGGCGTTGTCCTCGACCGGCGTGCTGACGACGCCGATGCCCTCGACCTCGACCTCGACCACGTCGCCGGGCTGCAGCAGCCTCGGGGGGGTGCGCGCGTACCCGACTCCCGACGGCGTGCCGGTGGCGATCATGTCCCCCGGGGTGAGGGCGAAGGTGCGGCTGATGAAGGCGAGGACGTCGGCGACCCCGAAGATCATCTCGTCGGTTGTGGCCTCCTGCATGACCTGGCCGTTGACGCGGCTGATCACCTTGCGCCGCCCCAGCTCTCCGACCTCGTCCCTGGTGACCAGGTCCGACATGGGTCCGCTGCGGTCGGCGTTCTTGCCCAGCGTCCACTGCGTGGTGAGCTTCTGGGCGCGCCGGGCGGTGATGTCGTTGAACGCGGCGTAGCCGAAGATGGCGTCCTCGACCTCGTGCGGCTCGGCGCAGCTCAGCGGCCGCCCCACCACGACGAGGAGCTCCGCCTCCCAGTCGAGCCCGTCCTCGTCCACGGGGATGCGGACCGGGGTGTCGCCGACGGCCAGCGACGGCGTCCAGCGTCCGAAGATCGTCGGGTGGTCGGGGACGTCGAAGGGCCCCTCCGCCGCGTGCTCCCGGTAGTTCAGCCCGACGCAGAGGATGCGGGCGGACGGCTTGACCGGGGGCGCGAGCCGCACGCTCGACGCCGGGATTCGGACACTCGCCCGCAGGCCCGTCTCGATCGCCCCGTCGGGGTCGTGCCAGAAGTCCGTGACCGGGCCCAGCGGGATGAGATCGTGATCGCGGCGCGCCGCCACGTGCACCTCCCCGGCCAGCTCGTAGCCGATGATGCGCATGCTCAGTTCCCGTACTGACGGGCGAGCCACCCGTTCGGGGCCGCACCGACGACGACGATCGAGCGGTCGCTGATCAGCCAGCGCCCGTCGGGCTGTCGCACGAAGTGGTCCTCCCACCGGCCCCAGTGGTCGGGCGCGGCCTCGTCGGTGATCGCGATGTACATGGTCCGGACGTCGGCCTCGGTCTCGCCTGCGAACTCGATGTCGATGGTGGTTGCGTGGTGCTGGATCACCGTCGGCTCGGCGCCCTTGACGACCTTCGCCATCTCGTGTGCCCCGACCTGGACGCCGTCGGGGAAGCGGATCGTCGCGTCCGGGGTGTAGAGAACCGACATCCCGGCGAAGTCCGCCTTCTCCTTCGCCATCGTGCAGTAGCGGTGCATCACCGCGGCGATCAGCGCGCGGTCCTCGATGCGGGCATCGCCCAGGCTGGTGTCGCTCATGTCCTGTCTCCTCACGTCGTCGCGGGGTGGAGGTGGCTGCGCAGGAACGCCGCGGTGACGGCGATGGTCGACGGCTCGTCGAATGCGGGATCCTCGTGGCCCGCGCCGCCGAGCACCAGCAACGTGCTGCGGGCGCCCGCCCGGGTCAGCGCCTCGTGCAGCCGCCTGCTCTCGCCGATGTCGACCAGGTGGTCCCGGTCCCCATGCGCGATGAGGAACGGCGGGGCCTCGGCGTGCACATGGTCGACCGGGCTCGCGTCGCGGACCAGGTCGGGCACCGCGACCAGGTCGTCGACGCCGAGCAGCGCGTGCGCGGGGCCGCGGGGCGGAAGCAGGGCCCGCTCCAGCGGGCTGCGCGAGAAGCAGGTGGCGATGTCGCTGAAGCCGAACCACGACACGACGGCCGCAGCCGCCACCCGACCGGACAGGGCTGCCAGCGCCGCGAGCACCGCGCCCGCCGAGGCACCCCAGAGTCCCACCCGGTCACCGGGGACACCGAGCTCGTCGAGGTGTCGGCGGACCCAGTCGACGGCGTCGCACACGTCGTCGACCTGGTCCGGGAACCGCGCCGCGGGGGCGAGGCGGTAGTCCGGCACCACCACGGTCACGCCGTGCGCCGCCAGCGCCCGGACCCGCTGACGGTCCATGCTCCGTTCCCCCGACACGAACCCTCCGCCGTGCAGGTAGACGACGGCGCCCTGAGTCTCGCCGGGGGCGGGGTGGACGTCCAGCTGCAGGCCACGCGCGAACTCGTGGGTGCGCACCGCGCCGACCGAGACGCTCATGCCGGCACCGGAGCCGGCTCCGGGATCTGGGCGAGGAGGTCGTCGACCAGGGCCACCGCGTCGTCCGCGCCGTCCGCCAGGCCGAAGAGGTAGACGTCAGGCCGCGACAGCAGCGTCGTGGCGTGGTGCTCGGCGAGGTAGTCGGCGTAGGTGCCCTCGACGTCGACGACTCCGCCGACCCCGCCGACCCCTTCGTCGCCGAGGTGGATCACCCGCACCCCGAGGTCGGCGAGGCGGGCCAGGCGCGCGGCGCCGAGGATCTCCTCGAGCGGCAGCGTGGAGATCAGCTGGAACCCGTACCCGACGAGGTCGTCGAGCAGTCCCTCCCGCTCCCCGATGCGGACCACGCCCTGGGGCGCGACCTCCCCGGCCTGCTCGCCGTACTCGCCGTCGGCCGAGCGGTGCTGGATGCCGTGGCGCAGCGGCGGGATCGGGGGGGTCACGTCGCCACCGGTCGCCTCCAGGTAGGCGTCCCGACCGGCGGCGTCCTCGGGGGTGAACGGGTTGATCATCTTGTAGGCGGCCAACGAGCCCTCGACGAAGAAGCGGGCGTGCGCCAGACGCTCGGCCTCGTAGGTGTCGAGCAGAGCCTCCTGCGCGAGGCCGCGGAGAACGAGATCCAGCTTCCACGCCAGGTTGGCCGCGTCGCGCATCGCGGTGCACGCCCCTTGACCCATGTACGGGGTCATCCCGTGCGCGGAGTCGCCGCCGATGAAGACGCCGCCCCTCCGCATCGAGACGGCGATCTGGCTGCGGAAGGTGTAGAGCTTGCGGCGGGTCTGGCGGACGTGGTCCCGGGGGATGCCCACCCGCCTCTCCAGGAACTCGAGCCCGCGCTCCTCGGCGGCCACGACCTCCTCGTCGTCACCGGGGAGCAGCCGCACGTCCGACCGCACCCGACCGACGCCGTTCGGCCCCCAGAAGTACGGCTGGTCGAAGTCGAGGTCGAAGTAGCACCGGTGCTCCAGGTCGTGCGGCAGCGGCTTGACGACGTCGTAGTCCGTGAGGATCCAGCGGTCGTGGTGGCGATGGACCACCTCGACGTCGATCCCCACGGCGTCGCGCACGAAGCCGCTCACGCCGTCCATGCCCACGACGTAGCGCGCACTCACCGAGTCCCCACCCGAGGTGGTCACGACATACCCGCCGCCCTCGGCCCGCAGACCCACCACACTGGTGCCCCAGTGGACCTCGACGGCCGGCAGCGTGGCGATGCGCTGCTCCATGGCCGCCTCGATGTGCGGCTGATGCAGCGCCATGTGCCCCCAATGGCCGGCGCGCTTGTAGTCCCAGTCGAAACGACCCTTCTGCCTGCCGTCCGAACCCCAGAGCTCGACCGAGCGCACCGGCAGCGACTCGGCGAGCGCCTCCGCGGGGTCGGCGGCGTGCTGGAGCAGCCGGGCGACCTCACCGTCGAGCGTGCTCATCCGCGGTAGCCCGTACGGCTCGGGAAACTTCTCGAAGACGACGATCCGATGCCCGCGCTGGCCCAGCAGTGAGGCGAGCATCGCACCGGCAGGGCCGAACCCGGCGATGACCACGTCAGCGGTGTCATTCATCTCTGATGCTCCTCGGCGCACCGTCGCGCAAAAGCACGAATCATTCGGGTTTTTAGATCCTTGAGGCGCCGGACCGCGATGTCAAGGCCTGCGCGTCGTAAAGTGGTCGGGTGTTTTCCGTGCCGCAGACGCGTGCCCAGTCGCTGGCCACCGAGATCGAGCGCTGGATCGTCGAGCGTGAGCTGGTTCCGGGCAGCCGCATCGCCACGATGGACGAGCTGCGGGAGCAGACCGGCCTCGGTCGGGCGACCATCAGTGAGGCGGCGCGGCTGCTGGCCGAGCGCGGAGCCGTCGACGTGCGGCTCGGTCGTAGTGGTGGGCTCTTCGTCGCCCAACCCGCGGCGGTGGTCCGCCTGCGCCACACCTTGCTGTCGGTGTCCCGGGATCCGGCGCGGATCACGGACGCGTTGGCGGTCCGGGACGCTCTGGAGGAACTGATCGACGTCGACGCCGCCCTGCACGCGACCCGTCGCGATGTCCGCGACCTTGAGGCGATCGTGACGACGATGCGGGAGCATGCCACCACGCGGGCCGACTTCCTGCAGGCCAACTGGGCACTGCACCGACGGATCGCCGAGATCACCCCGAACGAGATCGCCCGCAGCGTCTACCTGAGCACCATGGCGCAGATCGAAGGCCTGCCGAGCCGGCCCGACGCCGACACCGCCGATGACCAGGCCTACTTGAGCAGGCGGGTCGACGTCCACGCCGAGCTCGTCGCGGCGATCGCCGCGGGGGACGCGGTCCGGACCTCGCGCGCCGTCGTCGAGCACCGGGCGCTGACCTCGCCGAAGACCTCGGATCCCGCCTCGTCCAAGTGAGCTGACCGTCTCCTGGGGAGCCGGAGGCGGGCGCCCGGTCGAGGGCGGGGCGAGGACGCTCGTCGATCGGGGTCCGGTTTCCGGGGACGTGCCGCGGGGGCGAGGTGCTGCGCGACCCACCGGCCGACCGGGATGTCCCCTCATGCTGCCCCTCGGGTCGAGAGCTCGTGGCTCTTCAGGTCGAACCCGGCGGACCCGACCTCGGGGAGGTCGGGCGGCAGCCGACGGGACAGCAGTCGCCGCGCCGCGATGTGGTCCTGCGGGCGGTTGACGGACTCGACGGCCACGAGCCGGTCGTGGTGGAAGCGGCAGACGGAGAAGCTCGCCTCGTCCGGCTCGCCGAGCACGACGCACACGTCGTCGGCGAACCCGAGCCCGACGGTCTGCACGCGGAGATCGAACTGGTGGGTCCAGAACCACGGGACCTTGTCGTAGGGCTCGCCGATACCGCGAGTGATCGTGCTCGCGACGTGGCGGGCCTGGTCGAGCGCGTTCTGCACGCACTCGACCCGCCGCGCGACGGCGCGCTCGCGGTCCGGGTGCGACGCGCAGTCACCCACGGCGAAGATCGCGGGGTCGGAGGTTCGCAGCCAGGGGTCGACCAGGACGCCGTTGTCGACGGCCAGGCCAGCTCGCTCGGCGAGGCCGCTGTTCGCGAGCGCGCCGACGGCGACCACGACGAGGTCCGCAGGGATCTCGGAGCCGTCGGCGAGGATGACTGCCTGGATCCGCCCGTTCCGCCCCACGAACCGCTCCACTCCGGTCCCGAGGCGAAGGACTGTGCCGGCCTGGGTGTGGGCGCGCTGGACGGCGTCGGAGACCGCGGGGGCCACGGCCCGCGTCAGAACCCGGTCCTGCGGCTCGACGAGGGTGACCGCGCGTCCCGCGCCGACGCAAGCGGCGGCGATCTCGAGACCGAGGAAGCCGCCCCCGACCAGGACCACGTGGCGGGCCGTGGCCAGGCGCTTCCGCACCCGCGCGGCGTCGGTCAGGGTCGCCAGTCGGGCGACGCCGTCCAGCCCGACGCCAGGCACCTGCAGGTTCCTGACCGTCGAGCCGAGTGCCAGCACGAGGTGCGTGTAGCCGATCGTCCGGCCGTCCGAGAATTCCAGGCAGCGCTCGGCCGGATGAAGCGCGACCGCCGCCGTGCCCAGCCGGAGGTCGATCTCCTGGTCGGTGAAGAACGACCGGCTGCGCAGCGGCTGTGCTGCCCCGGCACCCGGTCCGAGGAACTCCTTCGACAGCTGCGGGCGGTGGTACGGGAAGTCCTCCTGACCGTCCACGAGGACCACGGGGCCAAGATGGCCCTCGGCCCGCAGCGAGGCGGCGACCTGCACACCGCCATGACCTGCGCCGACGATGACGGTAGTCACAGCTGAGTGTCCGGTACGACAAAGGTCGTGTCGCCCCAGTCCTCCTCGACGTCGACCTGGCACGAAAGCCGGCTCGAGGACGTGCGCGGCGAGGCCGTCGAGTCGAGCATCTCGTCCTCGACGTCGGTGACCGGCGGCAGCCGGTCCGCGGTGGCGGCGTCCGCGTACACATGGCAGGTGGCACACATGGCGTTGCCGCCGCACTCGGCCACGATTCCAGGCACGTCCTCGGCCATCGCCACCTGCATGACGGACAGTCCGGCCTTCCCCTCGACGGTGCGGCGGGTCCCGTCGGGCAGGACGAAGGTCAGGGAGGGCATGGGTGTCAGGCCTCCGTCGCGGTGGTGAGGTGGAGCTGCTGGGGGGATCGGAACAGCCAACCCCTCATCGACCAGCCCGCCTCGGCCAGACGCAGGGTCGGCACCACGGCGGTGAGCTCCTCGAGGGCGATCCGCGCCAGCTCCCGACCGAAGACGTTGCCCGCACAGAAGTGCCTGCCCCCGCCGAACGAGAGGTGGGTCGGGCCGGTGCGCCGGAGCTCATAGCGCTCGCCGTCGGTGAACCGTCGCTCGTCGCGGTTGGCCGAGGCGACCATGCACCAGACGACGGATCCCTTCGGCAGCTCCTCGCCGTGCAGAGTGACGTCGCGGGTCGTCTCGCGGAAGACACCGCCGATCGGGGCGATCCAGCGCAGCCCCTCGGCGATCGCGTCCGGGATCAGGGCAGGGTCGTCGACGATCTCGCCGTAGGTGCCTTCCTGCAGCAGTCCCAGCACGGTGGTGGCCGCGGCATGGCCCGGCTCCTGCATCCCGCCGGTGAGCTCGATCAGGAACGAGGAGTAGATGTCGTCGCGTGAACGCACTGTGCCCGTCGGCATGCCGGCGTGCAGCAGGTGGGACAGACCCGTGCCGTCCGGCGTGGTCTCGAGGCGCCTGAGCCTCGGTTCGAGGACGTCCTTGATCTCCGCGATGACCTCGTCGCTCCTGGTGAAGGGTTCGTCGAGGAAGGCGTAGTTGCCTGCCGCGCCGATGACGGTGTGGAACCAGCGGCGCAGCGTCTCCGACGGCACGTCACCGATGCCCAGCATGGACGCGAGGCCCCGGGTGCTGACCGGCTCCAGGTACTCCGCGACGATGTCGAAGGTGTCCGACCGGCGAAGCTTCGCCGCTTCCTCCGCGGCGATTGGGCGGACCAGGTCGTCGATGTAGCTCGAGACCGCCCGCCGCCGAAGCGGTGGGTCCACGGATGCGCGCCGGTCTCGGTGCACCTCGCCGTTGGCGATCAAGATGTTGCCGGGCCCGAAGGTCCGTTCGAGTACCGGCTGAGTGCTCGGTGCTTGGGTGAGCTCGGTGTCGGCGAGGAAGGCTCGGACGTCGTCGTAGGTCGTCAGCAGGTGGGCGTTCAGCGCGGGGACGAACACACACGGCGCCTCGGCCCGCATGCGCGCGTACATCGGATAGGGATCGGCTTCAAGTGCGGAGATGTCGATCTCGTCGATCCAGCGGATCCCCGATGCGGTGACGGCCACTCGTCCTCCTCGACGGTCGGGTCGGAGCATCCGAGACTAAACAACCCGAATGCTTTGAGTATTAAGCGGGATCGTGCTCGTGGTGACGCCGACTGTCAAGCTCGCCGCACGCGACAGGGCCCGTTGACACGGCGAGGCCGAGCCGGAGAGCATCACCGTCAACGGCACGAGGATGAGATCGTTTCGGATGTGCCTGTCAATGAGCTTTTGCCAACCTGCTGGGCGGGCAGGTCAGGGCCGGTTCGGCATGGCGTGACCTCGAACGGGTGAAGCTCCTGGTAGTCGAGCGGTTGCTGGGATCAGACCGTCCAGCCAGGAGCTTCTGCGTGTTGTCAGACCCGTCCGGGATGAGGCCCGAACAGCAGCGCCCCAACGGCAGCAGGCTGGACGGAACATACCCGGTTCCGCCTGGGCTTCCTCACCCACGTTCAGGTCCACGGCGACGCGGTGTAGGCCCACCGCGACCCCCAGGAACTGCTCGTCGTCGCCGACGAGCAGGGCATCGATGTCGGCTGGGTCGCCCAGCACCACGCCTCCGCCGGAGGCGGCCTGTCCTTCGCGTGGCCCTTCCTGGCCCACGCCGCCGCCCGCAGCACTCGGATCAGGCTGGCCCCGCCGTCACGCTCCCTCCGCTGGAGGACCCGATCCGGCTCGCCGAGGACGTCTCGGCCGTCGACACCCTCAGCGGAGGCCGGTTCGAGATCGGGGCCAGCAGCGGGTCCAGCGAGACCGATTACACGGCGTTCGGGCGCGACATCGGCCGCAAGCGGGGAACTGACCACCGAGGACCTTGCCGTCCTCCGCAGAGCAGGCGAACGGGGAGGTCCTCCTGGTCCGCGCGGACGAGCTCGCCGAGTCCGCCGCTGCCCAAGTCGGCGACCTACGTGACCGCATTGCCGCGCTGGACGCCACCCAGCACGCCAACCAGACCACGCTCGAGGAGGAACACCCCCGGCTGCGACCTAGCCGAGGCGCACCGAGCCGAGCTGGCCACCCGGGACGAGGCCCTGGCCGCCGCCCGCACGGAGCACGCCGAAGGGCTCGATCGGGTGCGCCGCGAGGCCCGGCCCGGCCGCCGTGGTCGCCTGGGCCGGGAGTGGCTCAAGAGAGGCCTGCAGCGCTGAAAGTTGGTCTGCCCTCCTGGACTCGCCCCATCGTCGGGATCGCGAGGAGCAGGTATGACTGGCGGTGCAGAGCAGCGTGTGGTGATCGCAGTGGATCCGCATAAAGCGTCGTGGACCGCGGCCGTGGTTTCCGCCGGGTCGCTGCAACCACTGGCCACGCTGCGGGTGGCGGTCTCTCGAGCCGGCTACCGGGAGCTACGTCGGTTCGCGCAGCGCTGGCCCCGCGCCCGCTGGGCGATCGAGGGGGCCACCGGGCTGGGCGCGCCGTTGCTGGCGAGGCTGACCGCCGACGACATCGCCGTGGTCGACGTGCCGGCCAAGCTGGCCGCCCGGGTTCGGCTGCTCTCCACCGGCCACGGCCGCAAGAACGACGACGCCGACGCGCTCTCCGTCGGCACCGCCGCGCACACCGCACCACACCTACGGACGGCAGAGATCGACCAGGCGCTGGGCGCGCTGCGAGTGCTCGTCGAACATCGAGACGACCTGATCAAGGCGCGCACCCAACTGGTGAATCGGCTGCACGTCCTGCTCACCCAGCTCGTCCCCGCCGGCGCCAGTCACCGTCGGCTGACCGTCGAGATCGCCGCCGGGCTGCTTCGCCGCACCCGCGCACAAGGGCCTGCGGGCCAGGCCGCGCGCCGGGTCGCGGTCGACCTCGTGGCTAAGCTACGGCGCCTCGAACGCCGCATCGCCACCGCCGACGCCGACGTTGCCGGCGCGGTCAAAGCCACCGGAAGCACGCTGACCGAGCTCTACGGGGTCGGCCCCGTACTGGCGGGAAAGATTCTGGCTGCCGCCGGGCCGACGAGCCGGTTTCGCTCCGCCGCGGCGTTCGCCTCGTTCACCGGTACCGCGCCGATCGAGGTCTCCTCGGGAGACGCTGTCCGCTATCGACTCTCCCGTGCTGGCCACCGCGGGCTGAACCACGCCCTGCACATGATGGCCCTGACCCAGATCGGGAGACGCACCCCGGGGCAGGCCTACTACCAGCGCAAACGAGCGGAAGGGAAGAGCCACAAGGAGGCCATGCGCTGTCTGAAGCGCCGACTGCCCGACGTCGTGTACCGCCGGCTCCTCGCCGACAGCCAGCGTTCCGGGGCGGACCCGGGAGGACACACGAGGGCGGCTGCATAGTCCAGCGCGGCCGGCTCACACCTCGAACGCCGGCTCTTCGGACAAGTCACTTCCCGGGCCCGCGCCCCGAAACTACAACCCCCGCCACAAGATCCACTTGACAAAGAGAGGTGCCGAAGAAGATCAGACACTCCCCGCGAGCAAGTAGGACGCCGTTGGTTCACGACAGTGGACGGGGCCGTGGGGAAGACGCCACCGGGCGGAGTGTCAGAGCACTCGCTGCGCTGATGAGGCATCCGACCAGCATGTAGGTCGCGATCGCCGTCGAGCTCCCGAACCCGGTGATCAAGGCGGTAGCGGCCAAGGGCGCGAACGCCCCGCCAAGCACAGAGCCCAGCTGGATTCCCAGGGAGAGGGCCGAGTACCGGACCTCGGTGGAGAAGGCGTCCGAGAACAGCGCGCCCTGCGGCCCGTAGAGGAGGCTGTGAATCAGCGACAGTCCGACGACGAGCGCGAGCGTTAGTAGGCCGGGCGAGCCGGAGTCGACCATGGGCCAGAAGGCGAACGACCAGAGTCCGAGGAGAACGGCGCCGCCCACGAAGACGGTCCGGCGGCCGAGCCGGTCCGACAGCAGTCCCGCCACAGGCAGGGCCACGAGCTCGACCGCGGAAGCGACCAGTACCGCGGCGAGCACCGTGTCCCGCGACATCCCGAGGATCGTCGGGTTGGTGGCGTAGGCAACGACGAAGGTGATGAAGACGTAGTACGTCAGGTTGATGGCGAGGTAGGCACCGGCGGCCAGCAGGATCTGGCGGGGGTGTCGGCGCAGGGCCTCGATGACCGGTGAGCGACCGCGGGTTCTCGTGTTGGCGGATTGGAAGTCGTTGGTCTCCTCGAGCTTGAGCTGGATGACCACGGCGAGGGCGATGAGGATGATGCTGGCGAGGAACGGGATCCGCCAGCCCCAGGCTAGGAAGTCCTGCGGTGAGGTCGTTCCGCTGACCAGGAGGAACGCGCCGTTGGCCAGCAGGACTCCGCCGGGCGCGCCCGCGGCGGCGAAGCTGCCGTAGAAGCCGCGTCTGTTCGCGGGCGAGTTCTCCGTGGCCAGGAGGATCACTCCGCCCTGCTGCCCGCCGACGGTGATCCCCTGGAGGAAGCGCAGCGCGACGAGCAGGATCGGGGCGGCGACCCCGATCGTGGCGTAGGAGGGCAGCAGCCCGATCACCGTGGTGACGGCCCCCATCGCGACCAGGGCTGTGACCAGGGTCTTCTTGCGGCCGATCGTGTCGCCGATGTGGCCGAACAGCGCGCCGCCGAAGGGGCGGGCCACGAACGCGACGCCGAACGTCGCGAAGGACAGCAGTGTGCCGGTCAGCGGGTCCTGGGAGGGGAAGAACAGGGTCGGGAAGACGAGGGCTGCGGCGGTGCCGTAGATGAAGAAGTCGTACCATTCGATGCTCGCGCCCGCCCATGAGGCGAAGGCGACGGCGGCGGTCCGGCGTCGGCTCGGGGCGGTGGGCAGGGTGGGGGATGGCAGCTCTGACATCGCAGGAGGACCTTCCGGGTCAGACGAGCGTGTGACCGCCGTCGATGGTGAGGACGTGGCCGTTCATGTACGGGTTGCCCATGAGGAACAGGGCGGCGTCGGCGACCTCGCCCGGTGACCCGATCCGCTTGCCGGGCAGCTGCTCGGCGATCGCGGCCACCTTCGCCGCTCGGGTGTCGCCGAAGAAGCCGTCGAGCAGGGGGGTGTCGACGTAGCCGGGGGACAGGACGTTGCAGCGGATCGGGGCGAGCTCGGTGACCAGCGAGCGCATGAGTGCCTCGACGGCCGCGCAGGAGGCGCCGGCCACGGCCTCGCGAGCCATGGGGCGGGTCCCGGCGATGCCGGACATCAGGGTGATGGACCCGGCCGGGGCGAGCAGTGGTGCGGCATGCCTGCTCGCATGGAAGGCCGACCAGAAGCGCAGGTCCATGGCCGGTCGCACCGCGTCGGCGCGGGCGTCGACGACCGGGGTCGGCACGAGTTTCGACGGGGTCACGAGCAGGTGGTCGAGCCGGCCTGCCGACTGCAGGAAGTTCTTGATCGCGTCCTCGTCGGAGACGTCGACCACCCGCCCCTCGGCGACGGAACCCAGCCGGGTCAGCGCCTTGGCGAGCCGATCGGGGTCCCGTCCGCCCACGACCACTCGCGCAGCTCCGCGGGCCACTGCCAGTTCGGCAGTGGCCAGGCCGAGCCCGGACGTCCCGCCGAGCACGACGACGGTCGTGCCCTCGACGCCCTTCATCGCATGCCCGCCTCGCGGAGTAGGGACCGGGCGATCAGTACTTTCTGGACCTCGCTGGTGCCCTCGTAGATCCGGTAGAGCCGGGCGTCACGGAAGAGCCGCTCGACCGGCGTCGTGCTCAGGTAGCCCAGCCCGCCGTGCACCTGTACTCCCCGGTCGGTGATGCGCCCCGCCATCTCGCTGCAGTACAGCTTGGCGGCGGAGGGGCCGGTGGAGGTGTCCGCTCCGCTGTCGTAGCGGGCAGCGGCGTCGAGGACCAGGGCGCGGCCCGCGGCGAGCTCCGCGTGGGACTCGGCGAGCATGGCCTGGACCAGCTGGAACTCCCCGATCGGACGACCACCCTGTCGGCTCGCCGCGGCGTGAGCGACGGACTCGTCGAGCACCCGCTGGGAGAGCCCGACGCACAGCGCGGCGATGTGCAGCCGCCCGCGGGAGAGCACGGTCATCGCGCTGCGGAAGGCCCGACCCTCCTCGCCGACCAATCGCTCGGCCGGTACCCGGACGCCGTCGAGGTGGACCTCGGCGGTCCACGCCCCGTGCTGGCCCATCTTGGCGTCCCGGGGGCCGACGCCGAGACCGGGGGTTCCGGCGTCCACCAGGAACGCCGAGATCTCCCGCGCCTCGGTGCCCGTCCGGGCGAAGACCACGAAGAGGTCGGCCAGCGGGGCGTTGGTGATGTAGCGCTTGGTGCCGTCGAGCACCCAGTCCGTGCCGTCACGGCGGGCGGTGGTCCGCATTCCGGACGGGTCGGAGCCGGCCTCGGACTCGGTGAGGGCGAAGGACGCGACGGCCTTGCCCGCCGCGAGGCTCGGCAGGAACTCCGCGCGCTGGGCCTCGGAGCCGAACCGGGCGATCACCTGGCCCGCGATGCCGTTGTTGGTGCCGAACAGCGAGCGGAAGGCGGGCGCGGTGTACCCGAACTCGAAGGCGAGCCGCACGTCCTCGCTCATGGTGACGCCGAGCCCGCCGTACTCCTCGGGCAGGGCGTACCCGAACAGCCCCATCTCGGCGGCGGCGGCGCGGATGTCCTCGGGGACGGCGTCGGTCTCCTCGATCTCCTGCTCTCGGGGGACGACGAGGTCGCGCACCAGCCTGCGTACGGCGGTGACGACCTGTGCGAAGGATTCTGCGTCCACGGTTCCTCATCGATCGGTGGCCGGGCGGTACGGACGCAGTGAACGGACTCCGGGCACGGGGGCGGTGTTCAAACTTTGGGCACGAAGCCTCAGAAGGCCCGCTCGGGCCGGATGTGCTCGTGTACGAGGTCCAGGAACGCGGCAAGGGACCGGGACGGCGGGTGCTCGGCGTAGGTAACCACCGCGAGGGTCCATGACAGGTCGGCGGCGACCGGGATCGTCTGCAGCGGGTGTTCGCAGGCGAGCGCCCCCTCTGGGGGATCAGCGCGACGCCGAGACCGGGCTCGGCGTAGTCGGGTATGGCCGTCAGCTCGGTGGCCTCCTGACCACGGCGCACGAGTGCGCGATGGGCGAAGGCGGCGGCGAGGCCGTCCGATGGCCGCAGCCGTCGGGCATGTCCAGGGTCGCCCAGCTCTGGCTCTGCACGTCGGCGCGTTGTCCCCGGGACATGCAGCCGGGCGCTGCGCTGCCGGTCGCGCCGTCGGCGCAACCCCGAGGACCGGTGGTTCACCCACCGCGGCCACGCCCCGGCGGTCGAGCCGAGGGCACTGCATACTGAGCACCCCTCACCGTCCCGGTGCGGGAGACCTTCTACAGCGGTGGCCGCAAGTGCTACACCGACTACCCGTCCGTCGGGCAGGAGGACGGCTTCACCACCGTCCCCGGGGACGACGCTGTCGGGTCCCGGTACGCGGAAGCCCGGGCTCGGAAGCGCACGACGTGGTCGACCTGGCGGGTGTGCAAACTTTGGGCACTCGCACTGACGTCGGGGGTCGGAGAGTGGACCTGTCGGATAAGTCTCGGTGAGGAGAACCTGTGCGGCGAGCGGCCATCGTCCAGCCCTTGAGGACCCCGGTAGGAACGTTCGGCGGCGCTTTGCGGGACGTTCCGGTGGAGGACCTCGGGGCCGTCGCGGTGCGGGCGGTGGTCGAGCGGTCCGGGGTGGACCCCGAGCGGATCGACGACGTCGTGTTCGCCCAGTCCTACGCGAACTCCGAGGTCCCCTGCGTCGGCCGTTGGGTCGCGTTGCACGCGGGTCTGCCTGAGCACGTGCCTGGGATGCAGCTGGACCGCCGCTGCGGCGGCGGGCTCCAATCGCTGGTCACGGCCGCGATGATGGTCCAGACCGGCGCTGCGAACGTCGTGCTGGCGGGCGGCGTTGAGTCCATGAGCCGAATCGAGTACTACTCCGCGGCGGTCCGGTGGGGCGCCCGGGCGGGCACGGTGTCGCTCTACGACCGCCTCGACCGCGGCCGGGAGCGTTCTCAGCCCGAGGCCCGCTTCGGCCCGATCTCCGGCATGGTCGAGACGGCCGAGAACCTCGCGTCGGACTTCGGCCTGACCCGTGAGGCAGCCGACGCCTACGCCGCGCGCAGCCATCAGCGCGCCGCGGCCGCCTGGAAGCAGGGCCGCTTCGACGCGGAGCTGGTCCCAGTCGAGGTCCCGCAGCGCCGCGGTGAGCCGGTCCTGGTCAGCCGGGACGAGGGGGTCCGCCCGGACTCGACGGCCGCGAGCCTCGCCCGGCTGCGGACCGTGATGCCGGGCGGCACGGTCACCGCGGGGAACGCCAGCCAGCAGAACGACGCTGCGGCCGCCTGCCTCGTCGTCGCCGAGGATGCGGTGGAGGCGCTCGGGCTCGAGCCTCTTGGCTACCTCGACTCCTGGGCGGCGGCCGGGTGCGCGCCGTCTCGCATGGGCTTCGGTCCGGTTCCGGCGGTGGAGCGGCTCGCGGCGCGGGTCGGGACCGACACCCGGACCCTGCTCGACGACATGACGCTCGTCGAGCTGAACGAGGCTTTCGCCGTGCAGGTGCTCGCGGTGCTGGAGGGGTGGGGCTGGCACGACCACGACCGGCTCAACGTGCTCGGTTCCGGCATCTCCCTGGGACACCCGATCGGTGCGACGGGGGTCCGGATGGTCACCACCCTGTTGCACGAGCTGCGCCGCCGAGGCGGCGGTCGGGGGCTGGCCACGATGTGCATCGGCGGCGGCCAGGGCATGGCCGCGGTGCTGGAGAGCGCCTGATCGGCGGGTTACCGTCAAGCGGGAACTGATAGGAGGAGTCGGCATGGACGTCGCGCCCGCCACGGCTGAGCTGCCCGCCACGGCGGCGGCCGACATCAGGACCTCCTGGGAGCGGTCCTGGTCCGCCGGCGTGCGTCCGGACCTCTCCCTGGAGCGGCTCGACACCGTCGAGGTCGACACCGGGAGCAGGCTGCTCCGGGCCGCACTCCCGGTGCTCGACCGCGTCGCCGACGCCCTCTCAGAGACGTCGTACTTCACCGTCCTCGCCGACAACGCCGCGCGGATCGTGCACCGCGGCCGGATCAGCCACCGCATCTCCGACGTCCTCGACCACACCGGCGTCGTCCTCGGCAGGCAGTTCACCGAGGACTCCACGGGTACGAATGCGATCGCCGCCCCCTTCGAGCTGCGCCGCGGGGTCGCAGTGCGCGGTGGCGAACATTTCGCGCAGTCGCTGCGGGTCTACAGCTGCTACGGCTACCCGATCATCAACCCGGTCACCCGCAGGCTGGAGGGGGTGCTCGACCTGGCGGGACGGGCCGGCGAGGAGAACCCGCTGTTCGGGCCCTTCCTACGCCAGGCCGTCGAGGACATCGAACGGGCCCTGCTCGCCGACTCGCGAGCCGCCGGGCGACGGCTGCTCTCCGCCTTCGACGCGGCTGCGAGCAGGCGCGAGGACCGGGCCCTGCTCGCCCTCGGCGCGGACGGCGAGGTGGTCGTGGCCAACCGGACGGCGATGGACCACCTCGACGCCGACGACCACTCCCGGCTGCGTGAGCTCACCGACCGGGCCCGCACCGGCTTCGGTCGCACGGACGTGCGGTTCGGCACCGCCCGCGGGCTCGACCTCCAGGTGACCATCGACATCGCGGACGGCCAGGGCAACGCGCTGATCTCGTTCGCGCCCGTCTACACCCGGCGGCGCGGGACTGCCGTCGCCCCGATCGCGGCCGGCGAGGTGGAACGGGAGCTGGACCGGTGCCGCGCCCACCGGCTCGCCACGGTGGTGGTGGGCGAACCCGGCACCGGACGCAGCCACACCGCCCGGCAGCTCGCCGGGCCGGACACCACCGTAGTCGGGGTGAGCTGCGCGGACGTCGACCAGGTCGGACGAGTCGCCTGGCTGGACCGGGTTCGCACCGCAGCGGCCGGGGAGGCCCTCGTCGTGGTGGAGGACTTCGACCTCCTCGACGACCACCTGCTGCGCGCCGTGGGGGAGCGGATCGCAGGCGGCGCCTGGATCGTGCTCACCGGCCCACCGATGGCACAGCTCGGGCCCGAGCACCGCTACCTGGCCTTCCGCTGTCTCGGGCGGGTCGAGCTCAGCCCGTTGCGGGACCGGCGTTCGGAGATCCCCGCGCTGGCCCGGCGGATGCTCGCCGAAGCAACCGGAGGGTCCGCCCGCTTCACCCCGCCCACGCTGGCCCGGCTGGCCGAGCTGGACTGGCCCGGGAACCTGCGGGAGCTGGCCCACGTCGTGCGGACCGTCGCGGGCAGACGCAGCGCCGGCGACATCCTGGTCTCCGACCTTCCGCCGGACTACCGGTCCGCGCCGGAGGCCGCGCGGATGAGCCCGTGGGAGCGGTCCGAGCACGACGCGATCCTCGCGGCACTGGAGCGCAACCACGGCAACAAGGTGGCTGCGGCCCGAGACCTCGGCATCAGCCGCGGCACCCTCTACAACCGGCTTCGCACGCTGCGGATCAAGGCCTGACGTGCAGTCGGTCCTGTCCAAGGATTGAACAGGACCGCGACCCGCACCCGGGCAGCCTTCGAAGGTGATCAGCGACGGGGCCGGATCGACGCGGCCTCGTCCTCACCCCGACGAAGGGACGGACGTGACCGCCACCGGATCGGCTCAGACATCGTCGGAGCTGCAGACCGCCCTCGGTGCGATGTGGGGGTCCCGCGACCCCGACGTACGCCTGCAGGAGCTGGTGAACCAGGCCCCGTCCGGCAGCCCGCTCCTGTTGATCGACGGCGAACGTCGGGAGGCGCACTCCGGTGCTCGTTTCGACAACGTTGACCCCACCACCGAGCGGGTCATGGGCTCGACCGCCGACGCCGGGCCCGAGGACGTCGAGGAGGCCATCGCCGCGGCCAGGCGGGCCTTCGACGAGACGACCTGGGCGACCGACCACGCCTTCCGTCGCCGCTGCCTCGAGCAGCTCCACGCGGGCCTCGTCCGGGTGGCCGACGACCTGCGGGCCACCGCGGTGTGGGAGGTGGGAGCCGCGGTACGGACGACGCACGCCTTCCACAGCGACTTCGCCCTCGACCTGCTGCCGTGGTTCGCCGAGCTCGCGGAGTCCTACGACTACGACCTCACGCTGCCGGACCAGCCCTGGGCGGCCGGGACCCGCAGGCTGATCGCCCGGGAACCGGTCGGCGTGGTCGCGGCGATCACCCCGTGGAACTTCCCACTCTACACGGCGATGACGAAGATCGCCCCGGCGCTCGCCTCCGGAAACACCGTGATCCTCAAGCCCGCGCCGCAGACCCCGTGGCACGCCACGCTGCTGGCCCGGGTCGTGGCGGAGGAGACCGACATCCCGGCAGGGGTGCTGAACATCGTGCCGACCTCGGACAACGCGGTCGCCGAGATCCTGACCACCGACCGTCGGGTGGACATGGTCCACTTCACCGGTTCCACCGCCGTCGGCAGGAAGATCATCACCAATAGCGCCGAGCGCATCGGCCGGGTCGCGCTCGAGCTCGGCGGCAAGTCCGCCAACATCCTGCTCGACGACGCCCCGATCGCCGACATCGTCCCGGTCGCGGCCGGGATGGTCTGCTGGTCGGCCGGCCAGGGCTGCGTGTTGCCCACGAGGCTCCTGGTCCCACAGGACCGGTACGACGAGGCCGTGCAACTGGCGACCGCGGCCTACCACGGCATCGCCTACGGCGACCCCCGCGACCCCCTGGTGATCCAGGGCCCGCAGGTCAGCGCGGTCCAGCGGGAACGCGTCCTGTCCTTCATCGAGAAAGGCGAGGCCGAGGGCGCGACCCTGCTCGCAGGTGGCGGCATCCCGGCCCATCTCGACACCGGGTACTTCGTCGAGCCCACCCTGTTCGGCGACGTCGACCGGAACGCCACCATCGCCCAGCAGGAGATCTTCGGCCCCGTGCTGTGCCTGATGCCCTACCGGGACGAGGCGGACGCGATCGCGCTCGCCAACGGCACGGCCTACGGCCTGGCCGGGTCGGTGTTCAGTGCCGACCAGGATCGTGCGGTGTCGGTCGC
The DNA here is from genome assembly GCF_021283305.1 of Pseudonocardia kujensis. Lineage (GTDB taxonomy): Bacteria > Actinomycetota > Actinomycetes > Mycobacteriales > Pseudonocardiaceae > Pseudonocardia > Pseudonocardia kujensis. The sequence continues at coordinate 58,104 of NZ_JAJSOK010000011.1, forward strand.
GCGCCGGGTGCGCTCCGGGATGATGTCGGTCAACGGCGGCTTCTTCTACGCCCGCGACCTGCCGGTCGGCGGCTACAAACAGAGCGGGCTCGGCCACGAGTGCGGCGTCCAGGGATTCGAGGAGTTCCTGGAGACCAAGGCAATCGCCATCGGGGTCTGACGGTGTGCAAAGCCTGAACAGAGTGCTCCCGGTCATCGCCGCGAGCATCGATCCGGACACCGCAACGACGCGAGAGGACCAGTCATGAAGACCAAGGCCGCTGTGAGCCTGGGGGTGCACCGCCCCTTCGAGATCATGGAGCTCGCCCTCGACGGACCCGGCGAGGGCGAGGTGCTGCTCAAGAACGTCGCCGCCGGTCTGTGCCACTCCGACCTGCACCTGACCGACGGCGACATGCCGCCGCGCTACCCGATCGTCGGCGGCCACGAAGGCGCGGGGATCGTCGAGGAGGTCGGTCCGGGTGTGACGAAGGTGAAGCCCGGTGACCACGTGGTGTGCAGCTACATCCCCAACTGCGGGACCTGCCGGTACTGCGCCTCCGGTCGCTCGAACCTGTGCGACATGGGCGCCACGATCCTCGAGGGTCGGTTCCCCGACGGCTCGTTCAAGTTCCATAAGGACGGCGTCGACTTCGGCAGCCTGTGTCTGCTGGGAAGCTTCTCCGAACGCACCACGGTCTCGCAGCACTCGGTCGTCAAGGTCGACGACTGGCTGCCGCTGGAGACCGCCGTGCTCGTGGGCTGCGGTGTGCCGGCGGGCTGGGGCGGACCGGTCTACAACAACGGGATCCGGGCCGGGGACACCGCCGTGATCTTCGGGATCGGCGGGCTCGGGATCAACGCGGTTCAGGGCGCGGTGATGGCCGGTGCCCGGCACGTCGTCGCGATCGACCCGATCCCGTTCAAGCGCGACACCGCTCTCAAGTTCGGGGCCACGCACGCCTTCGCCACCGCCGAGGAGGCGCACGAGGCGGTCAAAGAGATGACCTGGGGCCAGATGGCCGACGGCGCGCTGATCTTCGTCGGCACCCCGGACGAGAAGATCGTCAGCGACGCCTTCCACATCATCGGCAAGGGCGGCACCGTCAGCCTCGCGAGCCTCGCCGACCCGGCCAAGCTCACGGTCCACATCTCGGGCATGGAGCTGACCCTGATGGAGAAGACCATCAAGGGGTGCCTGTTCGGCTCGTCGAACCCGCAGTACGACATCGTGCGGCTGCTGCGGCTCTACGACGAGGGCAAGCTCAAGCTCGACGAGCTCATCACCCAGCGGTACCGGCTGGAGGACGTCAACCAGGGCTACGACGACCTGCGCGCGGGCAAGAACATCCGCGGCGTGATCGTCCTCGACTCCTGACCCCGGCCCGGGCGGGCACACCCCGCCCGCCCGGGCCGCCCGCCACCTCTCGAGAGGCACCGATGCACGTCCAGCCCGCCGTCCCGTTCTCCGCCTCGCATTGGAGCGAGATCGAGACGCTGCCCGCCACCGTGACCCGCGCCGTCCAGGACGCGAACCTCCGCGACCAGATCGCCCACCTCGCCGCGCACAGCGACTTCTACCGGGCCAAGTTCGCCGAGCACGGCGTCGACCCCAACCGGATCCGCACGGTCGACGACCTCGCCGACCTGCCGTTCACCGAGAAGCAGGAGCTCCGCGACAGCCTGGCCGCCGCACCGCCGCTGGGCCGCCACGTCGCCGCCGACCGCTCAGAGATCGTGCAGGTCCAAGCCTCCTCTGGAACCACCGGCAGCCCGTCCTACGTCGGGCTGACCTCCTCCGACGTGACCACCTGGTGCGAGCTCGGCGCTCGCGCCCTGTACGCCAACGGGTTCCGGCCGGGCGACCGCGCGCTGCACGCGTTCGGCATGAGCAAAGGTTTCGTCGGCGGCCTCCCGATCGTGCAGATCCTGCAGTACATGGGGATCGTCGACATCCCGATCGGAGCCGAAGCCGGCGCCGAGCGGCTGCTTCGGGTCCAGGCCGACCAGCGCCCGGAGCTGGTCATCGGCACACCGTACTTCCTCGCCTACCTCGGCGAACAGGCCCCGGCGATCGTCGGGCAGCGTTCGCAGGATCTCGGCGTCCGGGCGATCAGCGTCGGCGGCGAGCCGGGCGCCGGCCTGCCCAGCGTCCGGGAGAACCTCGAGCACCTCTGGGGCGCGACGGTGCGGGAGATGTTGGGCGGCACCGACATCGCCTGCACCTACTGGGGAGAGTGCGAGGCGAACGACGGGATGCACTTCCTCTCGCCCGACCTCATGGTCACCGAGCTCATCGACCCCGAGACCGGCGAGCGCGTCGAACCGGTGGAGGGCGCCGAGGGCGAGCTCGTCTACACCGCGCTGCGGCGGCGTGCGTCGCCACTGCTGCGCTTCCGGACCCGCGACCACGTCGTCGTCACGGGCACGGACTGTGCCTGCGGGCGTACCGGCTACAAGGTGCGGTGTGTCGGACGCACCGACGACATGCTGATCGTTCGGGGGATCAACGTCTTCCCGTCGGCGATCAAGGACCTCGTCCTCAGCCTGGCTCCTGCCACGACGGGGGAGATGCGGATCCGCGTCGACTTCGCCGGTCACTCGACCCAGCAGCCGTTGCCGCTGGTCGTCGAGCACGCCGCCGACCTGGAGGACTACCGGCACGAGGAGCTGCGGAATGCCATCGAGGACCGGGTCCGCTCGGCGTTGAACGTGAAGAGCCGGGTGCAGCTCGTGCCGGAGGGCACGCTCAAGCGTCCCGACCACGTGAAGGTTGCGCTGGTGGAGAGGGTGGGGGCATGAGGACCTACGAGGAATTCGCCACGCTCCTGGTCGACCGGCCCGCCGCCGCCGTGCTCCGCATCGTGCTCGACGGCCCGGACCTGCACGCGGTCGGCGCGGACATGCACCGCGACCTCGCCGACGTGTGGACGGCGGTTGCCCGGGACGAGTCCGTGCGCGCCGTCCTGATCCGCGGCGCGGGGGACCGGGCGTTCTCCGCGGGCGGCAGCTTCGACCTCGTCGAGTCGATGGTGGACGACTGGCGGACCCGGACGAGAGTGCTGCGGGAGGCCCGCGACCTGGTGCGCAACATCATCGACTGCGACGTCCCGATCGTCTCGGCGGTCAACGGCCCCGCGGCGGGGGCCGGGCTCGTCGCGGCGCTGCTCGCGGACGTCTCGGTGGTCGGGAGGCGGGCAAAGATCGTCGACGGTCACGTCCGCCTCGGCGTGGCGGCGGGCGACCACGCCGCGATCTGCTGGCCGCTGCTGTGCGGGATGGCCAAGGCGAAGTACCACCTGCTGACCAACGAGGTGCTCACCGGCGAGGAGGCCGAGCGGATCGGGCTCGTCTCCCTCTGTGTGGACGACGCCGAGGTCCAGGACCGCGCCCTGGAGATCGCGGTGCGGCTGGCAGCGGGCTCCCCGAGCGCGCTTCAGTGGACGAAGCACGCCCTGAACAACTGGTACCGCCAGGCCTGGCCCGCCTTCGAGGCGTCGCTCGGCCTGGAGTTCCATGGGTTCGGCGGCCCGGACGTCGTCGAAGGTGTTGCGGCGCACCGGGAGAAGCGCCCACCGAGGTTCACGTGAGCCCGCTCGGGGGGGTGCTGGTCGTCGCCCTGGAACAAGCGATCTCGGCGCCGCTGTGCACCCGCCACCTGGCCGATCTTGGAGCGCGGGTGATCAAGGTGGAGAACCCGGTCGGCGGGGACTCCACGCGCCACTACGACGACGTCGTCCACGGGATGTCCGGGCACTTCGTCTGGCTCAACCACGGCAAGGAGTCCGTGGCGCTCGACCTCACCCAGGCGGCGGACCGGGAGTTGTTCGAGTGCCTGCTGGACGCCGCGGACGTCTTCGTGAGCAATCTCGCCCCCGGCGCACTGGGCCGGCTCGGGCTCGGCCCCACCGACCTCGTCCGGCGGAGGCCGCGTCTCGTCGTCGTGGACATCTCCGGCTACGGCGAGGGCGGACCGCTGGAGCACAAGCGGGCCTACGACCTGCTGGTGCAGGCCGAGGGCGGCGTGTGCGCGATCACCGGGGAGCCGGGGGTCCCGGCCAAGCCCGGGGTGCCGGTCGCGGACGTCGGCACCGCCCTCTACGCCTTCGGCAGCATCGTCACGGCCCTGTACGACCGCGAGCGGACGGGCCGCGGGACGGTCGTGTCCCTGGCGATGCTCGACGTCGTCGCCGAGATGATGGGCTTCGCGCTGAACCAGGTCGTCCACGGCGCGCCGGCACCGCGCGCCGCCGGGATGGGCTCCCCGCTGATCGCTCCGTACGGGGCCTACCCGACGCGGGACGGGCACACGGTGGTGCTCGGCACCACGAGCGACCGCGAGTTCCGCCGCCTCGCCGATCTGCTCGGGCGACCCGACCTGGCCGAGGACGAGCGCTACCGGCACAACGCCGACCGGATCCGGCACCGGTCGGAGCTCGACGCGGTCCTCGACGACTGGTGCCGCACGCGCGACCTCGCCGAGATCCAGACCATGGCCGACGCCGCCGGCATTGGGAACGCCCGGCTCAACGACGTCACCGACCTGGCGGCGCACCCGCAGCTGCACGAGCGCGGCCGGTGGCACGAGGTCACGACCCCCGGCGGCACCGCCCCCGCCCTCCGCCCACCCCCCACGAGCGCGGACTGGGTGGTCCGCAGCGCGCGGGTCCCCGACCTGGGCGAGCACACCCGCGCCGTGCAGAAGGAGTTCGGGGCCCGGATGGAGGAGACGAGCCACCGTGCACGGTGACGATCTGCGTACCGACGCGCCGGGGCGCCCGCCTGCGCTCGTGCTCGCCATGCTCGCCGAGATCTCCGACCAGAGCCGTCTCCCGGGTGAGCGGCGGCTGGCCGAGCTGTGGGGCGTCAGCCGCAACGAGGTCCGAGGTCTGCTCGCCCGCCTGCGGCACGCCGGTCTGGTGGAGACCCGTCGTCAGTCGGGAAGTTATCTGCTGGTCTGCCGTGGAGGGGCACGTGGGTGACGGGCAGGGTCCGTTGACGGGCCTGCAGGTCGTCGAGTTCGCCGGTCTCGGTCCCGGACCGTTCGCCGCCATGATGCTGGCCGACGCCGGGGCGGACGTCCTGCGGATCGAGCGTCCGGGCGGCTCGCCGGACGGTGGTGCGCTGCTGCGTGGACGGGACACCGTAGAGGTGGATCTGAAGTCGGCGGAGGGCCGCTCGCGGGCCTACCGCGCGGCCGAGGCCGCCGACGTCCTGATCGAGGGGTACCGACCGGGTGTGATGGAGCGGCTCGGTCTGGGGCCGGAGGACCTGTGCACCGCGAACCCGCGGCTGGTCTACGGGCGCATGACCGGGTGGGGCCAGGACGGCCCGCGCAGCGCGCAGGCCGGGCACGACATCAACTACCTCTCGCTCACCGGCGCCCTGCGCTCGATCGCCCGTCGGGGCGAGGCCCCGGTCCCTCCGCTCAACATCGTCGCCGACTACGGCGCTGGCGGGATGCTGCTGTTGGCCGGCGTGCTGATGGCCCTGATGGAGCGGCACACCTCGGGCCGCGGCCAGGTCGTCGACGCCGCCATGGTCGACGGGGTCGGCCTGCTCATGACCGGGATCTGGAGTCGGCTCGCCCAGGGCCGGTGGCCGGGCCCTCCCGGAGAGAACGAACTGGACTCGGGCGCTCCCTTCTACGACGTCTACCGCACCGCCGACGACGAGTACATGGCGGTCGGGAGCATCGAGCCGCAGTTCTGGTCGCGGTTGCTGGAGGTCCTCGAACTCGACGCCGCGGTCGTGCCGGACCAATGGGACCGGCAGCGGTGGCCGGAGGCGAAGGCACTCCTGGCCACGGCGTTCGCCACCGCCACCCGCGCCGAATGGACCCGACGGTTCGCCTCCGTCGACGCGTGCGTCACCCCGGTCCTCTCGCTGGAGGAGGCGCCTGCCGACGCGCATCTCGCAGCTCGCCGGACCCTCGTGACCGACGCTCACGGAGCCATCGAGCCGGCTCCGGCGCCCCGCTTCTCTCGGACCCCTCTCGGTAAGGCCTCCATATCACTTGAGTCGTCAGACGGAGATCGACCCGCACCTGGGGGTTTGTAGGTTGCGGGCCCTGCCCCGGCCAAGCGCCTTTGCGTGGATGCTGGTCCTGGACGGTGACGACGCCTACGTCGGTGCAAGGCGGTGCTCGCGACGCGGGCCAGCGGCCTCTGTAACAAGGACGAGTCCACAACGGTCGGGCTCGTCGAGGCCGTGGCGGTGGATGAGGGCGACCACCTCAAGCACCGCGGCGTCCTGGCCAACAGTGAGGATCGGTGAGTAGCTGACTCCTACTCACTGGGCCGTGACGCAGCCACCGGCCCCCGAAGGACAATCTGGGCTGTGACCTGCGGCGCTACTCAGCGAGTCACCCAGCCACGATGAACAGCTGACTCCCTTTCAGGAGTTCGCGCCGGGTAACGGTGACTAGCTCCAGGAAACGGGAGAACATCAGAGCGGTAACGCTGACCGGCGACGCTTGTGCACCGCCACGGACTTGAACCGTGAGCCCGCCGGAGGGGAGCCGAGTGTTCCACCACGGGCTCCGATGAGCGTCCTGCTGGGGAGAAGGCCCCTAGCACGCTGACGATCGTGGCTGATGTTCAGCCGCAGATGTCGGTCATGATAGCGCTGGACACTGCAACTTCAGGTGTCCGGACGAACGTCCGAGTGCCTACCCGGTTGACGCCAGAGCGGCATACATCCTGTCTCTCGGTCATGGCCTCGAATCCGACGCAGGAACCGGAGAGCCGAGCGGTCATCAAGCCGTCAGAGTCAGCGGCGTCCGCAGCGTGGAGGATCTCGTCGAGGGACCGCTCTTCCTGGTGTCTCGTGCGCGCTCATGGCGGACGGACGGCCGCAACGAGCCCTTGCCGCGCACGATCTGCGACTCGGTGCGCAGCGCGCCGCAAGATCGACTGCTTGCCACGGGCGCCGTGCCGCGCGCGGAGTTCCGCCTCGCTGCCCGGGCGGATTGGGGTCCGCCTCCGCCAGAGCATGCGTGTCTGGGGTCCGGCGACGGCGTCGCTGTGTGAACCCTGGGCAACGGACCGTGGGATCTGGCGTGCCTCGGACCGGCCTCAGCCGGGCTGTTCTCCCAGGTAGGCCGCTTACTCCGCCCGGTCTCACGGTCAATGGTGCTTCGCATCGGCTGGCGCCGACGGCCTCCGGCCGCCATTGACCGCGAGCCTCGCCGGGCGGAGTCGGGCGCGGACGGCAGGGGCGGGCGCTTCGCACCGCGCCCCGCTACCGGCCCACCGGCTACTGCCAAGGCCTCGGGTCGGTTCCGTTCCGGACCAGAGGAGCCGCCGCCATGTCGTCCCCGACCCGCAACCACGAGGAGAACCGCAACGCGACTACTCATGACGGACCGACGTTCGGGCGGGTCGACATGGAGTCGCCGGTCCCGCGGCCGTGCCCGACCTGCGGACACGTCGCAGCGGAGGCGGCCCCGGCGCCCGTCGTCGCGCCCGCTCCACCGATTCAGGACCTGGTCCCGAGCGCCGACGCGGTCCGGACGGCCTTCTGGACGCTGGTCCTGCTGATGGAGGTGCTCGACGGCCGCCGCGCGTGGCGGCAGGTTGCGCACCTCGCGGTGCCAGGTGTCGGGCGCTACCTGCGGGCGGCACCCGTGGATCCATGTCTGGGAACGGGAGCGGCGAAGGTCGTCAGCTTCCACCCGTCGCAGCCGCACCGGTGCCGGATCGAGACGGCGAGCTCGCTTCAGGTGCGGGGTCGACGTCGGGCGCTCGCGGCGACGTTCCAGATCACCGGCAGGGAAGAGTGGATCTGCACGATGGTCCGGATCCTGTGAGCGGCGGCCCCGGCGAGGACACGACACCTCGCCGGGCCACTCCGGCGGGCGACTCAGCCCGCGAGGTGCCGGTGGACGGGCGGGAAGATCTGCTCGACAGGGATCAGAGCGGAGAGAGCATCGACTCGAACCCATCGCACCTCGGCCATCGCCGGATCGCTCGCTGTGGGCGTCGAAGCTGTAGCGATCGCAGCGAAGTAGATCATCGAGGCGCCAGTCATCGGATGGACGCGCCGGCCCAGCTCATTCCCGACGGTGACCTCGACGCCGGTCTCCTCCAGGACCTCGCGACGTGCGGCTTCCGACGGCGTCTCGCCGGCTTCGACCTTGCCTCCAGGGAAGACCCAGGGCGGCACCCCGTCACGTCGTCGCACGACCAGCACGCCGCGAGGACCGGTGACGACAGCGACCACGGCGAAGTCAGGCACGCTCTCAGCTTCCGGTAGCTCGGTCGCGGTTGGGGCATCTTTGGTCGAAGCGCCGCGAAGTCGCCGCCCTCAGTGCGATCATGATCGCCAGGACGCCGAGATCACGAGCGTGCGGGGGCCGGATGCAAGCAGGGGCGGATCGTGGAGAAGCATGGCTCCACGTGGCCGAGACCGTGGCAGCTGCGCCTCCCGACGGCTCCGACGTCGGGGAGATCATCCGCTGGTACCGGCAGCGCGAGGGGCTGACCCAGCAGGACGCGGCGAAGCTCTTGAACACGACGCAGTCGAGGCTGTCGAAGCTGGAGAAGGGGTCGCAGGCGCTTCGCGATGTCGTCGAGCTCCGCCACATCGCGTCGAAGCTTGGCATCCCCCCGGAGCGGCTCGGGGTGCTGCCGGACAACTCCCGCGATGCGATGCCTAGGGTGGGCGCGGTCAGCGAGGAACCCGGGCCTGTGCGGACGAGCCAGGAGCGGTGGTGCGAGGTCCGTCATGAGCTCAACGGCAACCGTGCGCTGCTGGGTGATCTCGCATCTGAGCTGTACCCACAGGAGCAACGCGTCGCTGGGACGACGGTGCTTGCGGGGCCCGGCTGGGTGCCGGATCAGCCGGTGGATCTCGCCGACGTCGCGATGACCTGGCTGGCTGAGTCTCCGACCCCGATCATCACGGGCAAGGTCGACGAGGCGGCAGCCGTGCGGTCGCTGCGCGCCACGGGCGAGCCCTACGACCGGTACTCGCGCGCGCTGCGCGATCTCGCGCGGCCGAAACTGCTCGACAACAGAGCGAGCTATCGGCTGCTCTCCGCTGACTGGTCTGGCGGGCGCGGACGGTTCGGCTTCAACTACACCAGCTACTTCGACGTCCTGGACGTCTGCGAGGCCGTCGGACACGAGTTCGCCGACGCGTGGCAGCAGCGCGGGCGCAAGCGGCCGAGCCCGGCAGATCTTCCGCTGCGGCGCCTGATCGAGGATCCCTTCGACCTGGTGGCGCGGCCGATGCTGCCGAGCATCAACACGCTGACGATCCGGCGGGACCCGATCGACGGGCACCGAATGTACCTGCATCAGCGCAACGCGGGCGCGGTCGCGGCGGCTGGTGGGATGTTCCACGTCGTCCCGGCGGGCGCGTTCCAGCCTGCTGCGCTCGCGCCGGCCCACCAGGCCAACGACTTCTCGTTCTGGCGCAACATCCAGCGCGAGTACTCGGAAGAGTTTCTCGGCAACGCCGAGCACGACGGAAACAGCGTCGACCCCATCGACTACCTGGGCGAGGAGCCCTTCGCGTCTTTCGAGCGGGCTCGCCTGGCCGGCGACTTCCGGGTGTCAGCCTTGGCGCTGGTGCTGGAGCCGCTGACGTTGTGGGTCGAGTTGCTCACCGTCGCGGTGATCGAGGCGCCGGTGTTCGACGAGCTGTTCCGCGACATGGTCTCGGTGAACGAGGAGGGAGCCGCGGTCAGTACGGACGCGGACAAGCCCGCAGTCGGGATCCCTTTCACCTCCGAGGCTCGCGAGCGGCTGCGGGACGAGCCCCTTTCGCCGATCGCGCGCGCGTGTATCGAGCTGGCATGGCAGCACCGGCAGGAACTCCTCGGTCGGTGAGGTCAGCCTCCCAGGTGTCTGAGGCCTGGCCGTCTGCCTCCAGGACCAGCGGGGAGGGTTGGCGAAGGGGCAGGGCGAAGAAGGCGGCTGGCCGGGCATAGCCTGATCAGCTGATGAAGGTCATAGTCACCGGTGCGACCGGTTTCGTCGGCTACGCGCTCGCCGCCGCTCTCGTGGGGGCAGGCCATGAGGTGGCGGCGCTGACGAGGTCAAAGCGCGAGCTGCCGACCAACGTTCGCCGGGTCGAAGCCGAGCTCCTCGACGCTCCGACGGTTGCTGCGGCCATGAAGGCTGAGCGGCCTGACGCCGTGTGTCACCTCGCGGCGCTAGTGCGGGTTCGTGACTCGCGCGCGGATCCCGTCGGCTACTGGCAGACGAACGTCGGTGGGACCCTCGCGCTGCTCGGAGCCCTTGCCGCTCAGGACGGGCCCGCTCGACTGGTGGCGGCGTCTACCTGCGCCGTGTACGGGGAGGACGTGCCGCAGCCGATCAGCGAGGCGCAGATCCCGCAGCCGACAAATCCGTATGGCAGCACGAAGCTCGCTGCGGACCGGGCGATCGCCGATGTTGCTGCGACGGGCGCCATCGGGGCCGTGAGCCTCCGGGCCTTCAACATCGCTGGTGGTATTGGCAATCACGCAGACCCCGACACGAGCCGGCTTATTCCGAAGATCATCGCTGTGGCGCGCGGTGAGGCGCCCGAGCTGACGGTGAACGGCGATGGGTCGGCTGTCCGGGACTACCTTCACGTCGCCGACATGGTGGATGCCTTCGTTCGCGCCCTGGACGCGTGCGAGCCCGGCACGTGGAAGGCCTACAACGTCGGCAGCGGGAACCGCTCGACTATCGCCGACGTGATCGCGGCGGTGGAGGAGGTCATCGGGCGGCCGCTGCCCGTCCGGCACAACCCACCCGCAGACGAGCCGAAGGTGCTGCTCGCAGATCCTTCACGGATCGAGAAGGATCTCGGCTGGCGGCCCGAGAGGTCGGATCTTCGTCAGATCGTCCGAGACGCCTACAACGCTGTGACCAGCAGAGATTCCGTCAGCGAATAGTCGCGAGTGGAATACGCGGCTTCCGACTCGCGACTCCCTCTTGCGGCGCCCTGATCTGCGGTTCTCTGTGGTGCATGACAGAGATCGCAGAGTTTCAGCAGCGGGTGGCGGTGCTGCGGAGCCAGCTCGACGAGATCGCCGAGTCGATCGCGGAGCTGCGGGCTATTCGCCTTCGTCGGCTTGCTGCTGCTCGAGCCGGTCGAGCCGGGCGCGAAGCGAGGCAACCTCCTCCTCGAGCCCCTTGAGGGCCTTCAGGACCGGATCCGATGCTTCGTCCGCGTGAACGGATGCCGTCTCGCCGCGGAGGACCTGCTCCAGGTAGGCCGCGGGCCAGCCGAGCGCCTCGGAGATCGCCGCGAGCGTCTGAGGGCGGCGACGACGGGGGTTCAGGTTGTGCTGGAGCTCCCTCAGCGTGGTGAGCGAGACCTTGGCGCTCGACGCGACCTCCATCTGCGTCATGCGCGTCTCGGCGAGGCGTGAGCCGATCGCGGTCGCCACCGCGGACCAGTCCTCACGTTCGCTTTCCACCACGCGCGAAGGGTAGGGCACGCCGATCTCGCTGGTACCGATCGGTGCCGGTGTTGCCCACAAGTCTGTCCAGTAGGCGTCAATATTGACCACAACTGATGCTAGTGTCGAGCAGTCGAGGGGAGCTGATCATGAGGGAATGCATCGAGGTGCCGGAGCGGTCCGGCTTGCTGATGACCGTCGAGGAGGTCGCCGTCCTGTGGTTCGGCGCAGTGGGGGAGCACGGCTCCGCCAGTGCGAACTGCCAGAAGATCCGCCGGCTGATCCCGGAGCATCTGCCGGCTCGGCGGATTGGGAACCGCTGGTACGTCAGCCGGGCCGCTGCCGAGGCGTGGGCCGCCGGGGGCGACGACGCGCTCGTGATGGCGCACCCGGACACCCGGGCCGCCCGGAGTGGGGAGCTCGCGTGATGGGCGCCGTTGGAGTGCTGATCTTCGTGGCCATCGTCGGGGCCTTCATCTGCTCCAAGGCTCGGTCAGCTGGCGGAGCGATCGCGTTCTCGCTGCTAGCCCTGGTCCTGTTCATCGCCACGCCGGTGGGGAAGGGCCTGCCCGCAGCGATCGGCACGTTCATGGATGCCGTCGACGGGGCCGCGACGCCGGCTCTTACGGGCGGCCAGCAGGAGGCGGGTGCGGGTCGATGACCGACGAGTGGACGCGATGGCGAGACCAGGTAGGACGGCCCGGCGACGGGTTCTTGGCGGGACACAGCCGCCGGGCCGCTCTCACCGCACATCAGCCGACGGCAGGTGAGTTCACCATGGTAGGGCCGCAGTGGATGGCGCAAGCGGCGTGCCGGGACCTCGACCCGGAGGTGTTCTTCCCGATCGCGGAGTCGGGTCCGCTCCGCGAGCAGGAGGTCACCCGGGCCAAGGAGGTCTGCGCCGGCTGCCCGGTGCGTGCGCAGTGCTTGGCCTGGGCGCTCGACGCGCTGCCGTACGGCGTGGCGGGCGGGCTGGATGCCGACGAGCGCAGCGAGCTGCGGCGTGGCGGGGAGAAGATCGCGGCGGAGGACCTCACCGCGCTGCAGCGGTGGTCGCTCCAGCGCGGCGAGGTGATCGCGGCGGGCCGTCGGGCGTTGGCGGCTGGCACCTCGCGTGCGCGGGTAGCGCAGCAGTTCGGCGTCTCCCGACGGACCGTGGACCGCTGGGCGGCCGCGCTGACCGTAGGAAGTGTGCGATGACCGGGGCGCGAGCGCAGCTCCATCGTCTCGCCGAGCGCATCGCCGTCGAGCAGTTCGGCGGCGAGATCGTCGAGGAGTCGATCCCCGGCTACCAGGTGTTGACCCGCCGACGTCTGGCGGATCCGCTGCCCGGGGTACGCGCCGCGCAGGCACTCACGAGCGCTGCGCGTGGCCTGCTGGTCGAGCACGCCAGGGAGGCGCGCGCCGTCGGTCGCTCGTGGGACGAGATCGGGGAGGCACTGGGGCTCTCGGACGGCGCTGCGGACGAGGAGCGGGCCGAGGCGGCGTTCGCCGAGATCGTGGAAGGCCGCCGTGCCGAGTCGTATTGGCCCTCGGTCCGGAGCCCGTCGACGTCCTGGCGATGCAGGCCCTGCGGCGAGCTGGTCATCGACTACGGCCTCAGCGGCAGCTCGCACCCGGACGACCAGGAGTCCGGGCACGCCGACACGTGCACGCGGCATCGTGCGGCGCTCGCGCAGTGGCGGATCGACACGAGGTGGGACGAGTGATGGCCGGCATGGATGTCCTGCTCAGTTCAACTCCTCTGATCCTGCTGGGTCTGGTGGTCGCCGCGGTGGTCGCGTGGACCCGCCGGGCTCACGGGATCGCGCTCGGGCTACTGGTCATGGCCGCGTTTCCGCTGATGACGACCGTGCAGGCGCTGTCGTGGCCGTCCCTGGCAGCAATTGCCGTGCTCGGCCTGCTGGTCGTGCGGCACCGGTGGTCGCGCTCGTCGTCAATCGTGTCGCGGTGGGGCGCCCGGTCGCGACGGAAGTCCGGTGTGGCCTCGACCGTCGATGTGTTCCGGTTCGCCGGATCAGGCGCGATGCTCCGCAGAGCGGGAACGATGCGGCCCTCGCTGGAGGGTGCGACGCGGCGCGAGCTGCTGGTGCTGCCTGTGCCCGAGGTGGCGGTGCGGCTGTGCCGGTCGGGGTCGCAGTGGGTCTGGTCGTCCGTCGAGGACGTCGTGGTGACCGTCGGCGGGCCGCGGTCGGGGAAGTCGGGTTGGCTCGCCGGTCAGATCATCGATGCGCCCGGCGCCGTCCTGGCCACGAGCACTCGGCTGGACCTGCGCGAGCTGTGCACCCCGTACCGCGAGCGGAAGGGGCCCGTCGTCACGTTCAACCCGTCAGGGCTGGGTGGGGTGCCGTCGTCGATCACGTTCGACCCGCTGACGGGGTGCGAGGACCCGGTTGCGGCCGCTGAGCGGGCGACGGACCTGCTGTCCGCGGTGACCTCGCGCGGCAATGGGGGAGAGCGCGAGTACTGGGAGCTGCAGGGCCGGCGGGTGCTGGAGGCCCTGCTGCACGGCGCGGCGCTCGGGCACCGCTCTATGCGCGAGGTCCTGGACTGGACTGCGAGCCCGGAGGCGGCGCACAAGGAGGTCACGGGACTGCTGCGGCGCTCGCCCGAGCCGGCATTCCGGGTGTCTTTCGAGCAGTTCGTCGGCACCAATGACCGCACCCGGACGTCAATCACCTCGACGATCATGCCTGCGCTCGGCTGGCTGACCTCCGCAGGCGCGCGCGGGGCGGCCGGGCTCGGGCCCGAGGGTGCGCGGCCGTTCGACGTCGCGGAGCTCCTGACGACCCGCGGCACTGTGTTCCTGCTCGGCGGCGAGGAGTCGCACGCCGCCCCGCTGGTCGCCGCCCTGACCGGCTACATCGCGCGAGAGGCGCGTCGGATCGCGGCGACGAAGCCCGGCGGCCGACTGGACCCGGGCCTGCGCCTGGCTCTCGACGAGGCGGCGCTGATCTGCCCGGTTCCGCTCGAGGCGTGGACCGCGGACATGGGCGGGCGCGGGGTGACGATCCTGATCGTCGTCCAGTCCCGGGCGCAGTTGCTTGCTCGCTACGGCGAGCACGGCGCGGCGACGATCCTGAACAACGCGGGCGCCGTCATGGTGTTCGGCGGCACACGGGACCGCGAGGACCTGCAGTTCTGGTCGACCCTCACCGGGGAGCGCGACGAGCCCGCGGACACCCTCGACCCTCGCGGTCGGACCGTGGCGCGGACGACGCGCAAGACGCCCGTGCTCGCGCCGGCGCAGATTGCGAACCTGCCCACGGGCAAAGTGCTCGTGATCCGGCGCGGCATCGCCCCGGTCGTCGGGCGGGCACAGATGGCGTGGCGGCGACGGGACGTGCGCTGGTCCCGGTTCTGCGACCGCCGCCCCCGCACGACCGCCTGGCTCGTCGGGCTGGCCGGACGTCTGCCTGGCGCGAAGACGGCGATGGGTCGGCTTGTGCCGGGCTGGCCCGGTCCGGCATTCACCCGCCCCGCCGCCGCCCAGCTGGCGGGGGACGCACTCGTCGTCGACGGCCAGGTCGTCGACGTCCGTGAGGAGGCCTGACCATGACGACCGACTGGCAGGAGCCGCTGACCGCGGCCGAGGTCGTCGACCGGCTCACCATCGCGACCGGGCGGGATCCCGAGGTCGCGTCGGCGATGATCCGCGACTACCTCGACGATACCAGCGAGCGGCTCGGCTCCTCCGTCAACCGCTGGGGGCTCCACACCGGTGACGTCGACGAGATCCGCCGCGGCTACGAGTGGGTCGACCCCGAGCGCGGCGAGACCGCAGCTCAGGCGCATGCGCGAGCGGCCGAGTACGCCGAGGGTTGGGCAGAGATCGCCGGGATGGCCGAGGACAGCCCTGGCTACTCCGCTCAGGTCGACCGGCAGGCCTCCCTCTGGGCCGAGCGAGCGCGGGACTTTGAGCCGCGAGCCGAGGACGAGACAGCCCGCGAGGCGGTGTCGGCTGCGACGGTCCGGGATCGACGGGCTGCGTACGTCGTCGGCGACGGGCAACAGGACGGCGACGAGGACGGGGGGTCGCGGTGATCCCGCCGGCGCCACCTTCGGACGTCGCCGGCCTGGCACGGGAGGTCGACGGTCTGCGCCGTGAACTCATCCTGCTGCGCGTGCTGCCCGGCCGAGTCGACGAGCTGTCCCGCCTGCTGGCGGACCTGGCCGAGACCGTGACTGCGCTCCGCGCGCGCTCGACGACCCCGGCGCCGTCCTGGCTCATGGCACCCACCGACGCGACGACGACCGGAACCCTCCTCGACGAGCTCGCCGCCTGGCTCCGCGCGATCTACCTCCGCTACCCGGACGCCGCCGAGTCCTTCCCGGACTGCTGGTGCTGGCACCCGCACGTCATCGAGGAGCTGCTCTGGCTCATGTACGCATGGGCAGCGGCGTACCAGGGGCCGTCGGCATCGGTCGCACTGGCGGGGGAGTGGCACGACCGCTGGCGGCCCGGGGTCGTGCGCCGGATCAAGGCGACGGCCGGCATCTGCTCGCAGGAGAACCACCAGGACCGCCGCGGCTGGCCCGAGGTGCCCACGGGTGCGCCGGTGGTGCCCGGCGAGGACCAGTTGGGTGCACTCGCCGAGTGGTGGGCTGGTCGTCGCGATGAGCGGGCACCCGAGCCGCCGCCGCGGAGCAGCGTCATCAATGACGCGCTGGGAGGCACCCGATGAGCCGGATGGTCGTGTGGCTGCCCGGCCTCGCCGTCGCCGTGGGCGCGGCGGCGGCGACCGCCCACGGGCTCTACGAGGTCGCCCTCGCGTCGCGGGTACCGGCCGGGATCGCGTGGCTCTACCCGTTGATCACCGACGGCCTGGCCCTCGTCGCGTATGCGGCGACGGCCCGGCTCTCGGGATCGGCGGCGCGGTACGCGTGGGCGGTCGTGGTCATCGCGGCTGGGCTGTCAGGGCTCGCGCAGGCGATCTTCCTTGCGTCCGACAAGACCCTGGAGGCGACACCGGCGGTGCGGTTCGGGATCGGTGCCTGGCCCGCGGTCGCGGCGGCTGTGGTGGCACACCTGCTGTACCTGCTCGCTGAACCCCAGCCCGTTCAACACTGGGCTGAACGCCCTGGTGTACAGCCGGATGAACAACCCGCCGTACAGCCCGAGCCCGCGCAATCAGCGGCCGCCGAACTTGTGGCGGCTGAACCCGCCAAGCCGGCGGAGTCCCCCCAGCGCGACCGCGCCGAGAGGGAGGCGCGTGCTCACCGCGCCGAGCACGGTCGGCTCCCGACCGTCTCCGAGCTCCAGGACCGCGCCGACGTCTCCCGCGGCACCGCCGCCAAGGCCCTCAAAGCCCTTAGAGACCAGTTGACGACTCCACATCCTCTCCAGCTCGTCCCCGCTCCCCAGAGCCACGAGAACACGGACTCCAGGACCACCTCATGATCAAGAATCAGACCAGAAGAAATGCTTCACACCTAGGCATCGTGATCAACAGGGCCGGTTCCCGGCGGTGGGCCGGATGCTGAGCATCGCGGTCGGCTACAGCCCCGAGTACCTCCTGAAGGCGGTCGCGACGGGCCGCGAGAACTACTACACCGGCGCCGTCACCGAGGGCGAGCCGCCGGGCCGCTGGTGGGGTGCCGGGGCGGAGAAGCTCGGCCTACGCGGCCTGGTCGACGCCCAGGACATGACCGGCGTCTACGAGCGCTTCCTCGATCCGCGCGAGGAGGGTTTTCGCGACAAGGACCGCTGGGACGAGGTGTTCACCCTCGGCCACACCGGGCGGCGGTTCCAGTCCGAGGACGAGTTGTATGCCGCGGCGTTGGCACGCGAGCCGAAGGCGAGCCCTGAACGCCGCGCTGAACTCCGGGTCGAGGCGGGCAAGTCCGCGCGGCGGAATGTCGCCTTCCTGGACGTCACGTTCAGCGTTCAGAAGTCGGTCACCCTGCTGCACACCGCGTTCAACGCCGAGGAGGTCAAGGCCCGTACAGCGGGCGACGAGATCACAGCCGAGGCCTGGAGCCGCTACCGGCAGGCGGTCGAGGACGCGATCTGGGCGGGCAACAACGCCGGCCTGGCGTACCTCTCGGACAAGGCGGGTTACACCCGGCTCGGACACCACGGTGGCGCTGCGGGCCGGTACGTCGACGCGCACGACTGGGTCGTCGCTTCGTTCTTCCAACACGACTCCCGCGAGCACGATCCGCAGCTTCACATCCACAACGCCGTCCTCAACCGGGTCGAGACCCCCGAGGGCGACTGGCGCACCCTCGACTCCCGCGCGATGCACAGGTGGCGGGCCGCTGCGGCGGCCGTCGCGGAGCGGACGGCGGAGGAGCGGCTGACCCACGCGCTCGGTACGAGGTTCGCCACCCGCCCCGACGGCAAGGCCCGCGAGCTCCAGGGTGTCTCGCCGGACGCGATGAACTTGATCTCCTCCCGACGACGTGATGTCAGCGCCAAGGCCGCCGAGCTGATCGACGCGTTCGAGGAGCGCTTCGGCCGCACGCCGAACGGGCTCGAGCGAGACCGGCTCTCCCGGCAGGCGACGTTCGCGACCCGCAAAGCCAAGTCGAACAGCGGCGAGACCCGTGAGGCACTGCTGGACCGCATCGACAGCCGGCTGCGTACGGAGGTCGCCGACGGGCTGGCGGGCGTTGCCCGCTCCGCGCTGGACGCTCGGCCATCTGCACCCGCCGCGCAGACCTGGTCACCGCAGGCCGTGATCGAGACCGCGCTCGCCGACGTCCAGACTCGAAAGGCCGGCTGGACGCGCTCGGACCTCACCCGAGCTATCAACGCCGCGCTGCCGGACTACCTCGATCTGCCGGCGGGGTCCGACGTGGCCAGGCTGCTCGACGACCTCGCCGATGAGGCGCTGAAGTACGCGGTCCCGCTCGACGTCGCCCGGCCCGGTGAGCCGGAATTGCCCGCCGAGCTCCGCCTGGCGAACGGCCAATCCGCGTACCAAGCACCCGGCGCGCAGCTCTACGCCACTCCGGACCAGGTTCGCACCGAGCGCATCCTGCTCGCGGCCACCGCCGACCGCGACGCGACCGCGCTGTCCGAGGCTGCGGCCCAGCGGTTCCTCGACGAGCTGCGCACCACCGGGATCGAGCTCGGCGCAGACCAAGCCGCAGCCGTCCGCGGCGTGCTGACGTCCGGGGCGCGTATCGAGTCGCTGGTCGGGCCGGCGGGGACCGGGAAGTCGTTCGTGGTCGGCGCGATAGCTCGTGGCTGGACGGACCCCGTGCTGCACGACGGTTCGAGCGAGCGTCGGGTGTTCGGGCTCGCCACGTCGCAGGTCGCGACCGAGGTCTTGGCGGGGGAGGGGCTCTGGGCGCGCAACGTCGCGCAATGGCTGGGCGCCCAGGAACGCGACGAGCCGGGGTGGCGACTGCGAGCGGGCGACCTGGTGGTCGTCGACGAGTCCGCGATGACCGACACCCCGGCGCTCGCCGCGATCCACGAGCGGGTCGACGCAGCTGGCGCGAAGCTGCTGCTGGTCGGCGACCACAAGCAGCTCGCCGCGGTCGGCGCCGGCGGTGGCATGGACCTGCTGGCCGGGGCCGGTGCCCGCTACGAGCTCAGCGACGCCCGCCGGTTCACTGCGGACTGGGAACGGGCGGCGTCACTTCGGCTCCGAGCCGGGGACGAGTCGGTGCTGCGCGAGTACCACCGGCGGGGCCGGTTGCTCGACGCCGGATCCGCGGAGCAGGCCGAGGCGTCGGCGTCGCGCGCGTGGCTGGCCGACACCCTCGCCGGACGTCGCTCGATGCTGTTGGTCGACACGAACGAGCAAGCGGCACAGCTGTCGGCGTCCCTGCGCGCCGAGCTCGTCCGACTCGGGCGGGTCCAGGAAGCCGGGGTGCCGCTCGGGCTGCAGGGGACCTACGCCGGCGTCGGGGATCTCGTCGAGGCGCGTGCGAACGGCTGGGACCTGGCCGGACAGCTCGGAAACCGGCGCGGCCCGATCAACCGGGAGACCTATCGGGTCACCGGGCTGCGCGAGGACGGTGGCCTGGACGTCGAGACGCTCGACGGCGAGCCGATCGCACTGCCCGCGTCGTACGTCGCCGATCGCCTGGCCTTGGCCTACGCGTCCACGGTGCACTCGGCGCAAGGGTCGACGGTCGACACCAGCCACGTCGTCGTGACGACGCGGACTGGGCCCGCGGCGCTCTACGTCGGAATGTCGCGTGGACGGACGACGAACACGGCTCACGTGACCACGGAGTTCGCCGTGGCGGATCCGGCCGACGGGCGGCCGGACCAGACTCTGCGACGCGATCCCGTCTCCGCGCTCGCCGTCGTCCTCGATCCGGATGGGCTGACCACGCCGCGCTCCGCGCTGGCGACAGCGACGGAGTCCGCGGAGGAGCGCGGGTCGATCCGCACCGCGGCCGAGCTGCTCACCGACGCCGCCCACCTCGCCGCAACCCAGCGCACCGCGACGTGGCTCGACGATCTCGCCGCCGAGGGCGTCCTCAGCATCCGGGACCGCGCGCGGATCGCCGCCGAGGACGGCGCGGCGTCGCTGACGCGCGTCCTGCGCAGCGCGGAGCTGGCAGGCAACGACGCACGGCAGGTGCTGACCGAGGCGGTCGCGGGCCGTTCGCTCGACGACGCCCGCAACGCCACCAACGTCCTCTACTCGCGCATCACCGATCGCCACCGCTTCGACCCGACCGGCACGACCTGGGCCGACTGGACCCCGCGCGTCGACGACCCGGAGTGGCAGCGCTACCTCGACCGGCTCGCGTCCGCCGCCGACGGCCGGGCCGTCGAGCTCGGCGAGGAGGTGGCACGTGAGGCACCGCGCTGGGCGGTCGACGCGTTCGGCGAGCCACCCGCGGAGGCGATCGAACGAGAGGCGTGGGTGTCCCGGGCCGGACCGGTGGCCGCCTACCGAGAGCTGCGCGAGCACACCGGCGAGGACGCGCTCGGGCCCGCGCCGAGCTCGGGCCAGGTCGAGGCGTTCGCCGCCTACCGCGCGGCCTGGCGAGCCCTCGGACGCCCGGAGATCGACCGCGAGGAGATCGAGATGTCCGACGGCCAGCTCCGGCTGCGGGTCCGCGCGGCCGAGCGTGAGGCGGCGTGGGGACCGCGGTACGTCGCCAACGAGCTGGCTGGCACCCGTCAGGCTGCTGAGGCGCAGCGACAGAAGGCGGTGCTGCTGGCAACCGAGGCAGGGCAGAGCGACGACCCGGACCGGCTGCTCCGCGAGAGCCGGGACGCCGAGGCACTCGCCGCGACGCTCGACGAACGCCAGGTGCAGCTTCAGGAGCTGGATGACATCCGCTCGCGCTGGCTCGCCCACACCGCCGCCACCCGCGCGGCGGGAGACCGCGCCCAGGCCGAGCTCGCCCTCCGGCACGCCGACGACGTCGAACCGGAACCGCAGGTCACCGCCGAGGAGTGGCTGGCGGCGCACCGGGCCGCCGACGCCGACGACGACCGGCACCGCGAGATCACCGAGGAGTACGAGCTCGACGCCGGCCTGACCGACGATCACGAGGCGCCGCAGGACATCCGGGAGATCGCTGCCGCCGAGGAGCCCGTGCGCGGTGAGGACGCCGTCCGGGTGCCGTCGGCGGACGAGACCTCCGCAGCCATCGACCGCGCCCACCGGGCGCTCGCGGAGATCCAGGCGCGCGAGGTCTACGACGCCGCGCGCGAGGCGGAGGAGCAGCAGTACGTGCAGGCCGACGAAGCCGAACTCACCGAGGAGAACGCGTGGGAGCGAGCATGAGGTCAGCTGACCGGCGTCAGGTCCGGTACCGGACCACTCGACCGCCACGCCCAGCGCAGCGTCGCGGCGACCGCCTCCACGAAGCCCGGCCGCGTCGCGACGAGCGGCGGCGGAGGGGTGCGCGCCGCCATCGTCTCCGCGGCCAAGAACTCCGACTCGATGAGCTCCTCGGACGCGAGGGCCGCCGCCTTAGTGATCGGCGCGGGTGTCGGCGTGCGGTGGCCGTTCGAGGCCTCGGTGACCGCGCGAGCCATCCAGCGGCACGTCAGCGCGACGCCGCCAGCGGTCCAGTCGGTGATCCCGCGCTCGCCCTGCACTCGCGACTGCTCCTCCGCGGCGCTCCAGAGCGCGGCGAACTCCCCGAGGGGCACACGGAGGTTGCCCGGCGGGATGCGGTCGAGGTGGCGCTCGGTCACGCGCACACACCGAGGATCCCATCCACGGCCGACGAGGTCACGGCTCGAGGTGAGCACGATGTCTGAACTGCTCCGGGCTGCGCTCGGGCACGCTGCGCGAGGTTGGCGGGTCTTCCCACTGCGGGCGGGGGACAAGCGGCCCGCCATCAAGGACTGGGAGGCGCGGGCCACCACGGATCCGGCGCGCATTCGGAGGGCGTGGCTGCGGGACCCGCGGCTGAACGTGGGAATCGCCTGTGGCCCGTCAGGTCTCGTCGTGATCGACCTGGACACGTCGGACCACGGCTCAGTCCGACCGGCGGAGTGGGACCGACCCGGCATCCGAGACGGCGTCGACGTGCTGGCGGCTCTCGCCGCCGACCACGACGAGCCGTTGCCCTGGGACACGCTGTCCACGCAGACCCCCTCCGGCGGGGAGCACCTCTACTTCACTGCACCTGCCGGGTGCCGGATCCGGAACAGCGCTGGCCGGCTTGGCTGGCTGATCGACGTCCGCGCGGCGGGCGGGTACGTCGTCGCGGCCGGCTCGGTGGTGCGCGGGCGGCGATATCGCAGCAGCGAGCACGACGAGGTCGCTCCGCTGCCGCCGTGGATCGCCGATCTCCTGCACGACCCTCCGACCCCGCGACCGGACCTCGGGCCGGTCCTCGAGATCGTCGGCCGCCGCTCGCAGTACGCCGCGGCGGCGCTGCGCGGCGAGGTCGACCACGTCCTGGCCTCCGGTCGAGGCAGCCGCAACGCGACGCTGAACAAGGCGGCCTTCGCCCTCGGGCAGCTCGTTGCCGCTGGGCTGCTCCCGGACGGCCTCGCCCGATCAGCGCTGGCGGAAGCGTCCGCCGCCGTGGGGCTACCGGCGAGCGAAGCGGACCGCACGATCCGCTCTGGGCTCACCGCCGGCGCCCGGCACCCCCGCACCGCACCGATCGGGAGTGATCGACCGTGACGCAGCGCCGCAGCGCGCGCGACATCCTTGCCAGCCTCGACGCCGACCGCCGTCTTGCTGTCCTGCACGGCGAAGATGCGGCACAGCCGCAGGGGTGGGAGGCCGACCCGACCCCGCTGACTCCGCGCCGCCTGGCCCCGCCGTTCCCGGTCGACGCGCTGCCGCCATGGGTGGCCGACATGGTGTTGGCTGTCGCGGAGTTCACGCAGACCCCGCTCGACCTGCCTGGTTGCCTGGCCCTTGCCGCGCTGTCCACGGCGGCTGGCGGCCGGGCGGATCTGGAGGTCCGGCCGGGCTGGCGGGAGCCGCTGAATCTGTACACGGTGGTCGCGATGCCGCCAGGCTCCCGGAAGAGCGCAGTTTTCGCGGCGATGACTGCCCCGCTGTTGGAGGCAGAGCGGCAGCTCGTCGAGCAGGCCCGCCCACGGATCGCCGAGGCGGAGCTCGCGCGGAAAGTCGCCGTCGCCGAGGCGGAGCGGCGTGCGAAACAGGCCACGGCCGCGCGCGACCGGCTGACCCGGGAGGAAGCGCTCGCATCGGCGGCCGAGGCTTCCGTCGAGGCCGAACAGCTGGTCGTGCCACCGCTCCCACGCCTGATCGCCGACGACGTCACCACCGAAGCCGCAGCCTCGCTGCTCGCCGAGCAGGGCGGTCGCCTCGCGGTACTTTCGGCCGAAGGCGGGATCTTCTCGACGCTGGCGGGTCGCTACTCCGGAGGTGTCCCGAGCCTCGAGGTCTTCCTGAAGGGGCACGCCGGTGACCTGCTCCGCGTCGACCGGAAGGGCCGCCCGGCCGAGCACGTCGCTGCACCAGCGCTCACTCTCGGCCTGGCCCTGCAGCCCGAGGTCCTCACCGACATCGCCCGCATGCCCGGCTTCCGCGGCCGCGGCCTGCTCGCACGAATCCTCTACTCCCTCCCCGAGAACACAGTCGGACGACGCCGGGTGGGCGCTCCGGCGGTCTCGGCGTCGGTGGATCGCGCATACAGCGCCCGCCTCGCCCGCCTGGTCGTCACCCTGGCCGAAGAGCAGGAACCGCTCCGGCTCCGCCTCGGCGACGACGCCAACCAACGGGTCCTCGACCTGGAGCGGGCCCTCGAACCCCGCCTCGCCCCGCACGCCGACCTGGCCCACGTGACCGACTGGGCCTCCAAGCTGACCGGCGCCACCGCGCGCACTGCGGGCCTACTCCACCTCGCCGAGCTCCTTCCGACTGCATGGTCCCAACCCGTCGAGGTCCGCCACGTCGAAGCCGCGGCGAGGCTGGGCCAGTACTTCCTCGCCCACGCCCTGGCCGTCTTCGACCGCATGGGCGCCGACCCGACCATCGACGACGCCCGCGCCGTGCTGGACTGGATCGCCCGCACCGGCGCCGAGCACTTCAGTCGCCGCGACGCCTTCACCGGCCTCTCCCGAGCCCGCTTCCGCAAGGTCACCGACCTGAGCCCGGCCTTGGAGCTGTTGGAAGCCCACGGCTTCATCCGCCTCGCAGCACCCCCAGCACCAACGGGCGGCCGCCCAAGCTCTCCGCGATGGGAGGTCCATCC
This sequence comes from Pseudonocardia kujensis, assembly GCF_021283305.1. Classification (GTDB taxonomy): domain Bacteria; phylum Actinomycetota; class Actinomycetes; order Mycobacteriales; family Pseudonocardiaceae; genus Pseudonocardia; species Pseudonocardia kujensis. The sequence goes on from NZ_JAJSOK010000011.1 coordinate 82,099, forward strand.
CCGCGCCGCGAAAGCCGCGAAAGCCGCAGAAGGTGGGCCGTAGCACCTTATGCGGCTTTCGCGGCTTCTGCGACGCAGACCCCCGAGGCTAACCAGCGCGCCGACGCCCGCCTAAGTGCAGCAAAATACTGAGGCGTTTGCCAACCTGATCATGCGTTGGCGATCATGAGAGTCTGAACTGCGTAAGAGTGATCGAACCTAGAGGCGGTCGACTTCCTGTCAAGGGGTCGAAGTATTGGGCATACGAATAAGGCGATCTTCCTGGGATAGCGTCAGGACTACTCGGTCAGCAAATTCAAGCAGGATGCTGCGGTCAAGCTCATTGTCTACGGCCACGACCTGTAGTCTCCCCTCGTACTGCTCGGACACGCGACGCAGCAGTCTGTAGACATCCCGCACTCTGGCTTGATCGAATCCTTCGTGACCCGCATTCGACGATAGGCCGTCTAGGATCAGTAGCCCTGGCATAGGTAGATTGCGATCGATAGCGACGGTATGGTGAGCGGTGGCATGGGCGACATTCACGAGCGTCTTCAAGCCCTGACTCGACAGCTCGTCAAAGGTCCGGCCAGATACTTCCGGCATAAACGTGGTCGGATTGATTCTGACTGAGAGCTCGTCGCTCAAGTTCGGGATATGCAGTTCGGTTAGATATTGAAGCATCCTCGACTCAAGTGCGCGGACATTTGCGTCAGCCTCAGAATGCTGAAGCCGGTGCGCGTGGATCTGTCGCTCTCGGTCGGCCCGATCAGCCTCAAGTTGATCACGGCTGCGCATCGTGTTCTCGTAGCGCTGGAGGAGCTCAAGGTACTCATTGAGTCTAAGTATCTCTGACTCTGCTTGCGCCTGAGCGGCCGCCACTTCCTGAAGTCGGTTCGCTCGATCGGACACAAAAGTTCTAGTCAGTTCATCTAAATATGTAGATATACGCTCGATCTCACTTCCGAGTTCTTCTGCTCTAGTCTCAAGCTCTATAATCGTTGACGACCGCATGGCGACAATTTCCTGCGTCTCCGCAATCTGGGAAGCGATCCGTGCCTGCTCGTTCAGCATTTGTTCGCGGGAGGTCGTCGGTGACGGCTCTTGGAGACAAAGATAGCAATGACTGGAGTCGACCCGGCCGGCGTCGACGTTGCTTCCGCAGCGTGGACAAACAACGAAATCGAAGTCAACTAGCCACTCGTCCGCTACGATCGCACGAGTTAACCTTGAGGACTGCGTTGCGAGCTGCTTTTCAAGGTCTCGTAAGTCAGAGATCTGACTCCGGTTTCTCGCGAGGCTTTCATTTGTCAAAGCTTGATCGCGTCGAAGCTCAAGCAGTCTCTGCTGTGCATCGGCGGTGCCAGCGATCCGTGAGGACTCTGCCTGAACCTCTCGACGGATGCTCTGAATGTTCTCTGCCGCCTGCACCGCGATTACGAGCTGTTGCTCAAGGTCTTCCTTGTCGGCGAACGGAGTATTAGCAAGAAAGGACGAAGCCGCATTCACTGATTGTTCGATGGCGGCAAGCTGTAGTTCAATCGAGCGAAGATCGGCGTTGAGTTTTGCGAGGTCAGGATCGTAGTAGCCATACGCAATTTCGAACACCCAGCGACGCTTAGCGTTTCTCCAGTCATTTTGATGCCCGAAGATTTGAGTATCCAGTTCATCGCCGGTTATGATGCAGTAGGATAGCCAGTCCGACATGGTAACCGGAGTTAGAGCCCCGGCTGGTTCCGTCCGAGCACGTGGAACGCTAACTGCAGGTATGCTGAGCTGGTCAAGGAGGAAAAGACTATACGTTCGGCTTGCCGCTGCGACCGGCAGGCGAAGCGCGACCGGTTCCCTCTGTTCAGAGACCACCTCGCCCACCTCGACCAGCGCGTCGCGACTGGTTGTGCGCGGGCGATAGATTTGCCACTCGCGATTACCGACAGTGACATTTCCGCGTATAGCAAGCAGTTCGTCTACCTCAGGGGGCATGCCGCTTGGCATTGTCCCAAGAAGTGCGCGAACTAGGCGAACGAGTGTGGTCTTACCGGTTGTGATATCTCCCTGAATCACGTTCAGGCCCGGCCGGAACTGAACGGTTCTCCGGCCGCCGACTAGTTCAATGTCTCCGAGCTCGAGGCGATGATTGTTGCTGGTAGGCGGGCTCTTCGACGAATCGTCTGGGCTCATTCGATGTCCTCGCGCCAGTTAGTGTCGGACACTTCCGGCAGCTCGTAGAGATAGTTCTTGAGGGTTGTACCCGACTTGTCGAGGTGTCGTCGCAACAGAGCCAATCGGTTCTGCATCGTATCAAAGCTTGCATCCGCTTTAAGGTCAGCTGCTAGATCGGCGCCTATAGGAGTGGTCCGATATCCAAATCCGCTTGCGCTGCCGAGGGGGGTTACCTCGACCAATCCTCGGCCAATCAGGGATCCGAGCACGGCAAAGTACGAGGGGTCCCACGGCCCATACCTATACCGCATCATCCTGGAGTCCAGTGGCGCATCGTCTGCCAATAGACCCTGCAGGTCCTTATCCGGTACGCCATGGTTCTGGAGTATTCGTCGCAAGTGTTGAGGATATCGAACCAAGAAGTCGAGCTTGGCCAGCTTCACGCGGCCCTCAATGTGCCGCGCAGTTCCGTTACGTTTGCGGCTGAACGCATCTATCAGGAGCAGAAGACGGGCTTCAGACTCGCGACTCGCCCGGAATCTTTGCTGTGCTAACGATTGTCGTCTGGCCGTATCATCGGACTGTCTCTGGCTATACGAGATGCTTTCGGTTGGAGAAGTCATCCTCGCCATCCAAAGCGGCACTCGTCTGACAGGTGGGCCAGGAACCCGAGGACCAAGCGATCGTCCTTGTCAAACAGAGATTTTCGGTCGACATGGGCGAGCTCAGTAGGACGACTTTGTAGCTCTGCGACAATGGCTTCGGCAGGGCGTGATGAGATGCTCGGATTAGCATGCGATGCTATTGAGAGGCGACGAGCCGTCGACTCGGCTAGGACAAGTAATCGTTTCGCGAGAAGGTCGAGTTCATGCGCCTCGTTGTCACCACTAGCGAGAAGTAGTTGCCGCTCTATCTCCATGTCGGCACGCAGGGCCTTCATTGACTCGATTGTTTCCGGAGTTGCGCCTGAGGCTTGAAGTTTTAGTTCGAGAAGTGACGCGCCCAAGCCTGCAGAGATTCGTGCGATAAGGTCATCCGTCGTTACATGCGCGAGTGGAGGTGTCACTGCGGCGAGCATTTCTCGGCTCAGGGTGCGACGCTCAATTTCTTCGCATGAGTTGCCGGGTTGGGTGCTAGATGTTCGCTGACCGTCACGAATTGCATGCGCAAGAGGGATGGACATATCCGCGGATTGCGCATAGGTAGCGATGTTAAGTAGTCTTGCGTACAAATTTGATAGCTCAGGCTGCGACATCGCCGGCCAGATCGCGCCGAGCTCGTATATTATCTTCGCGTCAATGTGGGCTCGAGGTGGTTGGTCTGGGTGAATGGTGAGTCGTTTTAGGAAGTCATCCAGGTGGCTTTTTTTGACGCCAAGTTTCGTCAACTTTTTTCTGGTTTCGAGGCTGGCCTCAGAGCAGCTCCTCACGAATTTGACGGTCTCGGCGTTGCTGGCGATCGGGCCCTCAAGCCATAGCTCGTATGTTGATATGTCAGCTAGTCCGGCCTCGCAAATTGTGTTGTACGACCGGACCAGCGAGTCTAATCCACTTGAGCACATGGCGCTTGCGCTCCATGAGCCCTTATCGCGAGTCTTCAGCTGGAGAAATCTGACACGGTTCGAATAGACTACTGCGATGTCCTCGACGTGTTCACACATCACGTGCTCTGCCGCTTCGGCATCAGAGATGCATGAAAGCCACTGTCTTACGGCTTGCTTCGCCTGCCAGAGGTAGCGTTCGAACGTCAGCGCGCCTGTCTGATCGCTCTCGATCTTGACTAGGGCCTCGAGCGGTCCCGCGGAGCCAAGACTCGAACTCTCGTGCGCTTGCACATAGCCTCCGTGACTCCGGACGTCAACTCGGTGGGTCGAGCCTAGCCGGTCTCGATCAACTTTGTGAACCGGAGGCGAGTTCCACCTATCGGTGGACTGGATTCAGGAACGCGATCGGCGGATTGACGCGAGGACCTCCGTTTGCTTCAGCTCGTAGTGTCATTAGCGGACCACGGCTGTTCCTTGGCCCCGCAGTTGGTGGTCGACCCGCCCGACGTGGGCAGGCTGTTAGGACGTGGCGAACGGAGGAGTGCAACGCCAGGTACGTCAGGCCGAGTCGGCACACGTTGAGGCGTTTGTTGGCACAAGCGAACCGACTTATGCGCTGGATGCCTAATCAGGTCTAGACATCATCCCAATGCGGCGTCGAGGAAGACGGCGGCGTCGGGGTGGAGTTCGCCGCGGCTGACGTAGGTGTCCTTGAGGAACTTGGCCTGGCCCATCAGGTCCGCCTTGGCGCGGTCGGTGAGGGTGATCTCGTCGTCGAGGATGGTGGCGTAGGTGCGGCGCCAGGTGTGGGGGGTCATCCAGTCGAGGTCGACCTTCTCGCGGATCCTGCGGACGCTGCGGCGGACGTTGGCGGGCCAGCGGTAGGTCGGGGCGCCGTCGCGGCCGGCGGAGGCGAAGAGGGGCCAGGTTGGATCGAAGAGAGGGTCCTGGCGGGCGCGCAGGCGGCTCACCACGAACTCGGGGAGGGGGACGACTCGGAGGGCCATGGCGCTCTTGCCGTCATGGACGACGAGGCCCTTGCCCTTGATGGGGTAGACGTTCTGGCGGACGGCGACGACGGGGACGCGGCGGGCCTCTCCGGGGCCGACGATGCGGAGGCCGTCGAGGTCAAGGTCCATCCAGCGGACGGCGCAGATCTCGCCTACGCGAAGTCCGGAGCCGAGGGCGAAGCGGATGAGGTCGGGCATGTCCGCCCGGACTGCGACCTGGTCGGTGTCGGTGAACTCGAGGAGCCGGCGGCGTTCCTCCACCGTCAGTCCGCGCGGGGGAGTGGTCTTGTGGCCGCGGGGTGTCTCGATGCGTTCGAGTTCGCGGACGGGGTTGGTCGGGATGACCTGATTGAGGACGGCTTGCTGCATGACGCCGGAGACGATGGCGCGGATCATGCGGCGGGTGTTCGCGGCATGGGCGGGACGCTCCTCGTACGAGCCGTCCCGGAGCTTCACCATCTTGCGGGCCGATTCGAGGCCGGCGAAGTAGACGTCGAGGCGGGCGACCGTGCACTCGATGAGTCGGAGCTCGCCGAGCTTCGGCAGCACCTGCTTCTTGAGGCAGTTGGCGTAGGTGTCGGCTGTGGAGTCGGCTCGCCGCTCCTGGATCTTCGCGAACCAAACCTCGGAGGCTTCGCGGAAGCGGGAGTGCGAGCCGAGCGCCATCGCCTGCGGTCCGCCACTGCGCTCACGAAGGGCGTCCTGGATCGCCTTCTGCGCGGTGGCCTTCGTGGGCGCCCAGCGGGACAGCTGGCGGGTACGGCCATCGAGGTCTCGGTATCGGCATCGGGCGAGCCAGCGGCTGCCGTCGCGGGTGACCTGGATGTCGCCGTGCGAGCCCAACGCAAGTGGAGGACGAGCCATCGCGTACCCCTCCCGGATGGGGTTTTCGTTGAGTTTCCGTTGAGTGGATCTCCGGGAAAAGTAACAGGCCAGACCGACATACGGTCTGACCTGCAACGATGGTGCGCCGCGAGGGAATCGAACCCCCAACCCGCTGATTAAGAGTCAGCTGCTCTGCCGATTGAGCTAGCGGCGCATGTGTTCAGTTGTCCTGCCGGGTCGTGCGTGTCCCTTGCGCGACAGGAGAAACGCTATCAGGTGCGTCTTCCGGGCCGTGCAAGGGGGTCCGAGACCCCCGGGTGAGTGACGGGACTTGAACCCGCGACTTCCTGGACCACAACCAGGTGCTCTACCAGCTGAGCTACACCCACCATCGAACCTCCGGGCCGCCCCGGCGTTCTGGAGAGAACTCTACAAGGTCGTGTCGACCGCGTTCACCGCGGGGGTGCCAGGGCGGCCGCGGCGGCCCTGGCCTCGTCGGACGTCGGCCCCGGGGGCTGCACGAACAGGGTCCGCCGGTAGTACTCGAGCTCGCGGATCGACTCCTTGATGTCCGCGAGCGCGCGGTGGGCGAGGCCCTTCTCGGGCTTGGCGTAGAAGACCCGCGGGAACCAGCGGCGGGCGAGCTCCTTGACGGAGCTGACGTCGATCATGCGGTAGTGCAGGTGGGCGTCGAGCTCGGGCATGTCCCGGGCGAGGTAGCCGCGGTCGGTGGCGATGGAGTTGCCTGCCAGCGGCGCCGTGCCGGCCTCGGGCACGTGCTCGCGGATGTAGGCGAGCACCGCCTCCTCGGCCTCCCGCACGGTGGTCCGCGACGCCCGGACCTCCTCGGTCAGGCCGGAGCGCGCGTGCATCTCCCGGACGACCTCGGGCATCCCCGCCAGCGCGTCGTCGTCGGCGTGGATCACGACGTCGACGCCCTCGCCGAGCACCTTCAGATCCCCGTCCGTGACGAGTACGGCGATCTCGATGAGCGCGTCGCGGCGCAGGTCGAGGCCGGTCATCTCACAGTCGATCCACACCAACCGGTCGTTCATGGCCCGCAGCGTATGCGCTGGCCCGCCGGTTGTCGTACGGCTGGTCTACGCTCCGCGACGTGGGGGAGAACACGCAGAGCGCAGCCCAGGAGATCGCCGCCGGCTACGCCACCGAGGGGGCGGCCCTCGAGCTGGGCTCGGTCGTGGTCGACGGACAGGTCGACCCGTCGGCGCGCGTCCGGATCCCGTTCGCCACGCTGAACCGGCACGGGCTGGTCGCGGGCGCGACGGGTACCGGCAAGACCAAGACCCTGCAGGGGCTCGCCGAACAGCTCTCCGCCGCCGGAGTCCCGGTCCTGCTCGCGGACGTCAAGGGCGACCTCTCCGGCCTCGCGCGCCCGGGGGAGGACGGCGCGAAGATCCGGTCCCGGGCGAAGGACACCGGGGACGAGTGGGTCGCCACCGGCTTCCCGGTGGAGTTCCTCTCCCTGGGCGGGAAGTCCTCCGCGATCCCGATCCGTGCCACGCTGACCCAGTTCGGGCCGATCCTGCTGTCGAAGGTCCTCGACCTGAACGACACCCAGGAGTCCACGCTCGGGCTGATCTTCCACTGGGCCGACCAGCGGAACCTCCCCCTGCTCGACACCAAGGACCTGCGCGCGGTGATCCAGCACCTCACCAGCGACGAGGGCAAGGCCGACCTCAAGGGGATCGGCGGCGTATCGGCCGCCACCGCCGGCGTCATCCTCCGCGCGCTGGTGAACCTCGAGGCCCAGGGCGGCGAGGACTTCTTCGGCGAGCCCGAGTTCGAGCCGGCCGACCTGCTCCGCCAGGTCGACGGCAAGGGCGTCGTCACCCTCGTCGAGCTCGCCGACCAGGCCGCGAACCCCAAGCTCTTCTCCACGTTCCTCATGTGGCTGCTCGCCGAGCTCTACGAGGACCTGCCCGAGGCAGGCGACCTCGACAAGCCGAAGCTGGTGTTCTTCTTCGACGAGGCCCACCTGCTGTTCACCGACGCCTCGAAGGCCTTCCTCGAGCGCATCGAGCAGACCGTGAAGCTGATCCGGTCGAAGGGCGTCGGCGTGTTCTTCTGCACGCAGCTGCCCACGGACGTGCCCAACGCCGTGCTCTCCCAGCTCGGCGCGCGGGTCCAGCACGCGCTGCGCGCCTTCACCCCCGAGGACCAGAAGGCGCTGGCGAAGACGGTCAAGACCTACCCGACCTCGAAGGTCTACGACCTGGAGGAGGCGTTGACCACGCTCGGGACCGGCGAGGCGGTCGTCACGGTGCTGTCCGAGCGGGGCGCGCCCACACCGGTGGCCTGGGCGCGGATGCGGGCGCCCCGGTCGTTGATGGCCGCGATCGGCGGGCCGGCCGTGACCGAGGCGGCCAAGGCCTCGCCGCTCTACGGCAAGTACGGCGAGACGGTCGACCGCGAGTCGGCGTACGAGAAGCTCACGGCGAAGATCGCCGAGGCCGCCCCGCCGCCCCCGCAGGCCGCTCCCGAGCCCGAGCGTCGCCGCGAGGAGCGGGAGGAGCCGGGGATGGTCACGCAGATCCTCAACTCGCCGGCCGCCAAGTCGTTCATGCGCTCGATGGCCACGCAGCTCGGACGCGAGATCACGCGGGGGCTGTTCGGCACTCGTCGCCGCTGATGTCGATTGACTTTCGATAGATGTCGCTCGATACTCGGTACATGATGACCGAGCATCGAGCGGTGGCGCCGCTCCGGGTGTTCCTCGTGGTCCTGTTCGCGGTGCTGGTCGTGTTCCAGACCCTGTCGTTGCCGGGGCAGTGGGCCCACATGGCGGAGGAGTCGCCCGATCTCGCGTACCTCCGCTGGCCGCTGACCGCGCTGTCGGTGTTCTGGGTGCTGTGCGTCCAGGTCGTGATCGTGGCGACCTGGATGCTCCTCGGCCGGGTGCGCAAGGACCGGATCTTCAGCCCGGCCTCCCTGGTGTGGGTCGACGCGATCGTGTGGGCTGTCGTGGCGGCGTGGGTGGTGCTCGTGGGGGTGTTCCTCTGGGTCGGGTTCCGGGCCGACGACCCCGGGATGCCGATGCTGCTGTTCCTCATGGTCGTCGGGGTCGCCGTGGTGGGGCTGCTGGTGGTGGTGATGCGGGCGCTGTTGCGGCAGGCCACGACGCTGCGCACCGACCTGGAGGCGGTCGTCTGATGCCGATCGTGGTGCGGATCGACGTCGAGCTGGCCCGGCGCAAGATGAGCGTCGGGGAGTTCGCCGACCGGGTCGGGCTCACGCCCGCCAACGTGGCGGTGCTGAAGAACGGTCGGGCCAAGGCGGTCCGGTTCAGCACCCTGGACGCGATGTGCCGGGTGCTCGGGTGCCAGCCCGGCGACCTGCTGGAGTGGGTCCCGGCGCAGGAGACCGCGGACGAGGCGGCGGAGGCCGCCGAGCGGTCCTGAGCTGCGGCCGTGCCGTGGTCCGGCCCGCACGTCTGCGGCGTCGATGCGGCCCTGGACGTGGTGAGCGGCAAGTGGAAGGGCCTGATCCTCTGCGAGCCGGACGAGCACGGTGTCCGGCGCTTCGCCGAGCTGCGCCGCGGGCTGCCGGGGGTCAGCGAGAAGACACCGACCCCGCACCTGCGCGAGCTGGAGCAGGACGGGCTCGTCCACCGCGAGGTCTACGCGGAGGTGCCGCCGCGCGCGGAGTACTCCCTGACCGACGACGGCCGGGCCCTCAACGAGGCGCCGGCGCCCCTGGGGACGTGGGGGCAGGAACGGATCCGGCGCGCCGGGCTCATGCTCGTCGAGCACGCCGACGCGGGGCGGATGCCGCGTCCGTGAGGTCTTCCGTGCACCCGGCGGACGAGCGCGGGAGCAGGCCTGGTGTGGTCGCCTCGGCCAGCGCGACGGCGTCGGCCGCGCCGACGTCGAGGATCCGGTAGCCGCCCTCGCCCGCGGCGGTCACCGCCTGCAGCGTGACCAGCCCGGCGCGGCGTTGGAACGGGCTCTGCCGGACGGTCCAGCCGATCACCCCGGAGCGCTGCAGCGCCACGGTCCGGCGCGACAGCCCGCCGAGCCGGGTGACCAGGTGGCGCGGGGTGAGCGCGTGCCCGAGCGCCCGGTACCGGTCGGCGGCGAGCAGGGCGGCGAGCGGCACGAGCACGACCGTGCCCGGCCAGATCCACCCGAGCCCCGGCCACACCCGCCCGACGCCGGCCGCCGCCGCGACCAACACGAGCACCGGCAGGAGGGCGCGGGTGTACCGGCGTCGCCGCGCGGCCGGCGGGTGCGGGAGCAACGGGGTGCGCGTGGGGTCGGCCTCGTCGGGCACCCGGCGCAGCGCCGCGCCCGCGACCCGGTGCGCCTCGGCCCGCGGTGCCGGCGGCTGCAGCACCCCACCCTGCGCCTCCCGCCCGAGCCCGGTGGACAGGGCGCGCGTCTGGGCGCCGCCCCCGGCGCGCAGCAGCAGCGGCTCGTGCACCCCGACCCCGCGCAGCCGCTCCTCCGCGACCGACAGCGAACGGGTGGTGAGCAGCCCGCGCCGGACCCGTAGCGTGCCGTCGGCCTCGCGGGTCAGCCGGTACCCCCACCAGCGCTCGGTGAACAACACCAGCGACCCGACGACGGCCACCACCAGCAGCGCCAGCCCCACCGACCCCACGGCCAGCCACAACGGGGCCGCCGCGAGCCGCTCGGCCGCGGCGTCGACGCCGTCGACGTCGGTGGGGCTCACGCCCAGCTCGTTGAGCACGTTGAAGCCGGCGGCCGCGATCGCGCCGACACCTGCCAAGGAGGAGAAGGTCAGCGGGGCGAACCGCAGCCAGGACCAGTGCAGCCGGGCCAGCACCTCCGCCTCCGGCTCGACCGGCCGTGCGAGGGGCGTGCTCCGCGGCTCGGCCGGCCGCCGGTCCAGCAGCTCGCGCCGCAGCGTCTCGGCCTCGGCCGTACTGACGGCGTCGAGCGTGAGGCCGCCGTTTCGGTGCTCCCCACCCGACTCGGCCGCCCGTACCGCCACCACGCTGAGCCGGAAGGCGCGGTGCAGCGGCGACGCCGTGAGGTCGACGGTGCGGATCCGGTCCCGCGGCACCGAACGCCGTTGCCGGCGCAGCCAGCCGCTGTGCAGCTCCACCCGCTCGGCGGTGATCCGGTACCGGGTGGTGCGCCAGCGCACCACGCCGGCGACGACCACCAGCACGCCGATCCCCAGGGTGATCCACGGCCGGACCGGGTCGTTGGTGCTGCCGATGATCAGGACGACGAGCAGCACCGGCACGAACTTGACCAGTGTCCGGACCGGCTCGACGACCACCATCCGCAGGTCGAGCCGGCGCCACGGGACCTCGGCGTCCACCGAGGGGTCGACGGGATCCGCCGAGACCGTCATGTGGCGTCGCCGGGTGTCGCCTGGGTGGTCTCGGTGAGCTGGCGGGCGAGCTCCTGGGCGTGCGCCGTGGCCAGGCCGCGGATGGTGACGGGACCGCGTGCACTCGCCGTCGTCACCGTGACACTGGCCAGCCCGAGCAGCTGCTGCAGCGGCCCGTGCTCGGTGTCGACGGTCTGCACCCTCGAGATCGGCGCGATCCGCCACTCGCGCACGAGCCAGCCGGACAGCGTGTAGACCGCCTCGTCCGTGACCTCCCAGCGGTGGATCCGGAACAGGATCCCGGGGACGACGGCCGCGTAGCAGAGCCCGGCGACCACCGTCGCCACGAACGTGCCCCACAACCAGCCCGGCCCGCCCAGGACCAGCGCCACCACGAGCTGGGGGAGCGCGACGACGCCGGCGCCACCCAGGCCGCGCAGCCGCCACCAGCTCCGCGCACGCGGGTCGACCCGGTGCGCGGGTGGGCGGAGCGGGAGCGCGGTCGGCACGGTGGACCCGGTCTGCATGGGTTCATGCTGCCGAAACACCCCGGTCGGTGTCGCGGGACCCTCCGGAAGCCGCGGTGCGCCCGTCGGCCGGGCGCGCCGTAGGGTCGGGCGTGTGCGACCCCCGGGATGGCAGCCGCGACTGATCGCTCTCGACATCGACGGCACCACGGTTCACGAGAAGAACCCGCCCAGTCCGCGGGTCCTCGCGGCCATCCGGGAGATCGGGCGGCACGCCGTGGTCACCCTGTGCACCGGGCGGACCGTGCTCGGCGTCGGGCACGTGCTGGACCAGCTGCAGCTCGGCGGGCGTCCGGCGGGCGACCGGTACACCGACCGCTTCGTCGACACCGAGCACACGACCGTCTGCTCGAACGGCGCCGTCGTGCTCGACACCGGCTCGCGCGAGGTGCGATACGCGATCCGGTTCGAGCCGGGGCCGGTCGTCGCGGCGGTGCGCGAGGCCCTGCCGGGGGCGGTGTTCGGGTGCGAGGAGGTCGGCGTCGGGCAGCGGGTCGGCGCGCCCTTCCCCGACGGCATCCTCGCCGGCCGGGTCCGGGTGGTCGACGAGGCCGAGCTCCTCGGCGAGCCGACGCCGAAGGTGGTCGCGTACTGGCCGCACGGCACGCCCGCGGACGTCGCCGAGCGGATGGCCGAGGTCGAGGTCCCGGGGGCCGAGGTCAGCCTCGACCACGAGCTGCCGTGGGTGTCGATGGTGCCCGAGGGCGTGTCCAAGGCGTCGGCGCTGGCCGAGGTCGCGCGGGTCCTCGGCGTGGCGCAGGCGGACGTCCTCGCGGTCGGCGACGGCGACAACGACCGCGCGATGCTCCGGTGGGCCGGCCTCGGGGTGGCGATGGGACAGGCACCGCCGGAGGTGAAGGCCGACGCCGACGAGGTCACCGGGACGGTGCAGGAGGACGGCCTCGCCGCGGTGCTGGAGCGGTACGTCTAACAGGTCCTGACGAGTGCTCGACGGCCGTCCCTCAACGAGCGCTTCCCGAGCGGCGCTCGACTGCCGTCCGCGAGCGTCGCGGGACGCTGTCGTCGAACGTCTGCTCATCGCCGGGCGTCGCGGCCGAGGGCAGCGAGCTGTGCGGCGCGGACCGGCGCGGTCTGGGCCTGGACGAGGTGGAAGCTCGCCTCGCGGGCCCACCGCTGCTCGGGGCTGGTGCGCAGCATCGCGCCGCCCGAACGGGCGGCGACCAGGGCGTTCGCGGCGCGGACCGTCAACGCGCCGAGCTCGCCGCGCAGGGCCAGCCGCTGCGGGATCCGCTCGCGCGGCGGGACCTCGAGCAGCAGGGCGAGGGCTTCGGCGCGGAGGCGCTGTGCTCGCTCGGACAGGCTCGCGGCAAGCTCCTCGGCCCCGGGCCGGTCCAGTTCCGACAGCGCACGCAGGATCCGGCGGAGCAGACCGGTCGTCGCTGCCGTCGGGTTGGCGGTGCGGGCGGCGTCGAGCTCGCGGTACTCCGGGCCGTCGACGAGGCCGAGGACACCTTCGGGACCGACGGCGAGCCCGTCGATCTCCAGCGCGACGGTCCGGGTCCCGCCCATCACGGCGAGCGGCAGCGGCTCGCCGCCGCGGAGATCGGCCGTGTCGCGTGCCGGGACCAGCGTGAACAGGTACCGGTCGCCGGGCGCGCCGGCGGCGATCATCACGTGGTCGACCAGGCCCCAGCCGGTGCACCAGTCGGCGCGTCCGTACAGCCGCCAGCCCGCTCCCTCGGGCTCCGCGCGGACGGCGGGCGGGCCCGGCCGGCGCAGGTGCGCGATCGCGAGCCCCGCCTGTTCGTCCGCCGAGGACAGGGCCGCGCGGTGCTTCGCGCCGGCGTCCCCGGCCGTGAAGTGGGCCGGGTCGAGGCCGGTCACGCCGCCCCGGGCGAGCATCTGCGGTGTGCGGTGCTGGTTGACCACGAACCAGGTCGCCGCGCACGCGCCGGCCAGCACCTCGGTGACCTCGACGTCCGTGAGCGCGCCGGCGCCGAGCCCGCCCTCGGCCTCGGGGATCCGCACGCTCAGCAGCCCCGCCGCCGCGAGCGCCCGGGTGTGCTCCCGCTCCACCCCGCGCGCCGGGTCGTCGGCCTGCGCGGCATGCGGTTCGAGCAGTTCGACGGCGAGCCGCCGAGCCCGGTCGACGGGCCCCTCGGCAGCGGACCCGGGGACGGGAGCGATCACGGCAACGACGGTAGGCGCTGCGGCCGCACCGGTGGAGGGGCGGTGGGGAGAAGGCCGACTGCGGCGTCGGGAAAGAGGCGCCGGCCGGGATCGCGATCGTGCGCCCGAGCAGACGGACGGGGCGGCGCCCCTCAGCGGGTCCGGGCCAGCTCCCGGATCTCGGCGGCCACGAGGGGGGCCATGCGTTCGAGGGTGCCGCCGCAGGACGTCGGGCGTCCCGGACCGGGGACCGGTTCGACCCGCACGGCCCAGGCGGCGCCGTCGGGCCCGGCGACCAGCACGTCGGGGCCGTCGATCCGGGCGACGAGGAGGGCGTCGACGTCCCGCAGCCCTGTCCGGGCGCGCACGGCCAGCTCCGCGACCTGCCCGGCCGGCTCCCATGCGGCGCGGCCGCGGCAGTGCCCGTGCTCCACCTCGCCCTGCCCGGCGGCCTTGCGCGCCTCGATCGCGGAGGCGAGGTCGAGGCGGCCGTAGAGGTAGCCGGTCGGCAGCACGAGCGCGGTCGGGGCGAAGCGGTGCCCGCCGAGGTGGGAGCACTCCCAGATCTCGTCCGTCTCCGTCTCGGCGAGCCCGCGGGCGAGCGCGAGCCCGTCGACCGCGCAACACAGGTCGCGGGTGCCGTGCGTGCAGACCATCATCAACGGCCGGGTGACGGGGTCGCCTGCGCGGGCGTCGTCGAGGGGGACGGACGCGAGGTCCGCGGGCCCGTCGACGACGAACCTCCCGACCCGCCGGGCCCCGGGACCGGTGTCGGCGAGGAGCACGGTGCGCGGCGAGTCCGGCGGCGGACGACGCCCGGGCCGCCGGATCAGCAGCAGTCGTCGGCCGGCCGCGCGGGCCCGCTCGGCGAGCCCCGCGACGGCGGGATCCGGGTGCCGGTCGACGGTCCGCGGCCATGCGCCGAGGTGCTCGACGCACACGAGCCGGTCGCCCACGGGGGCGGTGCCCGGGAGCGGCTCGGCGAGCGCACGCGCGAGTGCGGAGCAGCGCGTGTCCGTCCTGCCGGCCATTCCGGGACCCTACCTTAGGCGACCCTAAATCGCGCGGGTGACCTCGCACGATGCGGTCAGTCGGCACCCGGTAACTCTCTGGTGACCACCTTGCCGGTCTGGTTGCGCGGGAGCTCGTCGAGGAACACCACGTCGCGCGGGACGGCGAACCGGGCGGCCTTCTCCTTGACCAGGGCGCGCACGCCGTCCTCGTCGAGGGACGCGCCCTCGCGCAGCACGACGTAGGCGGCGAGCCGCTGGCCGAACTTCTCGTCCGGCACCCCGACCACGGCGACCTCGCGCACCGCGTCGTCGGCGGCGATGAGGTCCTCGACCGGTCCGGGATGGACGTTCTCGCCACCCGAGACGATCATGTCGTCCCCCCGGCCGGTGAGGAAGAGCCGCCCGGCGTCGTCGAGGTGTCCGACGTCGCCGGTGCCGATCAGCCCGTCCTGCCGCTCGATGTCCTGGCCCTCGCGGGTGTAGCCCTCGAACGGCAGGTCGTTGCCGACGAAGACGCGGCCGTCGGTGTTCGGCGGGACACCGCGGCCGTCGTCGTCGAGGATGCGCAGGACCGTGCCGACGGGCGCACGCCCCGCGGTGCCCGGCGCCTCGCGCAGGTCGCGCGGCGAGGCGATGCTCACCCACGAGACCTCGGTGGAGCCGTAGAGGTTGTAGAGGCAGTCGCCGTAGCGGTCCATGAAGTCCTGGGCCAGCCCGGTCGGCAGCGCCGAGCCGGAGACCGCGACGATCCGCGGGCGGTGCCGGTCGCGCCACGGCTGCCCGGTCTCGAAGACCCGCTGGACCATCACCGGCACCGCGATCACCACCTCGATCCGCTCGGCCGCGACGGTGTCGAGGAAGTCCTCGGGGTCGAACTTCCGGCGCAGCACCACCGTGCCGCCGTGCAGCAGGGTGAGCAGCAGGCCGGCGTTGCCCCAGGTGTGGAAGAGCGGGGCGGCCAGCAGCGTCGGCTCGCCCGCCCGCAGCGGGATCACCGAGAGGATCGACGCCGCGGGGGCGATGTTCGAGATCGGGGGCCGCTGCGCGCCCTTCGGCGTGCCGGTGGTGCCGGAGGTCAGCACGATCACCCGGCCCTCCTCGACCGGACGCCCGGGAGGCGGGCCCGGCGTCGCGGCGAGCGCGTCGAGCTCGCCCTCGCCGATCACGGTGAGGCCCTCGGGGATCCGGTCGCGGAACTCGTCGTCGGCCACGACGATCCGCAGCCGCAGCTCCTCGGCGATCTCCGCGAGCTGGCCGGTGGGCAGACCGGTGTTGAGCAGTACGACGTCCGCGCCCAGCTTCGCGCACGCCACCATCGCCTCGATCGCGCCGTGGTGGTTGCGGCACAGCACGCCGACCCGGGTCCGCACGGCGGCGCCGCGGTCCTTGAACGCTCGCGCGAGGCCGTCCGTGCGGGCGTGGACCTCGGCGTAGGTGAGCGTGCCGGACTCGTCGACGATCGCGGGCCGGTCGGGGTGGCGGGCCGCGGCGACGGCATAGCCGCCGGCGAGCGTGAGCCGGTAGCGGAGCAGGCCCGCGAGCGTGCCGGCCAGCCGATCGGGCCGCATCGGCCGGACGACGCCGGAACGCGTCAGCGCGACCAGGGCACGGCCCGTGCCGAGGGTCGTGGTGGCCGCCTGGCGCAGGCCTGCGGCGGCCGGGCCGAGGGTGTCGGCGAGGGAGGGGGTCCGGCGGTCGCTCACGGGCGCCATTCAACCGTGCCCGCACCCGCACCGCTGTGCGCGGTCGACGGTGCCGGGGCACCACCGACCGCGCACGGGCGGCGACGCCGCAGGTCAGGCCTTCGGGACCGTGAGGTCGTAGACCGTGTGACCCCCGACGGTCGTCGCGGTGTAGTGCTGCTCGACCCAGCTGGTGATCTCCGAGGACACGCCGCCCCGGCCGCCGGGGCCGCCGCTCATGCCGCCGTCGGCGACGAAGTAGTGGATCTCGCCGTTCGCGACGTACTGCTGGAACTGCGGCAGCGTGGGGTAGGGGTCGGCGCCGATGAAGCCGCCCATCGCCATCACCGACGCGCCGGAGGCGAGCTCCATCGACGCCGCACCCTGGGAGCCCGTGGTCGCCGCCGCCCAGCGGGTGCCGGCGTTCTGCAGCAGCCTGACGAGCTCGGTGTCGACC
This sequence comes from Pseudonocardia kujensis, assembly GCF_021283305.1. Taxonomy (GTDB): domain Bacteria; phylum Actinomycetota; class Actinomycetes; order Mycobacteriales; family Pseudonocardiaceae; genus Pseudonocardia; species Pseudonocardia kujensis. The sequence continues at coordinate 98,750 of NZ_JAJSOK010000011.1, forward strand.
GACTCCTCACCGGGGCCGCCGGGTCCGCCGAAGCCACCGCCCGGCTGCGTCGTGGCGTCCGGAGCGGTTCCGCCCGGGAAGGTGCCACCGGGGAAGCCCTGGGCGGTCGCGTCGGGCAGGACGCCGCCGTGGGTGCCGTCGGGAACGGCGCCCTGGGTGCCCTCCGCCGCCCGCCCGTCCGTGCGGTCGCCGAACCGGGCGCCGGCGCCGCGCATCCCGCCGAAGCCGCCCTCGGCGCCCTCCACCGCCGGACCCGCGGACGGGATGGACCCGGTGTGCGCGGTGCCCGCGGTGACCGCGGCCGACGCCGTCGGGGCGGCGATGCCGGCGAGCACGGCGGCACCCGCCACAGCGGCCCCCCAACGCCGGCGCCCGGCCGGGATCAGGACCGCCGCCGCCGCGACCAGCCCGACGACGAGGATCACCCACCGCAGCCACGGCAGGAAGGTCGGCGACCAGCCGAGCATCACGAACGCCCACACGGCGGTGACCGCCGACGTCACGGCCAGCGCCCCCCGGCCGGTCCAGGTGTCGCGGGCCCGCCAGACCTCGCGCCCGCCGAGCGCGACCAGCGCCGCGATGCCCGGCGCCAGCGCCACCGAGTAGTAGGGGTGGATGGTGCCGCTCATGAAGCTGAACACCAGGACGGTCACGACCGTCCAGCCACCCCACAGCAGCAACGAGCCGCGCATGCGGTCGGTCCGTGGCGCCCGGCGGGTGAACCACAGGGCCGCGACCAGCAGGATCAGCGCCGCGGGGAGCAGCCAGGAGATCTGCGTGCCGAAGGAGGTGCTGAAGAGCCGCCCGAGGCCGGTTCCGCCGCCGAACATGGCGCCGCCGGGGCCGCCCCCGGGCATGTCGCCGCCGGGTGCCCCGGGGAAACCGCCTGCCGCCTCGGCGCCCCCGGGGAACCCGCCTGCACCCCGGTCGAACGCACGCTCCGCACCGCGGAAGCCGCCGCCCCCGCGGTTGCCCTCGCCGCCGAAGATCCGGCCGAGGCCGTTGTAGCCGAAGGCCAGCTCGAGCGGGGTGTTGTTCGTGGAACCGCCGATGTACGGCCGCGCGTCCACCGGCCAGAGCGCCACCGCGAGCAGCCACCAGCCCGCGCCGACGACGATCCCGACCCCGGCCACCAGGACGTCGCGGATCCGTTTCCCGATCGTCGTCGGGGCCGCCCACAGGTACGCGAACGCGAAGCCGGGCACCACCAGGAAGGCCTGCAGCATCTTCGCCAGGAACGCGAACCCGAGGACCAGCCCGGTGAGCAGCAGCCAGCGCCACGACGCCTTCTCCAGCGCCCGCACGGTGCAGTAGCCGGCGAGGACCAGGAGCAGGACGAGGAACGCGTCGGGGTTGTTGAAGCGGAACATCAGCACCGCGACGGGCGTGAGCGCCAGGACCAGCCCGGCGAGCAGTCCGGCACCCGGACCCGCGACCCGCCTCACCGCCGCGGAGAGCAGGGCGACCGACGCGACCGCCATCAGCGCCTGCGGCGCCAGCATGCTCCACGAGCTGAACCCGAAGAGCCGCCCGGAGAGCGCCATGATCCACAGCGACGCCGGCGGCTTGTCCACCGTGATCGCGTTGCCGCTGTCGAGCGAGCCGAAGAAGAGCGCGGTCCAGTTCTGCGTCCCGGCCTGCACGGCGGCGGCGTAGAAGGAGTTCCCCCAGCCCGAGATCGCGATGTTCTGCAGGTACAGAACCGCGGTGCCGACGAGCAGGAGCGCGTACGCCGGGCGGTGCCACCGACGCCGGGGAGCAGCGGCGGTGTGTCGGGGGCCGGAGCCGTCCGCGGGGGGGCGGGCGGCCCCGGTGTCGGTGTCGGTGTCGGTGTGGAGCGTGGTGGTCACGGTTGCCTTTCGGTGCTGGTGCGCAGTGGTCAGGCGGCGATCTCGGAGGGCATCTCGGCCGGCTCGCCCGCCGCGGTGCGGGTCCGGCCGCGGAACACCCACGCGCGGAAGAGGACGAACCGCAGCACGGTCGCGACCAGGTTGGCGCCGATGATCGTCACCACCTCGAGGCTCTGGTGGGCGCCCGGCACGAGCGCCCCGAGCAGGGCCAGCGCCCCCGTGGTGAGGCCCAGCCCGAGACCGAACACGATCAGACCCTGGAACTGGTGCTTGGCGACGCCCTCCCGCCCGCGGACGCCGAAGGTCAGCCGCCGGTTCGCGGCGGTGTTGGCGATCGTGGTGAGCAGCAGCGCGACGACGTTCGCCCAGATCGGGCCCATGAACGTGCGGAACAGCAGGAACAGCACCAGGTTCGCGAGCGTGCTCGCCACGCCGATCGCGGCGAACCGCACCAGCTGGGTCGGCAGCCCGCGCGGCACGCCCTCCACGGACGGCTGGAGCGGTGCACGACCCAGCTGGGCCCGCAACTCGACGATGGGGAGGGCGCCGGTGGCCAGCGCGCGGCCGACGCGCCAGACGCCCTTGAGGTCGGCCGTCGCCGTCGCGACGATGTCCACGGTGGAGTTCGGGTCGTCGACCCAGTCCACGGGGACCTCGTGGATCCGCAGCCCCGCGCGCTCGGCCAGGACCAGCAGCTCGGTGTCGAAGAACCAGCCGGTGTCCTCGACGAGCGGGAGCAGCCGCCGCGCGACGTCGCCGCGGATGGCCTTGAACCCGCACTGCGCGTCGGAGAACCCGGCCTGCAGCGTGCTGCGGAGGATCAGGTTGTAGCAGCGGGAGATGAACTCGCGCTTGGCGCCGCGCACCACCCGGGAGCCGCGGCCGAGCCGGGTGCCGATGGCGAGGTCGGAGTGCCCGGAGATCAGCGGGGCGACGAGCGGGAGGACGGCGTTGAGGTCCGTGGACAGGTCGACGTCGCAGTAGGCGAGCACGGCGGCGTCGGACGCCGACCACACGGTGTGCAGGGCCCGGCCGCGGCCCTTCTGCTCGAGCCGGACCAGCCGGACCTCGGGGAGCTCGGCCTCCAACCGGGCGCCGATCAGCGGGGTCGTGTCGACGCTGGCGTTGTCGGCGATCGTGATGCGGAAGGAGTAGGGGAGGCTGCGCAGGAGGTGGTCGCGCAGCCGCCGGACCGAGGGCTCGAGGTCGTTCTCCTCGTTGTGGACGGGGACGACGATGTCCAGCACGGTGCGGTCGCGCCGGCCGCCGCGTGCGGCGTTCCCGGGCGCGTTCTCGGTCCTGTTGTCGGCGACGGCGGGGCTCATGCCGACGACGATCGGGTCCGGGCCTGTCGCGGGTTTGTGGTCGGCCTGTGCCTCCGCTGTGGAGCGGACCCGATCCGGTGTCGCGCCCGTCACACGGTCGCGGTCGGGGCAGGGAGCAGGCCTCATGGGCGCGACGATCCCGCCGTCGCCTGTCCCGATCGTGTGCCGGACCTGTGCGCGAGCTGTGTGCGGCCTCGCCGCGCCTACCGGACCGCCTCGCGCCGCACCCGGATCCCGGCCGCCTCACGGTCCCAGGCGGCCGCCGACCCCTCGACCCGCACCAGGGCCTTCTGCACCTTCGTCGTGGGCGTGCGCGGCACTGCGTCGGCCACCCGGACGTACCGCGGCACCATGGAGTGCAGCATCCGGTCGACGAGGAACGCGAGCAGCTCGCGCAGGGCGGGTCCCGCAGGGGATCCCGCCCTCCGAGTGCGGCCGGATCAGGGCGTGGGGGAGGTGGTGGCGTTCGTCAGGTCGTAGAGCGTGACGCCGTCGACCGTGCGCGCGGTGAAGTTCCGCTGCACCCACTGCGCGATCTGCGCGGCCGCGTCGCTGCCCCCGGTGTTCGAGCCCCGGGCGTCGGAGCCGGCGCCGCCGACGAACCAGTGGATCCGCCCCTCGGTCACGTCCTGCCGGAACTGCGTGAGGGTGGGGGCGGGGTCGGTGCCGTTGAAGCCGCCGACCGCCATGACCGGGGCGTCGGCCGCCAGCTGGTAGCCCGCCGCGGCGTTCGAGCCGACGGCCGCGGCGACCCACGTGTACTCGGACGCGTCCTCCTGCAGCAGCGTCGTCACCGCTGCGGGCGGGGTGGTGGTGCCGAGGAGGGAGCCGAAGCCACCGCCCATGCCGCCGAAGCCGGTGCCGGCGGTCCGTGGGGTCCTTGCGCCGCCGGCCGTGCCGCCGGGAATGCCGGAGGCGCCGGGCTGTCCGTGCTGTGCCTGCCCGCTAGGTGCCTGTCCGCTCTGTGCCTGTCCGTTGGGTGCCTGTCCGTTGGTCGCCTGCCCGGTGCCGAACCCGCCGCGCAGGCCACCGCCGGGACCGCCGAAGCCGCCGGTGCCCCGGAACCCGCCGCCGGGTCCGGCCATCCCGCCCGGACCCCGCATCCCGCCGCCCGACGGCCCTGAGCTGGGGATCGCGCCGCTGTGCGGCTGGGCGGCGGTCGCCCCCGACCATGCGGCGGTCCCTCCGAGGGAGGCGAGCACCGCGGCCGACACGACGCCGGCGGAGAGCAGCCGCGGGAGCTTGTGCACGCCGAGCAGCGCCCCGGCCGTGAGCACGCCGAGCGCGAGGACCGTCCAGCGCAGCCACGGCAACCACGAGCCCAGGAGCGCGAAGGCCCAGGCCGCGCTCACCGCGACCGCGAGGGCCAGGTGGACCCGCGCCGTCGTCGTGGTGCGGATCCGCCACAGCTCCGCCGCGCCCGTGCCGGCGAGCGCGCCGATCGCCGGGGCCAGCGCCACCGTGTAGTACGGGTGGATGATCCCGGCCATGAAGCTGAACACCAGCCCGGTGATCAGCAGCCAGCCGCCCCAGGCGATCGTTGCGGCGCGGACGCGGTCGGTGCGTGGCCGGCGGGCGGTCAGCCACAACAGCCCCACCAGGAGGATCAGCGCCGCCGGGATCAGCCACGCCGCCTCGGAGCCCATCTCGGACCCGAACAGCCGGCCGATGCCCGTCCGGCCCCAGCCGCCGCCCGCCCCGCCGCCGACGCTCCCGGTCTCGTCGCCGGTGAGCCGGCCGAAGCCGTTGTAGCCCAGCACCAGCTCCATCACGGAGTTGTTCTGCGAGCCGCCGATGTAGGGCCGCGACGCAGCCGGCCACACCTCCACCACCAGCACCCACCACCCCGCGGCGGCGACGAGCGCGACGCCCGCGAGCAGCAGGTCCCGGATCCGTCGTCCGAGCCCCGTCGGCGCGGCGAGCAGCCACACCGCGGCGAGCGCCGGGACGATCAGGAAGGCCTGCAGCATCTTGGTGAGGAAGCCGAGGCCGAGGAACACGCCGGCCAGAGCGAGCCACCGCCCGTGCCCGCGCTCGAGCCCGCGCAGCGTCGCCCACACCGCGGCGACCAGCAGCAGCACCAGCAGCGCGTCGGGGTTGTTGAACCGGAACATGAGCGTGGCGACGGGAGTCAGCGCCAGCACCGCGCCCGCCAGCAGGCCGGCGGCGTGCCCGGAGGTCCGCCGCACGGTCGCGTACAGCACCCCGACGGCGGCGATCCCCATCAGCGCCTGCGGGACGAGGATGCTCCAGCTGCTCAGCCCGAAGATCCGCACCGACAGCCCGGCGACCCACAGCGCCGCGGGCGTCTTGTCCACGGTGATCGCGTTGGCGGCGTCGGACGACCCGAAGAACCAGGCCTTCCAGCTCGCCCCGCCGGCCTGCGCCGCGGCCGCGTAGAAGGCGTTGGCCCAGCCGGAGGCCGAGAGGTTCCACAGGTAGAGGAACCCGGTCCCGACCAGCAGCACCGCGACCGACGCCCGCTCCGGCAGCGTCCGCCTCCGACGCGGGGGTGGCTCCGGGGCCATGGGCGAATCGACGGGGCGCGTCAGGGAGCTCGTCACGCTGCCCGACGCTGGTCGGCGTCGCTGTGGTGCTCCGGTGCCGCACCTGTGCGCCGGCTGTGAGCGCCACCTCCGCCGTGATCAAGGAAGGTCCGCGCAGGAATCGCCCGTGGCGCCTGGCCTTGATCACGGCGACCGTCACGCGGTCGCAGTGTCGGCGGCAGTCCCGTGCCACCCGGAACGACCTTGGCTGATCTGGCCGCGCGAGCGTCACACCACGGTTGTGCGGGCAGCGCTCTGGTAACTCGCGGAACGATCTTCTCGGCGCCCTCGTGGGAGGGGGGCGAGTGCCTCGGTGAAGATCGGTGCCGCTTGCCCTTGATCACGGTCACCGTCACGCGGTCGCAGTGTGGGCGGCAGTCCCGTGCCACTCGGATCGATCTTGGCTGATCCGGCCGCGCGAGCGTCACAACACGGTTGTGCGGGCAGCCCTCCCGCGATCCTCGGAACGATCTCCCGTGGCGCCTTACACCCGCGCCGGCGCCTCGGCGACCGCGGGAGCAGGAGCGAGCGGGAGGGTCACCCGGAACTCGGTGCGGCCCGGGCGGCTCTCCAACCCGACCCGCCCGCCGTGGGCGGCGACGACGGCGTCGACGATCGCCAGGCCGAGGCCGGTGCTGGCGGTGTTGTTGACCGCCCGGGCGCGACCGGCGGAACCGCGGGCGAAGCGCTCGAACACGTGCGGCTGCAGCTCGGCCGGGATGCCGGGACCGGTGTCGACCACGCTGAGCACGGCGACCCCGTCGGCCGCCCGGAGGCCCACGGTCACCTCGGTCCCCTCGGGGGTGTGGGTGCGCGCGTTGGCCAGCAGGTTGGTGAGGACCTGGGTGAGTCGCGAGGCGTCGCCGGGCACCGTGACCGGCTCCTCGGGCAGGTCCAGCTGCCAGCGGTGGCCGGGGCCGGCGGCGTGGGCGTCGGAGACGGCGTCGAGCACCAGCCGGGTGAGGTCGACGGGCGCGCGTTCGAGCGGGCGGCCGGCGTCGAGACGGGCGAGCAGCAGCAGGTCCTCGACGAGCGTGCTCATCCGCTCGGCCTGCGACGAGATGCGGGTCAACGCGTGCGTGGTGCCCTCCGGCAGCGCGGCGCCGTCGCGGCGGGTCAGCTCGGCGTAGCCGCGGATGGCGGCAAGCGGGGTGCGCAGCTCGTGGCTGGCGTCGGCCACGAACTGGCGCAGCCGGGTCTCGCTGTCCTGGCGGGCCTCGAGGGCGCCCTCGACGTTGTCCAGCATGCGGTTCAGCGCCGCCCCGACCTGACCGACCTCGGTGCGCCCGTCGATCTCGGGGACCCGGGCGGCCAGCTCGACCTCGCCCCGGTCGAGCGGCATCGCGGAGACCTTCGCCGCGATGCCCGCGACCTCCTCGAGCGGCCGCAGCTCGCGCCGGACCAGTACCGTCGCCGCGATCGCGGCACCGCCGAGCGCCACCCCGATCACGACGAGCTCGATCACGACCAGCCCGTTGACGACGTCCGCGACCTCCTGCGCGGGCTGCCCGAGCACCAGGACGGAGCCGTCGGGCGCAGGCACGGCCACGGCGCGGTACTCGCCGAGCGAGAGCGCCACGGTCTGCGGGTGGTCACCGGGACGCAGCGCCGCGAGCTGGGCGACGTCGGCCTCGGGCACCGCTCGCGAGGAGCCCCGCCGGTCGGTGACCGCCGCCTGGTCGACGACGCCCCCGCGCACCACCGCGCCGAGCGTGCCGGGTTTCTGCGCGGGGCCGAGGAAGGCGTCGGCCCGGGTCACACCGGGCGGGGCGGGCTCGTAGCGGGAGAACTGGAAGCGGGCCGCGCCGCCGAGCACGTCCTCGTCGAGGCGGTGGTAGAGGAAGCTGCGCAACGCGATCGCCGTCGCGACCCCGATGACGGCGCAGGCGAGGGCGATCAGCAGCAGCACGGTGACCACGAGCCGGGCCCGCAGCGTCCGGCTCCGCGCCACGACCCGGTCGGTCACCCGTGCGGCCATGGCTCGTCCTCACCCCGCGGCGGGCTTGAGCACGTACCCGGCCCCGCGCACGGTGTGGATCATCGGCGCCCGCCCGGCGTCGATCTTCTTGCGCAGGTAGGAGACGTACAGCTCCACCACGTTGGACTGGCCGCCGAAGTCGTAGTGCCACACCCGGTCGAGGATCTGCGCCTTGGACAGCACCCGCCTGGGGTTGCGCATGAGGAACCGCAGCAGCTCGAACTCGGTGGCGGTGAGCTCGACCTCGGTGTCGCCGCGGCGCACCTCGTGGCTGTCCTCGTCGAGCACCAGGTCGCCGACGACGAGCTCGGAGCCCTGCCGCGCGGCCGTCATCCCGGCCCGGCGCAGCAGCCCCCGCAGCCGCGCGACCAGCTCCTCGAGGCTGAACGGCTTGGTGACGTAGTCGTCGCCGCCCGCGGTCAGGCCGGCGACCCGGTCCTCCACCGCGTCCTTCGCCGTGAGGAACAGGACCGGCACCTCGGGGCTGTCCGCACGCAGCCGGCGCAGCACCTCGAGCCCGTCGAGATCCGGCAGCATGATGTCGAGGACGACCGCGTCGGGCTTGAAGTCCCGCGCGGTCCGGACCGCGGTGAGCCCGTCGCCCGCGCTGCGCACCTCCCAGCCCTCATAGCGCAGCGCCATCGACAGCAGGTCCGAGAGGGTGGCCTCGTCGTCGACCACCAGGACGCGGACGGGGCTGCCGTCGCCGCGGCGGAGTGGTGCGGACTGTTCGGTCACCTCGGTCATGGTAGGAGCCTCGCCCGCGCGGCTGTGGCGCCGGTGGGCGCTCCCTGTGCGCCGGCTGTGAGACGGGGAGCCCGCCCCGCACACGGCCCGCGGCATGGCGCCGCGCACACAGGGGCGGTCGACGCGGTGGGCGCCGGTCGCGGAAGCCGCTTCCCCCCAACCCTCACTCCGCCGCCGGATCAGGAGCACGCGATGTCCCTCCTCCCGGCGACGCGGGTGGCATGCAGCGCCCCGCCCGGCGTCGACCCGGCCACCTGGCAGGCGGCGATGGCGGCCTGCGTCGCCCTCGGCCCCGGCCCGGGCGACACGACGAGCGCCGGCTGACGGAGCCCCTCGGGCCCACGGTTCGATCACGGGGCGGTCCCGGCCCGGCCGGCCGGGCCGCCCTGTACTAGTTTTCGCCGGTGCACGCGGAGAGGTCGCCGGTCGTCGTCGGTGTCGGGCAGGTGCTGGCCAACCGGGACCGGACCGTCGCGGGGGCCCGCGAGCCGCTCCGGTTGATCGCCGACGCCGTGCACGCGGCCGCCGCCGACGCCTGCGGCAGCGGTACCCGGCTGCTCCGCGAGGTCGACGCGATCACCGTCCCGCACGTCGCCAGCTGGGCCTATGCAGACCTGCCCGCCCTGCTCGCCGAGCGGCTGGCGGCGAGCCCGGCGCGCACCTTCGCCGCGCCCGTCGGCGGGCAGTGGCCGGCCGCGCTCGTCGACGCCGCCGCCGCGCGGATCGCGGCGGGAGAGTCCCGGATCGAGCTGGTCGCGGGCGGGGAGGCCTCGGCGTCGCTGGGGGTGCTGCAACGCGCGGGCGTCGACCCGGGCCCCGACCTCGGCTGGACCACCGAACCCGGTGGCGTCGCCCCGATCGGGCCCGACGACCTCGGGAGCCCCGCCATGCAGGCCGCCGGCCTCGTGCTGCCGACCCGGGTCTACCCCATGGTCGACACGGCCTTCGGGCACGCCGTCGGCGAGACCCCGGCGGAGACGATGGCCTCCGGGGCCGCGGTCTTCGCGGCCTTGAGCGAGGTCGCCGCGAAGAACCCGATCGCCTGGAACCCGGCGGCCAAGGAACCGGCGGACATCCTGCGCGTCGGGCCGGAGAACCGGATGATCTGCGAGCCCTACCCCCTCGCGGTCAACGCGTTCCCGCTGGTCGACCAGGCCGCGGCGCTGCTGCTGACCTCGCAGGCCGTCGCCCTGGAGCACGGCGTGCCGGAGGAGCGGCTCGTGCACGTCTGGGGCGGGGCGGGGGCCGCCGACGCCGCCGACGTCCTCGCCCGGCCCGTGCTCACCGGCTCGCCGGCGCTGTGCTCGGCGCTCGACCGGGCCCTCGCCTCCGCGGGCCTCGCCGCCGACGCGGTCGACCTCGTCGACGTCTACTCCTGCTTCCCGGTGGTGCCCCGGCTCGCGAGCCGCTACCTCGGGCTGCCCACGAGCGCGCTCGCCGGCGCGACGGGCGGCCACTCGTCCTTCGGGGGGCCGCTCTCGACCTACACCCTGCACTCGCTCGCGGCCTGCGCCGAGCGCATCCGGGACGGGGCGGGCACCGCGCTCGTGCACGCCAACGGCGGGTACCTCACCCGCCAGCACGCCGTCGTCCTCGGCCGGGAGCGGCACGTCGACGGGTACATCGGCGACCCCGAGCCGCACGACACCGCCGTGCCCGGCCCGGCGCCCTGCCCGGTCGCCGAGGTCGCCGACGCGCCGGTGCGGATCGAGGCCGCGACGGTCGAGTACGACCGCGACGGCCATCCCGCGCAGGGGTTCCTGGTCGCCCGGACCGCCGACGGCCGCCGCCTCGCCGGCTGCACCGCCGAGGGCGACGCGGCCAGCGCGCAGGCGCTCACGGTGTTCCCGGCGGGGCCGTCGGAGCCGGCGGGCGAAGCCGTGGTCGGGCGCGAGGTGCGGGTGCGCCCGGTGGGGGACCGGATCCAGGTGGACCCGGTCTGACCGACACCGGCCGACGGGCGCAGCAGCCCGTGGACCTTCAGGCCCCCGGCTGCGGTGGGCCGGGCCTAACGGGCCCGCCAGTAGCCCGTGGCGTAGACGGCCCGGCGGTTCAGCTTCCGCTCGCCGAGCAGGTGCGCGCGGATCTCCTTCACCGCGGCGGACTCGCCGGCGAGCCAGGCCTGCCCCTCGCCCTCGGGGAAGGTCGCCGCCTGCACCGCCGCCACCAGCGGCTCCCCGGCCGGGGCGGTGCCGCGGTGCACCCAGGTGACGGTGGCACGGCCCGGCAGCTCCTGCTCCTCGCCGGCGTCGGCGACCTCGAGGATCGCCAGCGCCGGCACGTCGGCGGGCAGCGCCTCCAGCACCGTCGCCACGGCGGGCAGCGCCGACTCGTCGCCGATCACCACGTGGAAGGCCGACGCCGGGTCCGGCACCCAGCGCCCACCGGGCTCCGAGACCCCGACCCACGAGCCCGGCGCGGCGTCCTGAGCCCACGCCGCGGCCGGGCCGTACCCGTCGTGGAGCACGAAGTCGACGTCGAGCTCGCCGGCGGCCGGGTCGAAGCGGCGCACGGTGTAGGTCCGGATCGTGGGGCGCGGCTCACCCGCGGGCCAGACGGGGCCGCCGGTGCTCGCGCGCGGCACGGCCGGCCGGTCCTGCCCCTCGACCGGGAAGAACATCTTGATCCGCCGGTCCGGCCCCGCGCCCGGGAACCCGGCCAGCTCCTCGCCGGTCAGGGTCACGCGGATCATCTTCGGGGTCACCCGGGTGCTGCGCCTGACCTGCAGCAGCCGGGGGGCGGTCGTGGTCACGGCGCACCATGGAACCACAACGCGCCTGGACCCCCGCGCCCACCGCGCTATGGATCCGTACTGCGGTCGGGGGCTGCTGTCGGTCGCGTTGTGGATCCGTACTGCGCTCGGGAGCCGCTCCCGGTCGCGTTGTGGATCCGTACTGCGCTCGGGAGCCGCTCCTGGCCGCGTTATGGATCCGTACTGCGCACATCCCTACTGCGGTCGGTTCTCCCCGCCAACCCGCTCCACGCCAGCTCCATCAGGTACTCCGTGGCCTGCTCGGCCGTGACCCGCGGGTCCCGCTTGCGCCACACCGCGAGCCGTTCGCACGCCCCGACGATCACCTGGGCCCAGCCCTGCAGCTGCAGCGCGTCGGTGTCGGGCGCGGCGACGCCGAGCAGCCCGGCGATGAAGTCCGTCTGCTGCGCGCGGATCGCCTCGACCGCCTCCGCGGCGATGCTCGCCTCCGAGTAGAGCAACGTGAAGGCGGGGGCACGGTCGTCGAGGAACCGGAAGAAGGCGAGCGTGCCGCGGCGCAGCATGTCCTCGGGGCCCTCGGCGGTGAACGCGGCCTCGGAGGTGACCTCCAGCAGCTCGGTGCGCGCCCGTGAGACACACGCCAGCAGCAGGCCCTCCTTGGAGCCGAAGTGCGTGTACAGCACCGGTTTCGTGACGCCGACCCGCTCGGCGACGGCGTCCATCGAGGCGTTGGCGTAGCCCCGCTCGGCGAAGACCGCGACGGCGGCGTCGAGGATCTGGCGCTCCCGCTCGGCCCGCGAGACCCGCCTGCGGGGCGAGGCGGCAGGGGTGGACGCCGCGCTCGTCTCCATGCCGCAGACCCTACCCCCGGCTTAGTTACCCGTGGTAAGTTACCGGCGGTAACACCCACCGGAGGGGAGCGAAGATGCTGGACACCCTGATCGTCGGCAGCGGGTTCGCCGGCCTGGGCGCCGCGGTGAAGCTGGACGAGGCGGGTCGCCGGGACTTCCTGATCCTGGAGAAGGGCGAGACGCTCGGCGGTACCTGGCGGGACAACGTCTACCCGGGCTGCGCCTGCGACGTGGAGTCGCACCTCTACTCCTTCTCGTTCTTCCCGAACCCCGAGTGGACGCGCACCTTCGCGCGCCAGCCGGAGATCCGCGCCTACCTCGAGGCCACGGCCGACCGGTACCGGCTGCGCGACCGCATCCGGTTCGGTGTCCACGTCACCGGCGCGGAGTGGGACGGCAGCGCGTGGGACGTCCGCACCAGCGGCGGCGAGACGATCCGTGCCCGGTACGTGCTCTTCGGCACCGGCGCGTTGCACGACCCCGCGGTGCCCGAGATCGAGGGCCTGGACCGCTTCCGGGGCACCGCGTTCCACTCCGCGCAGTGGGACCACGCCCACGACCTCGCCGGCAAGCGGGTCGCGGTGATCGGCACCGGTGCCAGCGCCATCCAGTTCGTCCCGGCGATCGCGCCCGAGGTCGGGCACCTGACGCTGTTCCAGCGGACCGCGCCGTGGGTGCTGCCCAAGCCGGACCGCCCGATCCCGGAGCGCACGCGCCGGGCGTTCCGCCGGTTCCCGCTGCTGCAGCGGCTCCAGCGGCTCTCGCTGTACTGGCGGCACGAGGCGCTGGTGCTCGGCTTCCTGCACCCCACGGTCATGAAGGTGGTGCAGCACCTCGGCCTCGCCTACCTGCGCACGGTGTTCGCCGGCGACGTCGAGCTCCGCAAGAAGGTCACGCCGACGTTCACCATGGGCTGCAAGCGGATCCTGATGAGCAACGACTACTACCCGGCGCTGCGCCGGGACAACGTCGCCGTCGAGACCGACCGGATCGCCCGCGTGACCGAGACCGGCGTGGTCACGGTCGACGCCGCGGGCCGGGAGACCGAGCACGAGGTCGACACGATCATCTTCGGCACCGGCTTCAAGGTCGCCGACGGCCTGGCCCGGATGAACATCACGGGGCGGGACGGCGTCAAGCTGGCCGACGCCTGGGCGGAGGGTCCGGAGGCCCTGCTCGGCACGACCGTGGCGGGCTTCCCGAACCTGTTCACGATCGTCGGGCCCAACACCGGGCTGGGGCACAGCTCGATGGTGTTCATGGTCGAGTCCCAGCTGAACTACGTGCTCGACGCCATGCGGACCGTCGACCGGCACCGCGCCGTCGCGATCGACACCCGCAGCGAGTCGCAGGCCGAGTTCAACGTCGAGATCCAGCGCAGGCTCGGCAAGGCCGTGTGGGCCAAGGGTGGCTGCGCGAGCTGGTACCTCGACGAGCACGGCCGCAACCGCACGCTGTGGCCCGGGTACACCTTCGACTTCCGCCGCCGCACGCGGAAGCTCGACCCCGGGCACCACGAGCTCGTCGCGTAGGCCCGCGAAGCGCGTCGACCCGGCCTGAGTACCCTCCCCGGGTATGCAGCCCGTCGCGGTCTACGCGATCCCGATGACCACCCGGTTCCGCGGGATCACGGTGCGCGAGGGGATGCTCCTGCAGGGTCCCGCGGGCTGGGGCGAGTTCTGCGCCTTCCCCGAGTACGGCGACGCCGAGGCCGCGGCCTGGTTCGCGGCGGCGCGCGAGGCGGCGGAGGTGGGCTGGCCCGAACCGGTGCGCGACACCGTGCCCGTGAACTGCATCGTCCCCGCCGTGGGGCCGGAGCGGGCGGCGGAGATGGTGCGCGCCTCCGGCTGCGCCACCGCCAAGGTGAAGGTGGCCGACCACCCGGACTCCGCGCGCGAGGATCTCGAGCGGGTCGCCGCGGTGCGGGACGCTCTGGGGCCCGCCGGGTCCGTCCGGGTCGACGCGAACGCCCGCTGGGACGTCGACACCGCCGTCCGGGAGATCCGCGCGCTCGACGCGGCCGCGGGCGGGCTGCAGTACGTCGAGCAGCCCTGCCCCACCGTGGAGGAGCTGGCCGCGGTGCGCCGGCGGGTCGAGGTCCGGATCGCGGCCGACGAGTCCATCCGCCGGGCCGAGGACCCGTTGCGGGTGGCGGTGGCCGGGGCGGCCGACGTCGCGATCCTCAAGTGCCTGCCGCTCGGTGGGGTGCGCCGGGCGTTGCAGGTCGCGGAGGCGTGCGGGCTGCCGTGCGTCGTGTCGTCGGCGCTCGAGTCGAGCGTCGGGCTGGCCGCCGAGATCGCGCTGGCGGCCGCCCTGCCCGAGCTGGAGTTCGCCTGCGGCCTCGGGACGGGCCGGCTCTTCACCGCCGACGTCGTGGCCGACGCCGACCGGCTGATCCCGCGCGACGGCGTCCTCCCGGTGCTGCGCACCGCCCCCGAGCCCGTCCGTCGCGCCGAGGTCGCGGCCGCTCCGGAGCGGGACGCGTGGTGGCGCGCCCGTGCCGGGCGGGTCGCGCTCCTGTGAGGACCGTCGTACCCGGACGTGTCCGCGGCGGCGCGCGGCGGCCGGGGTCGCGCCGCTCTACGCTGGCCGCGTCATGAGCGTCGTCGTGGTCGGGGCCGGGCTCTCGGGCGTGGCGTGCGCCCGGGAGGTCGCGCGCGCCGGCCTGGCGGTGAAGGTCCTCGACCGCGCGCACACCGTCGGCGGCCGCATGGCCAGCTCCCCGCACGACGGCCGCCCGGTCGACATGGGCGCGGCCTACTTCACCGTGCGGGACCCGGAGTTCGCCGAGGTCGTCGCGGGGTGGCGCAGCGCGGGGCTGGCGAGGCCGTGGACCGCCGAGATGGCGGTGCTCGCGCACGGGGACCGGTCGCGGTCGGCGGGCCCGATGCGGTGGGCGGCGCCCCAGGGCCTGCGCAGCCTCGTCGCGGCGCTCGCCGAGGACCTCGACGTCGAGCTGGACCACGAGGTCAAGCGGGTCGAGAAAGGGCCGCGGGTCGACGGCGAGCCCGCCGACGTCGTCGTGCTGGCCATGCCGGACCCGCAGGCGTTGCGCGTGCTCGCCCCCGGTCTCGGCGCGGTCGCGCTCACCTCGGACCGCCCGTGGCGCCCGGTGCTCACCGTCGCCGCCGGCTTCCCCACGCGGGAGTGGCCGGAGCTCTCCGCGGCGTTCGTGAACGACCACCCGGTGCTCACCCTCGTCGCCGACGACGGCGCCCGCCGCGGCGACGGCGTCCCGGTCCTGGTGGCGCACACCACCTCCGAGGTCGCCCGCTCCCACGACGCGGACCCGGGCGGCGCCGTCCCGACGGTGATCGCGGCCGTGCGCGAGCTGCTCGGGCTGTCCGAGGAGCCGGTGTGGACGGACGCGCACCGGTGGCGGTTCGCGGCCCCGGAGCTCGACCGCGCCGAGCCCTTCCACCTCGGCGACGACGGCATCGGGCTCGCGGGCGACGGCTGGGGCAGCTCCCGGATCGAGACGGCCTGGCGCTCCGGCACCCTGCTCGGCCGCGAGATCGTGAAGCGCCTGCAGCGTTAGCGCTGGTTGGCGATCGCCGCCCGGCACGACGTAGCGTCTGGGGAATGAGCGAGACCCGGACCGCCACCCCGCAGAACCCCACTCCGGAGCGCCCCTTCGGCTGGGACCGCGGCACGGAAACGGCCCGGATGGCGGACCCGGGCGAGGCCGGCCGTGCGGTGCTCGCGGAGCTGGCCGCGGCGCTGCCCGCGGACCGGGTGCTCACCGACCCCGACACCGCCCGCCCCTACGTGCACGACGAGGCGGAGTGGGCGGAGTACGGCGCGCCGCTCGCCGTGGTCCGGCCGCGGTCCACCGCCGAGGTCGCCGAGGTCGTCCGGGCCGCCGCGCGGCACCGGGTCCCGGTCGTGCCGCGCGGGGCCGGCACCGGCCTGTCCGGCGGGGCCAACGCCGTCGACGGCGGCCTGGTCCTGTCCCTGGAGCGGATGCGCGACATCGTGGAGATCGACGCGGGGGAGCGGCTCGCGGTCGTCCAGCCCGGAGTGGTCAACGACGACCTGCGCGCGGCGGCCGCGAAGGAGGGTCTCTGGTACCCGCCGGACCCGGCGAGCGCGCCGTGGTCGACGATCGGCGGGAACGTGGCCACGAACGCCGGCGGCCTGTGCTGCGTGAAGTACGGCGTGACCCGCGACTACGTGCTCGCGCTGGAGATCGTCACGGCCGCGGGCGGGATCGTGCGGGTCGGCCGGCGCACCGCGAAGGGCGTGGCCGGCTACGACCTCGCCGGCCTGCTGGTCGGCTCCGAGGGCACGCTCGGCGTGATCACGGAGGTGACCGTGCGGCTGCGGCCCGCGCGGACCACGCCGCCGCGCACCGTCGTCGGGTTCTTCGACACCCTCGCCGACTGCGGCGCCGCCGTGGCCGCGGTGACCGCCGCCGGCCTGCAGCCCTCGATCTTCGAGCTCGTCGACCGGCACTGCCTCAAGGCCGTCAACGACTGGAAGCACATGGGCCTGCCCGAGGACGCCGCCGCACTCCTGCTGGCCCAGACCGACCTCCCGGAGCCCGCCGCCACGGCGGAGGCGGACGGGATCCTCGCCGCGTTCGAGGCCAACGGCGCCCGCGACGCGCTCGTGTCGACCGACCCGGTGGAGGCCGACGCGCTCTTCGCCGCCCGCCGGCTCGCCTACCCGGCCTTCGAGCAGCGCGGCGACGCCCAGCTCACCGAGGACGTCTGCCTGCCGCGCAACCGGCTGGCCGCGATGCTGGAGCGGATCGAGGAGATCTCCGCCCGGCACGACACCTTCATCGGCACGGTCGCGCACGCCGGCGACGGCAACCTGCACCCGCTGATCATGGTGCCGCCGGGCGACCCGGAGGCGAAGGCGCGGGCCCAGCGGGCGTTCGACGAGATCGTCGACGCCGCGATCGACCTGGGCGGCACCGTGACCGGCGAGCACGGCGTGGGCCTGCTCAAGCGCGCCGGCATGCGCCGCGAGCTCGACCCGGGTTCGCTCGCCATGCAGGAGGCGATCAAGAAGGCCCTGGATCCGGACGGGATCCTCAACCCCGGCAAGGTGCTATAGATCATGAACCGGTTGTTCCCCGCGCTCGCCGACCCCACCGACGGGCCCGCCCTGCAGTTCCCCGACGGCACCGTCACCTACCGCGAGCTCGCCGCCCTGGCGTCGGACCTGGGTGCCCGGGTCGTCGGTCGCTCCCGCATCGCCGTCTGGGCCACCCCGACGCTCGCCGCCGCCACCGGCATCACGGCCGGGCTGCTGGCCGGCGTGCCGGTGGTGCCGGTGAACCCGAAGGCGGGGGAGCGGGAGCTCGCGCACATCGTCGCGAACTCCGCGCCCGAGCTGGTGCTGACCGCGCCCGGCGTCGAGCTGCCCGCGGCGATCGCCGGGCTGCCGCGGATCGACGTCGACGTCGCCGCGCGGCCCGACCCGCAGCCGTTGCCCGCCGAGCCGCCCGCGGACGCCCCGGCGCTCGTCGTCTACACCTCCGGGACCACCGGACCGCCGAAGGGCGCCGTGCTCTCCCGCGGCGCGGTCGCGGCCGACCTCGACGCCCTCGCCGACGCCTGGGCCTGGACCGGCGCCGACCGGCTCGCCCACGCGCTGCCGATCTTCCACGTGCACGGGCTCGTCCTCGGCACCCTGGGGCCGCTGCGCCGCGGCGGCTCGCTGCACCACCTCGGCGCGATCGACGGGCAGACGCTGGCCGCCGCGGTCGCCGACGGCGCGACCATGGTGTTCGGCGTCCCCACGCACTACCACCGGCTGGCCGCCGACTTCGAGGCCGACCCCGAGGCGGGGCGCACGGTCGGCGGGACCCGGCTGCTGATCTCCGGCTCGGCCGCGCTCACCGCCGTCGACCACGCCCGGATCGAGAAGGCCACCGGGATCGCGGTCCGCGAACGCTACGGGCTCACCGAGACGCTGATCCTCACCGCCGCCCGCGCCGACGAGGAGCCCGAGGTCGGCACGGTGGGCCGGCCCCTGGCGAACACCGAGGTGCGCCTTGCACCGCTGCCCGCGGTCGAGGGCGAGCAGCCCGACGGCGCCGACAGCGGTCTCGGCGCCGTCGAGGTCCGCGGTCCGCAGCTCTTCTCCGGCTACCTCGACCTCCCCGAGGCGTCGGCCGCCTCCCGCACCGACGACGGCTGGTTCCGCACCGGCGACATCGGCCGCTGGACGGACTCGGGCCTGCTGGCCCTGGTCGGCCGGCAGGCCACGGACCTGATCAAGTCCGGTGGCTACAAGATCGGCGCGGGGGAGATCGAGAACGCACTGCTGGAGCACCCGGCGGTCGCCGAGGTCGCCGTGGTGGGGGTGCCCGACCCCGACCTGGGGGAGAAGATCGTGGCGCACGTCGTGCCGGCGGGCGAGGCACCCGAGGCGCGGGAGCTCGTCGACCACGTCGCCGCCCTGCTCTCCCCGCACAAGCGCCCGCGCGAGGTCCGCTTCGTGGAGTCCCTGCCGCGCAACGCGATGGGGAAGGTGCAGAAGAAGCTGCTGTGAACGGGACGTGACGAGCGGTCCGCGCGACCATGGTTGTGGATCACCCGTATCGGGCATCCTCGTGCCATGGCTACCCCCACCCCGACGAACAGCATGAGGAAGACGACCGCGACCGACCGGCCGACGGCCGGCTACCGCGGGCCGGCCGCGGCGGGCGCCCCGAACCTGGCCGGCGTCGAGGGGGTGCGCTCGACCGTCTCCGGTGGCCCGGTCGTGCTCGAGTTCGAGCGGTACGACTCGCCCGACCTCCGGCTCGCGACCTCCGGCATCGTCCTCGCGGTCCACCGCACGGACGACCCGGCGCACCCCGAGGCGTTCTGGCGCCTCGACCTGCCCGACGCCGTCGAGGGCGAGCAGCTGCGCATCCCGGTGACCCCGCCGGACGTCGAGGGCGTCGACCCCGAGGTGCCCGCCGAACTGCGCGAGCTGGTGCAGGGCGTGCTGCGCGGCGCGGACGTCGCGCCCGTCGGCCGGATCCGCCGGGTCCGCACGGTTGATTCGCTGCGCGACGGCCGGCGTCGCGAGATCGCCGAGATCCGCCGCGACGAGGTCCAGCTCGCCACCTTCGGGGAGGCCACCACGCTGGAGAACTGGACCGAGGACGCCGTGACGATCTCGGGTGGCCCGGCCGGGTTGCTCGACGTGCTCGCCGAGCGGCTGGCCGCGACCGGTGCCGTCCCGGCGGACGCGACCGCCGAGGCCGAGCTCGACCGCCTGCTGCGCGAGGCCGCACCGCCGCCGCCGGCCCGCTGGCAGGGTCGGAAGGGCGCCTCCGGAACCGCGGTCCTCGGCTACCTCGCCGAGCACGCGGACCGGCTCGCCGCCGAGGACCTGCGGGCCCGCCGCGACGAGGAGGACGCCGTCCACCAGCTGCGGGTCGCCGCCCGCCGGATGCGCAGCGCGCTGCAGGCCTTCGCCCCGGTCTTCGAGGGCCCCCGGCCCGAGGCGTTGATCGAGGAGCTGCGCTGGCTGGGCCGCGCCCTCGCCCCCGCCCGGGACAGCGAGGTCCAGGAGGAGCAGATCACCGCCGCCGTGCGCGCGCTGCCGCCGGAGCTGGTGCTCGGGCCGGTCCAGGCGCAGATCACGCGCCACTTCGCCCGCTCGCGGGCCGAGGCACGGGCAGCGGCTATCGCCGCCCTCGACGGCGAGCGGTACGCCGCGCTGCGCGGGGCGATCGAGCACTTCCTGCAGGACCCGCCGCTGGCGAGGGGCGCCGGGTCGAAGAAGGCGGGGAGGAAGGCGCTCTCGGCGGCACTGAAGAAGGCGGACAAGCGGTTCGACAAGCGGGTCGCCGCCGCCCTCGACGCGCTGGCCTCGGGCGGGGCCTCGGACACCGCCATCCACGACGCCCGCAAGGCCGGCAAGCGCCTGCGCTACGCCACCGAGCTGGCCGGCACCCCCAAGCAGGCCAGGAAGCTGAAGACGATCACCAAGGCGCTGGGCGAGCACCAGGACGTCGTCGTCGGGCGGCAGCTGCTGCGCGAGCTGGGCGCCCAGGCGTCCGCGGAGGGCGAGAACGGCTTCACCTTCGGCATCCTCTACGGCCGCGCGCAGGCCGCCGCCGAGCGGATCGAGGAGCAGCTGCCGGAGCTGCGCCGGCACTGAGCGGAGCTTGCGGAGCGGGCGTCGACACCGCGCGGAGCTTGCGGAGCGGGCGTCGACACCGCGCGGAGCTTGCGGAGCGGGCGTCGACACCGCGCGGAGCTTGCGGAGCGGGCGTCGACACCGCGCGGGCTGACAGACTCGGTGCCATGGACGACGCACGGGACCCGGTGGGCGACCTCCGGCGGATCGCGTTCCTGCTGGAGCGCGCGCACGAGTCGACCTACCGGGTCCGCGCCTTTCGCACCGCCGCCGCAGCGCTGCGCGGCAAGGACCACGAGCAGCTCGCCGCGCTCGAGCGGTCGGGGGAGCTGCGCACGCTCAAGGGGGTCGGCGACGTCACCGCCCGCTGCGTCGCCGAGTCCCTGCGCGGCGAGGTGCCGGTCTACCTGCGGCGCCTGGAGGCGACCGAGGGCGTCGAGCTGGACACGGCCGCGGTCGAGCTGCGGGAGGCGTTGCGCGGCGACTGCCACAGCCACACGGACCAGTCCGACGGCGGCTCCCCGCTCTGGGAGATGGTCGAGACCGCGATCACGCTCGGGCACGACTACCTCGTCGTCACCGACCATTCGCCCCGGCTGACGGTGGCGAACGGGTTGTCCCCGGAGCGGCTGCGCCGCCAGCTGGAGCAGATCGCGGAGCTCAACGCCCAGCTCGACTCCGCACCCTCCGGGTTCCGGGTGCTCACCGGCATCGAGGTCGACATCCTCGAGGACGGCGCGCTCGACCAGGAGGAGGAGCTGCTGGCGCAGCTCGACGTCGTGGTCGCCAGCGTGCACTCCAAGCTGCGGATGCCGCGGGACGAGATGACGGAGCGGATGCTCACCGCCGTCGCGAACCCGCACGTCGACGTGCTGGGGCACTGCACCGGGCGGATGGTCACCGGGAAGCGCAAGCGCCCGGAGTCCGAGTTCGACGCCGACGCGGTGTTCGACGCCTGCGCGGAGCACGGGGTGGCCGTCGAGATCAACTCCCGGCCGGAGCGGCTGGACCCGCCGAAGCGCCTGCTCCGGTTGGCGGTCGAGGCGGGCTGCGAGTTCACCATCGACACGGACGCGCACGCCCCCGGTCAGCTCGACTGGCTCGACTACGGCTGCACGCGGGCCGTGCAGTGCGGCGTGCCGACCGAGAGGATCCGCAACACCTGGGGCCTGGAGGACCTGCTCGCGGCGCGCACCTGACCTCAGTCCGGCTCGGGGTCGGCCAGCTCGAAGTCGGCGAAGTCGAAGCCGGGAGAGACCACGCAGGAGAGGAGCGCGGGCTCCCGGCCCAGCAGCCGCGCGGACTGCCACGCGCCGGCCGGGACGAGCTGCTGCGGGTCCTGCACCTGCAGCGTCCAGGAGGCCCCGGCACCGGGCTCGCGCCCGATCCGGAGGTCGACCGCCGAGCCCGAGTGCCACAGCCACAGCTCGCTCGAGCGCACCCGGTGCCACCGTGACTCCCCGTCGAGCAGGTAGAGGATCGCCGTGGCGGTCGGTCGCGGACCGTGGTCGGTCTCGACGGTGACCGGTGAGGTCCAGGTCCGGCGGTACCAGCCGCCCTCCGGATGCGGGGCCAGGTCGAGCGCGGTGGCGAGGTGGGGCGGCGGCACGGGTCGAGTCTCGCGGGTCGCGCGGAGCCTGTCACGTGTGGTGAGCATCTTTCGTGACCTGGGGTGATCGGATGGCGACGCCCGGCGAGTCAGGTGCACGAACGAGGGCTACCCGACCGGGTGGCAGGGCTCGCGTCGCTCACGATCTGCGGTGAAATGGGCGCAGTCCTGATGCTCGAGTGACGAGAGGTGCTGGCGATGCGGACGTCCGGTCTGGTGCGGGCCCTTGCCGTCGCGGTGAGCGGTGCCGCGCTGCTGACCCTCACCGCGTGTCCCGCGAACGCGTCGCAGACCGGCTCGGAGGTCCCGGGCGCGCCGTCGTCCCCTCCGTCGTCCCGGGGCACGGCCGCCCAGGCCGCGGCGTCGCAGTGCCCGCGGACCGCGGCCGACACGCTGGGCTGGGGCGTGCCGACCCGGCAGTCGGACTTCGACGGCACCGCGCTGCCGCCGGACTGGCACCCGTACGGTCCCGAGCCCGGCCACGACGAGAAGGGCACCCGGACACCCGACGCGATCACCGTGGCCAACGGCCAGGTGACGGTCAGCGGCGACGAGCAGGGCACGACGGGCGCGATGAGCTGGCACCCCGGGCAGCGGTACGGCCGCTGGGAGGTGTGCGTGAAGTCCGACCCGGGCCCGGGCGGCTACCACCCGGTGGTGCTGCTGTGGCCGGTGAAGGAGGACTGGCCGAAGGGCGGCGAGATCGACTGGATGGAGATCAGCGCCGACGACCGCCAGACCACGGACTTCTTCCTGCACTACGGCGCCGACAACTCCCAGGAGAGCGGCTCGGTCCGGCACGACGCCACCGAGTGGACCGCGTACGCGCTGGAGTGGACGCCGCAGAAGATGACCGCCTACCTCGACGGCAAGGAGTGGTACTCCACCACGGAGACCGGCCACTTCCCGCCCGGCGCGATGAACATGACCGTGCAGCTGGACCTCTTCCCGCCCGCGGGCGGCAGGACGGCGATGCACCTGGACTGGGCGAAGCAGTGGGCACTGCCGGAGAGCGAGCCGGCCGAGCTGTCGCTGGCGCCGGGCGCGCCCGCGACCGGCCAGCCGGACCTGCACCCCGAGCGCACCCCCAAGCCCGTGTCCGCGCTGCCGGCATCGCCGGGGCCGGGCGCGACCAGGCCGCAGCAGGGCGGCTGACCCCTGGACTCGTGGGTGGCGGGGCGATAGGTACTGGGGCCGTCCCGCCACCTACGACCTCGTGGACGGCGGCGATGCTGGGGAGCCCTCGCCGCCGTCCACGCTGGTTACCTGCCCTGCAGGGCCGCGCGCAGCTCCTCGGTGGTCGGCGGCTGGGCGCCCCGCCGGGAGCAGGTGATCGAGGCCGCGGTCACGCACTCCTCGAGCACCTCGTCGAGCGTGAGCGCGGACAGCCCGCGCAGGGCCCCCCGCCGGGCCGGTCCGAGCAGGTCCCGCGCGTGCAGCGCGGCCAGCAGCGCGGCGGAGAAGCTGTCCCCCGCCCCCACGGTGTCGACGACCTCGACGGCCCGGCCCGGCATCGAGGTCCGGATCCCCTTCGCCGTCGCCGCCAGGACGCCGTCGCCGCCCAGGGTCACGGCGACCAGCGCCGGCCCGCGGCCCGCCCAGTCGTCGAGCACCTCGCCCGGCGGGACGTCGGGCAGCAGCCAGCGGAGGTCCTCGTCGCTGACCTTGACGACGTCGGCGACCGCGAGCATCTCGTGCACCCCGCGCAGCACCTCCGCGGGATCGCCCATGAGCCGCGGCCGGCAGTTCGGGTCGTAGCTCACGGTGGCCGAGCCCGCGGCCTTGGCCATCAGCTCGCGCAGGACCGGGGCGCCGGGCTCGACGGTGAGCGCCAGCGACCCCGAGTGCAGTGCGACGATCCCGTCGAGCGCGCCGGCCAGCTCGTCCGGCGTCCACTGCCAGTCCGACGTGCCGGTGATGCGGAAGTCGTAGTCCGCCACGCCGTCGGGTCCGACCTCGACCAGGGCCAGCGAGGACTGCTCGGGCGCGTCGACGACGTGGGACAGGTCGACGCCGTTGCCGCCCAGGTGCGCCCGCAGCCGCCGACCCAGGAAGTCCGACCCGAGCCGCGCGAGCATCCGGGCGCCGACGCCGAGGCGTGCCAGGCCGACGGCGACGTTGGCGGGGCTGCCGCCGGGAGCGAACTCGAAGTACCCCTCGGCGGGGGCGGGGACGACGTCGACCAGCGCCTCGCCCGCGACCGCGATCACACCGTTGTCAGCCACCCGGACAGCGTGCCAGAGGAGGCCGCCGCGATCAGCTCCCGACGCGGGAGGCCAGGTTGGCCAGCACGCCGTCGTAGATCCGGGTCAGGCCCTTCGGGGCGAAGGTCCGCTCGAAGAACCCGCCGATGCCGCCGGCGCCGTTCCACGTCGTCGTGATCGTGACCAGGCTGGCGCCCTCGCCCGCCGGCGCGACCCGCCAGGTCGTGACCAGCGAGGAGTTCGCGTCCTTCTCCACCACGGTGTCCGGCGTGGGCTGGGTGACGTCGGCCTTGACGTGGCGCACGCGCTTCTTCGTGGCATGCAGCTTCCAGGTGGCCGAGGTGCCGTCGCCCTGGCCGCCGGTCAGCACCGCGTAGTCGGTGAACTGCTCGGTCAGGATCTCCGGGCGGGTCTGCGCGTAGTCGGCGACGGCCGCACGGACGGTCTCGACGGGGGCGGGGACGGTTCGCTCGGACGTCGCGGTCACCTGTGCCATGCGTCCATCCTGCCCGGACCCGCGAACCGGCGCCCCAGGGGCGCCTGGTAACAGTTCCGGAATGCGGAGGATTCCGGTCGTGGTCGTCGCCGGTTTCCTCGGCGCCGGCAAGACCACGCTGCTCAACCACCTCCTCGCGCACTCGCTCGACGCCCGGATCGGCGTGGTGGTCAACGACTTCGGTGCCGTCGGGATCGACGCGATGCTGGTCGGCGGCACCGACGCGATGGTGTCGCTGGGCAACGGCTGCCTGTGCTGTGCGGTGGGGGAGGACGGCGTCGGGCCGCTGCTCGACCGGCTGACGCGCCGGCGGGACGAGATCGACGTGATCGTGATCGAGGCCAGCGGGATCGCCGAGCCCGGCACGCTGGTGCAGCTGATCCTGGAGGCGGCCAACCCGCACCTGGTCTTCGGCGGCCTGGTCGAGGTGATCGACGCCGTCGAGTTCGAGGCCACGCGCCGCCGGCACCCGCAGCTCGACGCGCACGTCGGCCTGGCCGACCTGCTGGTGCTCAACAAGGTCGACCGGGTCGACCCGGGGAAGGTGTGGCGGGTCCGGCGGCTGCTCCGCGAGGCCAACCGGCTGGCGCCGATCGTCCCGGCGGAGCACGGCGTCGTCGACCCGCGGCTGTTGTTCGACATCGAGGTGGTACCCGGCCGGCAGCTCCTGCTCGGGGAGCGGGTGGCCGCCGACGGCGACCACGCCGACCACCTCCACGCGGCCTACGACAGCGTCTCGTTCGTCTCCGACGCCCCGATGGACCCGCAACGGCTGCGGGACCTGCTCGACCGGCGGCCCGCCGGCGTCTACCGGATCAAGGGGTTCGTGGCGTTCGGTGTGCCCGGCCACCGGCAGAAGTACGTCCTGCACACCGTCGGCCGGTACGTCCGGTTCCGGCGCGCCCGCTGGGAGCCCGGCGAACCCCGCCGCACCAGCCTGGTGCTGATCGGCACGGGGATCGACACGGCGGCCGTCGAGGCCGAGCTGGCCGCCTGCGTGGCCGACGACTCGTCGCGCACCGACGCCGACGCGATGCTCCCCGTGCTGCGCTACACGTTCGGGGCCTGAGCCGCGCGCGGCCCCGGCGGCCGGAAGCTACCCGGGCGTAACCTCGGTGTGTGATCGCTCGCTCCGCGCGGGTCCTCGGTCTGCGACTCGCCTTCCGGTTCCTCTTCGGACTGCCGCGGCCGGTGAAGAGGCTGCTCGCGGGGGGTGAGGTGCGCCTGGAGGGGCAGCTCCTCGACCTCGACCTGCAGCTGCTCAGCCGCGCCGGGGACTGGCTCGCGCGGCTGACCGCGGCGCGCGGGCAGCTGGGCGCGGCGGCCCTGGCCGAGCAGCGCCGGCAGGCCGACGACGCCGCCGAGCTGGCCGCCGAGGGCCCGTTCGACGACGTCGTGACCCGCGACCTGGAGGTCGCGGGCGCCGAGGGCCCGATCCCGGCCCGGCTCTACGTCCCGCCGGGGCCACACGGTCCGGCCGGCCGTTCCGGCCTGCTCGTCTACTTCCACGGCGGCGGGTTCGTGCTGGGCAGCATCGCCTCCGCCGACCCGCTCTGCCGGCTGCTCGCCGCGCAGGCCGGCGTCCGGGTGCTGTCGGTGGAGTACCGGCTGGCGCCCGAGTACCCCTACCCGGCCGCGCTCGACGACGCCCTGGCCGCCTACCGTCACGTCCTCGCCCACGCCGAGGACCTCGACGCCGAGAAGACCCTGGTCGCCGTGGGGGGTGACAGCGCGGGCGCGAACCTGGCGCTGGTGGTGGCGCACGAGCAGGCGGTGCGGGGCGAGCCCCTGCCGGCCTTCGTCGTGGCCCTCTACCCGGCGACCGACGCCGAGCGGACCGGCGGCTCGCGCGTCGCGTTCGGGTCCGGGTTCGGGATCAGCGCCGAGGTGCTCGCCGCCATGGAGCAGATGTACCTGCCGGACGGCGTGCCCCCGGACGACGACCGCGGCGCCATCCTGCGCGCCGACGACCTCTCCGGCATGCCGCCGGTCTACCTCGCGACCGCGGGCTTCGACCCGCTGCGCGACGAGGGGGAGGAGCTGGCCGAGCGGTTGCGCGAGGCGGGGGTCCCGGTGGTCGCGCGGCGCTTCCCCGGGCTCATCCACGGCTACGCCAGCTTCACGGCGATCAGCCGGGCCGCCCACGACGCCACCTTCGACGCCGCCAGCGCGCTGCGGGCCGGGCTCGCGCTGGTCGACCGCGAGCCCGCCCCGCTCCGGACGGCCTGAGCTCAGGCGGTGGCGTGCGTGCCCAGCTCGTCGAGCACCTCGTCCGCCGCGATCGGGCCGATGCCGGAGTACCAGAGGTCGTCGGACACCTCGTGTGCCCGGCCCTGGGCCACCGCGGGGATGGCCGGCCAGAGCGGCCCGCCGAGCACGCTCGCCTGGTCCTCGCCGCCGGCCGCGCCGTAGGAGGCGTAGAAGAGCCGGTCGCCGTCGGCCTGCCCGATCTGCTCCCCGGACACCTCGGCGAACGTCCCGGGGACGCGCTGGCTCGCCGGCCGGGCCAGGCCGGCGTCGGCGAGGATCGTGCCGATGAAGGAGCCCTCGCCGTAGAGCCGGACCGCGCCGCCGGTGAAACGGACCATGCTGATCGTGGTGTCCGGCGCGAACCGCGCACCGGTCTCCTTCGCCTTGGCCCGGTAGTCGGCCAGGATCCGCTCCGCCTCGGCCTCCCGGCCCAGCGCCTGACCCGCCACCTGCAGGTTCTCCCGCCAGGCGACCCCGACGCGCTCGGCGAACACCGTCGGCGCGATCGCGCTGAGCTGCGGGTAGAGGGCCTCGTGGCGAACCTTGTTGGACAGGATGAGGTCCGGCTCCAGGCCTGCGATCCTCTCGAGGCCGAGCTCCGACTGGGTGCCGATGTTCGTGACGCCGGCGGTGCGGTCGGCGAGGTAGCTCGGCAGCGGCCCGTTCGCCACGGGTGAGGTCGCCCCGACCGGAGTGACGCCGAGGGCGAGCACGCTGTCCAGCTCGCCGGTGTCCAGCACCACGACGCGCTGCGGTTGCGCGGGGACCTCGGTGGTGCCCATGGCGTGGGTGACGGTCCGGGTCGCGGGCGAGTCCGAGGACCCCGCCGTGGGGTCGTCGTCGGAGGATCCGCACGCGGCGAGCGAGCAGGCCAGGGCGATCCCGGCCAGGACGGACAAGAGGCGACGCACCACAGCTCCCGAGGTCGTGAAGGGTTGTCTGACCTTAACGGGCAGATCGGACCTTCTTCGCTGTGATCGAGCACTCTCCCGTTTCGGTGAGTGCTCCGTCACGTTTCGGCGTCGTAACAGGCCTCGGGACAGTTTCGATGAATGGCGTGGCGGCGCTCTACCCCGGCGCGGACGCCGCCCGTTTCTCCCCGGTGCGACCAGCAAGAGCAAGAGGCAATGAGCACGTTCCCCGGCGACGCGTCCGTCGACTTCGTCAAGCAGGCCCCGGCCGATCGCCTGCCCACCCTCATCCGCACCCGATCGGGCTATCGCGTGTTCGATCCCACGCTGGTCGCCGGCACCCACTATCAGATCGACGACACCGGCACCCTCGTGTGGACGCGGCTCCCCGCGGGCTCCACGGCGCTCGCCGTCCTCACCGTCGGGGCCCTGTCCGGGCTCCTGCTGGGCGACGGCTGGATGCTCACCCTGCTGTGGTTCGCCGCGGGTGTCGTGGTCGCCACCGGCCTGGCGGGGCTCGTGCTCACGCTCGTGCACGCGATCGACGGGCCCGAGCGCCGCTACCGCAACCGGACCTGCGGTGCGCCGTACTCCACGGACGTCACCGATCGCGGGTCCCGCGCCTGGGAGCTCTGCGTGCAGGCCGAGCGCCTGGCGGCCACGCGGTCCTGGGTCGCGGGGCGGGTCGACCGCGGGCGTCAGCTGCCCGAGCTGCTCTGGGCGGGCGTCCTGGGCTCCGGCTGGGCGGCCGAGGAGATCGGCCGCATGGCCAACCCGTCGACCGGCCCGGACCTGCGCGCGCCGGCCTGATCACGACCACGGGGTGACGGGGCGCTCCTGGCGGCGCCCGTCGACGACGACGTCGAGCCGTAGGCACAGCGCGCGCGGGTGGCGGTCGGCGCGTGGCAGGTCTCGTCGAGCGCGGCGCACAGGGACGCGTGCTGCAGGACGGTCATGCGGACAGCCTCCGCGTGCCCGGCCTGCCCCGCGCCGGCTCCGGTGGATGAGCGGCCGACTCACACGTTGACCAGGACGATGCCGGCGGCGACGACCGCGGCGGCGACCGCACGGCCGGTCCCGAAGCGCTCACCGAGGAAGACCGTCCCGATCACGGCCCCGACGACGATGCTCGTCTCCCGCAGCGCCGCGACGGCCGCGGTCGCCCCGCTGGTCTGGGCGACGAGCACCAGGCCGTAGGCCGCGAGCGACACCAGCCCACCGCCGAGGCCCGCGAGCACCACCGGCCGGGGCTGGAGGAACAGTCCCCGCCCCCTGCGGACCAGAGCGATCACGGGCATCACCGGACCCTGGAGCAGGAACATCCAGGCCGCGTAGACCGGCACCGCCGTCGTGCCGACCGCCGTGGCGTCGACGACCGTGTAGCCGGCGATGCAGAGACCCGTGGCCGTGGCGGCGCCCAGCGCGGGCAGCCTCGAGCGCGAGATCCGTCCCCCGTCGAGCGCCAGGCTGACCAGGCCCACGGAGATCACCGCGATCCCGGCCAGCTGCTCGGCCGGCAGGTCGTGCCCCAGCGCCACCTCGATCACCGCGACCACCCACGGCGCCGTTCCCCGCGCGACCGGATAGACCTGGCTGAACTCGCCGAGCTGGTAGCTCGCCCACAGCAGCAGGGTGTAGACGACGTGGAGGCCGGCCGAGGCCAGGACGAACGGCCACGCCGTGGCGGGCGGCA
Source organism: Pseudonocardia kujensis (assembly GCF_021283305.1). Taxonomy (GTDB): domain Bacteria; phylum Actinomycetota; class Actinomycetes; order Mycobacteriales; family Pseudonocardiaceae; genus Pseudonocardia; species Pseudonocardia kujensis. Next base: position 128,014 of record NZ_JAJSOK010000011.1, read on the forward strand.
GCCCCAGCACCAGGACCGCGACCCCGCCCACCGCGACATATGCCGTTCCGATCAGCGCGAACCCGACGAGACGGTCGGGGACGCCGTGGGCCACGGCGTTCCACACCGCGTGCAGGACCGCGGCCAGGAGCGTGACCGCGACGACCCCGCCGGACAGCCCACGGTCGGCGGTGAGGGCGAGGGAGGGGAGAGCAACGAGGACAGGTGCCACCGATCAGGCTCCTCGGCGTCGGTCCCGTCCGGAGACGGGCACGTCGAACACGGAGCCCTCGGGGCTTTTGTCCCGTCAGGTGTCGACCGGTCCCGACCTCCGGTCGGGTGGCCGTGGCGCCGCTCGGTCCAGACCCTGGCCACCCTGGTTGTGGGTCGGGAGGCGGGCAGCAGGCGGAACCCTAGGCGCAACCACGTGCTGGCCCGGACCGTACTCGGCTTGCCTGTCCGTCGCAGGGAGCCCGGAACTGCCGGCTCGCGGAAGGGTGCCCCACCCGGCCGTCACCCTCCCGGCGGGTCGGACGCCCGAAGCCCCTCAGTACCGCTGGTACACCGGCGGTCGCTTCTCCAGGAAGGCACGGGTGGCCTCGTCCCGGTCGTCGGTGAGGGCGGTGAGGATCTGCTGGCGGTTCTCGAACTCCACCGCGTTGACGAAGGTCGGGTTCTCCACCGACGCCCACATCCCCTGCTTGGTCATCTCGACCGAGAACGGCGGGTTGAGCATGATCTCGGCGGCCTCGGCGTAGGCGGCCTCGAGCAGCTCGTCGGGCTCGACCAGCTGCGTGACGAGGCCGATCCGGTAGGCCTCCTCGGCGGAGCAGCGACGCCCGGTGAGCATCAGCTCGTGGGCCCGCCCGGTGCCGACGATGCGGGGCAGCAGCCAGGACAGGCCGATGTCGCACGCGGAGAAGCCGGCCCGGATGAACCCGACGGCGAAGAGCGCGGAGGTCGAGGCCATCCGGATGTCACCGGCCAGCGCGAGGGCGAGCCCGCCGCCCGCGGCCGGCCCGTTGATCGCGGCGATCACCGGCTGGGGGAGCTGGTGCAGGGCGATCGCGAGGTGCGCGATCTCGCGCTGCCGGGTCAGCCCGTCGATGGGGTGCCGCTGCCGCGCCGGCGGGTGGGGCTCGTCGTCGTAGTGGTTGAGGTCCAGCCCCGCGCAGAAGCCACGCCCGGCGCCGGTCAGGATCACCACCCGGCAGGTGCGGTCCGCGCCGATGTCGGCGAGCGCGGCGGTGAGCTTCGCGACGGTGTCGGCGTCGAGCGCGTTGAGCTGGTCGGGGCGGTTGAGCGTGAGCTGGACGACGCCCTCCCGCGGGCGGTCGATCTCCACCGGCATTCGGTCCTCCTCGCGGCCTGAACGAACGAACGTTAAACGACCGACCCGGTGGGGAGGAAGTGCCGGCGTCAGGGCGTGGCGTCCCCCACCTGCTCGCCGAGGTGCACCGGGCCGTGCGGGTCGGCGCAGTGGTCGTCGAGCGACTCGTCCTCGCAGTGGTCCACCTGCAACGTCGTGTGCGACAGCCCGTGCTCCTCGCGCAGCACCACCTCGATCGCCCGCTGCACGTCGTGGCAGTCGGCCTCGGGCCGGACGAGGACGTGCGCCGAGAGCGCGGCCTGCCCGGAGGTGATCTCCCAGACGTGCAGGTCGTGCACCTCGGCGACGCCCGCGATCCCGGCCAGCCGGGCGCCGAGCGCGTCGGGGTCGACGTCCCGGGGCGCAGCCTCGAGGAAGATCCGCCCGGACTCCCGCACCAGGCCCCAACCCGCCTTGATCATCAGTGCGGCCACGACGAGGGCCGCGATCGCGTCGGCCCGGTCGAACCCGGTGAGCAGGACGACCAGCCCGGCGACCGCCGTCGCGACGAACGCGAAGAGGTCGTTGAGGATGTGCTGGAACGCACCCTCGACGTTGAGGCTCGACCGGTCCGCCCGGCTGATGCACCAGGTCGCGGCCAGGTTGACGACGATCCCCACCAGGGCCGTGACCAGGACGAGCAGCCCCGCGACCTGCGGCGGCGAGAGCAGCCGCTCGATGCCCTCGTAGACGAACCACACGGCCAGCAGCAGCAGCGTGATGCCGTTGGCCTGCGCCGAGAGGATCTCCGCGCGCCGCAGGCCGTAGGTGTAGCCGCCGCGCGCGGGGCGGGCGGCGAGCCGGATCGCCACGAGCGCGAGCACGAGCGAGGCGGCGTCGGTGAGCATGTGGGCGGAGTCGGAGATCAGTGCCAGCGACCCCGCCAGCAGGCCGACGACGAACTCGCCGACCATGAACGCCACGATCAGGCCCAGCGCCAGGCCCAGCCAGCGGCGGTCGGTGGCGGCGCCCACGCCGTGCCCGTGCCCGTGCGCTCCCATGCGCGAACCGTAGGACCGCGTCCCCCGGTGCAGCAACGACAGCGCATCGCCGACCACAGCGCGCCCCCGACCACGCGGCGCCTCCTGCGCCGACAGCGCTCGAGCGGCGCCCCCTCAGCCGGTCGACCTCGGGAAGTGCGCGGCGAGCTCCGAGCGCGACCGCACCCCGAGCTTGGCGTAGGTGCGGGTGAGGTGGAACTGGACGGTCTTGACCGACAGCAGCATCTCGGCCGCGACCTCCTTGTTGGTCATGCCGCCGGCCACCAGGCCCGCGACCGTGCGTTCCTGCTCGGTGAGGGCGTCGAGGTCGTTGTCGTGCAGGCGGGACCCGGGCCGGCCGGTCTTGAGCTCCCGGTCGCACCGCTCCACGTAGACCCGCGCACCGAGCGCCGCGAAGCGTTGCCGGGCGGCGGCGAGGACCGCGCTCGCGTCCCGCCGCCGCCCCGACCGCCGCAGGATCAGGCCGTGGGCGAAGTCGACGCGCGCCTTCTCGTAGGGCAGCGGCAGGCCCTCGAGCCGGGCCCGGGCGGCGACGAAGGCCTCCTCGGCCGCGGCCGTGTCGCCGCGCGCGCCGAGCAGTCGCCCGCGGACGTAGCCGAGCCGGGCCGCCGCGGACCGGTGCCCCCGCCGCCGGACGAGCTCCTCGAGCGGCCGGAGGAACTCGTCGGCCTCGCCGAGCCGGTCGGTGACGACGAGGGCGTTGGCGTAGAGGTCGTGCCAGGCCCAGAAGCCGGGTTCGTCGAGCCCGCCACGCGGCGTGCGGCCGGCGAGCGGGGCGAGGTGCCGCACGACGGCGTCGTAGTCCGACGCCGCCTCGGCCACGTGCGCGCGGGCCAGCAGGGCCGGCACGGTCATGACGACGTAGTCGTGCTCCGCGGCCGTGCCCAGCTCGACGTGCCGGGCGGCCTCCTCGGCCTCCCCGCGCAGCGCGTGGACCTGTGCTCCGGTCCAGTGCACCAGCGGCCGGAGGAGCTCGAGGTCGGTGGCGCCGAGCAGCAGCCGGGCCTGGTCGACGTTCTGCAGCGCGCCGGACCAGTCGCCGAGCGCGAACCGCGTGCGGGCCAGCCAGCACAGCGCCCAGAGCAGGATGCGGTTCGACCCGCCCTGCCGGACGCCGGCGACGGCGTACTCCAGCTCGCGGCGGGCGGCCTCGGGCTCGTCCTGCGCCAGCAGCAGCCACCCGAGCCCCATCCGCGCCCGCTGGTGCTGCGGGCCGGCCGGACTCTCCCGGGTCGCCGCCCGGTACGCCGTGAACGCCTCCTCGATCTCACCCTGCGCGGCGTACCCGAGCCCGACGATCGCGCGCGTCTCCACTGCCGCCGGCGATCCGGGCTCGGCGTGCTCGAGTGCCCGGCCGGCCCACCGGACCAGCTGCGCGCCGTCCCAGTCGGCGAGCGCGTGCAGGACGTGCCGGTGGCAGATCCGCCCCGCGGTGCCCCGGTCGGCCCCTCGACTGCGCCAGGCGCTCTCCAGATAGGAGGTGGCCTCGGCGCGTCGGCCCCGCTGGATCGCGACGTAGGCCAGCACCGCGTCGCGCCGCGCCCCGGGCGGCAGGGCCTCGACGTCGGACAGCGCGTCGACGGCCTGGCCGAGCAGGCCTGCCCCGGTGAGCGCGTCGACGGCCTGGAGCAGGCGGTCCTCCCGGTCGGCCCGGTCGGGGCTGATCCGGCTGGCGTCGATCAGCGCCCCGGCGACGACCGCCCACGCGCCCTCGTCCGCCTTGCGGCGGGCCAGGTCGAGCAGCTCGTCGGCGAGGGCCGCGTCGGGCAGCGGGGTGGCCTCGACCCGGTGCCGGAGCCGCTCGGTCTCGTCCCGGACGACGGCGGCGGCCCGCTGGTGGAGGTCGTGCCGGCGGGCGGGGGCGAGGCCGGCGTGCACGGCGCCGCGCACGAAGCGCCCGGGGAAGGCCAGTGTGTCGAGCCCGTGCCCGGCGGCGGGGGAGAGGAGCCCGGCGGCGCAGGCCTCGTCGAGCGCCGCGATGGGCTCGGCGACACCGCCCAGCTCGGCGGCCTCGGCGAGGATCGGGGTGTTGCCGAGGACGGCCGCGGCCTCGACGAGTGCCCGGGCCGGGGCGGACGCGGCGTCCAGCGCGGCCTCGACCCGCTGCCGGACGGAGGTGGGGGCGGGCAGCCGGGTCTGCCAGTCCGACCAGCGCAGCGGCGGGCTGTCCCGCAGGATCTCCAGCAGGTACCGGGCCACCCCGCCGGTGTGTTCGCACAGCCGCCGGGCCACGGGGATCGGCAGGTCGATGCCCGCGGCGCGGGCGGCCAGCAGGCGGGTCTGCTCGGGGGTCAACGGCGCCATCCGCAGCCGCCGGCCGGGCAGCCGTTCGAGGACGTCCCGGGCGTCGGGGTGGGCCGGGGTGTCCGGCCCGGTCCGCACGGCGAGCATAACGAGCAAACAGCCCTCGTCCAGGCGGGCGAGGGCCGAGCCGATCGCCTGCAGCGAGGCCGGGTCGGCGGCGTGCGCGTCGTCGACCACCACGGCGAACGGTGCCTCGACCGCCCTCGCCCGCCAGCACGCGGCCAGCGCCTCGCCCCAGGACCCGGGATCGACGGGCCCGGTGCAGCGCGCCGGGTCGAGCCGCCGGACCAGGGCACCCGGCCGTCCGGCCTCCCACGCCAGGCCCTCGGCCCGCACGGTCACGAGCGTGGGGTGGCGGGCGAGGAACCGGCGCAGCAGCGTCGTCTTGCCGACGCCGGGCACACCCTCGAGGACCACGACGGTCGGGGCGCCGGCCGCGGCGTCGGCGAGGGCCGCGTCGAGCTGCGCGGACTCCGCGTCCTGCCCGACGACGTGCGCCCCGCCGGCCTCGCCGCCGGCCCCCGTGCTCATGCGCTCACCGTAGAAGGCGTGTCACCCCAGGTCGCCGCCGGCGACCGGGAGCACCGACCCGGTGATGTACGACGCCTCGTCCGACGCCAGGAAGAGGATCGCCGCGGCCTGCTCGTCGAGGGTGCCGTAGCGGCCCAGGAACGACGAGCCGAGCGTCTGGTCGACGTGCGCGCGGAACCAGGCCTTCTCCTGCTCGGTCCGGGCCTGCGGAGTGCCCCGGGAGATCCGGCGCGGCGGCGCCTCCGTGCCGCCCGGCGCGGTGGCGACGACCCGCACGCCCGTGTCCGCGTACTCGAACGCGAGCGACGCCGTGAGCGCGTTGATCCCGCCCTTGGCCGCCGAGTAGGGGATCCGGTGGATCCCGCGCGTGGCCGCGGACGAGACGTTGACGATCACCCCGCCGCCGCGCTCCACCATGGACGGCAGCACCGCCCGGCAGCAGTACAGCGTCGGCATGAGCGACCGGCGGATCTCCGCGGCGATCTCGGCCTCGGTGAACTCGGTGAAGGGCTTGAAGTTGATCGCGCCGCCGACGTTGTTCACCAGCACGTCGACTGTGCCCTGCCAGCTCGCGGCCTCGCGCAGCGCGGCCTCGGCGGACGCGTAGTCCTCCAGGTCGGCCTCCAGGGCGAGGGCCTTGGCGCCGTCGGCGAGCAGGCCCTCGGCGACCTCGTGCACCAGCGGGGACCGGTCGAGCAGCACCAGCTGCCCGCCCTCGGCGGCGGCGCGCTCGGCGACCGTCCGGCCGATGCCCTGCGCCGCCCCGGTGACCACGACGACCTTGCGGTCGAACCGTCCCGGCGTCACGAACCGGGGCCGGCGTGCGGCGGCGTTGTCGGCCATGGCGCGGCGCGTCGTCTCCTTGGACCGGTCGGCGTGTTCACCGAACAACCGGCGGGCGCGCTCGCGGTCCCCGGCCGCGACCGCGTCGACGATGTCGAGGTGGTCCTGGGTGCAGCGCGGGTGGCACCAGGTGGCGGTGCGCAGCGACTGCTCCATGTGCCCCTCGACCCCGAGCGCGGTGTAGGCCTGGGAGAGGTGCTCGTTGCCGGTGAGCGTGAACAGGTAGTCGTGGAAGGCCGCGTTGGTCTCGGTGTACGCGGCGGGGTCGACGAACCGGTCGCCCTCGACGTACGGGAGCGTGGCCTCGGCCAGCAGCCGGTACCCGGTGACCTGCTGCGAGGTCAGCCGCCCGACGACGAGCTCCAGCGCGCCGAGCTCCAGGGCGCGGCGGGCGTCGAAGATCGCGTCGGACTCGTGGACCGACGGGTGCTCCTCGCCGATCTCGTACCCGTCCTCGCTCACGGCGCCGGCCGGGAGGGGGCCCGGTGCCGGACCCGATCTCGACGCGGAGCCGTGCAGCGGCGGGAGGTCCGCGGCCGGGAAGATCTCCTGCCCGGCCGTCGCGCGGCCGCCGGCGACGGTCAGCGCCTCGTCGGCGTCGAGCGCGGCCGGTTCGCCGGAGGGCAGCTCGCCCGGGAACAGCTCCTGCCCGCAGAGCCCGCGCCGGTGGTCGACGGCGACCTGCGGGCGGGCGGTGAGGGTGGCGAGCCCGGCCTCGGGCAGCAGGGCCTGGCCGACGACGGCGCGGCCCTCTCCGGCGAGGACCAGCAGGTCCTCCTCGTCGCGGACCGGCACGACCCGCGGGGCCTCCTCGGTGGCGGGCTGCTCCTCGCCCGCCCGGGGCACCCGATCCTCGGTGTTCGTGGCTGCGGTGTCCTTCGCCGCCGCGGCCAGCGCGAACTTCTCGTAGTAGAACCCGCCGGGCGTGACGCCCCGGTCGGAGAAGTGGCCCCGCACCGCGTCCACCATCGCCGGCGGCCCGCACAGGTAGACGGCGGTGGTGCCGTCGCGCAGGTGCTCCGGCTCGATGAGCGAGGTGACATAGCCCTGGTTCTTCGCGGTGGTGTTCTGGTCCGCGACGCAGTAGTCCCAGGTCAGGTGGGGGAGCGACGCGGCCAGCCGCTCGATCGTCGCCAGCTCGACGACGTCCGCGTCGGTCGTCGCGCCGTACAGCAGGTGCACCGGCCGCGTGCTGCCGAGCGTGTCGAGGGTGCGCAGGATCGACAGGATCGGGGCGAGCCCCGTCCCGCCGGCCAGCAGGAGCAGCGGGTCCGCGGACTCCCTGCCCGGAGAGGAGTCGCGCAGGAAGAAGGTGCCGTGCGGGCCGGTGAAGGAGACGTCGTCGCCGACCTGTGCCCGCTCGTCGAGCCAGGTCGACATGACCCCGCCGGGGGTGAGCTTGACCAGGAAGGTCAGGGCGTCCTCGTCGGGTGCGTTGCTGAACGAGTACGAGCGCGACTCGTCCGTGCCGGGCACCGCGATGTTGACGTACTGGCCGGGCAGGAAGGCGAGCGTCTCCCGGTCGGTGATCGCGATCGTCAGGGCGACGGTGGTCGGTGAGAGCCGATCCAGCCCGGTGACCGTGCCCCGGTGGGTGGCGGCGCCGGTCCTGGCGACCGCCGAGGTCGAGGCGATCTGCAGGACGAGCTCCGACCGGGGCCTCGTCTGGCAGGTCAGGACGTACCCGTCCCGCTCCTCGTCCGGTGAGAGGGCGTCGGGCAGGTAGCTGCCGCCGTCGAACTCGCCGGACTCGCAGAAGGCCTTGCAGGTGCCGCAGACGCCGTCGCGGCAGTCCATCGGGATGTTGATCCGGGACCGGTAGGAGGCGTCGGCGACGGTCTGGTCCTCGGCACAGGTGATGAAGCGGGTGACGCCGTCCTCGAAGGCCAGGGCGACCCGGTGCGTGCTCGCGGCGGCACTCATGGTGCCCCTCCTCAGAAGTGGTAGACGTCGACCACGTGGTGGATGTAGTCGTTCTTGAGCACCACGGTCTTGCGGCGGATGAGCGGGGCCTCGCCGGAGAAGTCGATCGTGGAGAACGACGTGCCGTAGTAGGGGTCCACCGTCTTGTACCGGAAGTACATGGTGTGCCAGTTGAAGCGCACGTCCACCAGGTCGCCGCGGCGCTCGATCACCTCGACGTTGCTGATGTTGTGGCTGGTCCGCGGCTCGGGCAGCGAGGTGGCGCTGGAGCGCTCGGTCCGGATCCGGAAGACCCGGTCCTCGAGGCCGCCCTTGTTGTCGTAGTAGACGAGCGAGACGTCGCGCTGCGGGTCCTCGGTCAGCCGGTCGTCGTCGCCCCAGGCGGGCATCCAGTAGACGACGTCGTCGGCGTAGCACTCGAGCCACTTCTCGAACTCGCGGTCGTCGAGGTACCGCGCCTCGCGGTAGAGGAACTGCTCGATCATGTTCTGGGTGATCACCCGGGGCTCCACAGTGGTCACGCCTGCTCCTCCTTCTCGAGCGCGGCGAGCATGGTCCGCCGCCAGTAGCCGTGCTGGACGGGGTAGAGGCCCTCGTCCTCGTTGCGCTGTCCGGCGGAGACCACGCCGTTCATCCCGAGGGACGTCGCGACCTCGTCCGGGCCGGTGAGCCAGTGCTCCGCGCCGCGGCTCATGTCGTTCCAGGGGGCGGCGGTGGCCCGGAAGGTGAGCTGGCAGGAGCGGAACTCCTCCAGGTCGTCCGGGGTGGCCATGCCGGAGGCGTTGAAGAAGTCCTCGTACTGGCGGATCCGGTGGGCGCGGGCCTCGGCGCTCTCGCCCTTCGGGGCGATGCAGTAGATGGTGACCTCGGTCCTGTCGGGCGCGAGGGGCCGGAAGTGCCGGATCTGGGTGGAGAACTGGTCCATCAGGTAGACGTTCGGGTAGAGGCAGAGATTGCGGCTGCCCTTGACCATGAACTCGCCCTTGGCGGCCCCGAACTGCTCCTTGAGCTCGTCCATGCGGTTCCACAGCGGACGGTCCTGCGGGTTCGCCGCCCAGGTCCACAGGCAGAGGTGGCCGTTCGGGTAGGACCAGTAGCCGCCGCCGGACTTGCCCCAGCCACCCGCGTCGAGCGCCTTGGTGGAGTTCGTCGACTCGCCGGTGCCGCGCCGCGAGGTGGTGGCGGCGTAGTTCCAGTGCGTGGCCGAGACGTGGTAGCCGTCGGCGCCGTTCTCCGCCTGGACCTTCCAGTTGCCGTCGTAGGTGTAGGTGGAGCTGCCGCGCAGCACCTCCAGGCCCTCCGGTGACTGGTCGACGAGCATGTCGATCACCTTGACGGTGTCGCCGAGGTGCTCGGAGAGCGGCACGACGTCCGCGTTCAGGCTGCCGAACAGGAAGCCGCGGTAGGAGTCGAAACGGGCGACCTTGACCAGGTCGTGCGAGCCGTCGACGTCGAAGGTGGGCGGGTAGCCGGCGCCGTCGGGGTCCTTGACCTTGAGGAGCTTGCCGTCGTTGCGGAAGGTCCAGCCGTGGAACGGGCAGGTCAGGGTCATCCGGTTGTCGGTCTTGCGGCGGCACAGCATGGCGCCGCGGTGCGCGCAGGCGTTGACCAGGCAGTGCAGCTCGCCGTCCCTGCCGCGGGTGATCACCACCGGCTGGCGGCCGATGGAGGTGGTGAAGTAGTCGCCGGGGTTCGGGACCTGGCTCTCGTGGGCCAGGTAGACCCAGTTGCCTTCGAAGATGTGCCGCATCTCCAGCTCGAAGATCTCCTCGTCGGTGAAGATGCGGCGGTTGGCGCGGTAGACCCCGGCGGCAGGGTCTTCGACGACGCTGCTGTCGACGACCGTGCGCACCCGGGAACGGGACACGTCGGCGGTGGCGGTCATGGGAGGGCCTCCCGGTCGAGTCGGCGGTGAGTCGAGTGCGGAACCGGTCCGACTGTCGCCGGGGAGCGGATCGCTCCGCGTCGGCACTCTGCCTAGTTCTGACCCAGCACTTTTTCAGACTTCGGATGTCTCAATGAAGCTGTACTAGGTCTTTGTGTGTGCAGGGTCGGAGGTCCTACCGTGGGGACCCCGGCACCGGAGAGCCCGGTCCGGACCCGACGGAGGGAGAGCAGCATGGAGATCCGCCAGCTGCGCTACTTCGTCACGGTCGCGGAGACCCGGCACTTCGGCCAGGCCGCCGAGCGGCTGCACATGGCGCAGTCCCCGCTCTCGCAGGCGATCCGCCAGCTCGAGGCGCAGGTCGGCGCCACGTTGTTCAACCGCACCACCCGCCGGGTCGACCTCACCCCGGCCGGCGAGGCCTTCCTGCGCGACGCCCGGCGGATCCTCGACTCGGTCGAGGCGGCCAAGGAACGCGTCCAGCGCATCGGGGACGGGCACAGCGGCCTGCTCCGCGTCGGCTGCACCGGCCTCGCGGCCTACAAGCAGCTGCCGCAGCTGGCCCGGATCGCGGCCCGCGAGCTCCCCGGGCTGATCCTGCGCTACGTCCCCGACCTGCTCACCCCCGCGCAGGAGGAGGCGCTCGCGGAGGACCGGATCGACCTCGCCGTCCTGCGTCCGCCGCTGCGTCGTCCGGGCCTGGCCTCCCGGCCCGTCGCCCGCGAGCGGCTCACGCTCGCGGTGCCGGCCCGGCACCGGCTGGCCGGCGACGAGCCGGTCGCCCTGCACGAGCTGCGCGACGAGGACTTCGTCGTCTACGGCGCCCGGGACTCGGTCGTCGACGCGGCCGCCGCGCAGGCCTGTCTCGGCGCCGGCTTCCTGCCGCGGCGCGCCCACGAGGTCGCCGAGACCTCGGTCATGCTCACCCTCGTGGCCGCCGGGCTCGGCGTCGCGCTGCTGCCCGAGTCCGCGCTCGCCCTGCGCGTCGACGGCGTGCGGTACGTGCCGATCGCCGACGGCGGCTCCGGCGCTCCCGGTGCCGACGGCGCCCCCCACGCGCCCCACGTCGACCTCGCGCTCGCCTGGCGGGCGGACGAGGTGAACCCCGCCCTCGCGCGGCTGGTGGAGGTCCTGGAGGCGAACGGCTTCGTGCCGCCCGAGCCCCCGGCCGCCCCGTACCCCGACCGCGTGCCCGCACACCCCGGAGAGGCCCGATGAAGATCGCGCACATCGAGGCGATCCCCTTCGCGATCCCGTACCGCAAACCGCTGCGCTTCGCCTCCGGCGAGGTGCACACCGCCGAGCACGTGCTGGTGCGCGTGCACACGGACGACGGCGTGGTCGGAGTGGCGGAGGCGCCGCCGCGCCCGTTCACCTACGGGGAGACCCAGCAGTCGATCGTCGCGGTGGTCGACCGGGTCTTCGCCCCGGAGGTCGTGGGGCTCTCCCTGCTCGAGCGCGAGGTGATGCACGCCCGGCTGGACCGCACCGTGGGCAACCCCACGGCGAAGGCCGCGCTGGACATGGCCTGCTGGGACGCGCTGGGCAGGACCCTGGACCTGCCGGTCACCCAGATGCTGGGCGGGTACACCGACCGGATGCGCGTCTCGCACATGGTCGGGTTCGCCCCCGACGACGTGATGGTGGCCGACGCCGAGCGGATGCGCGACACCTACGGGATCACGGTGTTCAAGGTGAAGGTGGGCCGCCGGCCCGTCTCCCTCGACGTCGGCGCCTGCCGGGCGCTGCGCGCGGCCCTGGGCCCCGACGTGGAGCTCTACGTCGACGGCAACCGCGGCTGGACGCCCTCGGAGGCCGCGCGCGCCCTGCGTGCCATGGACGACCTCGACCTCACGTTGTCCGAGGAGCTCTGCCCGGCCGACGACGTGCTGGGCCGGCGTTGGCTGACCGCCCAGACCACCATCCCGACGGTGGCCGACGAGAGCGCCACCACGCCCGGCGAGGTCACCCGCGAGCTGCTCGGCGGCTCCGCGACGATGATCAGCATCAAGACCGCCCGGACCGGGTTCCACACCTCGCAGCGCATCCTGCACCAGTGCGAGGGGATGGGCGTCGAGGTCGTGATGGGCAACCAGGTCGACGGCCAGGTCGGGACGGCGTGCACCGTGGCCTTCGGTGCCGCGCACCGGCACAGCTCCCGGCGTGCCGGCGAGCTGTCGAACTTCCTGGACATGCGCGACGACCTGCTCACCGAGCCGCTGCAGATCCGCGGCGGGGAGCTGGCCGTACGTCCGGGACCGGGCCTCGGGATCGAGATCGACCCCGACAAGCTCGCGCACTACCGCACGAACTGATCCTTCCGAACCGCACCGACGCGTCAGGAGACACCACCATGACATCCACCGAGATCAACCCCACCGCCGCCGGATCGGGGCGCAACGCCACCGCCGCGTTCGCGGCCAAGGAGCGCGCCTCCGGGCCGGTCGACCACGCGCGGGTCTCGGCCATCGCCACCGACGCCATCACCGCCCTGCACGAGGTGATCCGCAAGCACCAGGTCACCTACGCCGAGTACGACGCGCTGAAGGCGTGGCTGATCAGCGTCGGCGAGACCGGGGAGTGGCCGCTGTTCCTCGACGTGTGGGTCGAGCACGTGGTCGAGGAGGTGGCCAACGCCGACCGCAAGGGGGCGGTGGGCACCATCGAGGGCCCGTACTACATCCCGGGCGCGCCGGAGTTCGCCGCCGAGGCCACGCTGCCGATGCGCGAGGACGAGAAGGGCACCCCGCTGCTGTTCCAGGGCACGGTGACCGACCTGGACGGGGCGCCGATCGACGGGGCGCTGGTGGAGCTGTGGCACGCCGACGACGCGGGCTACTACTCGCAGTTCGCCCCGGGCATCCCGGAGTGGAACCTGCGCGGGCAGATCCGCGTGGGCGCCGACGGACACTTCGCGTTCCACACCATCCAGCCGGCTCCGTACCAGATCCCGACCGACGGCTCGTGCGGCAAGCTGATCGAGGCCGCGGGCTGGCACCCGTGGCGTCCGGCGCACCTGCACCTGAAGGTGTCGGCGCCGGGCAAGCAGCTGGTCACCACGCAGCTGTACTTCGACGGCGGCGAGTGGGTGGACAACGACGTGGCCCAGGCGGTCAAGCCGGAGCTGATCCTGCGTCCGACCCCGGCCGCGTCGGGCACGGGCAACGAGGTCACCTACGACTTCGCCCTGGACCCCTCGTGAGTCAGCTCTTCGCCGTCCGCATGGACGTCGCGCTGCCGCCGGACATGGATCCGGCGGCACGCGCCGACCTCCTCGCCCGGGAGAAGGCGTACTCGCAGGAGTGGCAGCGTTCCGGGCACTGGCGCAACATCTGGCGCTGCGTGGGGGAGTACGCCAACCTCTCGCTCTTCGAGGTCGAGTCCAACGAGCAGCTCCACCAGATCCTGTGGGGCCTGCCGCTGTTCCCCTACATGACGATGACGGTCACGCCGCTCGCCGGCCACCCGTCGGACGTGAACCTCGGCTGAGCCCGGGACCGGTGCCGACGCGCGACCCGAGATCGCCTCGTCCTGGTTCCGGGCCCGGGAGAGCGGGCTCGCGCCGGACGGCCGCGTCGACCCGGAGGACGTGGCCCCGGTGGACCCCTCGGCCAGGCTGCGCCGGGCCGCCGGGCCCGTCCTCGGCGACCCTGCTGCGGCCCTTCCCGCTGGCGCTTTCCGGCCGCTTCCACCCGATACGTCGCCGGGATCTCCTGCGGCCTGCTCGCCGGGTTCGGGGTGACCTGGCTCCTCGAACGCCGCGCTCTGCGGGACCTCCGCGAGGGTGGGGCGTGACCGCGGCCAGCCGCCGGTAACCACCGGGAAAACTCTGCGCTACCGGGCCGGGCCGACTCCCTCCCTCGATCCGGTGTGGACATTTCCGGATGGTTGCCACCGGAAAACATGCGGTCACGCGTCGACCGACTCCATTGCCGCGGCAGGTCGTCGCGATCACCCTTCACTCGTCCGTTCGGACCGTCGCCCGCCGTCCGGTGGGGTGCCGTCGTGCTCGTCGAGCTGTACGAGGAGATTCCGACATGAAGCTGCCCGTCGCCCTTGCGCTGGTGATCGGTGTGATCGGCGCGGTGATCACGTACCTGTACGTGGGGCCGCTGGGAGGACTGGGACTGATGGTCCCGGCGACGTTCATCGGCGCGGCGAGCTACTTCGCCGCCGGTGGGGACAGGGCCGCGCTGGCGAAGTCCGTGCCGGCCAACGTGTGGGGCATCGTGTGCGGCACGGTGACCCTGATCCTGCTCGGGCTCGCCACGAGCCCGGTCCTGATCGGGGTGATCGTCGGCGGGCTCACCGCGGTGTTCATCCTGGGTGCGCTGGTGCCGGCGCTGGGGTTCGTGCCGGGCTCGGTGTTCGGGTTCGCCACGACCGTGATGTTCGGGCTGCTGACCGGGGCCTCCGGCACGGACTTCGCGCTGCCGACCGGCCCGTTCACGGTCATGCTGATCTCGTTCCTGGTCGGCGCCGCGTTCGGGTACGTGAGCAGCGTCCTGGCCGGGAAGCTCGTGACCGGGCCGGCTGCGACCGCCGCGCCGGAGACCGCGCCGGCCTCATGACCGCGGGGTGACGGTGGACCGTCCGCCGCTGGGACCGGACGGCTCCACCGGGCCACCACCGCGACCCGCGCCGCGTCGTCGGCCCCCCGCTAGCCGGCCGGGACCGGCGACGGGCCGGCCGCGGCGGTCAGCCGGAGCACGGGTTGATCGCCGCGGGAATCCGTCCGGCTCGCTCCGTGACCCACGCGTCCGCCACCCCGGACGGCGCGAGGACGAGCAGGGCGAGCGCCGGGAGGACGAGGCGGAACCGGTCCCCGGTCACCGGGCACCGACCCCCTCGGCTCCCTCGTCCAGGGCGTGCAGGACGGCGACCATGTCCTCCTTCCCGAGACCGAGGTCGGCGGCGCGCGTGAAGAGCTGCAGACAGGCCTCCATCAGCGGCGCGGGGGACCCCACCTCGCGGGCGGACTCGCGGACCAGCCGGCAGTTCTTGAGGACGTCGTCGATCGCGGCCTGTGCGGTGAGGTCCCCGGTCCGCAGCTTGCCGAGCTTGCTGCGCGAGACCGGCGACGCCATCGGGCCGGCGTCGAGCACCTCGGTGAAGAGCTGCGGGTCCAACCCGTGTGCCGTGGCGAGCCGCCAGGCCTCCGCCAACCCGGCGACCAGCGTGATCAGCACGGTGTTGACGGCGAACTTCATCCGCAGCGCCGACGGCACCGGGCCGCAGTCCACGATGCGCGCGCAGAGCGGGGCCAGCAGCGGCCGGACCCGCGCGACGTCGTCGGGATCCCCCGCGAGCATCCCGACGAGGGCGCCCTCCTCGGCCGGCGTGCGCGAGCCCGACACGGGGGCCTCGACGTACCGGCCGCCGGCGGCCCGGACGTCGGCCTCCAACCCCTTCGACCAGCCCGCGGAGACCGTTCCCGTGTGGACGACGGTGCGCCCGCGGACGAGCCCGGCGAACGCGGGTGTGTCCCGGGCCAGGACCGTGTCGACGGCGGCCTCGTCCGCCAGCATCACCACCACGACCTCTGCGGCGGCCAGGAGCTCGGCCGGGGTCGCGGCCAGCCGGGCGCCCGCCGCCACCACCGGCGCGGCGCGGGCCGCCGTCCGGTTCCACACGACGAGCTCGTGGCCCGCCCCGAGGAGCCGCAGCGCCATCGGTCGCCCCATGCCGCCGAGCCCGAGGAACCCGAGCCGCGCGTTCACCGGAGCTCCCGCGGGTGCAGGACGTACTCCACGCCGTCGGCGAACCGGTGGCGGGTCACGGTCACCTGCCGGGCGGCCACGCGGACCAGGCCGTGTGCCGCGTGGTTCCCGTGCCCGACGACGGCGTGCAGGGCCCGGTCCCGCCAGCACGGGGCCCGCAGGACGGCGTCGACCAGCGCCGCGCCGACCGCACGTCCCTGGTGCGCGTCGGCGACCAGGGCACCCAGCTCCGCGCGCCCGTCGCCGTCGGGGTGCACGCCCAGCAGCCCGACGGGCCCGGGGGCCGCGGCCACCAGGGTCCAGCCTTCCCGGTGGGTCCGCGCGAGGCGCGCCAGCACCGCCGACCGCGGGGGCGCGACGGCGCCGAGGAACCGCGCGGCGAGGCTGCCCGGGCTGCAGGCGTCGACGACCGCCACGACGTCCGACCAGGTCGCCGGGGCGATCCGGGGCGCGGGCGGGACGACGGCCGTCACGGCAGGTGGGTGGGGTCGAGGAGCAGCGCGAGCAGCGCGGCGACGCGCTCCCCGCGCCGGCGCAGCGCCGCCGGCCACCGGGGGCGACGGCCGGGTTCGGGTGGGACGGGCATCGGGCGGCTCCTCTCCTGCGGGCGACACCCATGTCAGGCCGTCACCGGCCGCGCGGCAACGGCGGTGTGCCCCCGCATCAGTCGCTCATCAGGAGCCCGCCCGCTGACGCGACGCTGACGCCCGCCCGGCCGGCCCCTTGCCGCGGGCGGCCCGGTCGCTCTACCTGTGGTCCATGGACCGGGCGACGCGGGAGCGCGAGCTGTGGCGGGTGATCGAGGCGGTGCACGCCGTCGTCTACTTCGCGCCGGAGCCGGCCGAGCGGCTCTCCGGCCTCGGCCTGCGGGGCTTCTGGCGCCGGTACTTCGCGGCCCGCGCCGCGGCGCTGGGCCCCGCCCCGGCCGCCGTGGTCACGGCGCTCTTCCACGGCTTCGCGCCGGGGATGGTGGCGCGGGCGGTGCCCGAGGTGTGGGAGGTCGCCGAGCCCGCCGCGGTCGTCGACGCACGGACCGGCGGGGCCGCGGCCGCGCTCGAGCGGCTCCGGCCGGCCGGGTGGGACCCGGGCCCGGCGCTCGCCGTGCTCGGGAAGGCCCGGCCGCCGTCCTTCGGCGGGCGGGCCCTCGCGGCGGCCCACGCCGCGCTGCCCGAACCCGCGGACGACCCCGCGCGACTGTGGCACGCTGCGACCGTGCTGCGCGAGTACCGGGGCGACGGGCACGTGGCCGCGCTGGTGGCGGCGGGCGTCGACGGCGCCGGGGCCAACGTGCTGCTCGCCGCGCTCGGGAGCGTCGTCGCCGAGCAACGGGAGTACCGGGGCTGGACCCCGCAGGAATGGGCTGCGGCCGGGGAGGCCCTGCGGGCCCGGCGGTGGCTCGACGCCGGTGGCGTGATCACGGCGCGCGGGCGGGAGGCCAGGGCGATGATCGAGCGCTGCACCGACGACGCGGCCGCACCCGCCCTGGCACCGCTCACCGACGCGGACCTCGGTGACCTGCTCGCGGCGCTCACGCCGCTCGCCGCGGCCGTCGTCGGCGCCGGGGCCGTGCCGTACCCGAACGCGATGGGGGTCCCGGCGCCGGCGGGCATCCGGTGACCCCGCGGTTCCGCGTGCTCGGGCCGCTCGCGGTGGGCGACGGGGAGGGCCGCGCGGTCACGCTCACGGGGCGGCGCGACCGTGCGGTCCTGGCGGCCCTGCTGGCCCGGCGGAACCGGACCGTGCCGGTCGAGGTCCTCGCCGAGGCCGGGTGGGGAGCCGGGGGCGGGTGGACCCCGAACGCCCTGCAGGCCCGGATCTCGCACCTGCGCCGGCTCGTGGGGCCGGACCGGATCGTCCGCGAGGGCGGGCACTACCTGCTGCGGGCCGGCCCGGGCGAGAGCGACGACGACCTGCTGGGCGAGGCCCTCGACCGGGCCAGGGGCCTGCTCACCGGCGGTGCGCCGAAGGAGGCCGCGGCCGCGTTGGAGGAGGGGCTCGCCCTCGTGCGCGGCGAGCCGTACGAGGGCGTCGCCGACTGCGCCGCCGTCGCACCCGCGGCCGCCCGGCTGGGCGAGCTGCTGCTCGCGGCGCGGGAGCTGCACGCCCGGGCGGTCCTCGACGCCGGCGACGCCCGCGCCGCCGTCGACCTCGCCACGGCCCTCGTCGCCGAGGACCCGCTGCGCCAGCACGCCCGCGCGGTCCTGGTCGAGGCGCTCGATCGGGACGGCCGCCGGGCGGAGGCGCTGGCGAGCTACGAACGGGCCCGGCGCGTCCTGGCCGAGGCCGCCGGGCTGGAGCCGTCGCCGGAGCTGCGGGCCGTGCAGGCCCGGATCCTCGCCGACGAGCGGTCGTCGACCCGGCCGGAGGCGGCGGGGCCGGGGGTGCTGCAGCCGCCGGACATGATCCGCTGGCTGGCCCGGCACGGGCACCGGGAGGCCGCGCTCGGTCTCGCCGTGCGCTGCGCCTGGGGCTGGTGGCTCGCCGGCGACCGGGGGCGCGGGCGCCGGCTGCTGCTCGACCTCCTCGACGACCGCCCGGACTCGCTCACCGCCCGGCTGTGGGCGGCCGCCCTGGCCGCGCACGACCGGGACGAGCCCGCCGCGCTCGCCGAGGTCCGCACGCTGCTCGACGCGCACCTCGCGGCGGGGAACACCGTGGCGAGCTCGGTCGACGGGCTGGCCCTGCTCGTGCTCGCCGACCGGCACGCCGAGCGCGGGGAGCCCGATCGGGCCACCGCCCTGCTCGTCGCCGCCCGGCCCGCGGTCGAGGCGGTCGACGACCCGTGGGGCACCGCGCTCGACGACCTCGTGCACGCCCGCGTCCGGCTGGCCGCCGGGCGTCCCGACGAGGCGCAGGCCCGGGCGTCGGCCGCCCTCGCGGTGTTCGAGTCGTTGCCCGACGCGGCCGGGCGGATGCGCGCCCTGGAGGTGCTCGGCTACCTCGACGAGGTGGCGG